>PLRS01000119.1 GCA_003164035.1 Bryobacterales bacterium | reverse complement strand
TTCTACCGGGCGCTGGTGGAATCCACGGCGTCCGAGCACGCCGCGCGCATGATGGCCATGGAAGCGGCCACCTCCAACGCCTCGGATATGATCGACAAACTGACTTTGTACATGAACCGCGTGCGTCAAGCCAGCATCACCAAGGAAATCATCGAAGTGGTGAGCGGCGCCGCCGCGGCGGAGTAGGAAACGGTATGGCAACGACTGACGGAACTGTAATCGGCAAGGTGGTACAGGTGGCCGGCCCGGCCGTGGACTGCGAGTTTCCAGAGGGACAAATCCCTCTGATTTACACCGCCATCCGCGTGGTGAGCGAAGGTTTCGAGGCGCCGCAGCCCATCGATATCATTTGCGAAGTCGAGCAGCACATCGGCGAAGGGCGCGTGCGCACGGTGGCGCTGCAGCCCACCGAAGGCCTGGTGCGCGGCATGAAGGCCATCAGCCTGGGACACCCGGTGGAAGTGCCGGTGGGCAAGCAAACCCTGGGCCGCGTGCTGAATGTGATCGGCCAGCCGGTGGATAAGATGGGGCCGGTGGATGCGCAGAAGTTTTATCCCATTCATCGCCCCTCGCCGTCGTTTGAGGACCAGGCCACCGAATTGCAAATGTTCGAGACCGGCATCAAGGTCATCGACCTGATCGAGCCTTATCTGCGCGGCGGCAAGATCGGCTTGTTCGGCGGCGCGGGCGTGGGCAAGACCGTCATCATTCAGGAGCTCATCAACAACCTCGCCATGAAGCACGGCGGCGTTTCCGTGTTTGCCGGCGTGGGCGAGCGTACCCGCGAGGGCAACGACCTGTGGCTGGAATTCCAGGAATCGGGCGTGATCGATATTCACGATTACCACAAATCGAAGTGCGCCCTGATCTACGGCCAGATGACCGAGCCGCCCGGCGCGCGCCTGCGCGTGGGCTTGACCGGCCTCACCGTGGCGGAATATTTCCGCGACGAAGAGCACCAGGACGTTTTGCTGTTCATCGACAATATTTTCCGTTTCACCCAGGCCGGCTCGGAAGTGTCCGCTCTGCTTGGCCGCATGCCCTCGGCGGTGGGCTACCAGCCCAACCTGGCAACCGAAATGGGCGAGTTGCAGGAGCGCATCACTTCCACCAAGAACGGCTCCATCACCTCGGTGCAGGCCATCTACGTGCCCGCCGACGATTACACCGATCCGGCGCCGGCCACGGCCTTCGCCCACCTGGACGCCACCACCAACCTTTCCCGCGATATCGCCGCCATCGGCATCTACCCGGCCGTCGATCCGCTGGCCTCCACCTCGCGCATCCTGGACCCGCGCGTAATCGGCGGCGATCACTACCGCACCGCCCAGGCCGTGAAGGGCATTCTGCAGCGCTACAAGGATCTGCAGGATATCATCGCCATTCTGGGTATCGACGAACTTTCCGACGAAGACAAGCTGAGCGTGGCGCGGGCGCGCAAAATCCAGCGCTTCCTTTCGCAACCCTTCCACGTGGCCGAGCAGTTCACCGGCTTCAAGGGCAAGTACGTGGCCCTGGCCGACACCATCAAGGGCTTCCAGGAAATCGTGGACGGCAAGCACGACGACGTTCCCGAGCAGGCTTTCTACATGCAGGGCACCATTGAAGAAGTGTTGGAGAAGGCCGAAGCCCTCAAGAAGGCGTCCTAGGCGGGTGAAATCATGCCTGAGCCCAATCCTGCCTTGATCGAGTTGGAGGTCGCCACGCCGGAGCGCGAGCTGGTTCGCGAGCCGGTTTCGGAAATCCAGATCCCCGCCCTCGAGGGCTACCTGGGCGTGCTGCCGGGGCACGCCCCGCTGGTCAGCCTGCTCGGTTCCGGCGCCCTCAGCTACACCGCGGCCGGGAAGAAAACTTACCTGGCAATCCAGGGGGGCTTTCTCGAAGTGTTGCCCGACCGCGTCCGCGTGCTGGCCGACGTGGCCGAGCGCGGTACGGCGATCGATCTCGCCCAGGCTCGCGCCCAACTCGCCGAAGCGCAGGCCCAGGCGCAATTGCCGAACGCCGAACCCGATGCCTGCCTGGCCGCCGTCGCCCTGGCCGAAGCCCGCATCGCGGCCGCATCTTCGTCCTAGCACTGCCTGCCGGATGCGGGGCAGCAAGAGAGGAGACTCCTGACCCAGAGGTGGGACAGACGATCGTTTTTCGTCGTCTGTCAGGCTGTTACGGCTTGGCGAAGGGCCGACAGACCACAAAAGACGATGGTCTGTCCCACCATTTCTCCGCCGAACTATCTCAATTCCGCTTGGGGCGACGGCGCTTCCAGCGGATTGGGCAGATGGTGCGAGGCGTAGTAGCCGGGCTGGACGCGCTCCACGATCTGCGCCACCGGCCGGTCCAGAACGTGGAAATAAGGCTGCGGATTCAGGCCGATCCAGAAGGCCCAAACGATCAGCGGCGCAAACACCGCGATCTCCCGCCAGGAAAGATCCGGTAGCAGCCGATTGGATTCCTTCACCTCGCCCAGCATGGTGCGCTGGAACAGCCAGAGAAGATAGGCCGCGCCCAGCGCGATACCCACCGCGCCCCAGAACGCCCACACGTGCGACATCTGAAACGCGCCGCTCAATATCGTGATTTCGCCGATGAACCCGTTCAGTGGTGGCATGCCCATGGAACTTAGCGCCGCCAGGCCGAACACCAGGGTAAAGATCGGCATCACCTTCAGCAGCCCGCCATACTCGGAAATCTCGCGCGTGTGCCGCCGCTCGTAGACCACCCCCACCACCAGGAAGAGCATGCCGGTGGATATGCCGTGGTTGATCTGCTGCAGAATCGAGCCCGCGATTCCGGCCGGATTGAGCGCAAAAATCCCCAGCGTGCAGAAGCCCAGGTGGCTGACCGAGGAATACGCCACCAGCTTTTTCCAATCCTTCTGCATCAGCGAGGCCAGCGCGCCATAAACGATGCCGATGATCGATAGCACCGCCATGATCGTGATCACCTTCGAGTTCTTGGCGGTCTCCGGCAGTAGCGGCAGGGAAAATCGCAGAAAGCCGTACGTGCCCATTTTCAGCAGCACGCTGGCCAGAACCACCGAGCCCGCCGTGGGCGCTTCCACGTGCGCGTCCGGCAGCCACGTGTGGAACGGGAACATGGGCACTTTCACCGCGAAGCCCAGGAAGAAGGCCCAGAACACCCACCATCCCATGCCCGCCGACAGGTGCGTGTGCATCAGGTCGGCCAGGTCGAAGCTGAAGGTCTGATATTCCAGGTAGTGCTGGTAGTAAAGCGTCAGTATGCCCAGCAGCATCACCACGCTGCCCACCAGGGTGTAAATGATGAACTTGATGGCGGCGTAAGCTTTCCGCGGGCCGCCCCAGATGCCGATGATGAAATACATCGGCACCAGCACGGTTTCCCAGAATACGAAAAACAGCAGCAGATCGAGCGACATGAACACGCCCAGCATGGCCGTCTGCAGCAGCAGGAACAGCGCGTAGTATTCCTTCAGCCGGATGGTGATGGCGTTCCAACTGGAAAGAATCGCCAGGAAGCCGACGAGCGTAGTGAGCATCACCAGCAGCAGGCCGAGCCCGTCGATGCCCAAATGGTAGCTGGCTCCGATCGAGGGAATCCAGGCGGCGCTTTCGACGAATTGAAAATCGCGCCCGGACTGGTAGCGAAATACCAGCGGCAGCGAAACCAAAAACCCGGCCAGCGCGGCGGCATTCGCCCAAAGCTTAATCAACCGTGGATTGGAGGCGGGGAGCGCGAGCAGCACCACCAGTCCGATCAACGGCGTGAACAGGACTATGGATAGGATGTGGTCCATAAAAGCGGAAAACCGGACTGCGCACTCATGGTATCACCCGTTGCGGCGCTTTTTCCGCACGGCGGAGGAAGCTTCCCCCCCACCGCTCCCCGATGACGGTCGCGGGCCACCGCCCCCTAACCGCTAGGAAGCGGTTGCCGAACCTGTTCCCGAGCTGCCTGGCCACGTTTGACTCATTTTCGCAGAAGTGCGAATGACATCGATCACAAATCGAAGCTGGATCGATTGCAGGCGGCGTTTGCGGCCCTTGGTAAGCGGTTGTCCATTCACGTGCACGATTTGGCTGCGTAAAGCGTGCGGGTGTCTACTGGTATTATGCGGCTGAGGCTCGTCGTGCTGGTGGTCGTGCTGGCATCCGCCGGCGCGGCTCAGGAATGGGAATTCGGCGGCAGCGTCGGCTACGGCGCCTACCGCAGCGGAACCGTGTTCGGGTCCAACGGGCAGACGGCTACCGCTGAAATTCTGAATCGCTTTACCGCCGGCGCGGTGATTGGCGAACAAGTCTCCGGCCTGATTTCCGGCGAACTGCGCTGGACCTACCAGGATGGCCACGCCGTGCTCACCGCCGCCGGCGTGCGCGAGGAAATGGACGGACATTCGCATACCGTCACCTACGACGTCCTGTTCCACTTCCGCCGCCCGGAGCGCCGCCTGCGCCCCTTCTTCGCCGCCGGAGCCGGCGTCAAAGGCTACATCGCCAACGGACCTCCGCCCCAGCAGAACCCGCTCGCCGCCGTGGCCACCCTGGTGGAGCGCGATGAATGGAAGCCCGCCTTCGACCTGGGCGCCGGCTTGAAATACCGTCTCACCGATCACGTCCAGCTCCGCTTCGATTTTCGCAATTACCTGACCACCTTCCCTAAACAGCAGATCGTGCCCGCGGCCTATAGCACCGCCCGCGGAATCTTTCAGCAATTCACGCCAGTGGTGGGCGTGAGCTATGTGTTCTGAAGGGGGGCGGAGCGTGCGCACCCAGGTCCACGCGATTGCCCGCTGACGCAGCAAGGCCAATATTGATTCCGGCTTGGTTAAGATCGAAGGATGAGGTCTCGCGTGTATCTGGAGACAACCATTCCGAGCTACCTGACTTCGCGGCCGAGCCGGGATCTGATAATTGCGGGCCACCAGGCACTCACAGTGGAGTGGTGGGAAAAGCGGAGAGACGCCTTCCAGCTTTATATCTCGCAACTGGTCGTTGACGAAGCAAGTGCGGGAGACCCCATCGCGGCACGGGAACGGCTGAGGGTGCTGCGGGATCTTCCGCTACTAGACATAACGCCCGAGGTTGCGGAACTGGCTTCCAGCATCCTGGCTTCCGGCAGAATCCCTCGCAAGGCGGCCACCGATGCCGCGCATATCGCCGTCGCGGCCTTGCACGGAATGGATTTCCTGGTAACTTGGGAGAATAGCTCATGCTGAGGGATCCCATCGTCGACGAAGTGCGGCGCGTTCGCGAGGACGAAGCCGGCCGGCACGGCTTCGATGTCAGGGCGATACTTGCAGCAGCGAGAAGGCGACAGCGCCGCTCCAAGCACAAGGTTGTATCGCTTGTGCCCAAGAAGAAGTTGACCGCCTGAGTCCAGCGAGATCCTTGGTCGGCGTCCACGACCTCTCCCAGGGTCAACTTTCCTATATAATCGTGTCCCATGACGTGCTCCCTCTTCCTTCCTTTCGCACTCTCCCTGGCCCTGGCCCTCCCCGCCGGCGCCGCCACCGAAAGCCAGGCTACCGACATCCTCCAGCAAGCCCTCGCCTCCAAAAATCCCGACACCCGGAAAATGGGCGTCGTCGCGCTCAGCCTGGCCGCTTCCGCCGGCCCTTTGTTCGATACCCTGGCCGGCATGCTCGACGACAAGGACGTCGAGGTGCGCCTGGCCGTGGTTTCGAGTCTCGCCGAAGTCAAAACCGTGCAAGCCCGCAAGACCCTCGAACGCATGCTGGCCGACACCGTTCCCGAAGTCGCCTTCGCCGCCGCCAAAGCGCTCTATGCCATCAAGGACCCGCTCGGCAAACAGGCCCTGCTCGCGGTCCTCGAGGGGGAAACCAAAACCAATTCCAGCTATTTCAACCAGCAAATGCGCCAGGCCATGCGCATGATGCACACCCCGAAAGTGACTTTCCTCTATGCGGTCCGGCAGGGCGCCGGCTTTGTCCCTTTGCCCGGATTCGGAATGGGAATTTCTTCGCTGCAGGCCATCCTGGCCGATAGCGGCGTCTCCGGCCGCGCCACCGCCGCTCTCCTGCTGGGCGACGACAAGGATGCCGCTACCCTCGCCGCCCTCCGCGACGCACTCAACGACAAGGACTGGCGCGTCCGCGCCGCCGCCGTCCACGCCCTGGCGCTCCGCAACAATCCCGCCCTACGCAGGGATCTCGACTCCATGATCGCCGACGAGAGCGAAGGCGTTCGCCTGCGCGCCGCCGCCGCCGTCCTGCGCCTGGCCGCCATCCAAAAAAGAGCTTCCCCCGCGCCCCGCCCCGCCCAAACCCAAGCCCCCAAGAAATGAGCGCCGCCCGCGTGGCTGTAGTACGATACCCATTAGGAGCGTGTTCTGACTCAAACGCACCCGAAACCAATCGAATTGGACGAAATCGCACCGGACAAAATCGCCACCCCCACCTGGCTTATCGCAGTTCGCGCCGCGGAATCCAAGAAAGCGACCGACATCAAGGTCCTGGATCTGACCGGGATTACCTCGTTCACCGACTACTTCGTGATCTGCACCGGCGCCAACCAGCGCCAGATCCAGGCCATTGCCGAGGAAGTCGGCCTCGCCATCAAACACCAGACGCGCGAATTGCCTCATAGCCTGGAGGGCTATCAGCAGGCCGAATGGGTACTGGCCGATTACGGCGATATGATCGTTCACATTTTTTCCCCCAAGTCGCGCGAGTATTACGACTTGGAGCGGCTCTGGCGCGGCGCCAAAGCCATCGGGATTCCCGCCGAGTGAAGCTCTTCCTGTACTTCATCGGCAAGCCCAAAGACCCCCATACCAACTCCGTGGCCGCCGATTTCTGCCAGCGCGCCGCCCGCTACGCGCCCTGTGAAATGCGCGAAATTCGCCCCGCCCGCGCCGACCTGTTCGCCAAACATCCCGCCGCCCGCAAAATCTTTCTCGATCCCGCCGGAAAACCCATGGATTCCGCCGCCTTCGCCAAATTCCTCGGGCGGGCGGAAATCGAAGCCCGCGATCTGGTCTTCCTGGTCGGCGGCCACGACGGTTTGCCCCCCGGCTTTGCCGCCCGTGCCGACCTCCTGCTCTCTCTTTCTCCCATGACTTTCCCGCATGAGCTCGCCCGCGCCATGCTCGCCGAACAGATCTATCGTGCCTTCGCTACCTTGCGGGGCCATCCCTACCCGCGCTAACGTAGACTTGCATGTCCTGGTTCAGGCGCGACATACCGGATCGAGAAAAGCTTCCGCGGCCGGAAAACGGCGAGCGCAAGGTCAAAACCGAAGGCCTGTGGCAGAAGTGCGACAAGTGCCGCCAGATCATCTGGAAAAAAGAACTCGAGACCAACTGGAACATCTGTCCGAAGTGCACTAACCACTTTCGTATCGACGCTCCCACCCGCCTGCGCCTGCTCCTCGATGGCGGCGAATTCCAGGAATTCGATCACGGCCTGGTCTCCTCCGATCCCCTCGCTTTCGTCGACAGCAAGCCCTACACCGAGCGCCTCAAGGCCGCCCAGGCGGAAACCGGCCTTTGCGACGCCGTCATTGCCGCCGAAGGCAATATCGATGGCCTGCCGGTCGAAATCTGCGTCCACGATCCCCGCTTCATCGGCGGCAGCCTGGGCGCCGTGGTCGGCGAAAAAATTGCCCGCGCCATCGAACGCTGTCTCGCCACCCGTAAACCCCTCGTCATCGTATCCGCGTCCGGCGGCGCCCGCATGCAGGAGGGCGCCGTCAGCCTCATGCAGATGGCCAAAATTTCTTCCGCCCTCATGCGCCTCGATGAAGCCCGTCTCCCCTATATCAGCATCCTCACCGATCCCACCACCGGCGGCGTCACCGCCAGTTACGCCATGCTCGGCGACCTCAATATCGCCGAACCCGGCGCCCTGATCGGCTTTGCCGGCCCGCGCGTCATCGAACAAACCATCCGCCAGAAACTCCCCGAAGGTTTCCAGCGCAGCGAATTCCTGCTCCAGCACGGCATGCTCGACGCCGTCGTGCCCCGCCTGGAGATGAAGGCCTTCGTCTCCCAAGCCCTGCGCTTCCTGGCGGCCTGAGTCCATCCGGTGAATTACCCCGATTCGGTCCAGTTCCTCTACGCCCTCGGCAACGAGATTTCCACCGCCAAGCTCGGCCTCGACCGCATCCGCACGGTGCTCGACGCTCTCCTCCGCCCCCAGGATCGGCTGCGCGTCGTACACGTCGCCGGCACCAACGGCAAAGGGTCGGTCTGCGCCATGATCGAATCCGCCCTGCGCGCCGCGGGCCTCCGAACCGGCCTGTTCACTTCCCCCCACCTGGCCGAACCCACCGAGCGGATTCGCATCGGCGGCGTACCGGTTTCGGCCGCCCGCTTTGCCCAAGCCTTCGACCGCGTACACATCGCCGTGGAAACTCTGCTCGAAGCCGGCTCCATCGACCTGCACACCACCTATTTCGAAACCGTCACCGCCATGGCGCTGCTCCTGTTCGCCGAGGAGCGCGTGGATCGGGTGGTGCTAGAAACCGGCCTCGGTGGGCGCCTCGACGCCACCAACGTCGTCACCCCCGACGTCACCGTCATCACCCCCGTGGATTTCGATCACGAGGCATTCCTCGGCAAGAGCCTGGAATCCATCGCCGCCGAAAAGGCCGGCATCCTGAAACCCGGTGTCCCGGCGGTTTTCTCCCGCCAGCGTCCCGAAGCGTACGCCGTCCTCGCCCGCCGCGCCGCGGAGCTGGCCATCCCGGTCGATCGGCTCGAAGATTGGGCAGTGCGCGATCTGGATATCGATGCCGCCGGCAGCCGCTTCCGCCTCTCCGGCTCCCGCCAGTTGCACATTACTTGTCCATTGGCCGGCGCCCACCAGGTCGAAAACGCCGCGACCGCCGCCATCGCCCTGGTCCGCCTGGGCCTTCCCGACCGCGCCATCGAAACCGGCGTCGCCGCCGCCCGCTGGCCCGGCCGCCTGGAGCGCGTCTCCCTCCATCCCGAAATCATCCTCGATGGCGCCCACAACCCCGCCGGCGCCCGCGCCCTCGCCGCCCACATAGAGCGCTTCTACTCCACCCGCCGCGTGCGCCTGATCTTCGGCGCCATGCGCGACAAAGCCATCTCCGAAATCAGCGGCATCCTGTTTCCGCTCGCCGCCGAAGTCGTCGCCACCGCCCCTGCTCAGGCCCGCGCCCTTTCTCCCGACGCCTTCCTCCGCGTCGCCGCCCATCCCCATCTCCGCATCGCCCGCACCCTCCCGGAGGCGCTGGCCATGGCCACCGATGGCCCCGCCAATCCCAACGACGTCGTCTTCGTTACCGGCTCTCTCTTCCTGGTGGCCGAAGCGCGCGCTATCATCGGGGGCCGACCATGAGTTTCCTGCGCTCACTGCTGTTCTCCACCCCCCTGATCGCCCTGGCCACCATCGTCTTGGGTACTTGCTCGGTCGTGGCCGGCTGGTTCGACCCGAGCGGCCGCACCCAGCACGCCCTGGCCCGTGTATGGGGCCGGATCCTGCTGGCCGTCAGCTTCATCCGCGTGCGCGTGGAAGGCCTCGAAAACCTCGACCCCCACGGTCACTACGTTTTCGTCTCCAACCACACCAGCTACATGGACATTCCCGCGCTCCTGACCCTCCTGCCCTACCAGTTCCGCTTCTTCGCCAAATCCGGCCTGTACCGGATTCCGTTCCTGGGCACCCATCTGCGCCGCGCCGGCCATCTCCCGGTGGATCGCTCCAGCCCTCGCGCGTCACTGAAAAGCATGAGCGAGGGCGCCCGCATCGTGGCCCAACGCGGCGTCTCCGTGCTCCTGTTCCCCGAAGGCGGCCGCGCACCCGAGGGCTTGCGCGCCTTCAAGGAAGGAGCCGCCTATATCGCCATTAAGGCCGCCGTGCCGGTGGTTCCCATGGCCCTGGTCGGCATGCGCCAATTGCTGCCCATGGGCTCGATTCATCTGCGCAGCGGCCGCGCCACCCTCCGCATCGGCCACCCCATCCCCACCGCCGGAATGAAGATCGCCGCGCGTGACACCCTCACCACCCGCCTCTATGCCGAAGTCTCGGCCCTCATCGGCGGCCCGCTTCAGCCAACTCTATAGGCGGAGGCAAGTCCCCCCGTGGGGCAGACCATCGTTCTTTGTGGTCTGCCCCGCGCCGCCCACGAAAGAAGCCTCAGATCCCGTCGAGCTTGCGCCCGCGCCGTCGTCGGGCACGGGGCATGAATGGCAACTAATCGGAGGGCGCCCACAGATCGAGAGAACATCCGGCGCGGGGCCCCGTTGCTCCCCGGCATGCCTCTCTACCTGCCCAATGCTCCCGGGATGCGGGATCATGGGACTGTGAACGATCCGATTCCATACAGAGAGGCATCCCCAGTTGGGAGCGCGGTGCGAGTGGCCGATTCGTGCTTCGCTGGAGGCTTTCCCGCCGGCACTTGTCCGAGATGATGGATAGGATCAATAAGAGACTGCGTGGGAATACGAAGATGCGGGGATACGCAGATCATTCACAGAAAACTTGCGCGCGCTCAGCACCCTCCTTTGGGGCGTCGCGCCAATTTCAGAGTGAATCGAGGCGACAACTCACGACAGGCGTTTCACTATCCTTTGCCTGGGCGCCTTCTGGCGTCCACCGGATTCGCGCTTGAAGGACTACGATATGCCAAAAGGGTTTACCAGAAAGCCGCAAGCGGACGAGCCCGCGACCCGAGGCAAGAACTATATAACGCCAGGCGGCCTGCAGCGCCTCAAAGAGGAACTCCGGTTTTTGCTCACCAGGGAACGCCCGGCCGTGACGAAGGTGGTGGCGTGGGCTGCCAGCAACGGCGATCGCAGTGAAAACGCCGACTATCAGTACGGGAAGCGGCGGCTGCGCCAGATCGATGGGCGGATTCGCTTTCTCACGAAGCGAATCGACGCCGCGGAAGTGGTGGACCCGGAACGTCCGAGAGCGGGGCAGGCGGCGACGCGGGCGTTCTTCGGAGCGACCGTGCGCTATGTCAATGCCGCGGGAACCCAGCGAGTGGTGAGCATCGTGGGCACCGACGAGGTCGATCTCAACCGCAACCACATCAGTTGGGCGTCGCCTCTGGGACGCGCGTTGATGAAGTCGGCGGCGGGCGACCGCGTAGCTCTCCAAGCGCCGGCCGGTACGGAATATCTGATCGTTCTGGAAGTGTGTTACGAGCGCATTTCTGTGGAACCGTTCCGTGAACCACCTGGAGCCGAGGCCTCGGCAGACGCCAATCGCCATGACCCAGGTGTGCGAAGCAGCACATGAGAATTCCATGCCCCGCGCAAGGACCAACCAAAAGGGATGAAGACGCACTGCGGCACTGTCTGGTGGGGCAGGCGGTTCCGCCTGCCCGCCGGTTGTCAACCGGTGTTCCCGCGGACGGCGCGAAATCAACAACCTGGAGAGCGTCTTCAACGGAGCGGTTGCCGCACCCAAACTGCGAAATCCCCCAAATCGGTCAAGCACCCCGGGTTCGGCTGCAGTCACTCTCCCTGGCTGCGATTTGTGGTAGTGTTGGTTCGCGGCGATTACGAATGAGAAACCACGCCGTGAATCCCGGATTTTTTGCTGAAAAAAAGGAGCGGGCATGGGAGACAAGGGTGGCAAGAAAGATAAGGAAAAGAACAAGCAACAGCAGTTGACGAAACAGAAACAAGGGGAGCGGAAGGAGCACGACAAAGCCCCGGCCAAGAAGCCCTTGGCAGGAACAGCGTAAAGCCGATTCGTGTGCGCGGCGAACGGGTCTGACTAGCCGATTCGCGGCTCAAGGTTCTGCAACTGCGGGAGCATGACCGCATTCGCCGCATCTTTCGGGCGCCACGCCACGTTTCGCCATCTCGCCGAACCCCTTGCGCCTCTTAAGCTTGCAAAGAATTCCCCGAAAACCCGATCCCCTGCCACAACCTCAGTCACGGATTTTCTAAATATTCCCCTCCCCCTCATTCCAAGCCACTTCCGCCAAATCCGCTCCCTCCGGATACGCACTTCTCCCGCGCTCGCAAGCTATCGTAGTGGCCGAAAGGTAGCTCCAATGCCCGATTCCGCCCTCTCCGCTCCTCAGCTCAAGGTTGTCGACGCCCTGTTGAACGGCGCCAACCTCAGTGCCGCCGCCGACCAGGCCGGCGTTCACCGCAACACCATCGCCTATTGGCGCCACACCTCGCCGGCCTTTGAGACCGCCCTCCGCGATGCCCAAAACGAACGCGCCGACCTGCTGCACGAAGAGGCCGTCGCCCGCGCTCCGCTGGCTTTCCAAGCTCTCGAACAGATCCTCCAAGACCCGAAATCCTCCACCTCCGCCCGTCTCCGCGCCGCCATCTTCATCCTCAGCCACGCCTTGCCTTCTCCCGCGAAGCAGCGCCGCGCCACTCCCACCCTCCCAAAATCGGCTCAGGAGCCCGCCACCCAAAATCCCGATTTCGTGCACAAAAATGCACAAATTCCCCTGCAGCCCTATCGCCGTCCCGACCCCAAAACCGGCCGCAACGACCGCTGCCCCTGCGGCAGCGGCAAGAAATTCAAACAATGTTGCCTCAATAAACCCCAAACCGTCGCCGCCTGACAAAGCCCGATCTTGGCCGTGGGGCAGACCATCGTTTTCTGTGTTCTGCCACCTCCTCGGGCTATGCTTGGAACAGGTGACTCTCCCCGCCTGGCTCGTCGTCTCCGATCCGCGCCTTCGCCCGCAAGTGAGGGCCTTATTGCCTCGCCTCCCGGAAATCGACGGCGCCCCGATCCGGGTCGAATGGAAGCGCAACCTGCACGACCGGCACGGGCCCGTACACGCGGCGGCTTACCTGCGGGAAAGGCGCATGGCGTTCGATTGCGCGCCGGCGGAGTTTCCGCGCATCTTCGTGCATGAGCTCTTTCATTTCGTCTGGCTGCGCCTCGGCAACCCGCGGCGCCACCGCTGGGAGCGCTGCCTGGCTGTCGAACTTCGCGCCGGCGTACGAGGAGAACTGGGGTGGTCGGCCGAATGGCGCAAGCGCGAGCTCGACGCCGCCGAAATCGCCGCGCGCGGGCGCCGCTGGCGCGACTATTGTTGCGAGGGATTCTGCGATACGGCCGCCTGGTTGTACAGCGGAACTCCTCGGCACCCTGAATTCACCCTTCGCAAACGCTGGCGCAAGGCGCGCGCGGCCTGGTTCAAAGCCTGGTTGGCGGGACCAGGATTATCGATATAATCGATACAGGAGCCGAACCCTTGAAAAAGCACCCCCTATTCGTGGCCTTGACGGCCGCACTCCTGGCCCTGACCGGCTTTGAGGGCTGTTCGCTTTCGCCCACTACGGTGAAAGCGGCGTCGCTCAAACCGGACAGCGATCGCAGGCTGGCCCCGGAATTCACCTTGAAGGATTCCGACGGCAAGCTCGTGCACCTTTCCGACTATCGCGGCAAGGTGGTGCTGCTCGATTTCTGGGCCACCTGGTGCGGCCCCTGCCGCATCGAGATCCCCTCGTTTATCGACATGCAGCGCAAATATAAGGATCGGGGCTTCGAGGTGCTCGGCATCTCCATGGATGACGAGGGCTGGGAAGTGGTGAAGCCTTTCCTTGCCGAAGTGGGCGTGAATTACCGGGTCCTGATGGGTAACGATCCCACCAGTCAGCTTTACGGCGGAGTGGATGCGTTGCCGACTACGTTTCTGATCGACCGGGACGGCAAAATCGCCGCTGTCTATGTCTCGCTGCATAGTAGAAAGGATTTCGAAGATGGTGTGGAAGAGCTGCTGCGGTCTCCTGCTTTGCATGCCTCTATTGCTGGCGCAAAGTAGCGGCCACCTGAACCTGGGTCAGTTGCACAGTGTCGCGGGAAAGCGCGGCGACGCGCTGGAAGCGCGCATCCCCATGACGGTCGACGCCGGCTTCCACGTCAACAGCAATAAGCCGAACGAGGATTACCTGATCCCGATCAAGCTCACCTGGACCTCTACCGGAGCCCTCGAAGCCGGCGAGATCGCCTACCCGAAGCCGTCCCTCGAAAAGTACGCCTTCACCGATAAGCCGCTTTCGGTTCTGACCGGCAGCTTCGAGGTGGTGGCGCATTTCAAAGTGGCCGGCAACGCCCCGGCGGGCCCAGGCGTCGCGGCCGGCAAGCTGAAATACCAGGCCTGCAACAGCAGCACCTGCTTTCCGCCGAAAACCATCGACGTGACGTTGCCGTACTCGGTCCAGTAGCTGAAAGCTGAAAGCTGAAAGCTGAGAACTGAGAGCTAGAATTAAGACAGGAGGCTCTCATGTCCACCATGTTGGCTGTCCTGGTTTACGGCGCGGCGGGAGCGGTTCCGTTCTGGCTCCTATACCGCTACGGTTCGCGCCGCTGGTACTGGCACGCTCTGGCTCTGGCGTTGGCCGTGGCTGTCGGCCTGGCGCCTCCACTTCCGGGCTGGCAGGGCCCAAACATCGATCTGGCGATCGGCTTCTTATTCCTCAGCCTGGCGGTTTGGGGAATCGGCGGGCTGGTCACGCTGCGCTTCACCCATCACCGGCACCAGAAGACCGCCTAGCGGGTTGAAAAAAACTGCTCCCCGCCGCGCTGAGCCGCGCGACTTCTTCGTGGAGCGGACTCGTAGTCTGCCACGCCGGGACTCATCCCGGCGCTTCCGCTCCCGCGAACGCGGAGATGGCCCGCGCCTACGCCGTTTACCGATGAATCGCGTTGGCATCCACTTTCATGTCCCCACGCTACAATTGCGGTTTCATGCGACGCCGCGGCGCTTTCCGCAATTGGACCGAATACGCGGTGGTCCTGATCGCCGTGGTTTCGCTCGAATGGGCGCCGCTGCGCCTGGCCCACGCGCTGGGGCGCGTCTATGCGCGCTTGCTCGACCTTGCCATTCCGCGCCTTCGCCGGGTGGCCCGCCGCAACCTGGAAGCGGCCTACCCGGAGTTCGACCCGGCTCGCCGCGAAGCCATCGTCGACGGCGTATTCCGTTCCATCGCCCGCCTGCTGGTTAGCTTTGCCCGGTTTCCGCGGATCCATCGCGGCAACCTCGACCGCTGGATTCGGCTGGAGGGTGGGGAGCATTTCGAAACAGCGCTCCAGGCCGGCCGCGGCGTGCTGTTTGTCACCGCGCACCTGGGCAATTGGGAGCTGAGCGCCTTTGCCCACGCGTTGTTGGCCTCGCCCATGAGCGTGGTGGTGCGCCCGATCGACAATCCCCTGGCCGACAGGCTGGTCGAACGGCGCCGCGCGCTGAGCGGCAACCGCGCCATCGGCAAAAAAGACTTCGCCCGCTCGATCCTGAAGGCCCTGGCCGCTAACCAGGCCGTGGGCATTCTGATCGATCAAAATGCCCTGCCCGGCGAGGGCGTGTTCGTGCCGTTTTTCGGCGTGCCGGCTTGCGCCAGTACCGGCTTCGCCAAACTGGCCGCGCACAGCGGCGCCACCGTCCTCCCCGGTTTCGCCCTGTGGTCTGACCAGGAGCGCCGTTTCGTCCTCCGCTTCTATCCCCCCGTGCCCATGACCGGCGACCCAGCCCGAGACACCGCCACGTTGCAGGCCAAACTGGAAGAGGTAATCCGCCAGTATCCGGATCAATGGCTGTGGCTGCACCGGCGTTGGAAGACAAGGCCGGAAGGGGAGGGGGCGTTTTATTAGGATCGCGGCGTCGCAATTACGGTCGCGTAATTTCGATACGCGTCTGCAACCGCTTCCTGATTTAGGGAGCGGTTGCCCGGAGCCGACCTCCGCGGATCGGTTAGGCACACGCCGACGCTGTCCCGGAACGCTCACTTTAAGCTTTATGGCGGTTTTCAGGCAGCGCCCCAAAGCGCCGCTTAGCTCCCCAAATACTTATCGAAGAATTCCAGCGTCCGTTTCCACGCCAGCTTGGCGGCGGCTTCATCGTAGCGCGGGGTAGTGTCGTTATGGAAGCCGTGGTTGGCGCCCTCGTAGACGTAACCGGCGTAGGTGACGTGGTTGGCCTTCAACGCGGCTTCATACGCCGGCCAGCCGCCGGTGATGCGCGTATCGAGCGAGGCGTAATGGGCCAGGATCGGCGCTTTGATTTTGGCGACGTCGTCGGCCGAAGGCTGCGCGCCGTAGAAAGGAACCGCGGCGGCCAGGTCGGCGCCCATCCGCACCGCCAGCGTGTTGGCAATGCCGCCGCCGAAACAGAAACCCACCACGCCGATTTTGCCGGTCGAATCCGCGCGCGCCTTCAGCCAGTAAGCCGAGGCCACGAAATCGGCGGTCATCTTGGCCTTGTCGACCTTCTGAAAGAGCTGCGCGCCCTGCTCGTCGTTGCCGGGGTAGCCGCCGGCGCTGGTCAATCCGTCCGGAGCGAAAGCGATGTAACCCTCGGTTCCGAGCCGCCGCGCTACGTCTTCAATATACGGATTCAAGCCGCGGTTCTCGTGCACCACCAGCACGGCGGGCAGTTTTCCCGCGGCGTGCGCGGGCAGAACCAGGTAGCCGCGGATGTTTCCGTTGCCCTGGGGGGAAGTCACGGTGGCGTACTCGGTCTTGATGCGCGGGTCGTCTTTGGGTACCTGCTGGGCCCAGGCATAATTCGGGCGCAGGCTCTCCCACAGGGCCGTAGCCGTCACTCCGCCCACGGCGAACTTCTTGGCGGAATCCAGAAAGCCGCGCCGGTCGAGCTCGCCATGGACGTAGCGGTCGAACAGATCCAGCAACTCTTGGGGATAATCGGACGCTCTCTTTCGTTCCATGACGCGGTGGTTCCCTCCCAGGCTTGCCAGAATATCATACTCCCGGCGCGGTTTACCCCGGAATCACGCTAAGCTGGAGAACGTGTCACCGCACGGAACCGGAATCCACGGAAAGCGGGGCGGCGAGTCTTCGGACAAGGCCGGCCTTTCGGCGTCTAAACGCCTGCGCAGTGTCTGGCCGCTCCTCATGGAGCTGGTGCGCCCGCGGCGCGGCAAGCTGGCGCTCGGCTTTGTGCTGATGCTGGTGAACCGGGCTTCGGGGTTGGTGCTGCCGGCTTCCACCAAGTACCTGGTGGACAATGTGATGGTCGCCAAGCAGACCCGCTTGCTGGAGCCGCTGGTGCTGGCCGTATTCTGCGCCACCCTGATTCAGGGCGGCACCTCCTTCACCCTCACCCAATTGCTCTCCAAGGAAGCGCAGCGGCTGATCGCCGAATTGCGCCGCCGCGTGCAGGAACATATCGGCCGCCTCTCGGTGGCTTACTACGACTCCAACAAGAGCGGCCTGCTGGTTTCGCGCATCATGAACGACGTGGAAGGCGTGCGCAACCTGATCGGCACCGGCCTGATCGATTTTGTCGGCGGCATCCTCACCGCCCTGTTTTCGCTGGTGTTCCTGCTGCGCATCAGCGTCGTATTGACCAGCGCGGCGCTGCTGTTCATCGGCGTCTTCGCCATGGTGCTCAACCGGGCGTTTCGCTTCATTCGGCCCATCTTCCGCGAGCGCGGCAAAATCACCGCCGAGGTTTCCGGGCGGCTGACTGAATCGCTGGCCGGCGTGCGCGTGGTAAAGGGCTATCATGCGGAGGCCGCGGAGGCGCGGGTTTTTTCCGGCGGCGTCCAGCGCCTGCTCGATAACGTGGTGAAGTCTCTCACCGCCATTTCGCTGATGAGTTTTTCGGCCACGTTTCTGATGGGGATTGTAGGCGCCACCGTGATGTACGTGGGCGCGCGCCAGATCCTGGCCCCGCACCCCACGCTTACTCTGGGCGGCTTCGTGACCTTCACCGCCTTTATGGCGTTCCTGGTGGCCCCCATGTTCCAGGTGGTGGGTATCGGAACCCAGATCACCGAGGCCCTGGCCGGATTGGACCGCACCCAGGAAGTGCTGCACGAACGGCCCGAGGATCGCGACCCCAAGCGCTCCTTCGCCATCGGGCCCGTCCGCGGCCAGGTGGTTTTCGAGCATGTGTACTTTGAGTATTCCCCCGGCAAACCGGTGCTCACGGATGTGAGCTTTACCTCCGAACCCGGTACCGTTACCGCCCTGGTGGGTCCGTCCGGCGCCGGAAAATCCACCGTCATCAGCCTCATTGCCGCCTTCCACGAGCCCGTCCAGGGCAAGATCCTGGTGGACGGCGTAGACCTCTCTACCGTGCGCCTGGATTCCTACCGCACCCAACTGGGAGTGGTACTGCAGGATACCTTCCTGTTCGACGGCACCATTCGCGAGAACGTAGCCTTCGCCCGTCCCGCCGCCACCGAAGAACAGATTCTGGAGGCCTGCCGCATCGCCCGCGTCGACGAGTTCGCCGAAAAGTTCGACAAGAAATACGAGACCGTGGTGGGCGAGCGCGGTGTCAAGCTTTCCGGCGGCCAGCGCCAGCGCGTCTCCATCGCGCGCGCCATTCTGGCCGACCCGCGCATCCTGATCCTGGACGAAGCCACCAGCAGCCTCGATTCGGAATCTGAAGCCGCCATCCAAGCCGGCCTGGGATATTTGATGAAAGGCCGTACCACTTTTGTGATCGCCCATCGGCTCTCCACTATCCGCCACGCCGATGAGATTCTGGTGGTGGAAGACGGACGCGTCGTGGAGCGCGGCACGCACGAATCCCTCTACGCGCTGGAGGGCCGGTACTACGATTTCTATACCCGCCAGCATGGCATCGACGCCAACCTGTTTTTGGCCCCCGGTGAATGCCCGCCCGAGCCCGAACAGGAATCCACGCCCCGCCTCCCCGGCGCCCAAGCGCCAACCGCGGCCAGCCTCCTGCGCGGCAACGTGGTGTGAGCTGTTAACTGATTACTGACGACTGACAACTGTCACTCCCACCGCACCCCCATGCGTACCCCATCCTTGCCGTCTTCGTAGTACTCGGGTACGATGCGCTCGCGCCGAAAGCCGAATCGCCGGTAGAGCGCTTCGGCCCGCCGGTTTCCGACCCGCACCGTCAACGCTACCCGCCGGACGCCGCGCAACCTGAGGCGCTGGAACGTGTTCTCAAGAAGTTGGGAGGCCACGCCCTGTCCTCTGGCCAGCGGCTCCACGGCAATCGAGACGAGTTCGGCGGCATGCCGGAAGGCTCCCCCGCGCACGCACGCAATCGAATACCCGCAAATGCGCCGTCCCCTCCCCGCCACCAGAAACACATCGCCTTCCCGCCCGGCATATTCTGCAAACAGGTTGCGATCATAGGCGAAGCGGCCGAAACAGGCGTTTTCCACGCGAAGAATATCTTCCATGTCCGCGGCGCGAAAGCGCCGTATCGAAGAGGAGTAAACCATTCTGCTATCCTTCTATATTGAACCATTGGCAGGCGCGGAGGCCCCGTTGGCCCGCAAAAAACGTCGGAAAAACCAACAGCGACTTGACAATCATTTCAGACTTTTGCATACTGGAATAGAGATGCAACTCAGTGGCAATAACGCGCTCCTGGAAAGCGCTTCTCCGACCTTGGTCGATCTCCGCCGCGGCGATGCGGCCATCCTCGAACGCATCGACCTTCCGGGCGACGACGCCCGCCGGCTGATGGAGTTAGGCTTCCTTCCGGGAACGCGCGTCACGGCCGGCTTGAGTGCACCCGGAGGCGATCCGCGCGTCTTCCAGGTGGATGGCTCGGAGATCGCTTTGCGGCGCGAAACGGCCCGCCGGCTCAAGGTTCGCAAAGAGGGTGGTAAGCCGAGGAAGTCATGAGCCAGTGCGGCGATTGCCACGGCTGCCCACCGGTTGCGCTGGCGGATTTTACCGCCGCGCCCGGCCTGGCCACGACCGTCGCCGTCATCGGGCCTCCTAATTCCGGTAAGACCACGCTTTTCAACCGCCTCACCGGCCTGCGCCAAAAAGTCGCCAATTTTCCCGGCGTCACCGTCGAGCAACACACCGGTGTGGCGGAACTCCCCGACGGTCGCCCATTGCAGCTTATCGACCTGCCCGGCGTTTACAGCTTGACTCCGCGCTCGGAAGACGAAGAGGTGGCGCGCGCGGTCCTGACCGGCGAGCGTGCCGGCGTCGCCAAGCCGGAGGCCGTGCTGCTGGTCCTCGATTCCACCAACCTGAACCGCCACCTCATGCTGGCCGCGCCCATTCTGGCGCTGGGCCTGCCCACCATGCTGGTGCTCAACATGGCCGACGATCTGCGCCACCGGCACGGCAAGGTGGATACCGAAAAGCTTGCCGCCGAAATTGGCGCCCCGGTGGCCCTGGTCAGCGCCCGCAGCGGCGAAGGCATGGAGCCCGTCTGGGATTTCCTGGCCGGCGCCATGACCAAACCCGCGCCCCGCCAACTTCCCGTTTTGCAGGACGTGCCGCAGTGCCGCCAGTGGGCCGGCCAGGTCGGCGCCCAGGCACATTACCGCGCACCCGTTCCGCCCGCCTGGACCCGCCGCCTCGATGCCGTCTTCCTCCACCCCGTCGCCGGGCCGGTCATTTTCCTGTTGGTGGTGGTGGGCGTCATCCGCACCATCTTCGAAGCCGCCGCCCCGCTTAACGCGGGCATCGATTGGCTGTTCCAAGCCAGCGGCAACTGGATTGCAACTACGTTTCCGCCCTCGCTGGTCCGCGACCTGGTCGCCGACGGCATCTGGAGAGGCGTAGGCTCGGTCATCGTCTTCCTGCCCCAGGTCCTGCTGCTGTTCCTGTTCATCGGCATACTGGAAGATTCCGGCTACCTCGCCCGCGCCGCCCTGATCGCCGACCGCACCATGGCCCGCGTCGGCCTGCAGGGCAAATCGTTCATCCCTCTTCTCTCGGCTTACGGCTGCGCCGTGCCGGCCATCCTGGCCACCCGCACCATCGAAAACAAACGCGACCGCATCGCCACCATCCTGATCGCGCCCTTTATGACCTGTTCGGCGCGCCTGCCGGTCTACGCCCTATTGATTGCCGCCTTCATTCCCAGCCGTCCGCTGCTCTGGCGCCTGTTCACCACCCAGGATGCCGCCCTGCTGGGGCTCTACGTGCTCGGCTTTCTGGCCGCGGTCCTGACCGCCTGGGCGCTGAAGTCGTCGGTGCTCAAGAGCGGACGCACTCCTTTCCTGCTGGAGATGCCGGCCTACCGCCTGCCCACTCTTAGTTCCCTGGGCCTGCGCCTGCTCGATCGGGGCAAAGTCTTCCTGCGCCGCGCCGGCACCGTGATTCTGTTCGTGATGGTGGTGCTGTGGGTGGCCGAACATCTGCCACTCGACCACGGCCACGCCCCCGCCATGGAGCACAGCGTGGCCGGCATGGCGGGACACGCCCTGGAGCCCGCGATCAAACCGCTCGGCTTCAACTGGAAGATCGGCATCGGCCTGATCACCTCGCTGGCGGCCCGCGAAACCATCATCGCCACGCTCGGAGAAATCTACGGCATGGACGAAAAGACCCAGCGCGCCAGCCTCGAAACCGCCCTGCGCCACGACCTGTCGACCGGCGGAGCCTTCGCCCTGCTGGTCTTTTTTGCCTTTGCCATGCAGTGCTTCTCCACCATCGCCGTCGTCCGCCGCGAAACCGGCGGCTGGAAATGGCCCGCCCTCCAATTTGCCTATATGGGCGCCCTCGCCTACGCCGGCGCCTTCATTGCCTGCCGCTTGTTCTGACTCCCTTGGAACATACCGCTGCCGCCGCAACGAAGCGATTGTGAGGCTGCCGGCGGCTAATTCTCCCCTCGCCCACGCGATTTCTTCGCCCGTTTGAGCAGGAAATCGATGCGGCTGTCGACGTCGGGGTTGCGGTCGCGCTCAAAATGCAGCTCGGGAACGTGGCGCAGGCTAAGACGGGTGGCCAGTTCGTGGCGGAGAAAACCCTTGGCATGTTCGAGCGCGTCCATGGACTGCTTCTGCTCGCGCTCGGTTCCACGCACCGCGACGCGCACGCCCGCGTGGCACCCATCCGGGCTGACGTGCGCCTCGATCACGTCCACGGCCAGAAGCCGGGGGTCCTCGGTCTCGAATCCAATAATCTCGGCGAGCTCCTCTCGTACCGCTTCGGAAACCCGCAACGTCCGCCGTTCATCCATACGAAGCTATCAGCGATCAGCGATCAGCTTTCAGCTCAGCAACCGCTCCCTCACGGTCGCGGCTCGGTTTGAGCCGCGACTGTTAGGAAGCGGTCAAGCTGACCGCTGATGGACTGATTGCTGAACGCTCCTTACAACCACTCGGTCGCCGCGCCCACCAGGCTTCCGCCCAGTTGGTTGGCGGCGTCTTCCTCCACTGCCTGCAGCACCTTTTCGGCGTTCTCGCGACTGGACGAAACCGTCACCGCCGCCACCAGCGCCCGCTGCCACACATCCTCGAAATCGATCTCCGCCACGGCCACGTTGAAGCGGGCGCGCAAGCGGTCTTTCAATCCCTTGACGACGTGCCGCTTATCCTTGAGCGAGTGCGCATCCTCGATGCGCAACTCCAGAGTGAGCACGCCGATCGAAGCCATCTCAGGCAAATGCTTCGGTGGCCACGCGTTCGGTCACGAAGGCCTCGATGATGTCGTTCTGTTTCACGTCGGCGTAGTTTTCGAGCGTGATGCCGCACTCCATGCCGCTCTTGACCTCGGTCACGTCATCTTTGAAGCGGCGCAGCGAAGCGATTTTGCCGGTGTAGACCACCACGTTGTCGCGCAGCAGGCGGACTTCCGAGCGGCTGCCGATGGAGCCGTCCTGCACAATGCAGCCGGCCACGCTGCCCACCTTGCTGATGCGGAAGGTTTCGCGCACTTCCGCCTTGCCCCGGTAGACTTCCTTGAACACCGGCTCGAGCAACCCGGTCATGGCGCGCTTGATCTCGTCGGTGAGGTTGTAAATGATGGTGTGCAGGCGGATATCGACCTTTTCCTGCTCGGCGAGGGCGGCGGCGTTGCGCTCCGGGCGCACGTTGAAGCCGATGATGATGGCGTTGGAAGCGGTAGCCAGCAAGACGTCGCTCTCGTTGATGGCGCCGACGCCGGAACGGATGACTTTGACGGTTATCTTGTCGTTCGACAGTTTGAGCAGGGTCTCGGCCAGCACCTCGGCCGAGCCGCCCACGTCGGCTTTGATGATGACGGGCAGCTCTTTGACCTCGCCCTCGCGCATCTGTTTATGGAATTGCTCCAGCGTGAGGCGTCCGCTCTTGGCCATGGCCGCGTCGCGGACCTTCTGGTCGCGGAATTGAACGATCTGCTTGGCCTTAGCGGTATCGGTCACCACCTGGAAGTCGTCGCCCACCTCGGGCATCGATTCCAGGCCGAGCACCTCGACCGGAGTAGCGGGGCCGGCTTTGCGGATCTGCGCGCCGCTGTCGTCCATCATGGCGCGCACCTTGCCGAAGACGGCGCCGCAAATGAAGAAGTCTCCGACCGCGAGCGTGCCGTTTCGCACCAGCACGGTAGCCACCGGGCCGCGGCCGCGGTCGAGCTGGGCTTCGAGCACGGTACCGACAGCCGGGCGGCTGGGATTGGCCTTGAGTTCCAGCAAATCGGCCACCAGCAGGATCATTTCCAGCAGGCGGTCGACATTTTCATGGGTCTTGGCGGAAACCGGCACCATCACCACGTCGCCGCCCCAGTCTTCGGCCAGCAGGCCGCGATCGGCCAGTTGCTGCTTGATGCGCTCGGGCTGGGCGCCGGGCTTATCGATCTTATTGATGGCCACCACGATGGGGACGCCGGCCGCCCTGGCGTGGTCGATGGCTTCGATCGTCTGCGGCATGACGCCGTCATCGGCGGCAACGACAAGCACCACGATATCGGTGACCTTGGCGCCGCGGGCGCGCATGCGGGTGAACGCTTCATGGCCCGGGGTGTCGATGAAGACGATTTTGCGGCCATTCATTTCGACGTGGTAGGCGCCGATGTGCTGGGTGATGCCGCCGGCTTCTCGGGCCGCCACGTTGGCTTCCCGGATGCCGTCGAGCAGGGAGGTCTTGCCATGATCCACGTGGCCCATGATGGTGACCACGGGAGCGCGGCTGTGCAGGTCGGTGGCCTCTTCGGCGTCCTCGACGGCCTGCATGGCTTCGGTTTCGTAGCTGACGGTAGCGGTGGAGGCGCCGAAATCGCGGGCGACCTCGGTGGCCAGCTTGGAATCGAGGGTCTGATTGATGGTGGCGAAAATGCCGCGGTCCATCAACTTCTTCATGACAAGGGTCGCCTTGACGTCGAGCTTCTCGCACAGCTCCTTAACGGTGATGCCCTCGGAGATGGTGATGGCGCGGTTGATGGGCGGCGGACCGGATTCGACGTGACGGCGGACCTGCGGGCGAAGGACCTTCTCTTCCTCGACACGTTCGCGCTGCTGGCCGCGGGCGGGGCGTTTATCGCCCAGGCGGGGGCGCGGCTGGTCCATGGGCGGCGGCGCCATACCGGGGCCCATACCGGGACGAGCCGAGGTGGGATGCTGCGGGCGCGGGCCGGGGCGCAGCGGCGAGCCGCTGGGACGGGCTCCGACCGGACCTGGGCCCTGGCGGGCGACCACCATGGGCTGGCCGGGACGGATCGGGCCGCGATAAATGGGCTGGCCGGGCGTGGGCGAACTGGGCGGCTTGGGAACGCCGGGACGCGGCGAGGGCGGTTGGGCCGGCATGCTGGGCCGCGGCGCCGTCAGCTTGGCCACCAGGTCGGCGCGCGGCGGAACGATGGGACGAGCCGCGGGCTGGCCCGCCAGCGGGCGGCCGCCTTGGGGCGTGGTTTGCGCCGACGGTGGCCCGCCGGCGGAACGGTAAGCCTCCGGACGAGGCCGCGGAGGCAGCGGCGGCCGGGGCGCGCCGGGAACCGGAGACCCGGGAGAGGCGCCAGCCGGGCGGGAATGTTCCGCCGGCATCGAAGGCAGCGGCGTACGCGGCCCGGAAAGAATCTGCCCCGGCCGGGGCGCGGGGCCGGCCGGAACGGGAATCGGTTTGGTGGCCGATGCGCTGGGGCGCCCGGGCGCGATCATTGCTACTGGAGGCATTGGAGCTGCTGGATGCGGCGTTTGGGGAACAGGCGGTGGAGTCTGGGACGCGGGCGGAACCGCCGCGGGAGGCGTCTGAGCGACCAGCGCGGCTACCGGAGGATATACCGGACGCCCACCGGCCAGCGGCGGACGGATCGGAGCGGTGTGCGCGGGCCGGCCGGCCTCGCTTACCGCCGGCTTCTCCGCTTCGGCGACGGAGATTTCGGGGGTGGCAACGCGAACCTCGGAGGGAGGCGCGATTTCGATTTCCTCAGCCTGGACGGCCTCCGGCTCATCCTCGACTGCGATCGCCGAAGAATCGTCCGTGGCGCCGTCACCGTTCACTGGGGACTCCTTGCCGTAAAGGCGCCGCAGCCGGATCGCGACGTCTTCGTCGATCGAGCTGGAGTGCGTCTTCTTCTCCGCAACGCCAAGCTCTGGCAGGCGATCCAAAATTTCGTGCGCCTTGACTTCCAACTCCCGTGCCAGCTCGTTGATTCGAATCTTCTTCATAGGTAAAGCGATCTACTTCGCGTCGGCAACCTCGTCGACCGCACTTAGAGCTTGCTCTGGCCCCGCTCCTTGCGGACTGTCAGGGGGAGAACCCGCGTCCACCATGGTACCAAACTGTTCCGCAGCCGCTTCAGCTTCCACCGGAGCGGCACTTTCGGCAGCGTCCTCGCCGGCCGGCGCGGCTTCAATTTCGACTTCGACTTCGGCCGCAGCCTCGGGAGCGGCATCCGGGTGCGGAGTTTCCGGAGCGGGCGCCTCGGCCGCCGGCGTGGAAGCCGGCTCCTCGAACTGGCTGTAGTAGGCCTCCACGGTTTCCTGAATCTTCTCCACCATTTTCGGTCCGACCCCCTGGATCTCCTCCAGTTGCTCGGGGGTCATCTCGCCCAGACGCTCGACGGTACCGATGCCCGCCTGGGCCAGCTTCTCGACAACCTGCTCGGGCAGGCCGTAATCGACCAGGACGCCGACCGGTGCGCCCGGCGCCACCAGCGCGGCCATCTGCGATTCCACTTCCTGGCGCTTCTCTTCCTCGCTCTTGATATCGATCTTCCAGCCCAGCAGTTTGGCCGCCAGACGGACGTTCTGCCCCTTTTTGCCGATGGCGAGAGAAAGCTGAGAATCGTCGACGATCACTTCCATGTGCTTTTCGACCGGGTCGAGCACGGTAATGCGGCTGACCTTGGCCGGGCTGAGGGCGTGGCCGGCGAAAACCACCGAATCCTCGGAGTACTCGATGATATCGATCTTTTCGCCGCGTAGTTCGCGAATGATGGATTGCACCCGCATGCCCTTCATGCCCACGCAGGCGCCCACGCTGTCTACGTCGCGGTCGCGGCTCTGGACGGCGATCTTGGTGCGCTCGCCGGCTTCCCGGGCGCAGCCGCGAATGGAGACGGTGCCGTCGTAGATTTCCGGCACTTCCTGCTCGAACAGGCGCATGACGAGTTCCGGCGCGGCGCGCGACACCACCACGCCGGGGCCTTTGCTGGACTTGTCCACCAGGCGGATGACGCAGCGCACGCGGTCGCCCACCGAATAACTTTCGAGACGCGATTGTTCTTTCTTGGGCAGGCGGGCTTCGGTCTTGCCCAGGTCGAGAATGTAGTCGGGGCCCTCGACGCGTTTGATAGTGCAGTTAACCAGTTCGCCGGCGCGGCCGGAGTATTCGTTGAATACGGTCTCGCGTTCGGCCTCGCGCACCTTTTGGAAAATCACCTGTTTGGCGGTCTGCGCCGAAATGCGTCCCAGCGCTTCGGTATTTTTGGGGATGCGGATTTCCGCGCCGATTTCGGCCTCCGGATCGATGCGGCGGGCTTCGGCCAGGGTCATTTCATGGGCGCCGTCGGCGACGGTTTCCACCGCCTTCTTGACGGCATACAATTTGATGGCGCCGGTTTTCGCGTCCATGTCGGCGACGTAGTCTTCATTGGTCCGGTAGTGCTTGCGCGCCGCGATCAGCATGGCGTCCTTGACCGCGTCGAGCACGATCTGCGGATCGATACCCTTTTCCTTACTCAGAATCTCGATGGATTGAAAGATCGTTTCCAAAGTGCCCTCGTCTGTCGTTTGGGGTTCGTTGCCGGTGGGTTACCACTCGAACTTCAGGTGGGCTTTCAGCACCTGATCGAGGCCGAAATGGAGTTGTTGGCCGGGCGCGGTTTCGAGTGAGACGATGCCGGCGGCGAACCCGGCGAGCGTGCCTTCGAAATTCCGCCGGCCGTCGATGGCGGTGCGCAACGCGATTTTGACTTTCTTCCCCTGAAACCGCTCGAAATCGGCCGGCTTGACCAGTTTGCGCTCGACACCGGGAGAGCTGACTTCGAGCGTGTAGCGACCGCCGGGGACCACGTCTTCCACATCCAGAATGGTGCCGACCTGCTGCGAAACCAGTTCGCAATCGGCGTGAGTTACGCCTTCCGGCTTGTCGATAGAGATACGCACAAAACGGCTGTTTCCGCCGCCCTTGACTTCGACTTCGACCACTTCCAAGCCTTCCGAGCCGGCCACCCGCCCGGCGATCTCCTCGATTTTAGACGCTACCGCTTCCCGCATCGTTCGCAACCGCACGCGTCTAATAAAAAAGTGGGCTTTCGCCCACTCACTGGTTTCGACGCTACCCTTCGATTGTAGCGTGTTTGGAGCCGAAGTGGGTAGCCGGTTTCGGCCGAATCGGTGCCGAACCGCCCGATCTGGTATGATAGAGCCACGATTTTGAGCGTTTCCTCGGTCGCCGCTTGGGTGCATTCAGAAATCGGTCCCGGGACTAATCGAGAAGGTGGGGAAATAAAGGATGAGTCTGTTATGGATGGCTGCGATCACATTGGTGATCCTGCAAATTTCGGTGTTCTGCACGACCATATACCTGCATCGCACCAAGACGCATAAAAGCCTGGAATTGAATCCCGTAGTGGGGCTGCTGATGCACCTGGAACTGACCCTGTTCACCGGCGTGGTGCCGCGCCAGTGGGCCGCGGTACACCGCAAACACCACCACTTCTCCGACGAACAGGGCGATCCGCACAGCCCTTATATCTACGGCATGTGGACGGTACTGTTCGGCAACTACTTTATGTACCGCAAGGAAGCGCGCGACCCCAAGACGATCCGCAAGTACACGCCCGACTGGAAATCGGACGCGCTCGACCGCATCCCGGGGCTGGAGTACGGAGCGCTGGGCGGACTCGCGATTTTCATGCTGATGTTCGGGGTGTGGTGGGGCCTGGCGGCATGGTGGGTCCACGTGATCGGGTACATCCTGCTGAACTCGTCGATCAACAGTGTCTGTCACATGGTGGGCTACCGCAATTTCGACAACAAAGCCACCAATCTGCAATCCATCGCCCTGGTTACGGCCGGAGAGGGACTGCATAACAACCACCATCAGTACCCCACCTCGGCGCTATTCGCCGTGCGCCGGGGAGAGATCGATCTGGCCTGGTGGTTGATCCGCACGCTCGAAACCTTCGGCTTGGCCAAGGTGAAGCCATTGCCGATGGCGAAAGCGGCGTAGGAAGCTTCCAGCGGTCGGCGGTCAGCTTTCAGCTAAGACCGTGGGGCACGCGCTTCGTCTGCCCGCATACTTTTCCGTTTTAGGGCAACATTCTGCACGAATCGTGCGGTGGCCGATTCTGGCTGCAGCCGGCTTTCTAGCCGACTCTCGCCTTGGCAGGCGCACCTCGAAAGAGCCCGCCCAAAAAGCGGCTGCCAGGCAAAATTGCCCGCCCCACTGCAGGCGGCCGCTGGCTGGAAAAGTATGTGGCATTGGACGATTCGCCAGCCCTTGGCCGGCGACGAACTGCGCGGCTCCCTGGCCGGCGACGCTTCGGGTGCGCATTGGATGCGGTAAGCTATGGATGGAAATGTACTCGCCCTCCGCAGTCACGAAGCAGTCGGAAATCCGGGCCGCCATCGATGAAGTCGAGAGGAACCTGGCGCCGGACGTAGTACGCATCCGTTACGACATCGGCGAAGACTGGAGCGGCCAGTGGGCGATATTCTTCCGCATTGTTCTGACCGATGAGGCGGCGAGGCGTCGCCTTCGCGAGGTTGCCACGAATGTGGTCTGGGGGCTGGCTCGGCAACTTGATTTCCCAGCCATGGGCGTGTTTCCGTACCACAATTTCCGAAGCGTCTCGGAGCAGGAAGCCTTACAGGAACCGGCGTGGGCCTAGCGGACGATCTGCTTGAAGACGCCCGGCATTTGGCTGAGAAAGGCGATGCGGAAAATCGGGATTCCTGCCGGCGGCGTGCAATCTCGACCGCTTATTATGCCGTGTTTCATTTGCCGGTAGGAGATTTCGTGGCAAATTGGCCGTTTGCCGACCAACGGGCGCGGCTTGCCCGCATGTTCAACCATCAGAGGATGCGAGACGCATCGTTCACGCCGAAAGATAAGCGGAATCCAACCCACGAAGAGACGCAAGTGGTGGACGTTATCACCGCGTTCGGACAGCTTCAGGGGGATCGGCACAGAGCCGACTACGACATGGGCTGGAAGCCGGTTGGAACCGATGTCGCGGACGCGATCACGCTGGCGGAAACGGCATTTGCAAAATGGCGTGCGGTACGGGGTGAAACCGTGGCCCGAGACCACCTTCTGTCGATGTTCGGTGCAAAGCGATAAGGGGCGAATCAAGGGCCGGAACCGGTGCCACAGGGGCACAGCTCTACTTATCCCCTGTTGCCAGCAGCGTTTCAAAGTGCGGCGCGTCCGCCTCCCGATGCACCACGGCGGTTTCCACATTGCGGAAGCCGGCCGTCTTGAGACAGCGTTCCATTTCGAGCTCGGTAAATCCCAGCCAGAGATCGGCGTATAGCTCGCGCGCTTGTTCGAAGTGATGGCGGTTCAAATCGAGCACGGCCACGCGGCCGCCGGGCTTCAAAATCCGCCGGGCTTCGGCGGCGGCGCGTTCGGGATGGCGGGCGTGGTGGAGGGCCTGGCTGAGGAACGCCAGGTCCACGGTGCCGGTGCGAATGGGCACGTCTTCCAGGTCGCCGAGCCGGTATTCCAGGTTGGCGATGCCGTGTTTGCGGGCGATTTCGGATCCGAACTCCACCATCTTCTCGGAATTGTCGATGGCGATCACTCGCTTGGCGCGCTGGGCCATCAACTGGGAAATGGTTCCCTCGCCGGCGCCGAGATCGGCGATCACCATGGGCGGCATGAGCTTGAGCAGGGCTTCGGCCACGCCTTTCCAGGAGCGGCCGGGCACATACTGGCGGCCGAACTTGCCGGCCAGCTCGTCGAAGTAGCGGCGCATGGTGTCCTGCCGTTTGCGCAGCGCCAGGCGCAGGGCGTCGCGGTCTCCGGCGGTTTCGGGAACTTCGGCGGCGGCGCCGCGCAGCACCGTCATCAGCTCGGCCGGCGCCTGCAGGCGATAGAAGGCGTTCTTGCCGGTGCGCCGGTCGTCCACCAGGCCGGCCTGTTTCAATTGCGCCAGGTGGGTCGAAATATGGCTTTGTCCCAGCCCCAGGATCTCCTGCAGCTCGGCCACGCTGAGCTCTTCCCGATCGAGGACCAGGAGCAGGCGCAGGCGGTTGGGATCGGCCGCCAGGCGGAGCGATTTTAGAATTGACGCCATCCGGTAATGCCAATATAATATCAATGAATCAAGATTTCAAGATACGAGGTTGATATGGAAACTGCCACGCTGGACCGAACCGCGGTCGATTTCAAGGTTGCCGACCTGGCCCTGGCCGAATGGGGGCGCAAGGAAATCGGCATCGCCGAGCACGAGATGCCGGGGCTGATGGCGATTCGCCGCAAGTACGCGCCGTCGAAGCCCCTGGCGGGCGTGCGGGTGACCGGGTCGTTGCATATGACCATCCAGACGGCGGTGCTGATCGAGACGCTGGCCGACCTGGGCGCGTCGGTCCGCTGGGCGAGCTGCAATATTTTTTCCACCCAGGATCATGCCGCCGCCGCGATTGCCGCCACCGGCGTGCCCGTGTTCGCCTGGAAGGGCGAGTCGCTCGAAGACTACTGGTGGTGCACCTACCTGGCGCTGAGCCACCCGGGCGGCAACGGGCCGCAACTGATCGTGGACGACGGCGGCGACGCCACCCTGCTGATCCACAAGGGCTACGAACTGGAGAACGGCAGCGAGTGGGTGACGTCGCCTTCGGCCAGCCACGAAGAGCAGGTGATCAAGGACCTGCTGAAGCGCGTACACGCCGAAAATACCCGGCACTGGCACGACATCGTGGCCGAATGGCGCGGCGTCTCGGAGGAAACCACCACCGGCGTACACCGCTTATATAAGATGCACGAAGCCGGCAACTTGCTGGTTCCGGCCATCAATGTGAACGATTCGGTGACCAAGTCGAAGTTCGANNCACCGACGTGATGGTGGCGGGCAAAATAGCGGTGGTATGCGGCTACGGCGACGTGGGCAAGGGCTCGTCGCATTCGCTGCGCGGCATGGGAGCGCGCGTGGTAGTAACCGAAGTGGACCCCATCAACGCCCTGCAGGCGGCCATGGAAGGCTTCGAAGTGACCACGCTGGAAGACACGCTGGGGCGAGGCGATATCTACGTCACCTGCACCGGCAACTGCGAAATCATCACCCTCGAGCACATGGAGAAGATGAAGGACCAGGCCATCGTGTGCAACATCGGGCACTTCG
>PLRS01000151.1 GCA_003164035.1 Bryobacterales bacterium | reverse complement strand
CCCGCCTCGCCACCCACCTGACCCGTCTCGCCGAGGCCAAAAAGCTCCTCCAGGCGACCCCAAAGCCCCTCCGCAGGGCCGCCTAAGGCCGCCGGATCGCAAAAAACACCTCCGTTTAGGGCGCCGTGGAGCGGACTCCGCCTTAAGTGTGCCTGCCCTCTGAGCCGTGGGGCAGACCATCGTTTTCCGTGGTCTGCCCCGCAATTGGCCGCCTTCGTGGCGCAGGCTGTCAAGCCCGCCGCGTCGGCTTTCGAGCCGACGTCCTTGCCTTTCGTAGCGCCGGCGATCTTGTCGCCGGTGTTTTTGGCAGCCTCCCGGTCCAAAATTGCCCTTCTTAACCCCAACCGCTTGCTCAAAAGGGGCGGAGAAAGAAAACAAATGGCTTACCTGTGTTCATCTATGCCGGAATTTGATTTTTCACGGCATCTCAGGGAGCACGGATTTCCCCCCATCGGTTAAGCACCCGTAGCCTTTCCAGCCTGGGCAAAGGTATCCTAGGAGCATGAAGGTTCTAGCATTTGTATGGGCGGGTGCAATGGCGCTTTGGGCGCAATCGGCCCCGGTGACGGTGTCGCTAAGCGCGCCGGTGAACGGGCGGGTGGAGCTGATGGTGCGCAACCATGCGCGGACCGCGGTTTCGGCGTATGTGGTGACGGTCAGCTACACCGCGAATGGAACTACGGCGACTCGGGACCTGATCTGGGATTCCGCGCTACGGCTTACGACCCCCGGCCTTGAGCCCAATGAGGCGGCCGTGCGGCGGGTCGGAGTTCCTCCCGTCAACGCTTCGGTGGCGCTGCGCGCGGTGGTTTTCGGGGATGGCCGCACCAGCGGGGAAAGCGAGTGGGTTGCCCGCATTATGAGCCAGCGGCGGTTTGCCCTGGCGACCATCGATAGCGTGCGCAAAATCCTGCCCGCCGCCAAGCCCGAGGATCTGGAAGCGGCCCACCGGGAAAAGCTGGCCGCGGCGGCCGCGCCGGAGCGGAAATCCCTGGTCGACGATTACTACCGCCTCGCCACCCCGCGCCATGCCCGCGACCTGGACCTGCTGTACGCCCGGCTGGCCGGGGCGGTGGCGCCCGCCGGCAACTGATACGGCCTTACTGCACGGTCGCCTTGATGGTGAGGAGTTGGCCGGTGGGCTGCACCCGCACATAGACGGAACCGGAGCTGGCCTTGTCGCCGGCATGAATCGTCAGCACCGCGCGATCGCCGGCCTTGACCTGAGGTTGATCGATACGGACTTCGACTCCGGGCGCGCTGGAGCGGGCCGTCAGGGTGATGGGGCCGGGGCTGGAATTGGAAATCGCCACTTCCGCCGAGGCGCCAGGAGCCAGTTGCACCTCGCTCTTATCGGCTTTCACCATGGCGTAAAACTCCTGCAGGCTGGAGGGGATGGGCGGTAGCGCGGCTGGTTTATTGCCTTTGTCCGGGTACGGTCCGGGGGTCATGTGGCCAAAAGGGGAATCGTTCAGACGATCCTTGTCTACGTACCAATACCACTCGCCGTTTTCCACCTTCCAAAAGCTGGGAGTGGGGAAGAACATGGTTTTGCCGATGAATCCCGGAAAAGGCACGGTCTGTTCGCACTTCACCAGCGCTTCGGCTCTGTGAAAATCGTCGAAATACTTAATGCTGACCAACTCGAAGCTCAGGTAGCGGGGTTTGTTCGTATCGTAAAAGAACTCCTTGGTATCTTCGGCAACCAGGGCCTCCGCCTTGCGAAACTCGCCTTTGACGTGGTCCTCGAAGAATTCGGCGATGCGGGCACGCAGCGCCCGGTCGACCTCGGCCGGCGGCTTGTTAAACAGGTCGGCGGCTTTTTCCTGGGCCAGTGCCGCGCCGGCCAATACGGCAAGCAAAACGAACGTCCGCATAGTTTCATTGTAAGACGCCGTATCGTAGCGGAAAGTCGGCGCGCCGGCCGCAACGACCTCTTCGTGGAGCGGACTCCCAGTCTGCCACGCCGGGACTCCTCCCGGCGCTTCTCTGCGGCCTCCCAGCGCTCCTGGATCTCCGTCTCTCATCGATCGGTTCCCCCCGGTCTAGTTCTCACAGTGCCGTGAAATGCACAGTGAGCCAAAAACTCCCATTTTTCGGAATCCACCAAGGCACCCACAGATCCAATGCTTTGGAGGCGATTGTGATAAACTGGAAGGTGAATAGTCACGAGCGGGTTTCCAAAACCTGTAACGGCTTTAATAGTGCTTTCGTCCATACTACCGTAAGCCGGTATTTTGCACGGTTAAGAACTGGGGACTGTTGTCATGGCTGACTTGTCGCAACCTAACAATCCGTTCGATGACCACCTGTCACGACTGTTGCCGGCGGAAATCGAAGAACCGTTTTACAAGTCGTTCATCCAAACGATCAAGGATCTGATTCACCCTCCGCAGCTTCCCCCTCTAGTGATTACCTCCAGACCGGTTGCCGTGAAAGATATCTGGGGCCTGTACGGGCGCCAGAAGAAGTCTTTCATTATGTCCACCAGCGGCCAGATCGCCCTCGCGGTTCTGGTGGTCGTGGTCATGTCGACTAAGCCGGCCCAGAAGGTGATCGCCAATGCGACTTCGTTGATTCTGCCCGCGGATATTCCGCCGGATCTGGCGATGGCGCCCAAAAAGCAAACCTCCCAAGGCGGCGGCGGCGGCGGCGACCGTTCGCTCACTCCGGCCAGCAAGGGGCGTCTGCCGAAGGTTGCCCCGCGCGAATTCACGCCTCCTTCGGCGGTGATTAACAATCCCAACCCGAAGCTGGCGATGGATCCCAGCATCCTCGTGCCTCCCGACGTGCCTCTGCCGAACGTCAACATGAATCAGTACGGCGACCCGCTCTCGAAATTCGGCGGTGCTTCGAACGGCACCGGTTCGGGCGGCGGCATCGGTTCGGGTTCGGGTGGCGGCGTCGGTTCCGGTAAAGGCGGCGGGTTCGGTCCGGGCGAAGGCGGCGGTTATGGCGGAGGCGTTTTCCGCGTGGGCGGCGGTGTCTCGGCGCCCACACTGCTCTTCAAAGTGGAGCCGCAGTACTCCGAAGAAGCCCGCAAAGCCAAATTTCAGGGCACCGTGACGCTCTATATCGAGGTCGATCCCAGCGGGCGCGCCACCAATATCCGGGTGGTGCAGAGCCTCGGCCTGGGGCTGGATGAAAAGGCCGAAGAAGCCGTGAAACAATGGAAGTTCCGTCCCGGCTACAAGGACGGCAAGCCCGTTACGGTGGCGGCCACCATCCAGGTCAACTTCCGGCTGCTGTAGTGCGGCCGCACTCCGGGCAGGGGCAGATTTCCCGAAAAAGGTCGAAGGAATAGATGCCGGAGTTGTGTCCGTCGCTCCAGTGAATGCGGATGGCATAACGGCCCACCGGTTCGGCGTTCACGATCTTTAAAGCCGGCTGGAACATGGGAAACGGAGAGGCGGGGGTTTCGGCCTGGGGCTGGCGCGGCGGCGTTCCATGAGTGCCGGTGCAACTGGCGCAGGGGCACCGGTCGCGCAGATAGATCAGCGGGTGTTGGCTGTGATGGCCGTCTTTCCAATCGATCCCGATGCCCTTCGACTTCGAAATGGCGATATGTTCCGGTTCGGTTGTTGGGGTCATGTTCAGTTGAGTAAGCGATAGACAGCCCAGTACCAATCGAAGAATTCGCCCTCAAAGATCCGGTGCCAAGCCCTCGGCCGTGGTATACACTGATTTGACATCGCTCGGAGGAAGGTAATGAGAAGTTCCCGCCACGCCATGCTGCCGATGCTCGTCCTGCTGCCCCTGGCTCTGCCAGCGGGCGCGGCGACCATCCTCAGTTACACCGGCAGCCTTCAGCAATATACTGTTCCCCAGACCGGCGACTACGACATCGTCGCCTACGGAGCGCAGGGCGGCACGGGCACTGACGATGTTGGGGGAGACGGAGCCGAGATCGGCGCCGAGTTTCTCCTGACGGCGGGCGAGGTCCTCGATGTCTACGTAGGCGGCGAGGGTGGCTCCGGCACCAGCACGCTCGATGGCAGCGGCGGCGGCGGCGGAACCTTCGTGATCGTGGACAGCACATCCGCTCCGTTGGTAATCGCCGGCGGCGGCGGCGGCGCGGCCTCTGTCATAGCGGACGGCGGCCCGGGCCTTACCAGTGAAGGCGGCGGCAACGGAACCGGCGGCGGCGGCAACGGAGGAACAAGCGGTAGCGGGGGCGCCGGCGGGGGGACTGCCGGCGGAGGTGGCGGCGGCGGGTACGTTAGCAGCGGCGCGGCTGGGGGCACGGATGGGGGTGGCGGCGGCGCCGGCTACCCCAGCGGCCTCGGCGGTGGCGCGGGCAACGACGGCATCGGAAAAGGCGGCTATGGCGGCGGCGGTGGCGGTGGTTTCGATGGCGGCGGTGGCGGCTACAGCGGCGGTGGTGGTGGTAGCGTGGACAATGGTAGCGGTGGCGGTGGCGGTTCTTACGATGCAAGCTCCTTGAACTCCATCGCCGAGGAGGGCATCAATCACGGCAACGGCTCTGTCACTATTACGTTCATCGCCCCCGAGCCCTCTTCGTTCGTCCTCTTAGCCCTCGGCCTCGTCGCCATCCCGGCCCTCCGCCGCTGGCGCAGCCTGCCGTGGTGGGGCATGCTTTAGCTGTTTTATCGGTGGCTATATTCCTTCACACCCGAGCCGCCACGCTGCATTCCGCGCACGGGCAGATTTCCCGAAAAAGGTCGAAGGAATAGATGCCGGAGTTGTGTCCGTCGCTCCAGTGAATGCGGATGGCATAACGGCCCACCGGTTCGGCGTTCACGATCTTTAAAGCCGGCTGGAACATGGGAAACGGAGAGGCGGGGGTTTCGGCCTGGGGCTGGCGCGGCGGCGTTCCATGAGTGCCGGTGCAACTGGCGCAGGGGCACCGGTCGCGCAGATAGATCAGCGGGTATTGGCTGTGATGGCCGTCTTTCCAATCGATCCCGATGCCCTTCGACTTCGAAATGGCGATATGTTCCGGTTCGGTTGCTAGGGTCATGTTCAGTTGAGTAAGCGCTCGACGTCGCGCACGCCGGAAATGCGGCGCATGGCGGCCACCAGCTTTTCGAGCTGCTTTTTATCGCGCACATCCACGGTCATTTCCACCACGCCGCCATCCTGATCGAGCTCGGCCTTGGCCTGCAGGCTGCGGATATTGGTATTCTCGTCGGAAAGCAGGGCGGTAAGCTGGCTCAGCATGCCGGGGCGGTCGTCGGTGTGGACCACGATGCGCACCGGGAAGGCGTCCTCGGCGGTGCGCACCCATTCCACTTCGATCTTGCGCTCCACGTCGTACATCAGGTTCTGCACGTTGGGGCACATCTTGGAATGCACGGCCACGCCTTTGCCGCGGGTGACGTAGCCCACGATCGACTCGCCGCGAATGGGGTTGCAGCACTTGGCACGATAGACCAGCAGATCGTCGATGCCGCGGACGCGGATCACCGCGTCGTGGTCGCCGGCTCGGCCGGGAACGGAAGGTCCGGCCGGTGCTCCGCCGGCCAATTCGCCGGGCGCGGGCTTGGGTTCCTCCGGTTCGTCGGAAACCACCCCCGGCGCCGCTTTGCTTAGCACCTGGCGCGCCGACATCTTCCCGTATCCCAGCGCGGCATAGAGGTCTTCGGCTTTGGAATAGCCGTAATCGGCCGCCACCTGGTCCAGTTCCTTGCTGCCGATGCGAGCCATTTGCACACCCAGGCGGCGGGCTTCCTTGTCCAGGTATTTTTCGCCGATCTCGATCGCCTTGGTGCGCTCGTTGGCATTGATCAGGTGCTTGATCTTGTTGCGCGCGCGGGAGGTCTTGACGAACCCCAGCCAATCCTTGCTGGGCTGGTGCCCGGGCTGGGTCATGATTTCGACGATGTCGCCGTTGCGCAGCGACGAGCGCAGCGGCACGATGCGGCCGTTCACCTTGGCGCCGCAACAGGTATTGCCCACGTCGGAGTGAATGGCGTAGGCAAAGTCGATAGGTGTGGCGTCCTTGGGCAGAATGATGACTTTGCCGCGTGGAGTGAAGGTGTAAGCCTCTTCCGGGTACAGGTCCACCTTGAGGGTGGACATGAACTCGCCCGGATCCTGCATATCGCGCTGCCATTCCACCAGGTGGCGCAACCAGGCGATGCGTTGATCGTCGGCCGCCGGGCCCTTGCGCCCCTCCTTGTACTTCCAGTGAGCGGCGATGCCTTCTTCGGCGATGCGGTGCATTTCCTCCGTGCGGATCTGCACCTCGAAGGTTTGCCCGTGCGGGCCCACTACGCTGGTGTGCAAAGACTGGTAAAGGTTGGGCCGCGGGATGGCGATGAAATCCTTGATCCGCCCCGGAATGGGCCGCCAGCGGTTGTGGATCACGCCCAGCGCGGCGTAGCAGTTCTTCACCGAATCGGTGACGATGCGCAGCGCCAACAGATCGTACACCTCGTCGACCCCGATTTTTTGCCGGCGCAGTTTCTGATAGACCGAGAAAGGCCTTTTAATTCGCGCATCGATCCGTGCGGGAATGTTCTCGACCTTGAGTTCGGCTTCCACCGTGGCGCGGATCTCTTCCAGGAATTCTTCGCTGGAGTGGCGGCGGCTCTCGATGGCACCCAGAATCTCGCGATAGACGTCGGGCTCCAGGTATTGGAAGGCGAGGTCCTCGAGTTCGCCGCGCACTTTGCCCATGCCTAGACGGTGCGCGATGGGCGCATAGATATCCAGGGTTTCGCGGGCGATCCGTTCGCGGCGCTCCGGGCCGAGGTACCCGAGGGTGCGCATGTTGTGGATGCGATCGGCCAGCTTGACCATGATGACGCGGATGTCCTCGACCATGGCCAGCAGCATTTTGCGAAAGTTCTCGGCCTGGCGGTCTTCGGCGGAGAAAAAATCAAGTTTGGAAAGCTTGGTGACCCCGTCCACGCAGCGCGCCACTTCGGGGCCGAATTCCTTGCGTACCAGCTCCACGGTGACGCTGGTATCTTCCACCACGTCGTGGAGCAGGCCGGTTTCCATGGCCACCAGGTCCATGCGCATCTCGGCCAGAATGATGGCCACGTGGATAGGATGAGCCATGTAGGGCTCGCCGGAATCGCGGCTCTGGCCCTGGTGATACTTGCGGGCGAAGGCGAAGGCTTTTTGGAGCGGCGCGAGATCGTCCTTGGGACGGTACTCGCGGATTTTGGTTTCCAGTTCGCGGTAAAGCTCTTCCACCGGGTCCAGGGTCGGCGGAGGGACACTACACGCGGGAAGAGTTAACGAATCACCCACTCTATTCCAATTGTAACCGTTTTCGGGGGGAAATCGGCGCCATGGGGCAGACCATCCTTTGTTGTGGTCTGCCCTGCCATTGGCTGTTCTCGTGGAGTAGGCGTTTTAGGCAATGCGGTCATGGCGGGACTGGCCGCTATCAATATGTGTAAACCGTCGTTTCAATCGAAGAAACGGGGATTCGAGAAAGCGATAGCTCATAGTTGCACACAGAATTGTCAAAGCGAGGGCGCATGGAACCTGCAGCCCGTGAGACGAGCGGAGTATCGCATGAAAAACGGCTTCGGTAATAGCGAGCGACAAGCCGTGAAAAACGTACAAACCATAGCTTATCCTGCCCAGATGCACCAATGGGCGCGTAACAAAGGTGGGAATGCTCGAAAGGTCTATTCCGATACTTGCGAGCAGCAGGAGTACCGAAGCGAGAGTTGCTGCCGGGTACGTCAAAAGGCAAACAGGTCCAGCGCCGGAACCGAATGCACCACAGAGTGCGATTCCCAGAATGCCAAGCAACATCAGAAGAGCGCGGGCCGAAGACCGCAGAACGACAACTCTGCCTTTCAAAGCAAAGCCAATCAAGGCTCCGGCTGCTATTGGATCCAGCCTCGCCACGGTATTGCAGAATATCGCATCTCGAGATGCTCCAAAGTGAACGAGAGCGGCGCGCGTAACAAACGCCATCGCGATCAGGGCCCATGCGATTTTCGGCAAATGATGCAACCAGCGTCGCATCACTTGCGGCCACGTCAAATAGAACTGCTCTTCAATGGAAACCGACCAAAGAATACTCACGTAACTTGTAGGAAAACCCCACAGACCGGTAGCCCAGTTGCCGGACAAGAGGATGAATGGCGCCAGATATCTCCAAGGCAGATGTTGGTCTGGCAGAAATATGGACACCAGGGGACCGACGCACAAGAGGACAGTAAAATAAAGCGGCCAGATTCGCAGGATGCGGCGCACGTAAAAGCTTCTGACGTCGATGGTTCCCGTGAGTCCGTGCTCTTTGATCAGGAGCGTCGTTATAAGGTACGAGCTAAGACAGAAGAAAAGATCGACGCCGTAAACTCCACCGTTGAATACACCAGCCAGCAATTCCGCGGCGATGTGGCTTTTGAACAAGCGCTCGTAGTGAGCCACGTCGGTCGGCATGGCATGGCAAACGAAGACGAGAAGGAACGCGCCCAGGCGCAGAACATCCAACTCTGGGCGATAGAAGCGCGAACTCTCGGATTGCGCTGCGGTGTGAGAGCTACCTTGAGCGCTCATTTGCCGATGACTCAGTATAGCTCAAAGCAGAGAACGCATTTATTTCAGACGCTGCCTCCGCCGGTCACGCCGCATCCGGCCCATGGTGACGGTGCATGCCGTAGCTCGCACTGCTGAGCCGGATACGCAGGACTTCAGTTCCTTCATGAAGCTTGCGCGGCGGCAGTTCAAGATGGCGGCCGAAGTCACCGTGCCGATAGCTCTGCGCGCCGGAGAAATCGACGGAATGATGCAGGCGGCGGGGACGCGCATTGCACTGCCGGACCTGCCGATCGGGGTTACGGCCCTCGAACTTGGCCGTTCCGTGGCCACAATCGCGCGGCGCCCCAGGCTCATCTTGCTTTAGAAAGACGATCGGCGGGAACGCGGCGTCCCCGTGTTTTAATGAAAAGTTGACTGGCTCTTGCGCGGCGCGCGTCACGGTGGTGATTCCGGCCTATCGGCCATCGGAGGCGCTGCCGCGGCTCGTCGAAGCCCTCCTGGTGGCGGGTTTCCAAGCCATCGCGCTTGTCGATGATGGCAGCGGCCCCGCCTACGACGCGGTTTTTTCGCGCGCCTCCGCGGCGCCGGGCGTCCGGCTGCTGCGCCACGCGCGGAACGCCGGCAAGGGCGCGGCGTTGCGCACGGGCATCGCCGAGACCATCGCGGCGGGCGGCGTGGACGGTGTCATTACGGTGGATGCCGATGGCCAGCACCATCCCGACGACGTGGCCCGCGTGGCCCGCGCGTTCGCCGCGGCCCCGCAAGCGCTGATTCTCGGCTGCCGTGATCGGCCCTGTGGCGGTGCTTTCGGTGGCATTGTTCCTGTTTTCTTCCTGCCTGCTCGGCGGACTTCTCCTGGACGACGATTCCCCCGCCGCATTGCCCCTGGCCGCCTGCCTCGGAATCGGCTTTTGGGTGTTCGCGATGACGCTGTTGGCGCGGCTCCCGATGCATTACCCGGCGGTCTGGTGGGCGCTGGTTGTGACGCCGGTCGTCTTCAGTTTACGGCGGGCCCGCCGGCTGCTCACCACGATGGTGCGAGCAATCTCGAACATCGAGCTGCGCGCACCCGCCGAACGCTTTGGCTTCGCCGCGTTGACAATGGTGCTGGGAATCGAATGGCTGGCGGTCTTGCGCCCGGAATCGAGCGCCGACGGATTGGCCATGCACCTGGCGGTCTCGACCAACATCGCCGCGCACCATGCCTTCGTCCTCGAGCCATCGCGCATCCTCTGGTCGGTGATGCCGATGGGTGCCGACTGGATGTATTCCATCGTCTACCCGATGGGCGGCGAGATGGCCGCGCGGCTGGTGAACTTCGGGATGCTGCTGCTTGTCGAGGCCCTGCTCTACGCCGTGCTTCGGCCGATGGTCTCGCGTGCCACGGCATTTCTGCTGATGGCGTTGTTTGCGGCCACGCCGCTGGCCATGCTGGTCACTGCTTCGCTGTTTGTCGAAAACCTGTGCGCCGCCCTGGTGCTGGCGATGATGACGGCTATCTGGCGGCTGGCGGAAACCGGCCGGCGCCGCTACCTCTACGCGGCGGCGATTCTGGCAGGCGCGGCGCTGCAAACCAAATACGGCGCGGCCGCCTTCCTTTTGGCGGCGCTGCCGGTAGCCGCGTGGGTGCTGCGCCGCCGGATCGAGCGGCCGGCGCGGGCCGCGGTGGCTGCGGCCGGCCTGTGCCTGGCGGCCGGACTTCCTCCATACGCCATCGCCTGGTTCAAGACCGGCAATCCGTTATTCCCATTTTTCAACCAGCTCTTCTATTCGCCGCTGCTCCCGGCCGGCGCAACCCTCGTGGATTACAACTTCCACGAACATGTCGCTCCGGCCCTGTTGTGGGATCTCACCTTTCACACCCACCGTTACCTGCAAGGCCAGGATGGCGGCTTGGGGTTTCAGTATTTCCTGCTCGTGCCTCTCGGGATTGTGGGGCTGTCCCTGGGACGGCGCGGACGCGCGTCGGCGGGATGGGTCGCGGTGGCGGGTTCGTTCGCGGTGTTGTTCGCCACGCCCAACGCGCGCTACATCTACGCCGCGCTGCCGCTGGCGACGGTGTGGGGCGCGTCCGGTTTAGCCGCGATGGCGGAACGCCGGCCGGTGCTGTTTCGCGCCGCCTGTGGATTGTTGACCGCGTGCCTCGCGCTCGGTGTCTGGCTGCTTCCGGTGGCCGGCTGGAACGACCGCGAATGGCGCCTGCCCGATCCGTTTCGCCCGCACGCGGCCGATCGCCTCGCCGAAGTTTCCCCACTTCGCGTGGTGGCCGCCGGTTTTCGCCGCGCCCATCCCGGCGAGCGCGTATTGTTCACAGCGGACAACGATCTGGCCGACCTCGACGGCGACGCTGATGTGTATCACTGGCACGAACTCGGTCTGAGCGAAGAGATCCGCAGGGCTCGCAATCTGCCCGCGCCGGTGCGGATTATGGAGCGCCGCAAGATCCGCTACTTCATTGCCCGGCGGCTGGATTCGAGCGGCTGGATCCGCCCCACGGCGCTGCGGGAATTGCCGACCTACTGCACCGCGGTGGAATCCCAGGCTGGCGATTTCGTGCTGTTCCGCCTCAGCCCGGCGTGTATTGGGCAAACCGATGCCACGCTGAAACAATTCGTAAAGGAAGAGCCGCCGCCCACTTCCCAGCCCGGCTGGTATGACGATCTCTCAGATAATCTTTACTTCTATGGCGATTGGGTGCGCAGCCGGGACTTTACCGGCCCGTACTTGCATACGATCAGTTACTCGGACACGCTCGGTTCGGAAGTCGACTTCGCCTTCAACGGCCGCTCACTCACCTATGTATTCACCCGCGCCCCCAACCGCGGGGTCGCCGAAGTACCGATCGATGGCCAGCTCGCCGCTACTGTGGATCAATGGTCGCGCGAGATCGCGTGGCAGAGCCGCGAGACGGTGTGCTGTTTCGCGCCCGGCCGGCACGAAGTGACGATTCGCGTTTCCGGGCTCAAGCGGGCGGAAGCGGAGGGATGTTTCATCGATGTGGACGCGCTGATTGTGGAGTAGGGGCCTTGTCTGGCCTGAATACCAGACCGGCGAAGGGTGCGGCGTGCCCCCTGGTAGTCACATCGCTCGACTCTGAGCTAACAGCGTGGTTATCACGCGCTTGACTTCGGGGGACGTCAGTACCTGCCCCAACGCGTCGTCCAATTGCTCCTCATCGGCGCATTCGAAGTGTTCTTTATATTCATACTTTTTCCAGCCCGGCTTGACCTTGACCGGGTATAAGTTCAGTCCGTGAGACGCCTCCAGAACGTTATAGGTATAGTTGTCGAGCGCCGGAGCGACTATGTCCAGATCGATATTAAACCTCCCCTGACTGTCGTGGCGCACGGTGACACTTCCCTGCAACGCGCCCTTGGTCATATCATCCAGGGCGGTCGCTTGCTCCTTGAGGATCTGGGTCGGCGTTCGAATCTTTTCGGTTGGGGGCAACTGGCCCCAAAGATTTAATGTGGGCATTCGTGAGTTCCTCCAGACGTACCGCTAGGAAGATCGGCAAATGGTCAGACGCTGAACGATTAGGTGTCCCTGCACGGCTTAAGAGGCTTTGTGATCCGACCGAGTCGATGACCTTGACGTCCCCAGGCTCGAAGCCGGCGGCCAAATCGGGCCTTAGCAGCGCTTGATCAAATGTGTTCCAAAAGAATGTCACCGGGGAAGACGCCGAGTAATAATACGTTCCTGGCGGCCCGGGTGAGCAATCGCCGAGCAGGTTACCCGCGTGGCCAGTAGCGATTGCTCTTCGGCGGAAAGGAAAAGCTTGCTCGGTAAATGCAGCGTCACCACCAAGGCGTCCGCGCCCAGCGGGGGTTGGAGATGTCGTATCGAGATTCCCGAGCCATCGTATAGGGGCGTAAAGCTTGTTAGGCCCCTAAACACCTGCTCAACGTTTCAATTTGGCCGACTGCGATAGCGGAGCATGCCCACCAACGACAGGATAGCACCCGCAGGGCGACTCGCCCTCGGGCCGCCCCAGCCTGCTCCGCCCGGGGTCCGAACTCCACCCGCCGCAGGCTTCTCTCGGCAGGCGAGGCAGGTTCCCAAGATAGCGCAACCACCGAAAAGACGGCCTCCGCCCCTCCGTGATAGGATGGGGTCGTTTCCATGGCGTTCCCGGCAAAATCGATAAGGAGCGGATCATATGGACAGACGACGGTTCTTGCAAAGCTCAGGGGCCACGCTCGGCACGCTTGCTTCCGGCTTAGGTGCGGGGGGTGTCCAAGGCGGCGAATCGGCGGAAACCGAATCGCGGCAGGAAGTTGGCCGCCCGGTCCGGGCTGTGAGCATCGGCTTTAAACCGGGGCTGCCTCTCGAGAAGATCGCCGAGTTGGTAGACCAGGAGGGGGCGCGAGGCGCCGACATTGTCGCCCTGCCTGAAACCTGCCGCGGTCAGGACAGCAAGAGCCAGGAGAGCCTCGACGGTCCGACAGTCACGGCCATGGCGGGCCTGGCCAAGAAACACTCGACTTACATTGTCTGTCCGATCGACCGCGAGGATAGCGGGCGGCGCTTGAACTCGGTAGTCCTGCTCGACCGGCGCGGTAAGATTGCGTTTCTGTACGACAAGATGTACCCGGTCTGGCATGCGGAATGTCTTAAGACCCCCGCCGTTCATCCAGGCGAGTCGGTGGGAGTTTACTCGGCGGACTTCGGCCGCGTGGGGTTTGCCATCTGCTTCGACGTGAATTGGACGCCGGTCTGGGAGCGGTTATCGGACCTGGGGGCGGAAATGGTGATCTGGCCCAGCGCTTACCCGGCGGGTAAGTCTCTGCAGGCGCAGGCCATTAACTTCCACTACTACATCTTGAGCGCGACCTGGACGCCCGATTGCCTGATCTTCGACATCGATGGCGACCAGATGGCGCACGAACAAAACAACCGTGGCAACGGCACTAATGTAACCCGCGCCACCCTCGACCTGGACCGTTGTATCTTCCACCAGGATCTCAATCTTCCCGATAAGTTGGACAAGCTACTTAAGGAAAAAGGTGAAGACGTGGGCAAGGAGAAGTGGCTACCGATGGAAGGGTGGTTTGTGCTGAAAGCCAAGCGCACGGGAGTCAGTGCGCGCGAACTGGCCGGGCAGTACGGGCTGGAAGAAGTGCGGCACTATATTAACCGGAGCCGTTGCGAGATCGATAAGTGCCGCGGATTTGTATTTTCGTGACGGAACGACTGCATGCGGGTGGTTCAGCCGGAGCTACCCGCGAAAACGAGAATAACCCCAGCCGCCGCCACCGAGTAAGAACAACACCAAAAGAACGATCACTATAGTTGTCATCTCTTTGTACCTTCCATGTAGTGAAGAGCAGGTGGAAGGCCAAAGCCGAATGTACGCTAACTTAGTACCCGATTTCGGAATTACGGCCACATGTTAAGCAACCGCTCCCTAACGGCCGCGGCTCGGTTTCGTGCGTTTCCGAGCCGCGGCCGTTAGGGAGCGGTTGCCCCTCAGGCTACACAGGTCGTCCAGGTGCAGACCCTGCCGTCCATAAGGCAAGAATTGCCGCGAGGGGAGCGGGCAAACGCCCGAGCGCTGGTAGCGATGTCTTCGCCCACGCGGCCGATGGAACACTGGCCTACAACCTGCTCTACCAGTGCGAGGTGAATTCAATGCGCGGATTATCATTTGCGGTGTTGGCTGCTGTTGCTGGAATCGGCTTCGCGGCTCCGGCCCCCAAAGCGGAGGCTCAGGCCGACGTCTCCATCGGAGTAGCTCCCGAATGTCCCTATGGCTACTATGACGCCGCTCCTTATGCCTGTGCTCCCGCCGGCTACTACGGTCCGGAGTGGTTTACGGGAGACGTCTTCATAGGCGCCGGTCCATGGTTTCATGGCCCCAGTAACTTCCAGGGCCACGTAAATAACAGTTTCCATCCGGAACACGGCTATAAGGGCCCAGCACCAAAAGCTGGCGAGAAGCCGGAAGCGGCAAAGCGTGTCGATAGTGCGCACTTCAAAGGAAACGAAGTGCGGGATGGACGTGGCCACGTAGCCGGGGGCAAGAAGTAGGCGAGTCCGGGGAAGTCTGGCCGGGATAACCAGAGACAGTCTCCGGTTATCCCATTTCGTTCCCCTATCGCCCTTACATGGCGGGGCGGTCGCTGGAGGGCGGCACCACGCCTTTGATGCGGAGGTAGACGGCGAGATAGCCGTACTCTTCGTTGTCGTGGATGGTATTGCGCATCAATATCGTCAAGCGGGCCGCCTGCATTCTACCGCCGCCCACGGTGTCGGTGGCATTGGCGTCGGTGGTGGCCTCCCAGGCCGCGTCGCAGAAGTCGAAGGAGGATTTCAGCGCCGCCACGATGTCCGCCTTGGCGGTCTTGGAGGCGGCGTCCACCTTCTTCTCTTCGCCCTTGGCCATGCCGCAGTAGCGCATCTGGGTGTCGGCGATATGGGCAATCAGCGCGCCGAAGGTGCGAATATCCGGCGAGGCCTTGAAGGCGTAGCTCTCTTCCGGCATCTTTTCGGCGGCTTTGATCAGATTGGTCTTGATGCCGGTATAGAGCTGCTTGCCTTCGGCGGTCAGGCTGCGGGGCGCGGCGGGTTGCGCCGCCAAAGACAGGCAGGCGAAGGCGGCGGTGAAAGCGATTAGGGCGATTCGATGCATGGGCAGTGTGCTCCTCCACGAGATGATACCCCCATTGCGAGGTTTGCGGTAAGCTGTGAGTCTGTAAATTCGCTATTGAGGAGAGCCGAGCCGCCGTGTTACCAATGCGTGAATTCCGAAAATGCCTGCCGCTGGTTGTCGTGACGACGCTCGGGTGGGCACAGCCGCTGATCGTCAGGACCGGCAACTTGATCGATGGCAAGGGAAACGTGCTGCGCAACCGGGAAATCTCGATCGAGGGAGGGCGCATCACCGCCGTGGGCGCGGCGCGGCACAAGCCCGATTTCGACCTGGGCACGGCCACGGTAACGCCGGGCTGGATCGATACGCACTGCCACCCGGGTTGGTATTTCAATAAGGATGGCCGGCTCGAAGAGGGGCCGGGCCGCGGGTCGAAGACCACCCCGCAGCAAGCGGCGCTCTATACCGAAGCCAACGCTTACGCCATTCTGATGGGCGGTTTCACCACCATTCAGAGCCTGGGCCAGCCGATTGACGCCGACGTGCGCGACCTGGTCAACCAGGGCAGGCTGGCCGGTCCGCGCATCCTGACCGCGCTGCGGCCCATCACCGAAACCAGCGGCACGCCGGAACAGATTCGTGAACTGGTGCGCAAGCTTAAGGCGGATGGCGCCGATGAGATCAAGCTTTTCGCCACCGCCAGCATTCGCGACGGCGGCAGGATGACCATGACGGTGGAACAGATCCGGGCCGCCTGCGGCGAGGCCAAGGCACAGGGGCTGCGGAGCGTGGTGCATGCGCACTCTTCCGACGGGGCGCGGGCGTCGGTGGAAGCCGGCTGCACTGCGATCGAGCACGGCACATTCCTGGACGACGCCACCCTCGATCTGATGGCGGCCCGCGGGGTTTACTTCGATCCCAATTTTCTGGTACTGCACAATTACCTGGACAACAAGCCCAAGTTTCTGGGGATCGGCAATTACACCGAAGAAGGCTTCGCGGCCATGGAAAAAGGCCTGCCGCTGGTGGCCGACGTGATTCGGCGGGCGCGGGCGCACCACGTCAAAATCGTGCTGGGAACCGATGGTGTGGCGGGTGCCCACGGGCGCAACGCCGAAGAGTTCATTTACCGGGTGAAGGACGGCGGCGAGACGCCTCTGAATGCGCTCCTGAGCGGCACTTCGGTGGCGGCGGAATCGCTCGGCCTGGGGGACCGGATCGGCACGATCGCGCCCGGCATGGAGGCCGACCTGGTGGCGGTGGCCGGAAACCCGCTGGAGGACATCACCGCCGTGCGCAACGTGGTGTTTGTGATGAAGGCGGGCAAAGTGTATAAGTACGCACCGCGGTGACAACGATCAGGCGGCCGGCCTGGTGCGAACGCTGCGGACGATCCGGTCCCCGTTGCGCTGGCGGATGAGACGAAGATCGTAGTCGATTTGCAGCCCGAGCCAGGTTTCCGGCGAGACACGGAAGTAGCGAGCTTCCCGCATCCACATCAGGATGGCCGCCTTTCGGCCAAATGCGGGCCGTCAAGGGGTCCAGGCGCTGGCTTTGGATCTCCAGTGCCGCCGACGGCGGGACCCGGCGCGAGGGGGCACACAAACAAAAATGCTCACCCCGAAGGGTGAGCATTTGAACCCCCTGTTCTCACAGGGTGATGTTCGATGGGAGAATCAGCTTCGACGGAATCGCAACCGTCAAAACTTTGTAGTTGGATCTTATTTCCCCTGGCGCCGCAAGTCAAGAAAAAATCGGGATCGAAATTTCCGGCCGTAACCGCTTCAAATTTCGGAACTTGCGGACAAGACCACTTTTCCACAGGATACCCTCAGAGGCCTCAAATCGCCTTCCGCGGCCTGAGGATTTCGGTCTAAGGCCCACAAAAGTAGCGGCTTATCGATGTCGAACGCAGTCATTCGAGGTGCAGGGTGATCATGGCCTCGGGCTCTTCGCCATGGCGAACATAGCGCACCAAGGTCCGGAAACCGCCCACCAGAAGCCCCGACAGGATTGAGAAGCCGACCAGTATCCCAATGAGAATAAAGATATTTATGATCAGGTTGCCAATGTTGTCGCGCTTGGTCGGGATGTACTCGTCTTCAGTGATTTCGGCTTGATATCGGATTTCCCCTAGCAACTTTTCCGCCTGATCCGGGTCGGGCGGGGCGACTACTATAGCAATCAAAGGGCCAGTCCGTTTGGCCATGGCGCCCGGCAGTTTTTGAAAATCGCCGATTCTCCGGATGGCGATCTGAGGGCTGGGGTAGTCGAAAATGGCCAGGGTCAGATCGCCCTTTGAGCTGTGGAAAACACCGGTCTGCACCTCGGTTCCGAAATGGAAAGCGGCGGTGGCGGGAGGGATGGCGGGATCGAACTTGGCCAGCCCGGCGGGGCCGATCGCGTAACGTTCGCTGTTGGCGACCAGACCGGTGGAGGGCAGATAACCGGGCAGAATCGGCAGGGTAGTGCTGTCGACGTGATTCAGGGTTTCAACCAGCGCGTCGAGCTCGCCGGCGTTCGGCTTGTAACCGGAAAACCGCAGCAGATAATTGCCATGCACCAGCAGCAGGGTATCGGCGGTTGCGGCTGCCAGCGGAGCGGCTTTGGAGGGAACCGACGCGGCCGGGCGCTGCCAGTCGAACGCGGCCATCGATGCCGTGGTGTCGGCCAGCATCCAGACGGTGACGGCGAGCTTCGCCTTCCCGTTTTCGTAGGCGCCGGTTTCCGCGCTCCGGAGAGCGTATTCCTGCCAGACGGCAGGGTCGGTCAGTTCCGGGGAGCCGCTCGAAACGCGGCGAAACGGCCCGATGGCGTCAGGCAGCATCGCGGCCGCCGCCAGGGCGGGAATCAGGAAAACGGAAACGAGACGCATAAAGGCAGCCACCAGTTGTCAGTGTACAGTTATCGGTTTACAGCTCAAGGACCGACAGCTTTCTTTTCATTAGACACCGCCGACACAGGTTCCGGCTTCAGGAATTAGCGCCGTGGCACTTTTTGTACTTCTTGCCGCTGCCGCAGGGGCACGGCTCGTTGCGACCCACTTTCTGACCCGCCGCAACCGTTTGCGCCGTGGTAGTGCCGTCGCCGCCCACAAACTGCAGGGCCTTCAACTCCTGCTCCTTCTTGCGCTGGATATTGCGGGTGAAATCCTCGATGGTGGTCTTGGCCGCTTCGCGCTGCTGCCGGCTGGGTTCGGCGGAGGCGGCGCCGCCCTGGTGCGGCCTTTGACGCGCTTCGACGCCGTTGTCCTCGTCCTCCTCCTCCTCTTCGTCGTCGGTGGGGAAAGGAAGCGGGGGCGGCGCGCCGGCCTGAACCTGCAGGAAATACAGGTAGCGCACGGTCTCGTCCTCGATGCGGTCCATCATGGCGGTGAACAGCTCGTAGGACTCCTTCTTATATTCGACCAGCGGATCCTTCTGGCCGTAGGCGCGGTTGCCGATGCCCTGTTTGAGCTCGTCCATCGACAGCAGATGGTCTTTCCACTGGTTGTCGATCACCTGCAGCATAATGATGCGCTCGGTCTGGCGCATGACGTCGGCGCCGACCAGGTCTTCCTTCTCCTGGTACTTCCCGCGAAGGTGATCGACGATGGCGTCGGCCATCTCGGCGCGCGTCAGGCCACCCAGCTCGGCGATATCGATCTTCGTGCCGAACTGCGAAAGCACGTCGTTGCGCAGGGTAACCATGTCCCAGGTATCGGGGTGCTTATCCTCGGCGCAGTGCCGGTCGATGAACTGCTCGACGATGCCGGTCACCATGTCCTGGACGCGTTCCTTCTGGTCCACGCCTTCGAGCAACTGGCGGCGCATGGCGTAGACGGCCTGGCGCTGCTTGTTGTTGACGTCGTCGTATTCCAGCAGGTGCTTGCGGGCTTCGAAGTTCTGAACTTCGACGGCTTCCTGCGCCTTGGCGATGCGCTTGGTGATGAGCTTGCTCTCGATCGGCTCGTCTTCGGTCATGCCCAGCCGCAGCATCAGCCGCTGCATGCGCTCGCCGCCGAAAATACGCAGCAGGTCGTCCTGCAGCGAAAGGAAGAAGCGCGAACTGCCGGGGTCGCCCTGGCGACCGGCGCGGCCGCGAAGCTGGTTATCGATCCGGCGGGATTCGTGGCGCTCGGTGCCTACGATGTGCAGGCCGCCGGCGGCCACCACTTCGTCGTGTTCCTTATCGGTTTGGGCCTTGGCGTGGGCGAAGATTTCATCCCACTGGTCGCGGCGCACCCGGTAGAACTGGTCGTGATGGGTGAAGAAATAAAAATGCTCGTCGGCCACGTACTGCGCCTGATCTTCGCTCAACCGCTCGGCCAGCTTGTCCTTCAGGCAGGCGTCCTTGGTCATGAACTCCGGGTTGCCGCCGAGCAGAATATCGGTACCGCGGCCGGCCATGTTGGTGGATACGGTGACGGCCTCGCGGCGTCCGGCCTGGGCCACGATGGAAGCTTCGCGCTCGTGGTTCTTGGCGTTCAGCACTTCGTGCCGCACGCCCATCTTCTTTAGAATGCCCGAGAGCCGTTCCGACTTTTCCACCGAGATGGTGCCCACCAGCACCGGCTGCCCGGTGGCGTGCACGTTCTTGATTTCCTTGGCGGCGTTGCGGAACTTCTCTTCCTCGGTGCGGTACACCATGTCCGAATTCTCCCTGCGGATCAGGGTACGGTTGGTGGGAATCACGGCGACGTCGAGGTTGTAGATCTTCTGGAATTCGGCCGCTTCGGTTTCCGCCGTGCCGGTCATGCCGGCCAGCTTCTTATACATGCGGAAGTAATTCTGAAACGTGATGGTGGCGAGCGTCTGGTTCTCGCGCTGGATCTTGACGCCTTCCTTGGCTTCCACCGCCTGGTGAAGACCGTCGGACCAGCGCCGGCCAGGCATCAGCCGCCCGGTGAACTCATCCACGATGAGCACCTCGGGGCCTTCGTCGCCGTCGCGCACCACGTAATCCCGGTCGAGCTGGTAGAGCACGTGGGCCCGCAGCGCCTGCTGCACGTGGTGGTTGAATTCGATGTTGGCGGGGTCGTAAAGATTGCCGAGGTTGAGGAGCTTTTCCACCTTCAGCACGCCCTCTTCGGTGAGCGCGGCGGACTTGTGCTTTTCGTCGATGGTGTAATCGCCGGTGGTGTACTTTTCCCCCGGCTCCTTGCCCTCGATCACTTCGCCGCGCACCAGCTTGGGGATGATGCGGTTGATCTTATAGTACTTGTCGGTGGATTCTTCGCTGGGGCCGGAGATGATCAGCGGGGTGCGGGCTTCGTCGATCAGGATGGAATCGACTTCGTCGACGATGGCGTAGTAGTGCTCGCGCTGGGTGCAGTCCTCGATGCGGAACTTCATGTTGTCGCGCAGGTAATAGAAGCCGAACTCGTTGTTGGTGCCGTAGGTGATATCGGCGTTGTAGGCGTCCTGGCGTTCGCGGTCGTCTAGGTCGTGCACGATGACGCCGACTCGCAGGCCAAGGGCGCGG
>PLRS01000001.1 GCA_003164035.1 Bryobacterales bacterium | reverse complement strand
CGGCCGTTAGCCGGCACGCCGCTCTGTGGAGACCGGACTTTTCTCTTCCGTTGCCGGAAGCTACCACCCGTCCGGCAGCCCGCATTCAGTATCCCACACCCCGTCCCATGTGTGCTGTCAAGCACCAGGTACCAGGGCCCCGCTCGTAAACCGTTGGCGTAAAGGGCTAAATAGGGGTATCCTAGCTATCAGTGTATTTTTGAGGCCTATTGGCGGGTCTCGCTGCCGACGACCGGTTTGCCGGCAGGAGGGGTCGATCTGGTCACGCTACTCACGAGGACCAGCCGAATCCCCAGGGCCAATAGAACAAGCGGTACAAATGGTTCACGTTGAGGAGAGAGAAAGCAAATGAAGACACTCGCAGCGATCGGCGCGCTGGGGTTCATGGCTACCGGTTTGTTTGCCCAGGGGCTTAACGCCCCGAGCACACAAACCAAGGACGACTGGGAGGAAATCAATTTCGAGTTCAATTCCTCCATTCTTTCCGACGGCTATCCCAGCCTGCTTCGCCTGGCCGATTTGTTGAGCCAGCACCGCGACTATCACGTCAAAGTTACGGGCAATACCGACTCGATCGGAAGCGGCCGCTATAACGACAAGCTGGCCATGGCGCGCGCCAACACGGTCAAGGAATTCCTGGTAAAGTACGGCGCCAATCCCGATCAGGTCACCACCGCCGGCAACGGCCTTCGCGATCCCGAAGTCAATAACCGGGTCAAAGAGGGCCGCTTCATCAACCGCCGCGTGGTGCTGGCGGTGACCGACGGGCAGGGCCGCCTGGTCAAGGAAGGCGGCATCAACGATATTCTCAAAGCGCTGCAGGACATGGCCAAGAAGCAGCAGGACTGCTGCGACGCCATCCTCAAGCGACTCGATAAGCTCGACGATATCCTGGCGGCCCTCAAGGGTCTGCAGGGGGAAAACGACCGTCTCAAAGGCGACGAGGCCGACCTGCGCAATCAGCTCAACGCGCTCAAGGACCAGATCGCCGGCATGCCCAAACCGCTCTCTTCCGAGCAAACCACCGATATCGCCCATAAGGAAGCTATGGGCGCCGTCGACGAAGCCCAGAATCGCAACAAGAAATACTCCACCGTGGGCATCAGCGTCGGCCCCAACTTCGGCCCGGGCCTCGGCGGCGTCAACACCGGCCAAACCTCCGGCTTCAACACCTACCCCACCCCCGGCGCCGGCAGCCGCGGCAACGCCTCGGTCGACGGCAACGGCCGCTTCTTCGCCCCCTTCGGTGGCGACGGAACCCACGCCGTCCAGGCTCAGGGCGAGTACATGTGGAACTCCCAGGGACAGGAAGGCCAGTTCGATATCGGTCTGGTCAATCGCGTCGGCAACGTCCAGTTCGGCGGTTTCGGCAGCTTCAAGTACATGAACTACCGCCAATATCAACAGGGCGGCTCCTTGGCGCAAGGCGCATTCCTGGTCGACTATATCTTTAAAGGCGGACGCTTCGGCGTCTTCGCCACCCAGGGTTTCAAAGATACCGCCGTGCTCAATATGCAGTTGCTTTATCCCGGCGTCTACAACCAAACCTACGCGCACATCATCAATCAGTATGGCGTCGATGCCCAGGTCGGCGTCTGGGGCGACGCTTACCTCCAGGGCAACATCGGTCTGCTGCACCGCTACGGCCCCGGCGAGGGCTCGACGGCCGGCGGCGAACTCAAACTCGTCCAGCCCATCGTCCCGCGGTTGGCCTTTACCGCCGAATACGATTACAACGCGTCGCTGGTGGGCGGCGGCTCCACGCTGCTGTTCGGCCTGCAGTTAGGCAATTACATCAAGCCCAAGGAATTCGCCTCGGTCAAGACTCCGGTGCCGATGGACGTACCGCGCATCCGTTACGAATTCCTGACGCGCCACGTGGGCACGACGCCGCCAATCGCCGATGCCGGACCGCCCCAGATCGGCGTTCCCGCCGGCCTCATCACCCTCAATGGCTCCGGCTCGCACGATCCGCTGGGCGAACCCCTTACTTTCAGTTGGAGGCAGATCGGCGGACCTGGCGTGGCGCTCACCGGCGCCAACACCGCCACCCCGACCTTTACGGCGGCCTCTGGTCAGACGTACGTCTTCCAGTTGACGGTTACCGATACCGATGGCTTATCCGCTTCGGCCACCACTTCGGTCCAAACCCTGGCTGGCACCGTGCTGACGATCTCGCAATTCTACGCGAATCCCGCCACGGTGAACGTCGGCCAGAGCACCACCCTGCTCTGGGTGCTGCAGGGCACGACGTCGGCCAGTATTTCGCCCGGTATCGGCGCGGTCAACGCCAATTCCGGCTCGGTGGCCGTTTCGCCGACCGTTACCACCACTTACACTCTGACCGCTACCGGCGCCAGCGGCACTCTCACCCAGTCGGTAACCGTTACCGTGGGTGCGCCTGGTTCGCCGCAAATTGTCCGCTTCGCGGCCGATCCCAATACGATCGCCGCCGGCGGTTCGGTCACCTTGAGCTGGTCCACCAATAACGCCAGCACGGTAACCATCAGTCCCAACGTGGGCACGGTCACTGCCAACGGCAGCACCACCGTCTCGCCCGCCGCCAATACCACTTACACCCTGACGGCCACCAACTCGGCCGGATCGGTGACCGCTACGGCGACCGTCACGGTCTCCGGTTCGAGCATTCCGCAGATCGTGACCTTCGTGGCCACGCCGCAGAACATCTCGCCCGGCCAATCCACCAAGATCTGCTGGCAGGTGACCGGCTCCACCAATATCTCCATCACGCCGAGCATCGGTTCCAATCTGAACGCCAACGATTGCGCTACCGTCACCCCGGCCACTACTACCACCTATACCTTGACCGCCACCAACGCCGCTGGACAAATCCAGGGCAACGTCACGGTCAATGTCGGCCAGGTTCAGATCCTGAGCTTCACGGCCACGCCGCCCAATTCCACCTACGCCGGCAGCCCGGTCGTGCTCGCCTGGACCACCGCCAACGCCACTTCGGTGGTGCTGATCGGCGGCGATCTCGGCCCGACTACGCTGCAGCCCAACGGCAGCTACACCATCAATCCGGTCAGCAACCAGACCTATACTCTGACCGCCTACGGACCTGGAGGACAGACCGTAAGCGTTACGATATCGGTCTTCGTCAGGTAGTCCAGACCGCGCATTTCGACCCATTGCAACCGGGCGGCCGCCAAGCCGCCCGGTTTTTTTTGTGCTATGCCAGTCCGGGGGAGAAGCGGTTTTTTCGGCGAACGATTAGAAAACCGGCGTGGGCGCGCCGATATACAAGATAGGGCTTTTGTGCCGGAAAAATAAGCAGAGCGAACTACGGGACTGCCGTCGAACACGGGTCGGCGACATTAAGCCACGAGGAGAGAATGTTCTCGATTATTGGAATGCTGGTGGTTGTTGGAGCGATAGCCGGAGGCTATCTGATGGAGAAAGGCAACCTGCTCGTGTTGCTTCAACCCGCCGAGTTGATTATCATCGGCGGCGCGGCGGCCGGCACCGTCCTGATCGCCAACCCGCCCCATATTCTCAAGGCCATTGTGGGGGGCCTGGCCGGCGTATTCAAAGGCTCCAGCTTCACCCGCAAGCGATATCTCGACTCTCTCAAAATGCTCCACGACCTGTTCAACCTGGCGCGCCGGAGCGGACTGGCCGCCATCGAAGCGGACATCGAGGAACCGTCCAAAAGCAAAGTCTTCACCGCCTATCCGGGCATCATGAAAGACCACCACGTGGGCCGCTTCATCTGCGACACTCTGCGGACCGCGTCGGTGGGAGGGGTGGAACCGTTCGATCTCGACCAGATGATGGAGCTGGA
>PLRS01000126.1 GCA_003164035.1 Bryobacterales bacterium | reverse complement strand
ACATGATCGAGCACCAGAAGGGCGTAAGTATCTTTTGCGGGATTGGCGAACGATGCCGTGAGGGCGAGGAACTCTACCGGGACATGAAGGCGGCAGGCGTGCTGCCGAATATGGTGATGGTGTTCGGGCAGATGANNTGGGCCATGCGGCGCTGACGATGGCAGAGTATTTCCGGGACGACGAGCATCGCGATGTCCTGTTCCTGGTCGACAATATTTTCCGCTTCATCCAGGCCGGCATGGAGGTGTCCGGCTTGCTGGGCCAAATGCCGTCGCGTCTGGGATATCAGCCCACTATGGGCACCGAGCTGTCGGGGTTGGAGGAGCGCATCGCTAATACGGATACCGGCGCCATTACGTCGATTCAGGCGGTGTATGTGCNNGCCGACGACTTGACCGACCCGGCGGCGGTACATACGTTCTCGCACCTGTCCACGTCGATTGTCCTTTCGCGCAAGCGGGCGAGTCAAGGGCTTTTCCCGGCTATCGACCTGCTGCAATCCAGCTCAAAGATGGCCACCCCCGGCATTGTCGGCGAGAAGCATTATCTCCTGGCGCAGGAGATCCGCCGGACACTCGCGCAGTACGAAGATCTCAAAGACATCATCTCCATGCTCGGTCTGGAACAACTGGCGCCGGAAGACCGTAACGTAGTCGCCCGCGCCCGGCGGTTGGAGCGGTTCCTCACCCAGCCGTTTTTCGCCACCGAGCAGTTTAGCGGAATTAAAGGGAAACTCGTCAGCCTGAAGGACTCTCTCGACGGCTGTGAGCGAATCCTGCGCGACGAATTCAAGGACTATCCGGAAAGCGCCTTGTATATGATCGGGGCGATTGACGAAGCGAAAGAAAAATTCAAGGCCGGCAAGCCGGCGGCGAAAGGCGACTCCGGGTCCAAGACCGATACGACATCCACCGCGAAACCCAAACCTGACGCCAAGCCCGATCCGAAACCCGCCGCCGATCCCAAGGCCGAGCCACAGGCGCAGCCGACACCAGAACCGGAGGTCGCCCATGCCGCAGCCGGCGCTCATGAATCTTAAAGTTCTGCTGCCGTTCGAAATCTTCGCCGACAAAACCGGCGTTTCGCGCATCGTCGCCGAAACCCGCGAGGGTTCCTTCGGACTCTTGCCGCATCGGCTGGACTGCGTTGCGGCGCTGGCTCCCGGAATCCTGATCTACCAGCTCGGAGCCCAAGCCGAAGCTTATATGGCCGTCGATGAAGGGCTGCTGGTCAAGACCGGCCTGGATGTACTCATCTCCGTGCGCAACGCGATTGGCGGAACGGACCTCGGTCAACTGCACGCGGCGGTGGAGCGGGAGTTTCTGCATCGGAACGAACGGGAGCAGAGCGTCCGCTCGGTGATGGCGAAAATGGAAAGCGACTTCATCAGCCGCTTAGCGGAGTTTCATCGTGAGTGAAGACTCGGAATTCAGCCGGGCCGTCGCTGCGAAGGTGGCGCGCAAGCTAAGGGCGCAGCGCAATTCCACCCAGGGCGTGTGGTTCGGCTTGGGGATGATGGGGCTTGTCGGCTGGTCGGTGGCGATTCCGGCGCTCGCCGGCACCGCGTTCGGCATCTGGCTGGACAGCCATCATCCGGGAAGTCATTCCTGGACGCTGACGCTACTAATCGCCGGCCTGGCAATCGGCTGTTTCAATGCCTGGCACTGGGTAGAGAAAGAGAACACGGAAATGCAAGACGACGAGGAGAACCACGATGACTGAAACTCTGGGTCTGATGTTGGCGCTCGTAACCGGCATGTCGCTCGGCGCGATGTTCTTCGGCGGCCTTTGGTGGACAGTTCAGAAGGGTGTCTTTTCTAAGCAGCCGGCGCTTTGGTTCCTCGGCAGCCTGTTACTGCGAACATGGCTTACGGTGGCCGGCTTCTATTTCGTGGCGCGCGGTAACTGGGTGCGTCTGCCGGTTTGCCTCGTTGGATTTGTCGCGGCCCGCCTGGTCGTAACCCGGTACACCCGCCCGGGGGTCAGCCATGCACATTAGTCCCGATCAGACGATCTTCTGGCAATACGGGTTTTTCAAACTCAATGCCACCATTCTCTTCACATGGGCACTGATGATCGTTCTGGCCGCCGGTTCCAGACTCGTCACGCGCAAACTTTCCACCGGGCTGGAACGCTCCCGCTGGCAGAACCTTCTTGAAATCCTGGTAACCGGCATCGAGAAACAAATCGAAGAGGTGGGCCTGAGTGAGCCCCGGAAGTATATCGGCTTTCTGGGGACGCTCTTTGTGTTTGTCGCCGCGGCCAGCGTCTGTACCGTGATTCCCGGCTACGATCCGCCGACTGCTTCGCTCTCCACCACGGCTGCGCTCGCGCTGTCGGTGTTCGTGGCCGTGCCGTTCTTCGGCATCGAGGAGCAGGGCGTTCTCAACTACCTCAAGTCGTATGCCGCTCCGACACCTATGATGCTGCCGTTTAATATCATCAGCGAGCTTTCGCGCACGCTGGCGCTGGCCATTCGTCTGTTCGGCAACATGATGAGCGGGGCGATGATTGTCGGCATTCTACTCACGATTACACCCTTCATTTTTCCGATCGTCATGACGATGCTCGGCCAGCTAACCGGCATGGTACAGGCTTATATCTTCAGCATTCTGGCGGCCGTGTACATCGCGGCCGCAACCCGAGTCCGTAAGCCCAAGCCTCAACCTATGCAAGGCGTTTCAGCATGAACGATCACAGCACAAAGGAGATACTGTGGATAACATAACTATTGTCGCGGTGGCATCGATTGTCATCGCCGGTATTACCACCGGATTCGGCGCCATCGGCCCTGCGTTGGCGCAAGGGAGGGCGGTTGCAGCGGCGCTCACCGCGCTGGCCCAGCAGCCGGATGCCTCTTCTACCATCACGCGAACCTTGTTTGTAGGTCTGGCGATGATCGAATCCATGGTTATTTACTGCTTGCTGATCTCGCTGATTCTCATTTTCGTCAACCCATTCTGGAACCACGTGATCGCCCAAACCGCCGGGAAGTGACCCATGCTTATCGATTGGTTTACCGTCGCAGCGCAGGCGCTCAACTTTCTCATCCTGGTCTGGTTGATGAAACGCTTCCTTTACAAGCCTGTTCTCAATGCGATCGATGCGCGGGAGAAGCGGATCTCGACGGAACTCGCCAACGCCGACGCGAAAAAGGCCGAAGCACAAAAGGAGCACGACGAATTCCAGCAAAAGAACGCGGAGTTCGACCAACAGCGCGCCGACCTCATGAGCAAAGCGACAGGCGAGGCGCAGGCGGAACGCCAGCGGCTGCTCGACGAAGCGCGGAAAGCTGCCGATACCGCGAGTTCAAAGAGGCGGGAAGCGCTAAAGGCCGAAGAGCAGAACCTGCATCAGGCGATCAGCCGTCGCACGCAGCAGGAAGTGTTTGCCATTGCGCGAAAGGCCCTCACCGATCTCGCCACCGTCAGCCTGGAAGAGCGCCTGGGTGAGGTGTTCACCCGCCGCTTGCGAGAAATGGACGGCAAGCCGAAAGCAGCTCTCGGCGACGCTCTTAAGACGTCCTCGGACCCGGGTGTCGTGCGCAGCACGTTCGACCTTCCCGCGGACCAGCGCGCCGCCATCCAAAACGCGCTCAACGAAACCTTCTCGGCGGAAGTTCGCGTCCGCTTCGAGACAGCACCGGACCTCATCGGCGGTATCGAACTCACCGCCAATGGGCAAAAGGTGGCGTGGAGCATCGGCGATTATCTGGCGTCCATGGAAAATGACGTCGGTGAACTGCTGAAACCCGCAATGAGCCAATGACCATGGAACCCGAAAGCCTCCAGAGCGATTTCGACCGGGTGTTCGCCGGAATCAGTCAGGTGCGGGAAGCATTTACGCCGCACCTGACGCTGAGGGAAGTAGGCACAGTCACCAGTGTCGCCACCGGCATCGCCAAAGTGTCGGGCCTGCCCGGCGTGGGCTTTGACGAAGTGTTGACGTTTCCCGGCGGCTTGCTCGGCATCGCGTTCAATGTAGACGAGGGCGAAATTGGCGTGGTTCTGCTCGGCGAGTACTTTCATCTCCACGCCGGAGACGAAGTCCAGCGCACTGGCCGGGTGATGGATGTGGCCGTCGGCGACGGATTGCTAGGGCGTGTCATCGACCCGCTCGGCCGTCCACTCGATGGCCGCGGACCCGTCGCTTCCAGCAAGCGCCTGCCGGTGGAACGCCCCGCCCGCGCCATCATGGACCGCGAACCCGTCACGGTGCCGCTCCAGACCGGCCTAAAGGTCGTCGATGCGCTCATTCCCGTTGGACNNCGCCAGACGGGCAAGACCGCCATTGCTCTCGACACCATCCTCAACCAACGCGGCCAGAATGTACTGTGCGTCTATTGCGCCATCGGCCAGCGCGCTTCCGCCGTCGCCAAGGCCGTCGCGACGCTGCGGGAAAAAGGTGCGATGGAGTACACCGTCCTCGTCGTGACCGAGGGAGACGCCGCTCCCGGACTCGCTTACATCGCTCCGTACGCCGCCACCAGCATCGCGGA
>PLRS01000147.1 GCA_003164035.1 Bryobacterales bacterium | reverse complement strand
GTAAATGTTTAACTTGCGGGGCCTAGGTCAGGCGTCGGCTGGCCGGTTTCGGGGTTGGCGGGGCCGGGCTTCTCTGTGTCCGCTGCGATGATTTGAGCGTCGCGGAGGATCTGACGGACGCGATCGGCAGTGCTCTGAGCGGTCAGTTTGAGCTGGGCGAACTTGGCGCCGACACGTTCGAAATCGCGCAAAGAGTCGTGGGCGTCAGCGAGTGACTGAAGGGCGTGGTCGCGGCCCGAGGGGTCGCCGGAAGCAGTAGCGGCGTTGAAGTCAGCGGTGGCAGCACTGATCCAGGCGCGGATCATGGCGATGTCGGCCTGGTTCCGGCGCAGGTTTGCGTCGATGGAGCGCAGAGTGTGCTCCGCCTCGCGGAGGTTTCGGCTGGCGTCGCGGAAGACGGCGGCGGTTTCGTCCATGAGGATCAGGAACATGGAGGGGGTTTGGGGCGGTCGCGAGCGAATGCGGGCTGGTCACTTTTTTTTCTGGACTACTGCGCCGGCGCGGCGCAAACTTCTGCGGCATGGAAAGCCGTGAGTGCCTGCAGGGCCGGGACGTGCGAGCGGAAGATATCGCGTGGGTGCGCGCCACGGTCGCGGCGCATCCGGAATGGACGCGCAAGGCGATCGCGCGAGCGGTATGCGCCGCGTGGGAATGGACGGATGGGCGGGGGCGGCCGAAGGATTTTGCGGCGCGGAGCCTGCTGATGAAGCTGGAAGCGCGTGGCGAGATCGTGCTGCCGGTGCTGCGTTACCGTCGGAAGCGGAAGTGGGCGTGGGCGGGAGACGGGCTTAAGGAGGTGAAAGCGGCCGAGCCCGTGGAGTCGGCCTTGGAAGCGCTGCGTCCGCTTTCGATCGAGCCGGTGGAAGCGGGCAGCGCCGAGCATCGGCTCTGGAGATTTTATCTGGAGCGGCACCATTACCTGAAGCTGCGGATCGTGGGGGAGAACGTCGGCTATCTCGTGCGAGACCGGGGGGGCCGCGACTTGGCGTGCCTGCTGTTTGGGGCGGCGGCGTGGAAGTGCGCGGCGCGGGACCGATTTCTGGAATGGAGCGGACTGGAGCGAGCGACGCGGCTGTCGGAGGTGGCGAACAACACCCGGTTTTTGATTTTGCCGTGGGTGCGCGTGCCGCATCTGGCGAGCCATGTGCTGGGCTTGGCGGCGCGGCGGATCGACTCGGATTGGCGGAAAAAGTACGGGCACGGGGTTCGCTGGCTGGAGACCTTTGTCGAGCGGGGCCGTTTTCGCGGGACCTGTTACCGGGCGGCGAACTGGAAATGCGTGGGCCAGACGGCGGGCCGCAGCCGGCAGGACCGGTACAATCAACTGAGGGTGCCGGTGAAGGACGTTTATGTTTACCGGTTGGCTGGAGGAGCCCGATGAGCGGGGTGAAGCGGCTGAAAGCGGAGATTGCGCAGCTGCAGGGAATGGTGGGGGAGCGCAACGAAGAGATCGGCCGGCTGAGGGGCAGGATTGGCCAGGTGGAGAGGGAAGCAGAGGAAACAAGGAAACGCGCGGCGGCTCGCGAAGCGGAGCTATTGGAGAGGATCGCGCACTTGAACCAGCGGCTTCGCAAGCTTGCGCGGCAGGCGTGGGGGAAAAAGTCCGAGAAAACCCCAAGGGGGAAACCCCCGGCCGGGCCGAGGCCGAAGAAGACCAGCGATGGGTTCGGCCGCGGGCAAAAGCGCGGGCCCAAGCCGTTTGCGGCGGATATCCCGCGGGTGAAGATCAAACTGCCGGATCCGGAGCCGAAGGATCGGATCTGTCCGGTCACCGGCCAGCCGATGAAGCCGGGCTTTACGGAGACGGTCGAGGTGATGCGGATCATCCCGGCGCGAGTGCTCATCGAGCAGTATGAGCGCACGGTCTTCGTGAGCCCGGCGAAATCGGCTCCGGTATGCACGCCCTGGCCCGACGAGGTTTTTGCCCGCCAGCGGGTGCATGCGAGCGTCTTTGGGCACGTCGCGGCGGAGCACTTCGCCGAGCACCAGCCGTATCACCGAATGGAAAAGAAACTGGAGCGATCGGGCGTGCGGTTGCCGCGCGCCACCCAGGTCTCGCTCATGAAGCAACTGAACCGAATGGTGAAGCCGGCCGTCGACGAGCTGAAGGCCGGCCTGATGAGGCAAGACTACCTGCATCTGGACGCGACGCCGGTGCGGGTGTGCGATCCGGCCCATCCGGGCAAGACCGTGGAATCGACGGTGTGGGGATACCGAGCCAACGGCGAGCCGCTTTGCTGGTATCAGTTCGAGTATCCGCACGGCAAGAGCCCGGCCTTCCCCGACCGGGAGCTGAAGGCCGCCAATTTTACGGGGAAACTGCAGGTCGACGGCGCCAACGGCTTGAACAAGATCGGCACCCCCGGCCAGGTGGTCCCCCTGGGGTGCCTGAGCCATGGCCGGCGGTACGCCTACGACGCGCTCGTCGACGGCGACGAGAACGCGCGGGTCTATCTCGAGGTCTACAACAAGATCTTCAAGATCGACCGAATCGCGAAGCGATTCCGCTTCAGCGAGGAGAAGCTGCACGAGTGGCGGATGCGCTACAGCCTGGCCTTTTTCGATTTGATGGTGGCGATGGCCGAAGGGGAAATCAAAGAAAAGCCGCCGGGCACGCCCCTCTGGCAGTGCCTCCATTACTTGACCGAGCAGCAGGACTACCTCCGGCGAGCCATAGCGACCCCCGGGGCGGAGCTCACCAACAACAAGGCCGAGAGAAACCTCAGGCCGCTGAAGACAGGTCAGAAAAACTGGCTTTGGCTGGGACATCCCTCGGCCGGACCTCGTCTGGCCAACCTCTTCACCCTGGTCGAAAACTGCCGGCAACTCGGCGTCAACGTCGAGGCGTACATCACCGATCTGGTCACCCGGCTGCCGGGCCATCCGGCGAAAAAGATCGCCGAATTGCTCCCGACCGCCTGGAAACGCGCGCGGGAGAAGGCCGCGGCCGATCCGCCCGCAGCCTAAGCCTCGCTCGTGGTGGCGCCCTCACGCCGCCACCACTTCCGCGAACGGGTTTGCTTCAGATCGATTCCGCTCAAGAGCAGTTGCAACTGCGCCGAGGTGATCGCCACAGTTTTCTCGCCAGCCTCCGGCCAGCGAAACGTCGATCGGGGCAAGCGCTTTCCCAGGACGCACATCCCGCCCTCGGAAAACCAAAACAATTTTACGAGGTTGCGGCGCCGGTTGATGAAGCCGAACACGTCGCCGTTCAAAGGCCGCTCGAATCCGAGTTGGTGCTCGATCACGGTGCACAGGCTGAAACCCCGGCGCAAATCCGTCGTGCCGGTCGCCAGAAAGATCTTGGCTCCGCCTCCGAGCGTGAACATCGGTCCTTACCAGGAGGCGATCGCCTTGATCAACTGCCCGATCCACGCCGGATCGGTTCCGGCCGCAGCCTCGACAATCAATCCGCCGGACATACGAATCGTCACCGCTCTGCCGGGGGCGATCGGCCCGCTCACGCGCACTTCCGCGAACCCCGGTTCCCCCGATTCCCCCCGGGCCCCTTCGTCGCGCCTGGCCCGTGCTTGCCGCTGCCACAGCGAAAGACTCGGCACACCCACCCCCATCTTCTGGCTGAACTTCAGCAGCGGAAGCCCGCTTTCGGAGAATAACGCCAAATACTCCGCCTTCTGCTCCGCTGTCCAATGGCGCCGTCGGCGCGGCGCCGTACCAACAGCGAGCGTCGAGGGCGCCCGCCGCATCATCGTCAACTCCGGATCGACCCGTGATACGCGTTTCATCGCCCGCCACTTTACCAGCGCGGGCGCGCCGTGTCTTCACGTCCGAGTTAGACATTTAC
>PLRS01000152.1 GCA_003164035.1 Bryobacterales bacterium | reverse complement strand
GGGCCCGCTTCCGGGCCACGCCGTGAGAGGAGCGGCAATCGCGGCCATTCACCAGGACGTTCCAATCCCTCCTCCCGACAATATTACCCATTGACACGGGGCAAACAAATGACCCATTATCATGTTATTGGTCGGCTTCAGATATGCTGCGGAAGCCTGGGTTCAAGAAACAGGGATGCGCGATAAACGTAGACGAGAGACCGGTTCCAATTCACCAGGACGCGCCAGGAATCTGCGAAGGCTAGCCGAGAAGCTGTAGCACTATGTGAGCAAGGAGACAACGCTGTGCCCGAAACACAAACTCAACAGCCGACGGATCACGAAGCGGCAACGGACGTCACCGCTGAAGCCCCGGCCGCCGCAAGCGAGATCAATCGATTGAAGGCGGATATTGTCATCACGAGACATTTTGCCCTAGCGGTGGGCGCTGGATTCATTCCTGTGCCAGTCTTCGATTTTGCCGTTGTAACGGGCGTGCAGTTGACCATGCTCGCTCAAATCTGCAACATCTACAAGCAGCCGTTTTCGAAGGAAGCGGCCGCCAGCATCATCGCTTCCCTGGTCGGTGGAGCGGTCACCGGCGGCGAAGCCAGTTCTCTGGCAGTCAGCAGCAAGCTGAAGTTCATTCCCGTGGTCGGCACGGCGGTCTCCTGGCTGGTGACTCCGGCACTGGCGGGCGCCACCACCTACGCCATCGGCAAGGTATTCGTTCGCCATCTGGAGAGCGGCGGCAGCCTCCTCACCTTCGATGGAAAGAAGATGAAGGGATACATGGAGAAGGCATTGGACGAAGGAAAGAAACGGATGCCGCGTTGGAACAAACGAGCTCCCGACGCGACTGTTCCCGACCCGGCCGCTGCAATTTGAAAGATAGATGAACCATAGTAAGAACACCGGCCATGGGGCCGGCGTTGTAGGTGTGTTCGCCAGGGCTATCATACCCAATCGAAGGTCTTGTTTTCCTACCTCAAGTGCTCCCCCAACCCACGCTCGCCACATCCCTGAAAGCCTACCGGGCGTCCCCGGATAGTGTGCAGCTTGCGGTTCGCATCGCGAGCATGTTCGCGGAGAGATTTGAAATCCCGCAGTCGCTCGAGTACATCGAGCGGGCAGCCACATCGTTCCCGCTGGCATCCCCGGTCTGGACGACGTGGGGTGGCGTGCTGGAGGACGCCGGCAGGGAGGACGAGGCGATCCGCCGCTATCGCCGAGCTTTCGAACTGGACGATCAGAACGTAGCGGCTTGCTCTAGAGCGGCTTATCTGCTGCTACTTCAGGGTGACCTGGATCAGGCCAGACGGTACTACCTGATGCTGCTCAAGTTGCGTCCCGCCGATCTGGAGCCCTACCGCGGATTGGCGGGATCGTTGGCCCAATCCGTACCCGCCGGCGACCTGCCAGACTGCGTGGAGAGAGTTGCGGGAACCCTCTGCAACCGGGACAGAATTCTAACCGGCGTGGGTCTGGCAATGTTCGATCTGGGACGCTATCGAGAGGCTCGATCCCATTTCCTGCAACGCCTCGCCCAAGCTCCCGAAGACGGGATAGCGCTGTGGAACCTGGCAAGGGTGGAAGACTATCTTGGCAATTATCGGGACGCCCGGTCCTTTTTTGAGAAGGGACTTCGCACGGCGCCGCCGCCGCCCGATTTAATCCCGTTCTACCTGGAGCACCTCATCCGCACGGAAAACTTCGATGCAGCGAGGGCATTTTACCGGGCTCTGGTGAAACAGTTGCCCGATTCGGATCACTTCGAATCCCCGGACTGGCGCGGTGAGCCGGTCCAAAACAGGACGGTCCTTCTGAGAAACGACTCCGGTTTCGGAGATACCATTCAATTCAGCCTTTTTAACGCGCTCCTGAAACAGGCTGGCGCGCGGACGATCGTCGAGTGCCAGACCAGCCTGGTGGAATTGCTCTCGACCAGCAATGCTGCGGACCTTGTCGTGCCCATGCACTCGGATCACCCCGCCGCGGATTTCTCGATCCGGAGCCAATACCTTCCCCTGATGATGGATTGGAATTGGGATTCCTTCTCGGGCCATCGGCCCTGGTTGCGGGCGCCCCAACGACAGGTTGCCGACGTTCGCCTCCAGTCAGGACCAGGCCGGCGGCTGAGGGTTGGATTAGCGTGGATGGGTAAGCCGCTATGGCGCTGGGATCCGAACCGGTCTCGGTCCATTCCCCTGGCGGAGCTCGCTCCGGTGGCCGCAATCGAGGGCGTCGAGATCTTCAGTCTCCAGTTCGGCGCCGGCGCGGAACAGGCCGCCACGGCGGGCTTCGCGATCCGGCCATTGGAGGCACGCGGATTCTCCGCTACCGCGGCATCCCTTGAGACGCTCGATCTGGTTATTTCCATCGATACTGTCAGCGCGCATCTTGCCTGCGCGCTGGGAAAGCCGTGCTTTATCCTGCTGCCGTTTGTCGCCGATTGGCGATGGTTGACGAGGCCGGGCGACTATCCCCTCTACCCCACCGCCCGGCTGTTCCGGCAAACGCAACCGGGGGTGTGGACTGGCCCGGTCCAGTCGGTCGCGGCGGCAGTGGGGGAACTCGCCGCGGCAAAAGCAGCGAGTGCGGATTCTACGCTCCCGCCGCTACGGGCTGCCGCGCCTCTTTCGTAACGAACAGCCTTCCAATCTCGTTCCGCAGCAGGCTGAGATCGCGCGGCTGAGTCCTGGGAGAAAACAGGCCATCCTCTTCCCATTCCGAAGGATCGAGGCTGATCGCCGCCGTGTTGATCCAGGGATTCGCCTCGAAGCGACTCAGCTTTTCCGGATAGACGTCGCGCACGGCCAGGTGAAAGATCACGATGGCCAGTTCCTCGATGCGATCCACAGCCTGGCGTAAGTGCGTTGTGAAGCGGCGGAAGTCGGTGCTTCTGGGAGGCAGGGTGCGGACGTGGAGTTCCTTCAGAGTCGGAAGATCGTCAATGTAATCGATGTAGTCGAAGGTGTAGTGCGACTCGTGTTGCGCCCAGTCCTCAAACAGCCGCATCATCCGCGCCTGGGTCACAATGATCGGAGATATCAGCCCGCTCACCGCGGCAGCCTGACGCGGGTCCAGATAAATCTCGTCATAGTATTGCGGGTCGGTTGTCGCCCAGCCTATGTAGTAATCCCAAATCGTTTTCAGCGCCATTACGGGCGCTTTGTCGAGAAAGGGATAAGCGCGATGGATCGTGTCGGTCAGGGCGTCCAACAGGGTCAGAAAGAAGCGGTTGGCGTAGTCCACATAATCCCGGGTAAGCTCCTCGGCCCGATCCATGGCGATCATTTTCACGGTGAAGCCGTTGGCGAACGCGATCATGTTGGAGCCGACCGAATAGTATGGATCGGCAAACCCGGCCGCTTCGCCGACACAACTCCAGCGTTCCGCCGAGAAGGCCCGCTTGGAAGAATAGCTGTAGTTCTTGAGCTTCAGAAAATCCAACAACTCGTATTTTCGGGCGTCACGAGCGACCAGCGGCTCGTTGGCTTCGAGCCATTCGAGGGCTCTCTCATAAGTGTTGTAAGTGAAAAAAGGATGCAGGGCCTCGCTGGCGACGATCCCGACACTGGTGTTATCGGGCCCCAGGGGGATCAGCCAGACCCAATAGCCCGGTCCCATCAGGTGATTGGTGGAATGCCATCGGTCCTCCTCGGCGCGAGTATGCCATGCCGTCTCCTCGGGCGGCACGAAGTCGCCGATGCGGAGCTTTCCGCGAACCCGGAACCACACGGAGTTGAACATCCCCGCGCTTTCCTTGTCGAGGCCCAGCTTGTACTGCAAATAGCGCCGTCGGCCCATCGCATCGACCACCCAGCGGCATGGAGCTTCATAGCTTTCCCCGCCGACCTGCCACGAGACTACGTGATCCCCTTCCGGATTAAGGCGGATGTCTTTGACTCGGGCGCCTTCCCTGAGCCGGACGCCTGCCTGCTCCACCAGATTTCTCAGGTGGTTTTCGAGCTTGCCACGATCTAATTGATAGGAATGCGCGGGCAAAAAGCGCCGGGCTCCATACTCGGGCCGGAGCGCCAGCCGGTCGTTGCCTCCCGTGCCTTTATAAAAGTAGCGCAAGCCAAGCTTTTCCAGATGTTCCCGTTGCAGGTAGTCCGCCAGGCGCAAAGTCTGCCCGTAATAGCAGGCCCCTGTCTCGATGGTGGACTCTCCCACCTTGAACGCGGCATCCGGCAACGGCCTCTTCAATAGATCGAGCACCAGGACCCTCAGCTCATTGGAATCCAGGGTGAGTTGGCGAGCCAGGCACAGTCCGGCGATGCCCCCGCCGCATATAATCACGTCGTACCGTTCACAACTATTCATATCGGTGTCGCTCGTTTGCGGACTACGCCTCGGCTGCTCGTGCGTGGAACTGGGCGGGGCGTTCGCGCGCCCGGCGATTCTCTATTCTGGCCGCAAGCTCGGCGACGGTCGGATACGCATAAACGTCCAGGAGTTCGATATTGGCCTGAAGGTCCGTACGGATGCGGGACACCAGTTCCATGACACGCAGCGAATTCGCGCCGAGAGAGAAAAAGTTATCGTTCGCTCCAACCTCGCCGCGCCGCAAAATGGCTGCGCAAAGGGCGGCAAGCGCTAACTGGGTGGGGCTGCTGGCGGAATGAGCATCGGTGGAGCGCTCAAAATCCGGCAACTTTGCGAGCGCACCGCTATCCACCTTCCCGTTCAGGTTGAGCGGTAGTTTCCGCATGACACGGATTACGTCCGGGGTCATGTAATAGGGCAAGGAGCGCTGCGTCCATTGCGAGAGTTCCACCGCCGGGATCGACCGCGGCGAAGCGACGTACGCCGCCAGGTATTTTTGCCCGCCGCCATCTTCCTTACAAAGCACCGCGGCCATGTCGATACCAGGATGCTTTAAGAGCGCCTGCTCAATTTCGTTTAACTCGATACGGAAACCACGGACCTTGACCTGGTTATCGACGCGGCCGAGAAACTCCAGCGTTCCATCTTCGCGCCACCGCGCCCAATCGCCGGTTTTGTACATGCGCCCAGGGAATTCCTCGATGGAGCTTGGAACAAAGCGCTCTTCGGTCAAAGCCGGCTGGTTCACATACCCGCGCGCCAGCCCGGCTCCCGCCAGATAGATTTCGCCCGAAGCTTCCAGGGGCACCGGCCGCAGCTCCGCGTCGAGAACGAACACCTGCGTGTTGGCGATGGGCGTGCCGATGTGGACCCGGGTCGACGTAGCGGTTAATTCGCACGCCGTGGAGCACACGGCGTTCTCCGTAGGTCCATACTCGTTGATCAGGCGGACTCCCGGTAAATGCCGGTGATGGTCTTGGACCAGATCGAGTGTGACGTTCTCTCCCGCCACGGTAACGGAACGAATGCCAGCGGCTCGGTGCAGTTCCCGGTTCAGCAGCGTGTAGTAGCTCGGAGTAACGATGCAGCGAGTGACGCCATGCAATTGCATCACGCTCCGCAGATACTGAGCATCCAGACGCAGGTCTTCATCGGGAATCACGAGCTTGCCGCCCGAGACCAGGCAGGAGAAGATATCCACAATCGAACTGTCGAACGCATAGGACGGCATCTGCAGAGTGACGTCGCGCTCGTCCATGCCGTAATAGTCGTTGCGCCATTGAATTGTGTTCACAATGGCGCGGTGTTCCACGCCTACACCCTTGGGCCGCCCCGTGGAACCCGACGTGTAGATGACATAAGCGAGGTCTCCGCTGCCGACTCCAGCGGCAACGGCACCGGAGTACGCCGGCAGTCCCGAAAACTCTACGTCCAGCACGCACAGTTCCCCCTGGAAACCCGCGGCGCTCGCGGCCGTATCGGAGTTGACCAGAACGGTGCGAATTCCCGCGTTGCGAAGCATGTAGTCGACGGTTTCCCAGGGATGACGCGGATTGATCGGAACGTAGCCGGCCCCAGCTTTCAGTATTCCGAGCAGGGCGACGATCATCCTTTCCGATCGCCCGACGATCAGCCCAACCAAGTCGCCTGTAGCAACGCCGAGCACGTCACGCAGGAACTTCGCAAGACGATTCGCGTCGCGGTCCAGCTCCGCGTAGGTGAGTTTCGATTCGCCGTACACCACGGCAACGGAGTGAGGAGTCCGCGCCGCCTGTTCCTCTACCAGGCCATGGAGCAGCTTCCCCTGCGGGTAATCCTTCCTGGTAGCGCTAAACGCGAGCAAGTGCGCCCGTTCCCCGGCAGAGAGAATATCCAGTTGCCGAAGCGGGCTATCGCCATCCCCCTCAAGGAACGCCAGGGTGCGAGCGTAGTGTGCCGCGAACTGGTTCGCGAACCGCGGAGAGTAGCGCTGTGAGTCAAAGGAGAGCTCCGGCTTTTCCGCGATGACAAGGGCGATGGGCCCATCCAATATATTCCGGGGAAACTCGCGTTGTCCAGGGCCTTCCGCGAATTGACGTCGAACCCGAGCGAGAAACGCACTGACGGTCTCCTCTCGAATGCAGGGAAAACAGTACACCACCGGGTGGTTTTCGTTCGCCTCGGCGATGGCGATCTCTTCGCCGGCATCGTAGCGCGACAACAGCAGGATGAATGCGGAGAGGAGAAGCCCAGCATCCTTCATCTCCGGTAGATCGGCAGAGATGCGGGCACCGGAGGAATTCGATTTGGTAGCCCAGAAATACCTGCGAGGTGTCATGAGGAACCATCCCGAACCTGCGCGCGGGCAGGCGTCAGCAATTCATTCAAATGGTCCGCCAAGGTGCGGACGTGCGGCTCCAGCAGCATGCTGATATGGTTTCCGGGCACGCGGATCACCCGAACCGCCGATGACGAGTAGCGCTGCCATCCCCACGATACGGATTCCCGCAACCGTGCCACTTCGTCCGATGGAGTTTCCTCGCCGGCTTCAATTTCCGTAGTCTGGAACAACGCGATGGGCACGGGAACAAAGTCGGCGGGAGGTAGATAGCGGATCATGAAGTTCGATCGGTAGACATTCAATTGGGCAAGCAGCTCGGCTTCTCCAATCGAACCAAGCTCGCTAGAGCAGCTTCGAATCCGTGCGGCGATCAGGGCCAACTGCTCCTCGGAATCCAGAGGCGCAAGATCGCCACTGGTTACCCCAAGGTCGTGGCCAAGAAAGACGCCGACCTCGTAAGCGATGACGGCAAGCCACTGAGCGTCGGTCCAGTCCTTTCGCCGGGGGAAAGCGCTAGGAGCGGGCGCGGGCGTATCGAAAATGGCAAGCAGGGGGACGGCCTCTCCGGCCCGGCGCAACTGCTGGCTCATTTCAAAGGCAACCTTGCCTCCGAACGAGTGTCCGGCCAGATACCAGGGTCCCGAGGGGAACACTTTACGGATCTCGCGAATGTTGTGGGCGGCGATTGCTTCCACGCTCGCGAGCGGAGGGGTAACGCCGTCGAGTCCGACCGCCTGGAGACCGTAGACCGGACGGCCGGGCGACACCAGATTGCCCAGTGCGCGATAGTAGCTCACGTTTCCTCCAACCCCCGGCGCGAGGAAAAGTGGAGCGTCTTCACCACCGGAACGAATCGGAACCAGCGTCTCCCATCGCATTTGACTGGCGTCGCTCAGCGACGCGGCCAGAGTTTCGATAGTCGGATTCCGGAACAACTCGGCGATTGGAAGCCGCTTCCCAAACTCCTGCTGGACCCGCCCCATTAACCGGAGCGCCGCGATAGAATGGCCGCCCAGTTCGAAGAAATTATCATCGAGCGAAATCTCCGGCCATGCCAGGATGTCCCGCCACAATGGCAGGAGCCGCTGTTCGGTTGGGGTTAGCGAGCGTGCCGTCCGGGCGCCAACACTGGAAGGCGGGGACGGCAACGCGCTCCGGTCGACTTTTCCGTGCGAGGTCAGGGGCAGTTTTTCCAGGATCACAAACCGGCCAGGAACCAGCCGCGCGGGAAGTTGAGCCAGAGCGGCGCGGCGAGGGGTCTCGATGTCCAATGTCAGCCCGGTTCGCGGAACGAGATAGGCGATCAATCCGCTCCCGTCCTCGCGCGCCGCCACGACGGCACGCTGGACGCCCGCCTGTTGCTCCAGAACCGATTCCACCTCGCCGGGCTCGATTCGAATCCCGCGAATCTTCAACTGAGAGTCGGCGCGTCCCACGAACTCCAGAGATCCGTCTTGCAGAAATCGAGCTCGATCCCCGGTCCTGTACATACGTGCGCCCGGTTCGGCACGGAATGGATCCCGCAGAAATAGTTTTGCGGTAAGAGCGGCATCGTTGCGATAGCCGCGTCCAACTCCCCGGCCCCCGATAAATAACTCGCCAATCGCGCCCAGGGGCACCGGCTGCAAATCGCCGTCGAGGACATAAACGAGGACGTTCGCCAGCGGGCGGCCAATGTTGGGCTTGCTGCCAGGCTCAATCCTGGCTGCCGTGGCATCGACCGTCGTCTCCGTTGGCCCATACACGTTGTAGAAGGAAATGGATTGGCACTCCGCGAGCCTGCGCCATGTCCGGGTCGAAATGGGCTCGCCCCCCACCAGAATCCTGGCTGCCGGGCGAGGTTCTTCGAGCAGCCCGCCCTGAATCCAGGATTCGAGTTGAGCCGGGGTCGAGTCCAACGAATCCAACCCGTGAGCTCGCGCATACGCGAACAGGCTGGCAGGATCGAGTCGGACTTCCTCGGGCACCACCACCAGCGTGTGACCGTTCGCCAACTGTACGATCTGCTTCACCGAGGTATCGAAAGCCAGCGGACCGTTCAAGCCAATACGGAGACGTCCAGGGTCCTCGCCGTAGATAGCGCGATGGAGCGCCTCGGCAAGATTGGACACGCTGCGATGTTCGATCATCACGCCCTTCGGCCTGCCCGTGGTGCCGGAGGTGTAAATCACGTACGCAAGATTATCCGCACGGACGGCCACGCCGAGGTTCGTATCCGCCAATTCGGCAAGCTTCGGCTCGATCCGGTCGACGAAGATCGCCGGGGCCGCGCCGGACGGCAGGCCGGACGCCGATGGGACATTCGTCAACACGAAACGAGCGCCGCAATCCTCGATGGTGAAGCGAGCGCGCTGGGCCGGGTCGTCCGGGTCGAGTGGCACGTATGCGCCACCTGCTTTCAGCACAGCGAGCAGCGCGACGATCATGGAGGCGGATCGCTCGAAGCACAAAGCCACCGTCGTTTCCGGGCCCACCCCGCGCCCTTGTAGATAGCGGGCGAGCCGGTTGGCCCGCCGGTTCAGTTGGCTGAAACTCAGCGACTCCGCCCCACAGACCACGGCGAGCGCATCGGGTGTGCGGTACACCTGCGTTTCAAAGGCTTCGTGAACGCACCAACCATGCAGGGTTTCCCGCCCCGCGGCGTTCCCCTGCTCCATCATCCGGAGATCCGGCGCATCCGCCGGCGGAAGCGTATCCACGGCCGCGCGCATGTCTTCCGTCATGGTCTGGAGCACGGTTTCGAAAAAGTGGAGGATGCGGCGGGCGGCGGCTTTCGTGAAGCGTGCGTCTGCGAACCGAGCCCTGAGGCGAGTCTCGCTGCCGGGGATCACTGCCATGGTGAGCGGATATCCCGACTCTTCGGAAGCGCGCAGGTCGCCGACCTTCAGGCCGGAGAAATCCGGTTGCGCCGCTCGATCCGCCGGATAATCCTCAAACACCAGAATACTGTCGAACAGCGGAGTCCCCCGGGCGATCTCCGACCATGCCTGAATATCGACCAGCGCAACGTGGCTGTGTTCGATCCACTGAACGCTCTGCGACTGAATCAGGGAAGCCCATTCGGCAATGGGCATGTGGCCGCGCACCTCGACGCGTGCCGGGATCGTGTTGATAAACAGCCCCACCATCGATTCAGCGTCCTCGAGCACAGGCGGCCGGCCGGAAACGGTCAACCCGAACAGGACATCCGCGGTTCCGCTATACCGGCTCAACAACCAGGACCACGCACCCATGAACAGGCTGTTTGGCGATACGTGATGCTCCTGGGCCCTTTGCTGTATCTTCGCGGAGAGGCCCCGGCTTAGCTGGTGCTCTTCGACTCCGAACCCAGTCGAGTCGCTGTCGTGCGGCAGAGGGAAGGTGGCAGGGGCGGTGAACCCCGCAAGTTGCCGCCTCCAGAAGGACTCCGCGGCAGCGCGATCCTGACTGCCGAGCCACTCAATATGGCGCCGATACGGCGCGGGCAAGGAATCCTCCAGCGTGTTGGTATAGCCTTTGAAGACTTCCCGAAGCACGACAGCGGCGCTCCAGCCATCCAGCAGGGCGTGATGGTGGCTCCAACAAAATCGATATTCCGACGGTCCCGTACGAATCAGTGCAAACCGCATGGGCGGTCCCGCGGAGAGATCGAAGCCTTCCTGCTTATCGCGGTGAAGAAGTTGTTCGAACCGCGCCTCCTGCTCGCCGCGGGAGAGGCCGCGCCAATCGAGTGCGGTCCATTGCGTCGCGGCTTCCTTCAGGACGACTTGTACCGGCTGTTCCAGACCCACCCAATGGAATGACGTTCTGAGCACGGAATGCCGGCCGATGACGCGCCGCCACGCGTTGCGAAGTGCTTCCTCATCCAGCGCGCCGTCGAGCATGCAGCTCATCTGCTCGAAATACGGAGTTGACTCCCGATCCAGCAGAGTGTGGAAGAGCATGCCCTGTTGCATCGGGGAGAGCCGGTAGATGTCCTCCACATTTTCCGGATCCAGACGGCTCAAAAGAAGGTCGAGAGACTCCTGGCCCAGGCCTGCCTGTGGCACATCGGAAGGCGTGAGACTGCGCCGGACCGGGAGACAATGCTGGATCAGCCGGCGAAGCGCATTGAGGAATGCGGCGGCGAGCGATTGGACGGTGGATGGCGAATGAATGGCCGGATTATAGAGCCAGTCGATTCGCAGTTCCGCATCGTTCACTTCGGCATTGATCTCGATCGAGTGGCTTCGAATGAAACGAGGTCCGCGGCTCGACCCGATCGTTTCCGGGGCGGCGCTCCATCCATCGTCAACACGCTGGACGTGCCCGACCTGCCCGAGGTAGTTAAAGAGCACGCGGGACTCCGGCAGCGATCGGAGCCGGTCTTTGACGGCCTCGTCGGGAGAGAGGTAGCGCAACACACCGTAGCCCAGACCGTGGTTGGGGATTCGGCGAATCTGTTCCTTGACCGATTTGAGGATGCCGCCCAGGCCCGCGGAATCGGGGGTAACGAGCGTCAGCGGATAGATCGAGGTGAACCATCCGATGGTGCGAGATAAATCGACGGGGTCGGCGCCCGGCAGTACTTCGCGGCCATGGCCCTCCACGTCGATCCGCAACCGATTGTCGCCGGTCCACTCACGAAATGCGAGAGCCAGCGCGGTCAGAAGGACGTCATTGATGCGGGTATTGTAAGCGCGTGAAACCTGTTTCAACAGGGCCGCGGTTTCGGGTGCCGATAGGGAGGATCTGACATGGCGGGTTGCGGAGACCAGGTTGGCAACGGGTCCATTCGGAGAATCCACGGGGATTTGCGGTACGGCCACGCTGGATGAACCCGTCCAGTAATCCGCCTCCCGCGAAGCTTCGGGCGATGCCGCGAACGCACGCAATCCCGCAGCCCACTCTTCAAACGAAGCCGTTGGCGGAGGTAACGCGATCCGCTCACCGCGAACGAGCTGGTGGTAGGCAAGATGAAGGTCTTCCAGCAAAACGCCCCAGGACACAGCGTCGATTACCAGGTGGTGAACCACGATGAAGAGGCGCCAGGATTCCGAATCGGCCAGGCGGAAAAGCCGAGCCTGGAGCAATGGCTGCGGCAGGTTGATTCGCTTTTCCGCAAGCGCCGCCGCAGCCGCCATATCGGCGCCGTCTTCGACGGAAACGAGTTGCGCGCCAGCGCCGCCGACAACCTCCTGCAGCCAGACGCCGCCGTTTTCAAAGAAGCGGAGCCGCAACGCGTCGTGCCGCTCGTAGACCGCGTGCAGCGCCCTTCTCAGCATCTCCGGATCGATCTCCGCCGGTACACGAAGCAACACGGACTGGTTGAAGTATCCGGGATCTTCCTGGCGCTGGTCGATAAACCATTGCTGCACCGGCGTGAGCGGGAACCGCCTCACAGCCTGAAACTCTTTCGTGGCCGGTTTGAACGCGGCCGCTGCCGCAGCCAGATCGGCGATCGCCTGATGTTGAAACAGGTGACCCGGTGCGAGATGCAACCCCGCCTGGTTGGCTCGCGCGATCACCTGAATCCCCAGAATCGAATCACCTCCCAGGCCGAAGAAATTATCGTAAATTCCCACGTGATCCACACCAAGGACCTCGCGCCAGATCCGGACCAGGGTCTCCTCCCGGGGGTTGCGAGGCAAGTCGGTCCGGATCCGCGCCGAGAATGCCGGCGCGGGAACGGGGAGCGCGCCGCGATTCAACTTTCCATTGGGGAGCAGCGGCAAGGCGGGAACCGCGATCAACAGGGATGGGACCATGTATTCCGGCAGACGCGCCTTCAGCCAGGTGCGCACCTCGGCATCGGGTAAGATGCCTCCATCAAACGCAGCATCAAACACGGCATCAAAGACAACCCAGGCGGCCAGGCGCTTGAGTCCACGCTCTTCCAGCGCCAAGACGACGCAATCCCGCACGCCGGGATAACTCCGTAAGGCATCCTCCACCTCGCCCGGCTCGATGCGGAATCCCCGAATCTTGACCTGCTGGTCGAGGCGGCCCAAAAACTCAATCGCGCCGTCGTCGCGATAGCGCGCCAAATCGCCGGTGCGGTACAGACGCGCACCGGGCACATCGCGAAATGGATCGGGAATGAACTTCGCGGCGGTCAATTCCGGACGGTTCAGGTATCCGCGCCCCACGGCCACACCACCGATGAGTAACTCGCCGGGCACGCCGACGGCCACCGGCTCCAATTGTTCATCCACGATGTGAATCCGGGTATTGGCGATGGGCCGGCCGATGGGGACGGACCGGCGGTTGGCTTCCTTGCGGCAGTGCCAGAAGGTGACATCGACGGCCGCTTCCGTGGGACCGTAGAGATTGTGCAGTTCCGCGTCCAGCGCGGCCATGAACCGCTCCTGAAGATCGAAGGCCAGCGCTTCTCCACTACAGATGACACGGCGGAGCGAATCGCAGGAGGAGACTTCGGGCTCTTCCAGGAACACGCGAAGCATGGAAGGCACAAAGTGCAGGGTTGTGATGCCCTCTTCGCGGATCAGGCTGACCAGGTACCGGCTGTCGCGATGGCCGCCCGGTTTTGCAAAAACAAGGCGTGCGCCCGCGATCAGAGGCCAGAAGAGTTCCCATACCGACACGTCAAAGCTGAACGGCGTCTTCTGCAAGACGCGATCGCCGGCGGTGAGCCCGTAGGCCTCCTGCATCCACAGCAAACGGTTGCACACCGCGCCATGTTCGTTCATCGCCCCCTTCGGGCCGCCGGTAGAGCCGGAAGTGAAGATGGCGTAGGCGAGATGGCCCGCTTCCACCAGCTTCGGCGGATTGACGGGGGATTCCCGCGAGACGAGGTCCCAGTCGCGGTCCACACAAAACACGCGGCTGACCCGCCCAGGCAGGGCCGGCAGGAGATGCGCCTGCGTCAGCGCCACGGGAGCCGCGCAGTCCTCCATCATCCGCTGGACTCTTTCGGCGGGATACTCGGGATCGATGGGGACATACGCTCCGCCGGCCTTCAGGATCGCCAGCAGCGCTACGATCATGTCGAGCGAGCGCTCCATGGCGACGGCCACGGGAACATCGGCTCCCACGCCCAATCCGCGGAGATAGTGGGCCAGCCTATTGCTTCGTTCATTGAGAGCCGCATACGTGATGCGTTCCTTGCCGCATACGGCTGCGATCGCCCCGGGCGTGCCGGCCACCCGATCTTCGATCAGGTAGTGAATCGGACGCAACTCCCAGCGCCTGCCGGTCCGGTTCCAGTTCTCAATCTGCCTCCGTTCTTCGGACGAAACCATGGGTATCGAACGCACGGATCTGGCGGGATTTCGGGCGATCTCCGCCAGAAGCAGCGTGAGATGATCGCTCATTCGCGCGGCGGTCGCGGGATCGAAAAGGTCGCTGTTGTATTCGAGCGCAGCCGGGAGTTGAGACCCTGCCTCTTCCACATAAAGCGTCAAATCGAACTTCGCCGTGGTGCCGTCGAGCTCCACCGGATGGATGCTCAATCCGCCGGCGGACGCCGGAGCCGGCGCCATATGTTCCCAGGCCAGCATCACCTGAAACAAAGGGCTGTGGCTGGTGTCCCGGCGGACATCCAGGGCCGCGACGATTTGCTCGAACGGAACCTCCTGATGTTCGAAAGCCGCCAGGGCGACCGACTTGGCCCGTTCGAGGAACTGGCGGAAGGAAGGATCGCCTGTCAAATCGAGCCGTAGCGGCAGGGTGTTCACGAAGAGTCCGATCACCGGTTCCAGTTCGGGCGAATTGCGATTGGCGACGGGAACACCCACCACCAGGTCGTCCTGGCGGCTATAGCGCGCGAGCAGCACCGCCCAGGCGCTCAGCACAACCATGAACAGGCTGGCGCCGGACTCGCGCGCCAGCGCCCGTAAACCCTGGGCGGTCTCCTCGGGAATGTGAAACCGTTGTATGCCGCCGCGATATGTCTGTACCGCCGGCCGGGGACGATCAGCCGGCAGGTCGAGCAACTCCGGCGCACCGGTCAGGTGGCGCCCCCAGTACTCCAGGTGGCGGCGCCCGCTCTCCCCCTCCAGCCGCTGGCGCTGCCACGCGCCATAGCTCGAATAGGGAATCGGCAGTTCCGGCAACCGGGGGACGCTCCCCTCGCTATGCGCCTCATACAGCGTACACAGCTCCCGAACCAGAACGTTCATGGACCAGCCGTCGGAAATGATGTGATGCATCGCCACGGCGAGGTAGTGCGCGGAATCCGATACGCGGAACAGGGCGGCGCGGAATAGCGGCCCGGCGGCGAGGTCGAACGGCTCATCCGTTTCCCGGGACGCCAGGTCCGCCGCCGCCTTGTCGCGCTCGCCTTCCGGCAACGAAGACAAATCCGTAACGCGCAGGGTGAAGGGAACGGCGGGCAATACCCGCTGAACCGCCTTGCCTCCCTCGCCGGGAAAAATCGTTCGCAATGCATCCTGGCGAGCGACCAGATCGGAGAAACTACGTTCCAATGCGCGAATGTCGAGCTTTCCGTGCAAACCGAGGACGCTGGCAATGTTGTAGGCGGTCCCAGTCTCCTCGAACTGCGCCAGAAACCACAAGCGCTGTTGAGCGAACGGAAGGCGGGCGTCCGCCTGGACAGCGCCAGGCGCCGGCGCCGGAAGCGGGGCCGATCCCTCACCAGATAGAGCGGGCGACTTTGACTCGATCCTGGCGGCGAGCTGGGCGAGGGTGGGGCAGTCGTACACTTCGTCGATTCCGATCTCGACGGCAAAGCGGCTCCACAGACGCGAGATCAGCCGCGCGGCAGTGAGGGAGTCGCCACCAAGCTCGAAGAAATTATCCCCAAGGCCCGCGTGGTCAAGTTCGAGTAGCTCGCACCAGATCGCCACCAACGCGCGCTGGATGGGTGTTGCCGCAGCCAGGCTCCGTCCATTGACAGGCTGCCGGCAGGTGTCGGGCGGGGGCAGGGCGTCACGGTCAACCTTGCCGTTCCGATTCAGGGGCAAAGCCGGGAGAAACATAAAGCTGGTCGGAATCATGTAGGCAGGGAGCTTTATCGCTGCGTAGCGGCGGAGATCGGCGGCGTTCAATCCGGGAGCGACCACATATGCGGCCAGCCGCCGCGCATTCTCGCCGTCCTCGCGTGCGACGACCACCGCTTCCTCCACCAACGGGTGTTTGGCGAGAACGCTTTCCACCTCCCCCAGTTCGACGCGGTGCCCGCCAATCTTGACCTGGGAGTCCTTGCGGCCGAAGCACTGAATACTCCCGTCCGGGAGCCAGCGGCCCAGGTCTCCGGTGAGGTACATCCGCTCCCCGGGCACAAACGGATTGTCCACGAATTTAGCGGCGGTCGCTTCGGGAAGGTTCAGGTACCCGCGAGCCAGACAGGCTCCCGCGACACAGATCTCGCCGCGCGCGCCGATGGGCGCGAGCGCACCGGCATGATCCAGGATGTACGCCCGCGTATTCGAGATCGGTGTTCCAATCAGAACTGATCCGCTCGCGTCCGCGATCTCCCTGGCGATGCACCCGACGGTGGCCTCCGTGGGGCCATATTCGTTGTAGATTTGCATCCCCGGGTTCAGAGCGCGAAGCACCGAGATTTGCCTGCCTGTCAGTTCCTCTCCGCCCACGATCGCCTTCCGTACCGCCGTCCGTTTCAGCTTCATCAGTTCGACGATCCGAATGTGCGACGGTGTCAACTTCACCACGTCGATGCCGCTCTCTCCTCCGAGCGCATGCGCCAGGCTGGTTTGTATATCCTGGCGCGGATAGACGCGCAAGACCTTTCCCCTGGTGAGCGCGCAGAAGATGCACGTGAGGGTGAAATCGAAAGCCAGCGAACTGTAGAGTCCGAAGTTTCCGCATGACTCGTCTTCGAAGTAGTACCGATTCGCCCAGTTGACGTAATTCGCCAGGCTCCGGCGTTCGATCTGGCAGCCCTTTGGCGATCCGGTCGAACCGGAGGTATAGAGGACATAAGCCAACGTCCGAGGGTTAATCCGGGTAAGTGAGCCGTCAGGATCGTGCGGGAAGCCCGCCGCGTCCTCGGGGAGCAGGATCGAGTCGCAACCCAGACCCGTCAGACCATTGGCATGAGCCGCTTCGGTAACGACCAGCCGCACACCGCTGTCCTGAACGATCGAGCGGATGCGCTCCGGCGGACAATCCGGATCGATCGGAACAAAGGCCGCGCCGCATTTCAGGATCCCCAGCACGGCAACGATCATGGAGTCGGAAGCGTCCATGAGAACGCCAACCATCTTCTCCGGACCGGCATTCCATTGCCTGCGTAGATGACTCGCCAGCCGGTTGGCACGTTCGTTGAGTTCCTCATAGGTGACCTGGCGTGCGTGGCCGGAAAGCGCCCATGCCTGAGGAGAGAGCGCTGCCTGCTTTTCAATCAGCTCCACGACGTCCGCTTCCAGCCCTGGAACTTCCGTTCGATTGAAGTCCCGCAGGAGGCGTTGCCGTTCCATTGGAGTCAGAATCTGGATTTCCGCGACGGGACGATTCAGACCCCCGAACCAGCCGGCAATTCCAGCAAGCTGGGACGCGATTCCCGCGGCCACAAACGGCTCGACTGCATCGGGTCGGACATCGAACTCGATTACACCCTCATCCAGTCGCAGATTGAATCTGAGGCCGCAGTCCTCGGGCGCCGTTGAAATGCGATGCACGCGTTTGTCGAAAAGCCAGACAAGCATCTCCCCACGTGGCGGGTTCGGGGCGATGGGGCCACTGGACTCGACGCGCTCGGCGGCCGCCGCCAGGAGCTCGCGTAGCGTAGCGCCGCTGGAAACTTCGATCTTCAGCCGATGAGGTCCCGCCGCAATCCCGCCGGAGTCTCGTAGCGGCGGCGTAACGAATTCGATGCTTGGGGTACCCAGATACCGGGATAGAAGCAACGCGATGGCGGCGGTAACAATTGTAAACTCGCCGAGTTCATCGGAGGCAAGCTGACGGAGAACCTCCCTTGACGCGTCATCGAGGCGCGCCGTGAACGCTCCGGCTGGTGCGAACACTTCTGTCTTCACAGTCGAAGCCCCGCGCGCAAAGTCTTCCTCGCCGGAACGTCGGGAACAATGGCGCGTTCCGGGCTCTCGCCGAAGGCTGCGAGAAGTTCCTGGAGGTTTTCCCCCATCCTCCGGATGGTTAGCTGTTGGAACAGAGAGCGGTTGTATTCCAGAACTATCCGCAGACCCGTATCCGGTTCGTCCGAGGTAAAAAACGAAAGATCGTACTTTGCCAAGCCGCCATCCCCGCTCACATCTTCGATTTCAACTTCGGGCGCGATCGAGGGCCCGGTGCGAAAGGTGGTCGACGGGACGTGATCCGCCTGAACGTCGAACAGCGGCGGTCTTCCCTTCCCCCTGGAAGCCTTTAGGTCCTCGACCAGCAGATCGAAAGGATAGGACTGGTGTTCCAGGCTTTCCATCAGCATCCGGCTGGTTGCCTGAACGACCTGATCGATCGTCTGCCCCGGAACGATACGCTGGCGCAGCGCCACCGTGTTCAGATAACAGCCAACCTGGCCTTCCAGTTCACCGCGTTCGCGGCAGGCGGCTTGGGAGCCAATCACCAGATCTTCCTGGCCGGTGTGTTTGTGCAGCAAGACGAACACGCCGGAAAGAACAACGGCATACAAAGTCGTGCGGTTGCGTTGAGCGGTCTCCGCCAGGACGAGCGAAACGTCTCGCGGGACGGTGACAATCTCGCGGCCGGCGTCAAACGTCGGGCGCTCCGGCTCCGGGAAATCCGTGGCCAGCTTCAATCGCGGCATATCCCTCGACAGTCGGCCCAACCAATAGTCCCGATGCGCCCGCATTTCGGCCGAGTGCGCCTGCTGGTTCTCCCAGGTGGCATAGTCTTTGAACTGCAGCGGCAGAGGAGCGAGAGGGTTGGCTTGCCCAGCAGCGAACGCGCTATATAAGGTAGCCAGTTCCCGCATCAGCAAACGCGCGGACCAGGCATCGGCAATGATGTGATGCAGCGTGAGCAACAGCAAATGGGTTCGCGGGCTCAGCCTTGCCAGGTTCGCCCGGAACAAAGGACCATTCTGAAGATCGAACGGGTGGAGGGCCTCTTCCTGGCGTAAAGCCGCCGCCTGTTCCTCATTGTCCGAACAATCGGACGTCCGCATTCGGAACCCGCACTGCTCCGCGCCGCGCACCATCTGAACGATCTCACCCTGCTTCAGGGCGAAGACGGTGCGGAGGCTCTCATGCCGCTCGACCAGAGCGTCCAACGCACGGGTGAGCGCCTCTTGCCTGAGATTTCCGGCGATCCGGAGCGCCGACGCCATGTTGTGCGCGACGGAGCCTTCCGACGTCCTGCTGGCAAGCCAGATTCTCTTCTGTGTATGGGAAACCGGGTACCAGGGACGAGGCGGCGCCGGAGGGATGACGGCGCTGGACGGACGCCCGGCTCCGTCGATCCGTCGAGCGAGTTCCCGGATGCTGGCGCACTCAAACACGTCGCGAATGGTAACTTCCGATTGCATCTCGGAGCGGATGCGGCTGACCAGTTGGATGGCTCGCAAGCTGTGTCCGCCGATTTCGAAGAACCGGTCGTTCACGCCAACCCGGTCGCGCCCCAGAACACTGCACCAGATCCGAACCAGGTCGGATTCCGCGGCCGTGCGAGGCGCGTCCGCGTCGGAAGCGGTCATCGGCATGGCGGCCGCGGGCAGAGCTTTGCGGTCGATTTTGCCGTTAGAGGTTTTGGGAAGCGAATCCAGCACGACAATCGTTTCCGGCACCATGTAGCTCGGTAACCTCCGGGAGAGCGCCGCCTGAATGGCGCCGGCGTTCACGCCACTTCCGTTGTCGCGCCCCACGATGTAAGCGGCGAGCGAGAGGAGTCCGTGCTCTTCCCGAGCCACGACCGCGGCCTCGGCTACCGGTTCGAGCGCCGCCAGGGCCGTTTCGATTTCACCCAGCTCGATGCGATGGCCGCGGATCTTCACCTGCGAATCCCGGCGGCCGAAGAACAGGATGTTTCCATCCGGAGCGTAACATCCGATGTCGCCTGTCCGGTACATCCTCGATCCATCGCGGAAGGGGTCCGGCTGGAAAACCGCCGCGGTACGCTCGCCGTCAAAAAGGTACCCCCGGCCCACGGCGATTCCGCTGACACAAATCTCGCCCTTCACGCCGATCGGACAGAGATTCGACATTGGATCCAGGATGTAGATCCACGTGTTGCCGATGGGCCGGCCGATGGGGATGGACGCCATTGACGGGGCTTGTTCCATGGCAAAGTGCGTGATGGAATCGGACGCTTCGGTGGGCCCGTAGGCGTTCATCAGCCGGATGCCGGGAAACCGCGCAAACCAGCGCTTCACCACGCTCGGCTTCAGCGTCTCCCCGATGGTAACCATCCACTGAAGCCCGGAAAGACGCTGCTCCGGCCAGACTTCCATCTCCTCGAGGAAGGCGCTCAAATACGACGGAACAAACTGCGCGTGGCTAATGGCGTCGGCATCGAAGCTCCGGGCGAGCGCCCGGGCATCGGCGATGGTCCCATCCGAATAGATCACCGTTTCGCCGCCGCTTGTCAAACCCGCAAAAAGTTGCCACAGCGAAATATCGAAGCAATGGGAGGCCGTCTGCGCGACGCGGCTGGAGGGTCCGAGGCCCAGGTCGCTGACCATGGAGGAAATGTGATTGAACATTCCCCGGTGCTCCACCATGGCGCCCTTGGGAACTCCGGTCGAGCCGGAAGTGAAGATGATGTAGGCGAGTCCGGCGGGCACGGACCGGTGTGGCCTGCGCGGGCCGGATTCGGCAGCCGGTGTTCCGTGCCACGAAACCACGGGGATTCCCGAAGGTACGGCGGCTGCCAGTTCCGGGGGCAGTTCGCCGGCGATTACGGCACTGGGACGCGCCTTCTCCAGAATCAGCCGGATTCGATCCGTTGGGTAAGCCGGATCGACAGGAACATAGGCGGCGCCGCATTTCCATACGGCCAGGATGCTCTCGACCAACTGTTCCGAGCGCTGCATCAGAATGGCGATGCGGTCTTCGGCATGGATGGCAACCGTGGCCGCGAGCAAAGCCGCCAATGAATCCGACCGGTCGTCCAGTTCCCTGTAGGTGAGCGACGTTGTTCCGCGGCGGACCGCCACGCGATCCGGTTCCTTCGCCACCCAGCTCCGGAAGCTGTCCACCGCGGTCTGTTCCGGTTCGGCGCGGCGATCGGTCGCGTTCCATTCGCAGAGAATCCGCCGCTCTTCAGACGTGAGCATTTGCGTGCGAGCTATTGGCGCATCAGGGTCGGCAGCCATGCTCGTGAGGATCTCGCGGTAATGGCCGAGCAGCCGCTGCACGGTGGCCCGATCGAAGCGTCCGTCGTCGTACACCGCCTTAAGCACGAGCCCGGCTCCTTCAGGGCTCACAACCAGGGTCATGGCATAGTTGTTCGGTTCCTTCGCACGAACGTCGTGAATCCGGAAGCTTGTGGCTCCCCGCTTCAACGACTCCTCGACCGGATAGTTCTCGAAGATCAGGAGGCTTTCGAAGAGCGGCGTGCCGGCCGGTACCGGGCTCCAGCCCTGGATCTCGGTGAGACCGCACCAGGAGAATTCGTCGCGCTCAGCCGTTCTGGTTTGAATGCCGCGGAGCCAAACGGCAGCGGGCACGATGGGATCGAGACGCACGCGGGACGGCAGCACGTTGATGAACATGCCGGCCATTTCCTCGGCCCCGGCGAGGCCTGGCGGACGGCCCGACACCGCATATCCGAAGACCACGTCGGATTCTCCACTGTAGCGGCTGAGCAGAACCGCCCACGCTCCCTGCGCGAGAGTGCTCAAGGTAATTCCGGCATCCTGCGCCGCCGCGGCAGCCCTCGCGCTCAACACGTCCGGGAGCAGGATCTCTTCTTCGGCGATCTTTCCGGGCCGCGCGGCGCCTTCCATCTCCGGCCGGCCAAGAACCAACGGTGTGGGCGTCCGAAAGCCGTCGAGTTCCTCCCGCCAGAAGCGCTCGGCCCGCTTGGAATCCTGAGCCTGGAGCCAGAGAACGTGATCGCGGAACGGCCGCAGCGGCGCGAACCGCGGCGCGCCTCCCGACACCAGGGCTTCATACGCCTGCACGACTTCGTTCAACACGAGCGCGGCGCTCCATCCGTCAAGCAGGAGATGGTGCTGTGTCCAATGAAAGTGCCATTCGTGTTCGCCGGTGCGAAACAGGCCCAGCCGCATCAGCGGCGCGCGCGTCAATTCGAATCGCAGCTCGCGATCGCGATCGAGGAGATTGGGCAAGTCCGCGGACAGGCCCCGCAGGTCTTCAAAGTGCCACGGCAAATCCACGCTCCGCAGAACCACCTGCATCGGCTTGTCGATTCCCTGCCAATGATAGGAAGTCCGCAACGCGGGATGGCGGGCAATCGCGGAGCGCCAGGCTTCCCGAAATACGGCTTCTTCCAGAACCCCTTCGATGCGGCACGTCAACTGGTTCACGTAAGCGCCGGAAGCGGGCTCGTAGATCGTGTGAAAGAGCATTCCCTGTTGCGCGGGGGTCAGCTCGTAGACGTCCTCCAGGTCCCCAGCCACGTTAGCGGCCAGCGCATCGAGGCCCTGTTGAGAGATTCGGGCGGCCGGAACGTCGGACGGGGTCAGGGTGGAAACTTCGGCTGCGCTGCAGTGAGCCGCAATCCGCTCCAGGTGACGGTTGAAGCTTTCCGCGAGTCTCACGATCGTTTCGCGATCGTGAATCCCGCGGCCGAATGTCCAGTGGACGCGCAATCGCCCGCCGGACACCAGCGCATTGATCTCCAGCAAATGATCGCGGCGCTGCCGTGGACTGCGCCCGCCAGCGGACTCCGTGAGCGCCTTCCATTCGAAACCGGAAGGCAGCGCCTGGTCGGTCTGACCGATATAGTTGACCAGGACCTCCGCCGGGGGCAGGACCTCCAGGCGTTGCCGCGCGGAATCGCCGGCACTCCCGTACTTCAGCAGGCCCCAGTTGGCGCCGCGATTGGGCACGCCGCGCAGTTGCTCCTTGACTGCCTTGATGGTGTCCGCGAGAGAGGAAGACGCACGCAGAACGACGGGGAAGATCGAGGTGAACCAGCCGACGGTCCGCGTAACGTCCAGGTCGATTGCCGGGTGGTCCCGGCCGTGTCCTTCCAACTCGATCGACAAAGCCTCTTCGCCGGTCCAATCGCGAAATGCCAGCACCAGGGCCGACAACAACAGGTCGTCGATTCGGGTGTGGTACGCACGCGAGCCTTCATGGAGCAGGGCGTGGGTGACGGGATCGCTCAATTCGAGCGATACCTCCTCGGCCTCGCCGACCAGATTGCCATTGGGGACCGGCGCGCGATCGACCGGCAAGGGCTTATTCTCGGGCGTTCCGATACGGAGCCAACGATCCGGTTCCGATGCCAGCGCGCCCGATCGCGCGTAGCTTTCCAGGTGGTCCGCCCACTGGCGATACCCGGCGGTGCCCGGTGGAAGATTCACAGCCTCCGTTTTGTCGCGATAAGCGATGTAGATATCCTCGATAAGAATCGCCCACGAGACCGCATCGATGGCGAGGTGATGCACTACCAGCAGGAGCCGTGCCGCCTGGCCCTCGCCGAATCGAAACAAACCCGCGCGAAACAAAGGTCCATCGGCAAAATTGAGCGAGGAGTGAAGCTCTTGGGCGAGCGCGGCAAATTCGACCCCCGTTACGTGATATGTGGTCAATTCGGCGCGCTTGTCGGAAGCGGCATCCTGCATCCAGACTCCATCCGTCTGGTGAAAACGCAACCGCAAGGCTTCATGCCTCTCGACCGCGGCATCGATCGCCAGTTGCAGAACTTCTTCACCGATGCCCGCTGGGACCTCCAGCAGAACCGATTGGTTGTAGTAATGCGGATCGGCCTTTTCTTGCGAAAAAAAGCGGCGCTGGACCGGAGTCAATGGCGAGGGGCCGGTCGGCGGCCCGATCGCCGGACGCAAGCTATCCGGGGGCTCCGCGGCGATAGCGAGTTCCGCCACCGTAGGGTGCTGCAGGATCTGTTTGGGAAGCAGCCTGAATCCCTCTCTCGACGCTCGCGCCACGATCTGCATGGCGATGATGGAGTCGCCGCCCAGGGCGAAAAAACTGTCGTGAATCCCGGGGTTCTCGACGTGAAGAGCCTCACTCCAGATACGGCAGAGAGCCGCTTCCGTTGCATTGCGCGGCGGCGCATATCCCGCGTCCCGGGCTTGTGTCAGACGGTCCGGCGCGGGCAGCGCTTTACGGTCGAGCTTCCCATTGGCGGTGAGCGGCAGCCGGACCATGCTTACGAAGAACGATGGAATCATGTACTCCGGCAGCTTCCGCGACAGCCGGTTCGCGAGGTCTTCGGAGTCCCACTTCCGGCCCTGCCGCGGTGTCACATATGCGCACAGATATGGTTCCCTGCCGTCGTCGCGGCGATCCATGACAGCGGCGTCCTCTACCCATTCGATCGCACTCAGAGCGGCCTCAATCTCGCCCAGCTCCATCCGATGGCCGCGAATCTTGACCTGATGATCCTTGCGGCCGAACAGAAGTACATTCCCATCCGCCGACCAGCATCCCAGGTCCCCCGTACGATACATGCGAACCCCGCGTTCCGCGCGGAATGGATCTTCGCAAAACGCCAGGCTGGTTTTCAGGGGATCGTTCAGATAGCCTCTTCCGACGCCTGCGCCGGAGACGCATATTTCGCCCTTGATGCCGATCGGGCACAAGTTGCCCCGGTCGTCGACGATATAGATGTGCGTATTCCGTATCGGCTTGCCCAGAGGAATGCTCGCCGTCTCCGGCAAACGGCGCATTTTGCAGTGCGCGATATCGTCGGCAGCCTCCGTCGGTCCGTAGGCATTGACCACCGGAATCGAAGGGAAACGGCGGAACCAAGTTTCGATTAATTGCGGTTTGACGAGCTCGCCGGTCACCACCAGGTACGTCAGGGCGGAAAGGGCATCGGTCCCGGCATCGATCGGTTGCAGGCGGGGTAGCAGAGCCGCCAGGTAGGACGGGACCACTTCCAGAATGGTGACCCGGTCCGATTCGATGCGGTTGTGCAAGAGGCCTGGATCGAGCACGACAGCGTCCCCATAAATGACGGTCGTTCCACCCGCCAGCAGCGCCGCAAAGAACTGCCAGACCGAGATATCGAAACAGTGCGATGCGGTCTGGGCAATTACGCTGTTCGAAGCGATCTCGAACTCCTCCACCTTCGACAGGAGATGATTGAGCATGCCCGCGTGCTCGATCATGACCCCTTTGGGCTTCCCGGTGGAACCGGAGGTAAAGATCACGTACGCGAGATCGCCGGGCCGCGCGGGGATTCCCGGGTCCGAGGCCTCATAACCGGACGACTCGGCTTCGGCGCGGTCCCAATCGGTCTGCGCAATAACCAATTTCGGCCGGGCTTCGTCCACAATGGTCCGGATGCGCTCCTCGGGATAGCGCGGCTCGATCGGAACGTATGCCGCACCGCATTTCCAGATGGCGAGGATGCACACCGCCATCCGTTCGGAACGTTCCATCGCCATAGCGGCAAGGTCTCCCGGGCCGAGTCCCGCCGAACCCCGGAAGAAGCGCGCCAGGCGGTTGGCGCGTTGGTTCAACTCGCCGTAGGAAACCTGACGGCCCTCGCATCGGAGCGCCACGCGTTGCGGATGAGCGGCAGCGCCCTCCTCGAATCGCGCCAGGAACGTACGGCTGGCGTCGAACTCGGTTTTCGTATTGTTGAAAACCTCGAGAAGCTCTTGTTTTTCGGCGGCCGTGACCATCGGGTATTGGCCCAGTGTGCGTTCCGGGTGTGCCTCAAACTCCTCCAGAAGCTGTACAAAATGCCCTCCCATGCGGCTGATGGTGGCGCGATCGAAGCGCTGGTCGTCATACAGCAATTCAATTTGCCATGGATCGCCGGGAGTAACCTGCAAGGTCAGCGGAATGTCGGTGCGGTCGTACAACTCGACATCGTTCACCTCCCATCCACCGGCGCTGCGCGCGAGCGACTGGTCGAGAGGGTAGTTCATGAAAACGATATTGCTCTCGAAGAGCGGAAGATTACCGGCCACACCGCTCCACTGCCGGATGTCCGAAAGAGCCGCATATTCGTAGGGCGATCGCAGCGCCTGCAACCCCTGCAGGCTCTTCAACCAGGGCAACAGGGCTGCCTGGGGATCCACACGGGCGCGAATCGGAACGGTATTGATGAAAGCGCCCAGCATCGATTCGATGCCGGGCAGTTCGGGAGGCCGGCCGGCCACGGTAGCGCCGAAGACGACGTCGGTCTCCGAACAATATCGAGACAACAGCAGGGCCCACGCACCCTGCACGATCGCGTTCAGCGTGAGTTGATGCCGGCTGGCGAGCGCACGCATGCGATTCGCAAGGCCGGCGGGCGGGGTCACGATGGCTCGTGCCTCAGCCACGCTTCCCGTGCCCGGTCCCACGCCATCGGGTAAAGGCGTAGGTCCGTGAAAGCCTGCCAGATGCTGTTGCCAGAACTCGCGCGCCCGGCCCGAATCCTGGCGCTGCAGCCACAAGATGAAATCGCGATAGGCGGGGGCCGGTGGCAGCGTGGAACTGTCACGCTCGCTTAGCTGGCGGCACAGATGAAACAACTCGCCGAGCAGGATCGACAAACACCAGCCATCCAGCAGCAGGTGATGATGGGTCCAACAAAACCGGAATTCCGCGTCGCCGGTCTGCACCAGCCGGCACCGCATCAAAGGCGCCTGGTCGAGACGAAACCCAGTCCTCCGGTCCAACCGAAGACACTCGCTCCAGCGTCGTTGCTGCTCTTCCCGCTGGGTGCCGCGCCAGTCTTCGAAGATCCAGGGAAGAGTCGCCTCTTGCCGGACTACTTGTACCGGCTTGTCGAGACTGTGGGCATGAAAGGACGTGCGTAAGACCGGGTGGCGATCTACCAGAGCCTGCCATGCCTGGCGAAATACCCCGGCCCGTAGATTGCCCGAAAAGGTACAGCTCAACTGGCTCAGGTAGGCGGACGACTGCGGTTCTGAAAGCGCATGGAACAACATGCCCTTCTGAATCGAAGACAGTTCGTAGATATCCTCAATCATAGGGAGATTACAGGCCGTGTGCTCTCGCATTGTGGGAGCATCAGGAGTTGCCCATTCCAGCGATCAACGCGTCCAGTTCCTTTTGATTGAGCCGCGCGCCCGGAAAGTCGGACGGCGCATAGGCCGGCGAATCCGCTGTCCGGCAGCTATCCACGAGTGCGCCGAGGATGGCGGTATATCGTTGCGCCAGCCGCTCGATGGTGGCGCGATCATGTATGTTCCGGCTGAACGCCCACGTCATCGCGAGTTGTCCGGCGGACACGATCCCGTTGATTTCGAGAAGGTGAGATCGCCGGTTCGCGGAACCCACTTCGGGGCCATTCAATCCCAGAACGGGCTTCCACCGGGCGCCAGCCGTAAGCACGCGATCGGTCTGGCCCAGATAATTAAAGAGCACCTCCGCGGCGGGTTGTGCCAGAACCTCGGGTTCGCGCCTCAGGTAGCGAGCCAGACCATAGCCGAGACCTCGCAACGGTATCGCCCGAAGCTGTTCCTTGACCGCTTTCAAAGCCTGCACCGGGGAAGCGCCGGATTCCCCGCGCAAAAGGACCGGATACACCGCCGTGAACCACCCGACCGTTCTCGAGCAATCGATATCGGCAAACAGGTCTTCGCGCCCGTGCCCTTCCATGTCCACCAGCAATTCAGATGAGCCGGTCCATTCCATGAAGGTCAGCAAAAGGGCGGTCAGAAGAATATCGTCGATTCGTGTGTTGAAGGCGCGGGGCGCCTCATGCAGCAGGTCGTGTGTCCGGGATTGATCCAGAGAACACCGCACGTCCGCGGCGGAAGCAGACGTGTTGCGGTCACACGAGCCTTCGCGATCCTTCGGGATGGAAGTTACCGGCGCCGCACCCACATGCCTCCAATACGACAGCCCTTCAAAATCGGTACGGCTGAGTTCGCCGAGGCGCGAGGTCCATTCCCTGAAGGAGCTGGTCTTCGCCGGAAGCGCCGCGCCCCGGCACAGGGCGTACAGATCCTCCAGCAGTATCCGCCAGGAGACGCCGTCAATCACCAGATGGTGCGCCGCGACGAGCAGGAGGCATGGATCGCTCTGCGGCCGCCGGAACAGATGAACCCGGATGACCGGTCCGTGGACCAGATCCATGCCGCTCTGAATCTGGGCGGCGCGCCGCTCAACCTCCGGATCCGTGGACACGTTCGACCAGGTGAATGGGGTCTCCGCGCCCGGCATATCGTATCGCTGTTCCCACTGGTCGCCGATCTTTGCAAAGCGCAGGCGAAGGGCGTCGTGATGCTTCAATAGCTCCTCAACGGCGGCTTCGACCGTCTCCGGCGCCAGGTCCGGCGGCACTTCCAGCATCACCGACTGGTTAAAATGATGCGGAGCCGCGAAGCTCCGCGAGAAGAACCACTCCTGCATGGGCGCAAGCGGCACAGGTCCGGTGACGACACCCTGCTCGGCCGCCACCGCCCTGGCGTCGACCGCCACAGCCGCCAGCTCCGCGATCGTCTGATGCTCGAAAAACTGCTGCGCGGACAACCGGATCCCCGCGCGGTTGGCCCGGGCGACCGCCTGAATGATGAGAATGGAGTCGCCTCCGAGCTCGAAGAAGTTGTCGCGAATGCCAACCCGGTCGAGCCCCAACACCTCGGCCCAGATACGCGCCAGACGCTCCTCGATTTCCGATTCCGGAGCGTCTCCGGCGCCACCGGCCGCCGCGGCCTCTTTGGGAGCGGGCAGAGCCTTACGGTCGATCTTGCCGTTGGCCGTCAGCGGCATAGCGTCCAGTACGACAAATACCGGAGGCACCATGAACTCGGGCAGCCGCTTTTTCAGATACTCGCGGAGCTCCGCGGGCGAGACCGGCGCATCGACGGTCACATATGCGGCCAGGCGTTTCTCCCCGGGCTGGTTCTCATAAGCCACAACCGCCGCATCGCGGATTCGGCCATGCTGCGCGAGCACCGCTTCGATCTCACCCAGTTCAACGCGGTACCCGCGGATCTTCACCTGAGTGTCCATGCGGCCGATCAATTCCAACTCCCCATCCGGCAGCCACACGCCCAGATCTCCGGTGCGGTAGAGACGCTCCCCGTCCTGGAATGGGTTTGGAACAAACGCAGTTCCGGTTTGATCGGGACGATTCAGATACCCTCGCGCCAGGCCCGCGCCCGCAATGCAGATCTCGCCGATACACCCCTCGGGGACCAGATTCAGGTTTCGATCCATCAAATGGATGGCGATGTTATCGATCGCCTTCCCGATCGGAATTCTTGCCGCGTAGGGAGCGAGCGGGTCCACCCGATGGTGCGTCACGCAAACCGTCGCTTCGGTTGGCCCATAGGAGTTGTAATAGGCGATGCTCCTGGCGAAATCGCGCGCGTCGTCGACTTTGGCGTTATCCCCCGCGCTCACGATTCGTCTCACCGAACTCAACTTGCCGCGATCGAGAGCGGCCAGGTACAGGGGGGGCGCGGTGATGGTGGTCACGCCGTGCTTCCGGACGCGCTGGGAAAATTGAGCTGGGTCTTTAATCGCGGCGCGGGGCATGGTGACCACGGTCCCTCCCGCCATCAACGGCACGAGGACCTCGAACAGGGAGGAATCGAAACCGGCGGCGTAGAATTGCGAGAAACGATCCGAGGCGTCGATCCCAAACGCGGCAATATGGTGCAGCGCCATGTTGACGAAACCGCGGTGCTCCAGAATCACGCCCTTGGGATTACCGGTCGAGCCGGACGTGTAGATGATATAGGCGGCGGCGTGAGGCTGAATGGCCACGGCCGGATTCGCCGCCGGCGTCTCCAGGGCGTCCAACTGGAGATCGAGCGCGAACATCGGCGTCGCATAAAACGCGCTCAATAGCGGCAGTTGTTCGGAATGAATCAGTAAGACCCGGACACCGGCATCGTCGATCAGGAATTGAAGCCGCTCCTCCGGGTACTCGGGGTCGAGAGGGAGATAGACGCAGCCGGCTTTCAACACCGCCAGAAGACCGGCGATCCACAATTCGGAAGCGTCCGAAACCACGCCGACCACATCGCCCGTCCGCAATCCATATTCGCTTCTGAGGAAGTGAGCGAGGCGGTTGGCGCGCCCATTCAATTCGGCGTAAGTCAGCTCCGTGCCGTCATTGACGATAGCGGGCGCTTCAGGCTGACTGGCGGCCCGTTGCTCGAACACCTCCGCGATGGAAGCCGCGGGCAATTCCCGATGCGACACCGAGCGAGCGTAGCGCGAGCGCTCCGCTTCATCCATCAGGGAAACGCCGCTCAACGGACGGTCGATGTCTTCATAACCCGCGAGAACATTTCCGAGATGGCGTGCGAAGTGAGCCAGATAGATGTGGGAGAAGGAAGCGGCATCCGCGGTCAGATGGATCCGCAAGCCCTGCCCGCGGCTGATTTCAATGGCGAACGCGAAACGCTCCGGGTTTTCCAGGCGGGCATGCATGCCTTCAAACCGAAACGACACATTGGTCGACCAGGCGGCATTGCGCGACTGCTCAGCCGCATCCGCAATGGGAAAAGCCCGATACGTGTAGCTCGCCGAGATCATGCGCCGGATGCCGTCCAGATAGTCTCGAACGGTGCCATCCGCGGGGACCTCCGCGATGAAAGGCAGCGAACCATTTTCTCCCTCCATCAAGGGTGATTCCACCTGCACCACGGGCGACCCGCTGTAGACGCTCAGAACCTGGAATACTCCGGCGGCAATGACCACCAGCGCGCCTAAGTCGCGACCGCCGGATAGTTCGTCAATGAGCGCCAGGACGGAACCGGACAGCTCCACTTCCCCCTCTATCCGGCCGCTGGGTGGAAGCGCATATGCCCGCTGATGCTGTCGGAGCTGAAAACCGCCGCCAGGCTTCCGCAACGCGAGCTTCCAGAAATTCGCGTGCTCGCAATACGCTTCGCTGGTTAGTATTTCATTGGCCGCATTCATTTTGATCTAGCCCGTCCAAATTTCCTTCTGCGCGTACAGGTTCTCGGACACGATCCCCCGCGCCTGACAGTGGGCAACCAGCTTACGCGATTGGATATACGATTCGGACTCTTCACTCAGTTCGTTATCGAGGATGTGCGAGAGCCACGGCTCCTGGCCCATCGCATAAACGTACACCTGCTTGAAATGGAAGCGATCCACCAGGGCGGACGCTTCGTCGAACGTGGACCCTCGCGAGCGCCGGGACCGGTCCACTTCGCGCGCCAGCGGTCGCGGGAAGAACACGCCGTAGAGCCAGGAGGGCGGCGCCCCTTCGCATTCCATCCCCAGGAACAGGATCTCGGGTTCACCGGCCCACCGGAAGACATGCTCGAATAGCCGCGTCTCGGGATTGCAGGAATCCGCCACGCATAGAACCCTCCGTTCGCCAATCCGGATCAGATAGGCGTTCCTGCTCTGGATCAGAAGATCGTGGTGCTCGCCCAGGAAGGGGATCGCGGTAATACTGCCGCCGGGAATGGAAATCTCCGTCATATCGCGCACTTCCATGACATTTGGAAACCCGGTATGCTGCAGGGCGAGCTGCAAGGACGGATCCTGCAGGAATCCGTCGAGATTGCGTCCCACTACCACGGTTTTCACCTTGTGCCGCAATTGCAGCAGCGTCTCCAGCAGGATGTGATCGTGATGGCTGTGGGTGATCAAAACGTAGTCGATCCGATCCGGCAGGTCGGCGTAGGTGAAGCGCGGCAGGCTGGACGGATAGGTGTAGCTCACGATCGGGTCCACCAGGATCGTCACGCCCCTCGTCTCGATCAGTAAACACGCATGCCCCAGGTAGCGAATGCGCATCCCGTCTCCGTCGTAAGCCGGCGCTGGCGGCGGGGCGTTCTCGGTGAACAAAGGCTGAAACCGGGGTTCGGCGTCCTCCGTAATATCGAAGCACTCGCGAATCGCTCCGTACGATTGGGCTTCCCGCTTCATGCGAAACAGGCGATCGAGAGCGGGATTGCGAAATGGCGTTTCCAGGACCACCGTTCGATCGTCTTGGAGCCGGGGCGTGCTCATGATGAACGGGCGCTCCTTGTCGCGAACGATCTCGGAAAGCGCGATGCTCTGAGCGCTTTCGGCGTACATCTCGCTGCGATACAGCAGGGGTTCGAAGACGCGCACGGTCGGGCTGTGATTCACGTCGTAGCACAACTCTACATAGCCCTTGAGGATATCGGGCATCTCCTTGTAGATCGGGTCCAAAGCCATGCCCTTCGCCTTTTCGACCAGCGCGGAAGAGAATTGCTTGAGGGCGCGGCCGAACTCCAGGACGCGCTGGCAACGGGTGGTGGTCTGCCCCAGGAGAGCTTTCACTTCGTCGACTCGCTTGCCCCCAAGGTCGATAAACGGACCGCCCTTCATCGCCGGATTCTTCAGCGCCGCTACGTGGAGTTGCGGCGAGGCCACGTAGGACTTCATGATCGGCAGGTAGCGCTCCAGCAGATTCAGGGCCGCCGATGCCGGAGGAATCAGCAGAATCCAGGCGTACCAGTTGTTCCACAACGGTTCCACCTGGATGTTCGGCTTGAGATAGACTTTCGAATCGCCGGTCACGCGGTATTTCCTTTCGACTTGCTGTGAAATGCCAGATCGATTGCCACTTTGACCGTTTGCCGCGGGTGTTCCGGATCGAGAGGAATGCTGTGCAGCCGGACGCCGCCATCGCTCGCGGCGCAACTCAGAATCGTTTGGAATCCCTCGGCCAGCCGGCGCACGGTGGATTCCTGAAACAGCGAACCGTTGTATACCACGTTCATGTCGATGACCTCGCCCGCGGGCTCGGCCAGTATCCAGAAGTCGGTCATTGCCTCTGCCGCGGTGGCTTCCAGTTCGGGGTAGACCTTCTCGGAAATCCGCAGGTGCCGGGAGCCGTTCTCGCGACGAGTCAGACGTTGATTCTGAAGCGTGAATCCAACATCGAAGAGGGGATTCCGCGCGAAACTCCTCTTCACGCCCAATTGCTCCACAATCCGATGGAGCGGATAAAGCTGGTTCGAGTGCGCTTCGAGTACCGTCTCGCGAATTCGGTCCAGCAGGGTGTCGAACGGATCGGACCCGGAAACCGCCGTTCGCAGTGCCACGACGTTCAGATACGGGCCGATCTGACTCTGCAACTCCGTGCGCACCCGTCCCGCCAAAGGCGATCCGACGACAATGTCGTCACTGCCGCTGCTGCGATAGAGCAGCCCTTTGAGAACCGCCAGCAGGACCATGAACTGCGACGCCCCATGGCGCCGGCCGATCGCATCCACCTGCCGCGTCTGCTCCGCGCCCAATCGAAAGCGATAAGACTCGCGGCGGTATCCGCGTGCCGCCGAGCGTGGTGTGTCCGAAGGAAACTCCAGCGGCAGCAATTCCCCCGCCAGCTTCCGCAGCCAGTAGGTTCGCATCTCCGCTCCCCGCTCCCCGGCAAGCAGTTGGTTCAGCCATGCGGCGTAATCCTTGTACTGATTCGGCAGCGGTTCGAAATTCGGCGCCCGTCCATCGGCCAGCGCATCGTAAGCCTGCTGGAACTCGTCGAGGAGGATCTCGATCGATACGCCGTCGGTAACGATGTGATGCATGGCGCAGGCGAATAGATGTCTCCTCCCGCCGAGGCGAACGAGCGTCGCTCGTAGCAGCGGCCCGGTCGCCAGATCCATGGCTGAATAGGCCTCCCGCCGCAGGATGCGGACCACTTCCGCATCCGGGTCCTCCGCGCCGCTGGCATCGAATTGGGCGGCCGTGAATTGGCAGTCGTCCGGGGGGAGCACTTTTTGTCTGGGAAGATGCTCCGGCGCGGGAAAAACGGTACGCAGAATCTCGTGCCGCCGGATGAGCGTCCGAAATGCTTCGTCGAAAAGTTCCCCGTTTAGATCTCCTTCGATCAGAAAGCACCCGGGGAGCATCGCACCCTGTGTCTGGCCCGTCTGCTCCTGTACCCACAAACGCATTTGAAACGGCGCCAGCTCATAAGAATCTTGCCGCGCCGCGGGAATGATCGGCTCATAGCGGCTGTGCCGGCGGCGCGCGATCTCCCGCGCCAGAGCCGCGATCGTCGGATGAGAGAATATGCCGCGGATTTCCAGATCGCTCTCCATCTCTTCGCGAATTCGCGCCACTGCGCGAGTGGCGGATAGCGAATTGCCGCCAATCTCGAAGAAGTTGTCGAAGACTCCTATCCCGGTCTTGCCGATGGCCTCCTGCCAGATGATGGCGAGTTTCTCTTCCATGGCGTCGCGAGGCGCCGCGTAGAGTATGCCAACTCCCGGATCGGGCAGCCTGGAGCGATCCACCTTTCCATTCGGAAGCAGGGGAAATTCTTTCAGGACCACAAACTGCGCCGGCGCCATGTAATGCGGCAGCCGGTCCTGCAAATGGCGGCCCAGGGCTGCCGGAACTTCCTCCTCCAAATGGTCCGATGCGATATAAGCGATCAACCGGGCGGATTCGCCTTCCTCGCGCAGCACGACAATGGCGTCGCGCACAAACGGATGGAGGGCCAGTGCGGCTTCAATCTCTCCCAGCTCGATACGGAACCCCCGCAACTTGATCTGCGTGTCACCGCGGCCGAGGAATTCGATGTTGCCGTCTTCGCGGAAGCGGGCGAGATCGCCGGTTCTGTACAGGCGTTCGCCTTCCCGATATGGATTGGCGACAAAGCGCTCGCCGGTCAACTCGGGGCGATTCAAATACTCGCGCGCCAGGCCGGACCCCCCGAGATACAGTTCGCCGGCGATGCCCGGAGGAACCGGCTGCAGGTGACGGTCCAGGATGAGGGCTCTCTTGTTGAGTAAAGGCCGGCCGATCGAGGGCGCCAACTCGTCATCCCGTTCCACGATGGCGCCAGTCGAATAGACGGTGTCCTCGGTAGGCCCATAGAGATTCAGCACCTGCCGGACCGCCGTCTGCCGGTAGATTCGCTGCACCACGCTGCGAAGCAGGCGTTCGCCGGCGAGTTGGAAAGTGTCGACCGACGCGGGCAATGGTCCGGACCGCAGTAGTTCCGGCACAACCGACGGTACCGTATTGATGAGCGTTACTTCGCTCGCCGAGGGCAGTCGCGGCAGATCGAGTGCGTTCTCCGCGATCACCAGCGCAGCCCCGCAGGCCAGGGGAACGAAGATCTCGAAGACAGATATGTCGAAGCAGACGGAGGTCGAAAACAGCACGCCTCGAAGCTGGTCGGGCGCATAGAACGAGCGGGCCCAATCCACCAGTCCGCTGAGATTTGCCTGGGTGATGGCGACACCCTTCGGTTTCCCGGTCGATCCGGAAGTGTAGATTACGTACGCCAGGTCCCGCGGCTGCACCGTGTCCGGGGACGCCTCCATCGGGGCGTAATCGCCGTCGACAAACACCAGCCGGGCCGCGTGCTTCGCAAACACGGGGGCGCAGGCCCGATCCGTGAGCAGGACATCGATACCGGCGTCGTCGAGCATGAACTCCAGCCTGCTCGTGGGGTACTGCGGATCGAGTGGAACATACGCACCGCCGGCTTTCCACACCGCCAGCAATCCCGCGATCAGGTCCGCCGTCCGGCCGGCACAAACCCCGACTCTCGTCTCCCGGCGGACTCCGAGCTTCGCCAACTCGCCCGCGATCCGCCTGGCGCGGTCGTCGAGTTCGCCGTACGAAACCCTGCGTTGGCGATCGAAGACCGCCGTGCGCTCAGGATTGTGGGCGGCCTGTTCCTCGAACAAAGCCAGGGCGGACGCGGAAGACGCGGGAAGAACCGGGCCGTTCCACATGGCGGCAAGCGCCGTCATGGCCGGCCCCGATAGCAGCGGCATGCGGGAGATCCTGGCGTCCGGATCGGCGATGGCGGCGCGAAGCAGCGTTTCGTAGATCCCCAGGAATCGCCGCACCGTCTTCGGTTCCAGGACGTCGCTGCTGTAATCGCAATCGATGTAAAGTTCCGAGCCCGCATCGGTCACATTGACGCTCAGATCGAACGCCACAAATCGAACCTCTGGCTCGGCCGGTTCGAGCGTCAGTCCCGGGATCTCCGGGAACCGGGAAACCGGCTCGAGGTTGAAAACCACGGAAATCAGGGGCGGCGCGCCAGCCCCCCGGCGCAGGGCCAGCTCACGCAACAACTCCGCGAACGGATAATCCTGATGTTCCATTCCATCGAGCAGCATTTGCCGGCTTTGCAGCAGGAACTGACGGAATGGAGCGTCCGCATCGAAGCGGCTTCGCAACGGTAACAAGTGTGTGCAGTAGCCGGCGACGCGCTGGCTCTCACGAGAGAATCTACCGGTGACGGGAAGGCCCACGATGAGGTCGTCCTGTCCCGTAATCCGGTGCAGAAAGACGTTGAACACCGCCATCAGCAATGCGTACAACGTGCAGCCATTCGAGCGCGCGAGCCGGCGGAGCTCATCCGTCAGGGCGGAGTCGATGCGCCAGGTGAGGCGTCCGCCCCGGTAAGTGCTTAGCGCGGGCCGCGCGCGGTCCAGGGGGAGCGCGACGGACGGACCATCGGGCCCGATCTGTGCCAGCCAATAATCCCGATGCGCCTCGATTTCGCGCGATTCCATCCGCTTCGCGGCCGCCGCCAGGTATTCGCGGAACTGCATCGGCCGGGCAGCGACGTTCCTGCCCGAATAGAAGTCCGCAATCTCGCCCACCACCAGCGCCATGGAAGCGCCATCGGAAATGATGTGGTGCGCCGTGAGATTGAGGATGTGCCGGCCATTCTCACGCCGCACCAGATTCGCCCGGAACAACGGACCTTCCCGTAGATTCATCGCTTCCCCGGAATCGGGCTTATCCTCGAGCGCGATCTTGAATTTCGATGCCGGCTGGACGATCTGTTCCCGCTCGGACAAGATGGTGGTGCGCAGAGCCTCGTGCCGCTCGACCACCCTTTGAATGGCCCGCTGGAGACGATCGCGATCCAGTTCGCCCACCAGTTCAACGGCCGTGTTCACGTGATACGCCAGGTTCCCGCCGCGTTCGATCTGGCTCAGCAGCCAGAGTTGCCGTTGCGCCTCGCTCAAGGGGATGCAAACGGCCGCATCCACCTTGGCCTCCGGAAGCCATCCGCCGCTCCGCAGCTCCGCGATAGTTCCATCCATGGCGGCCGCGAACTTTCCCAGATCTTCCTCGCTGTGCGCCGTCGAGAGGAAGCACGTGCGCCATTCCCAGATATAGATTCCCTTCTCCAGCAGGTGATAGAAGAACAAGTCCAGGTTGGAAGAAAACTCGAAACGGAACATCGACCCGAAGTACGCGACACGGATCGGCACATTGCCGTCTTCGAAGGACCGGTTCAACTGCTTCGCAAACTCAGCCGTCCGTTTGTTCAGGCGATCCTGTGTGGCGCCCTTGTCCTCCAGTAGGTAGCGCAAAACGGCCCGCGCGGCCGCCATCGAAAGCGGATGCTGGCAAAATGTGCCGCCGAATGCGGTGCGCTCCGCGGCGGGGAACGACAAGTCGCCGTACTGCCACATTCCGCCATCGATGCCATCCAGGAAGCGTGCCTTGCCGGCGACCACTCCGATGGGAAGTCCACCGCCGGCGACCTTGCCGTAGGTGGCAATATCCGCTTCAATACCGAACCAGCCCTGCGCCCCCTTCGGGTGAACGCGCAGCCCGGTGATCATTTCGTCGAAGATCAGGGCCGCGCCACACTCCGTGGTGAGCCTGCGAAGTTCCCGCAGAAAATCTCCAGGCTGCAGGGAAGGGTTCCGGGATTGCACGGGCTCCACCATGACGGCCGCCAACTCGCCGCCGAGCGCGCGCACCGCATCGAGCGCTCCCGCGGTGCCGTATTCCAGCACGGCGATGTCTTCGACTGCGCCGGCAGGCACCCCCGGCGCAACTGCGACAGTCGCCGTCTTCCCGCCCTGAGCCCGCGCCGCCGCCAGCGTTCCGTCGGAATGGCCGTGATAGGAATGCGTAAAGATGACGATCTTTGTGCGTCCCGTGGCCGCGCGCGCCAGCCGCATCGCGGCCATGACTGCCTCAGTGCCGGAATTCGAGAACGCCACCCGCTCGTGTCCCGTCAGCCGGGTGAAGAGGGTGGCCACTTCACCAACCAGATCCGACCGCGCTCCCAGCTCCACGCCACGCCGGAACTCGTCTTCGATGGCCCGGTTAATAAACTCCGGCTGGTGACCGAACAAGTGGACGCCAAATCCCATCGTGAAGTCGATGTACTCGTTCCCGTCGACGTCCCACAGCTTCGATCCCTGCGCGCGTACGCCTACGATGGGATAGAGCATTTCCTTGGTGGAGAATCGAAAGCCCACCGCTGCGCGGCTGTCCGCCAGCACCGCGCGCGACTCCTGGACCATTTCCCTGGATCGCCTGGTGCGTTTGGTGTAGCGGGCCACCAACTCCTCCAGATGCTTCCGCTGTGCCGGGCTGAGTCCCTGATTTGCCTGCGAAACGGGCGCCCCCCACGGCAGCAGAGGCGCGGCACGCTCCGGCGCAACGGGAGCTGCTGCAAGGAGAGGCTTGGCAAGTTCCGGCGCCGGGACATTTCGCGGCGGGCCGTTCATCTGCCGCAGCATCTCCATCTGCTGGGCGATGACTTGCTGCACCATCCGGTTCTGCTCCGCGATCACCCGTTCGATCACCCCCGGCGCACCCGCGGACGGCGGCTCGGAAATGGGCGGCGGCGCCGTGGCGGGAAGACTTCGATCGATATGGTCGGCCAGGGCGTTCAGCGTGGACTGATCCTCGAAGAAATTGCGCACGGCGAGTTTCACGCCATATTCGCGTTCGATGGACTGCAGGACGTCGATCAGCACCAGGGAGTCCGCGCCCATTTCGAGGAACGGCGTTGTCTCGCCAACGTCCGCGACATCGGCGTGAAGGAACTCCGCCACCACGGCTTTCAGCCGGAGAAGAATGCTCTCACGGCGCGGACCCGCGATCGCGTCATCGTGCTTCACTGGAACCTCCACGGTCTTTGGCAATTCCTTGAACCAGATCCGAACGCGGTGAAATGGGCGATGTGGCAACGGCGGCCGGCGGCCTGGCTGGCCGGGAAGAGCCGGCTGCGGCGCTTCTTCGATCAGCAGATGCGCGTTGGTCCCGCTTGCCCCGAACGCACTGACGCCGGCGATGCGCTTTCGCTCGCCGCGCTTCCAGGGAACTGGTTCCCGGCAAATCTCGAGCGGCGTCTCGCTCCAGGAGATCAGCGGGGTGGGATTGCGCACGTGCAGGCTCGCGGGCAACCGTTCATGCTGGAGTGCCAGCAGAACCTTGATCACTCCCGCCACGCCCGCGGCCGACTCGGTATGGCCGATGTTCGACTTTACCGAGCCGATCCGAAGCTTCCCGGCCCGCTCCCCGCCGCTGCCGAACACCGCCGCCAGAGCGCGTACCTCGATGGGGTCTCCGAGTTGCGTGCCGCTCCCGTGAGCCTCGATATAGTCCACCTGGGAAGGCGCAATGGCGTCCCCCAGCGCCTTCCGGAGCACCGCTTCCTGCGCGCGTCCGTTCGGAACCGTGAAGCCGCTGGAGGCGCCGTCATGGTTGACGGCCGAGCCGCGAATCACGGCCAGGATGGAATCGCCGTCCGCCAGCGCCCTCGATTCCGGCTTCAGGACCACCACTCCACAGCCCTCGCTCCGCACGAATCCATTGGCCGATTCGTCGAAGCTCCGGCAACGCCCATCCGGAGAGAGCGCGTGGGTCCGGCACACCGCCACGGTCGTTTCCGGCGCCAGGATCAGGTTCACGCCGCCCGCCAGCGCCATCGTGCATTCGCCGTTTCGCAGCGCCTGGCATGCCTGGTGAATCGCCACCAGCGACGACGAGCATGCGGTATCCAAAGCGATCGCCGGGCCGGTCAGGCCCAACGTGTAGGAAATGCGTCCGGCGGCGGTGTTCAGAGGATTGCCGGTGAAAAAATAGCTGTCGACGCCGCGATCCCCGCCGTTCTGCATCAGCAGATGCGCGTAGTCGTGGGTGGTGATTCCCACGAACACTCCGGTCTGGCTGCCTTTCAGGTCCTCCGCGCGAATTCCGGCGTTCTCCAGCGCTTCCCAGCTCACTTCGAGCAGCAGGCGGTGTTGCGGGTCCATGCTCTCCGCTTCCCGCGGTGAGATACGGAAGAAAGCCGGATCGAAGAGATCGACATCGCGCAGGAACCCGCCATGGCGCGTGTACATCTTGCCGGGGTCGTCCCGATTGGAACTAAAGTGCTCGTCCAGGCTCCAACGCTCGCGCGGGACCTCCGAGATCGCGTCAATGCCATCTCGCAGGACGCGCCAGTAGCTCTCGCCGTCAATCGCGTCGCCCGGGAAACGGCACCCGAAGCCGATGATGGCAATGGCTTCGTTCTTTGCCGCCGGCGCCACGGCTGCCGCTTCCACTCGCGCACTGCCCAGAAGATAATCCGCAAGCGCCTCAACGGTCGGATTTTCGAATATCAGCGTGGCGGGAAGCGCGCGACCCGCCGAAGCCTCCAGACGGGTGCGAAATTCGAGGGCCAGCAGCGAATCCATGCCCATATCGAAGAAGCCCCGGTCCCGCTCCGGAAGCCTGCCTTCGAGCTGCAGGACTTGCGCCGTCTCGTGCTGAAGGAATCGAATCAGTTCTTCGCGCGACCGGGGCAGTGACGCGGTTTCGGCGGCATGGGCCGCCGTCCCCCGCTCTATCCGGGCCAGCAGCGGACGATAGCCGCGCGCTTCATAAGAGCCTCGGAACAGCGGCCAGTCGATGTCCGCCACGATTCGCTCGGTCTCCCCGCCGCCGAGAAGCCGTCCCAGCGCCGCCAGGGCCCTATCGGTCGAGAGCGGATTGACGCCGGCGCGCCGCAGGAGCGCATTCGATTCCGCGGTATTCATGCCTCCTTCCGCCCAGGGACCCCAGTTGACCGTCAACGCCGGCAAGCCATGCGCGCGCCGGTAATGTGCGAGAACGTCGAGATACCGGTTCGCCGCCGCGTAGTGAGCCTGGCCGCGAGAGCCCCATACCGATGCGATCGACGAGAAACAGACAAAGAAGTCCAGTTCCAGTCCTCGCGTCAACTCGTGCAACACCTCGGCGCCTTGCACCTTGGGCCGTAGCACCGCATCCCAATCGTCCGGGCCGATCTCGTCGAATGCCCGATATCCCGCAACACCCGCCGCATGAATGACGCCGACGAGCGCCGGCCCACAGGACCGGAACAGGATCTCCATCTGAGCCCGCTCCGCCACATCCGCGCGCTCCGAACGCACCTCGATCCCGCGCGCTTCCAGGGCAGCGATGGCGGTCCGCGCCTGCTCGGTCCGCGGTCCCGATCTTCCCACCAGAATCAGGTGTCGCGCTCCCCGATCGGCCAGCCAGCCCGCAACTCGCAACCCCAGGGCGCCGAAGCCGCCGGTGATCATGTAGGCGCGGCCGGGCGCGATCTTCACTTCAGCGGCGCTCCCGGGCTCCGCTTTTGCCAGTCTGGGAACCAGGCGCTTGCCGCCCCTGAAGGCAACCAGGTCCTCGCCGCTGCCGGAGGCAATCTCATGGAACAGACTCTCCGTCTCACCGGGAGCCGACACCGCATCCAGATCGATCGCCGCGCCCGCCAGTTCGGGATGCTCCAGGAACAACACCTTCGCCAATCCGCACAGGGGCGCCTGTGCGACACCATCCAGTTCTGGCGGTTTGGCGGCTTCAGTCGCACCGCGCGTGATCAACCAGATCCTCGATGGCTTTTCCGCTCGTCGTGCCGCCGCTTGCGCGATCCCCAACAACAGAGGCGCGCACCGGGAATCGTCCAACCCCTTCATGAAGACGATCCGGTCGAACGATCCCGCATCGAGCGACTCGGCGCCTTCCCCAAAAACGCAGCGGATGGTTCGCGCCTCCGCGAACTTCGCCAGATTCTCCGCCATGCCTCGGCGATCGCGAACGATGAGCCACGCTTCTCCCTCGGCCGCAATCGGGGGCGCTGGCGGCCCCTGCTCCCAATCCACCCGATAGAACCAGTCCGGCGGCGATGCCTTCGCATTGCGCCTGCCCGCCAACGGATAGTGCTGCCGCTGGAAGGACAGCTCTGGAGTCTCTTCCGTGCGCACCGCTTCGTTCGTTTCGGGTGGCTCCTCGACGATCGCGTGGGCGTTCGTGCCGCTGAACCCGAAAGCGCTCAGCCCAGCGATGCGGCGGGTCCCCCCCCGCTTCCATTCCACCGGCGCTGCCGCCACCCGAACCGGGATCTCATTCCAGGGAATGTGCGGATTGGGCTCGCGAAAATGCAGGCTCGCGGGAATCCGGCCATGCTGAAACGCCAGCAGAATCTTGATCAGGCCGGCCATACCGGAGGCCGGTTCGAGGTGCCCGATGTTGGTCTTCACCGAACCGGTCCATAGCGCGGCTTCGCGATCCCGGCCCCGCCCGTAGGCGCTCGCCATCGCTTCAATCTCGATCGGGTCTCCCAGGGAGGTGCCGGTGCCGTGCGCCTCCACGTATCCCACCTGGTGCGGCTCGATGCCCCCATCGGCCAATGCGCGTTGAATCACCGAGCGCTGCGCCGCCACGCTGGGAACGGTCAGCCCGCCGCTCGGTCCGCAATGGCCCACGGCGGTGCCGCGCACGATGCCCAGAATCTTGTCCCGGTCGCGAACCGCATCCGCCAGGCGCTTCAACACCACCACGCCACAGCCCTCGCCGCGGCTGTACCCATCGGCCGACGCATCGAAGGATTTCGACAGTCCATCCGGAGACAACATGTGCGCCCGTGAAAACGTGGCCATCACGTCCGCGGACAGCATCAGGTGAACGCCGCCCACCAGCGCGATTTCACTTTCGTCGGACCGAAGACTCTGGCACGCAAGATGGAGGCACACCAGCGACGAGGAACACGCCGTGTCGATAGCCATGCACGGACCGGACAGCCCCAAGAGATAGGACAACCGTCCCGCCGCGGCATTGAGGGCGCTGCCCGTGCCTGCGTAAGCCCCGGCTTGCTCGAGATCCGCTCCCAGCAACACGGCATGATCGAAACAGGTGATTCCCAGAAATGTCCCTACCGGGCGTTCGTAGAGGCTGCCGGGCGGGACCTTCGCGTTTTCGAGCGCCTGCCAGGCCACTTCGAGCAGTACCCGCTGCTGCGGGTCCATGCTGGCCGCTTCCCTGGGCGAGATGCCGAAATACGGAGCGTCGAAATCCTCGATGCCTTCGATAAAGCCACCCCTCCGAACCGGCATCCCAGCGGCATCCCAACGCTCGGCTGGAACGTCGCCGATCGCACAGACACCTTTGTCCAGAAGCCGCCAAAAGGACTCGGGACTACTGCACCCTCCCGGAAACCGGCAGCTCATTCCGATGATGGCGACCGGCCCGTTTTTCGATGCGCGAAGCACCTCGATTTCCGCGCGCCTCTGCCGCAGCTCTTCGAGAGCAGTCTTCAGTGTCGTGGCGTGATTTGGATTGGAACTCATGGCGCGGTCTACGGACGTCGTGCGATCTCCTCTTCGATCAGAGCCGCCAGTTCGTCGTCGCTGAGAGACGCTTCTTCCCCGGCCGCGGCAGCCATGGAGCGCGGCAAATCCAATGTCAGAACCTCGGACAGGAGATATCCCGCCAGGGCGTCGAGCGTCGGATAGGCAAATAGTAAAGTCGCCCGCAGCGGAAGGCCCAGGGACGCTTCCAGCCGCGCCTTCAATTCCAGCGCCAGGATGGAATCGAGACCCAGGTCGAACAGGCCCTGGCGCGGAGAAATCGCCTCGGAGTCCTTCAGCTTCAGCGCATCTCGTACCAGGTTTGCAAGCTGTGAAATCAGGAATTGCCTGCGCTCGCCGGCGGGCATTTCCGCCAAACGGAGCGCTAGCTCAGCCGGCCCGTCGGGGCGATCCGTGAAGGGCGCCATCTCCGCAAGGAACATGGAGCTGCGCGCGGCGGGATCGAAACGGAAGAAGCGCTCCCAATCGATGTCGGCCGCCCCCACCTGAGTCCGGCCGCTGCGCATGAGAATCTCGAGGATCCGGAAGCCGGTTTCCGGCGCCAGCGCCCTAACGCCAAGGTGCTCCAGCTTGGCGTGCGCCAGACGGCCGTACTCCGTGGCGGCTTGGCCGATTTCCTTCCACGGTCCCCAGTTAATGCTCAGCGCGGGGCGGCCTTCTTCGCGGCGCTTCCATGCCAGCGCATCCAGGGCGCTGTTCGCGGCGGCGTAGTTGCCCTGGCCGGGCATGGGCACCAGCGACGCCATCGACGAAAACATCACAAAGTATTCCAGCGGATCCTCGCGTGTGGCGTGGTGAAGGTTCCATGCGCCTTCCGTTTTTCCCGATGCGCTCCGCTGAAAGCGCGGCCAGTCCTGTGCGCGGAGCAAAGCGTCGTCGAGTACTCCCGCCAGATGAAACACTCCGCGAATGGGTGGCATGGTGCGCCGTATCTCGGCCAGAATGGCTGACGTTTCCCGCTCGCTCGCGAGGTCGGCCCGGAAGACAGGGGCGCTTCGCGAGATCGATACGACATTTCCTGCCCCACGCTCGCGCAACCATGCCGCCAGCCCGGTGCCGATTCCGCCGGTTCCGCCGGCGATCACATAGGTCGCTTCGGCCGTAAATGCGAGGGGAGCTTCCGCCGAAACCGCTCCTTGCACCTGCAACCTCGCCACATGAAGCTCACCCCGGCGGATGGCAAGCATGTCTTCGCCGCCGCAATCGCGAATTGCCGGGAGAAGCTCCCGCGCCGCCTCCTGCGCACCCGATAACGGATCCAGGTCTACCAGCCCTCCCCAGAATTCGGAATGCTCGACCCTGACCGTGCATCCGAGTCCCCAAAGCTGAGCCTCCGTCACGTTCGGAGCCTCTCCATCGAGCACCGGCATGGCGCCCGTCGTCGCAATCCAGAGGCGGGCATCCTTTCTCAGGTCGTGCCGGGCCAGAGCCTGCGCAGCCTGAAGCAGGCCTTCCAATCCGTCGCCGCCGAGATACACAATCCGCTTCGCCAGCGACCCATCGCGGATGCTTCCGGCACGTCGGCACGTTCCCCCCGAGCCGCGAATGAGAGCTTCCAGTTGAGCCGCGATGCCGCGGCTGTCGCCGAGAATCAGCCAGTCTTCAGCCTCGGCGTCCCGCTCCGCGGTTTTGGACACCGGGATCCACCGGCGCCTGTAGAATTGATAATCCGGCAGCGATTGCGACGCAGCCGCTGAACTGCGCATGCGCTGCAGCCGAAGACCGCCGATTTCAATCGCCAGCGAACCGTCCAAACCGTAGACGGAAACATCCGCTTCCCGGATTTCGGATGAATCGCCGGCAGCCAGCACGGCGTGGCTCCATGCGGCCTGGGGCGTCGCGGTTACCACGCGCAACGCGCGAACGCCAGCCGGAATGTAAACCGAATCCGCCGACAAGTTCGCCGGCAGCGCCGCCGCAGCCACCCGGCTGCAAGCGTCCAGGAATCCTGGGTGAACGCTATAGAGCCCGGAGCCGGTGTCTGTAACCTCAATCCTGCCCAGAGCCTCGCCATCCCGCCTCCAGATTCTTTGAATGCATTGGAGTGGTTCGTCTATCCCCAGTCCGTGGCCGCGCAGCATTTCGTGAAACGCGGCTCCCGGCCATTGCTCGGCGCAGCGGCCCTGGATCGGGGCCGGATCGAATCGCGGCGTGGCGGGAGCCGGCGATGGAGACGCCGAAGCGTCGTGCAGTTCCTTGAGGCGCGCCAGGTTCGGGAGATTGCCCAGGATGAGATTGGCGTCGGGGCCGAAATCCAGCAGGCACGCAATCTCCGTGGCGCCGATCGATTCCAAGCGCTCCACCAGCGGGAGGCATGTTTCCGGTGTCCCGATCAAACCGCGCGACTCTGCGAACCGATCGTAAAGGAACTCCACAAACTCGCTCAAGTCGCTGGGACTCAGCGTCCGGACGTCCAGTTTCTTGCCACGGCTGCTTGCGAGGCTGCTCAGCAAGCCGATATTGTTCCGAATGTAGGCGCAGTACGGTTTCTTCGCCTGTTGGCGCACCACCTGAGCGTCCGCGCCTACAAAGGTGTGAAGCATCACGGTCACGACGCCCGATGCGGCATCGAACCCCACCCGGGCACGCGCTTCCCGGTACAAGCGGATCTTGCGACCCAGTTCCTCCTCGCCCTGGTCGAGCAAATGCGTCAGGAGATTCGCGCCAAGCTCGCCGGCCCGCACATACGATTCGGGGTTGGACGCGGCTGTGACCCAGACCGGCAGTTCGCGCTGAACCGGGGTCGGGTAAACCCTGACAGTTGTTTCCCTCCCCAGGCCGTCCCGTGCGGCGACACTCTCGCCTCTCCACAAGCGCCGGACCGTGGCGATGGTGGAAACGAGATGTTCGTATCGGTTTGGATAGCGCTCCGAAAAAAACGCGAAGTCCTCCGGATTCCAGCCAGGCGCAAAAGAGATCCCCACTCGGCCGCCAGACAGATTGTCCACCATGGCCCACTCCTCCGCGATTCGCAGCGGATGATGCAGCGGGGCCACCACACTCCCCGCCCGCAGCGCGATCCGCTCGGTGACCATCGCGAGACTGGCATGCAGGACCGCGGGATTCGGATAGAGCGAGCCGAACTGCGTGAAGTGCCTCTCAGGGACCCAGACGCTGGAGAAGCCGTGCCGGTCGCCGAAGCGCGCACTCTCTACCAGCAGCCGGTACTTGTCCCCCGCCAGCGCGTCCTCACTGGCGGCAAAGAACATCAACCCGAACTTCAAGAGGATCCCTCCCACCCGTCGCCCGAAGACGCGCGCTTGCGCATAAAGACCATTGACGGTCCGCCAGGTCCGTCCGCCGAAACACCTGAAACGAAAGCGATCCGCCCGCCTGCCGGCTCAGGACGGTCTCGATCTCAGCCACGGAGCCGGCTCCGAAAAACACCGGCTGGTGAAGCTCTAACTCGGAAATCCCGTACTGTGAACCCGGCGTCGTTTCCGACGCCGCCCGCAAAGCCATCTCGACGTACGCGGAATAGGGCAGTACCGCGGCGCCCATCAGGCGATGTCCCTGAATGTAGTCCATGCTCGCCGATATTTGCGATCGCCAGATGTATGTCTCCGGCAGATGCGCCGGCCCTTCCATGCGCTCCCCCAGCAGAGGGTGCGGCGGCTGGGCGGCTTTCGACGCGAACCCCGGAGCGGCGTCTATCCAGTAGCGCTCGCGCTCGAACGGATATGTGGGAAGGCCCGAAAGCCGGAGGCAGGAGAGCCCGGCGTAAACCGCGCGCCAATTCACTTCGCAGCCTCGCTCGTATAGCTCGCCAAGGCTCTCCAGCAACGTACTCCAGTTCCCGCGGTTCTGATCGAGGCTGGCCAGCCACGCGTGTTTCTCCGGCGCGACGCACCTCTTCCCCATCGTCAGCAACATCGGTTTCGCTCCAATCTCGAGGAACGCGTCCACACCTGCGCCAGCCAGGCTTTGCATTCCCGCCACGAATTGCACCGGCTCCATGGCGTTGCGGCTCCAATACCCGGCATGGGCAAGCTCGGCTCCGGCAGGGCCGCCGGACACGGTGGATACCATCGGAACCGTAGGGGCACTGAACTTCACCAACCGGGCCGCGGCTTCGAACTCGCTCAACATGGGTCTCATCAGCGGGGAGTGAAACGCATGCGAAACAGGCAGCGGCGCGGTGTGCGTACCGGAGCCCTCCAGCGCCGCCGCGATCTCCGCGACGGCCCCCGATTCGCCGGAGATCACCACGTTCCGCGGACCGTTGACCGCCGCGATCGACACCGCGTTCGCATGGCGCGCCACCACTTCGGCGACCCGGTCCTGTCCCGCGAAAACCGACAGCATCGCTCCGTTGCGGCACAGCGCCTGCGTCAAAGCCGCGCGTCGAGCCACTAATCGGAGGCCATCTTCGACGCTGAAAACACCGGCCGCGCAGGCCCCCGCGTATTCTCCAATGCTGTGCCCCAGAATGATCCAGGGCTCGATTCCCCAGCTCCTCCACATCTGGGTAAGAGAGACTTCCATCGCGAACAGAATCGGTTGAGTCCAGACCGTCTGGTCGATCCGAGAAGCTTGGCCGGGCGGCGCAAACAGCACTTCCAACAGCGAGTCTCCCGACACAGACCGCAGGATTTCCGAGCAGCGGTCCAGCGTTTGCCGAAAGACTGGCTGGCTGTCGTACAACTCGCGGCCCATCCCCGCGTATTGCGACCCCTGACCCGTATAGAGAAACGCGATACGTGGCGGCCGCGACGGACGCCGTCCATCGAAACCCGCCTGCAGTTTCTCGCGCAGTTCCCCGGCCGATTTCGCGATCAGGGCTCTCCGCACCGGGAAGTGTTCTCTGCCGGAACAAACCGTGTAGGCAAAGTCGCCCAATGAAACTCCTGGATTGGCCGCCAGAAAGCCGGCATATTGTTTCGAAACCTGCACCAGGGCCCGCGGAGTCCTGGCTGAAAGCGCGGCCAAATGGACTCCACGCTCCGCGCCTTCCGCCTTCAGCCGAATGGGCGCTTCCTCAATTACCACGTGAGCATTGGTCCCGCCGAAGCCGAAAGAGCTGGCGCCTGCCAGCCGCTTCCGCTCCCCGCGCGGCCACCCCGTCAGCGTCAATGGAATCCGCACGGGCCCACCGTTTTCCGCGGCGCGCCGGTTTAGCCGCTCGAAATGCAGGTGCGGCGGAATCTCCTCGTGGCGCAAGGACAGAACTGTCTTGATCAAACCCGCGATTCCGGCGGCGGCTTCCAGATGTCCGATGTTGGTCTTGACGGAACCGGCGAAAACCATGCCGTCGCGCCGTCCCTCGAAAACGGCTTTTAGCGATGCCAATTCCATCGCGTCGCCCAGGGGAGTGCCGGTGCCGTGCGCCTCCACATAGCCGGCTGCGGAGGGATCCACGCCGCTCCGCCGCCAGGCGTCCCGCATCACCGCCTGTTGCGCCGGACCGTTGGGCGCGGTGAGTCCGTTGCTCATTCCGTCCTGGTTTACCGCCGATCCGCGAATCGTGGCCAGCACCGGATCGCAGTCGCGGATCGCATCGCTCAGGCGTTTCAGGACCACCAGCCCCGCGCCCTCGCCGCGCACGTAGCCACTCGCGCCTTCGTCGAACGTCCGGCAACATCCGTCCGCGGAGAGCATCCCCGCGCGAGCGAACATCACGCTTAGGTGCGGCGCCAGGATCAGGTTCACGCCGCCCGCCAGCGCCATGTCGCAGGCGCCGTTCAGAAGGCTCTCCGCCGCCTGGTGTACCGCGACCAGCGATGAGGAACATGCCGTGTCCACGGCCCAACTCGGGCCGCGAAGATCCAGCAGATAAGAGATCCTGTTGGCGGCGATGCTGAGGGCGTTGCCGGTTGCCGCGTATGGCTCCGTGGCGGAAGCTTGGTTGCTATTGAGCCTCGCATAATCGGAGTTGCTGATTCCAATGAAAACGCCGGTTCTCGTGCCGCCCAGACGGTTCGGGGGAATCCCCGCGTCTTCCAGAGCTTCGCGCGCCATCTCCAGAAGCAGGCGCTGCTGAGGGTCCATAGCTTCCGCTTCACGCCTCGTGATCCCGAAAAACTCCGCATCGAAGTTTTCCACCTCATCCAGCAGCCCGGCCCATTCCGGAGCTTTCGAATCCGGCCAGCCGAATCCCTTAAACCGTGCCCCCAGAGCCGGAGCGACCGCGCTCCGGCCGTCCCGCAGCATGCGCCAGAAGGCTCCCGGATCGCGCGCTCCCGGGAAACGGCAGGCCATGCCGACGATCGCCACTCCGTCCTTCCCGCCGGCTGCCGGGGGGCCCATCGGAGCCTGCGCCGTCCGCGGGGAGAGATGGCGCGCCAGCGCTTCGATGGTGGGATAGTCGTACAGCAACGTCGCCGCCAGGGGACGGCCTAACCACTCCTGGAGTTCTCCCGAAAGCGCCACCGCATCTAGGGAATCGATGCCAAACTGGCTGAACGGATCGCTCGCCCGAACCGTGTGGACCGGGACGCTCAGCTTGCCCGCGACCTTCTCCATCAGCCACGCGCGGATGGAGCCGGTGTCGATGCCGCGCGGCTTGGCCTCCGCTTCAGGCGGCGCCGGATTCGCCGGCCGGCGCCATTTACCCGCAATCTCCAAACCTTCCCCCGAGAGGAAACTCGCGCGGCATAGGTGCCGTTGAATCTTCCCGCTGGAAGTCCTCGGGATACCGAGGGGATGGACGAGCAACGCCGCGTGAAGTTCGATGTCGTGCTCTTCGGCCACCGCCCGGCGGATCGCCGCGACGGTCTCGTCGACATCCAGCTTGCGCAGACGTTCGCGCTTCACCTCGCAGACCACAACCAGCCGCTCTTCCCCGTCGATCTCCACGCTCACGGCAGCGGCTGCGTTCGAAGCGACAGCGGCGTGGCTGGCTTCAACCGTACTCTCGATATCCTGCGGGTGATGATTCCGTCCGCGGATGATGATCAGGTCCTTGATGCGCCCGGAAACGAAAAGCTCGCCCTCGAACAGGAATCCAAGATCGCCGGTCCGCAGGAACGGACCGTCGCCACAGGACAGGCGTGCCCGGAATACGGAGACGGTGTCTGCGGCGCGGCCCCAGTACCCCTGCGCGATGTGAGGCCCGGCCACCCAGATTTCGCCAATCTGCCCGTCTTTCACCGCTTCGCTCGTATCCGGGTTCACGATCGCGATTCGCGTACCGGCGGCCGCTCGTCCGGAACTCACCAGCCGCCGCGCGTTAGTCCCATGCGCGCAAGCCGCCGCTACACCGGCTTCGAGCGAAGAGCTGTCGAACAAAACCTCGACGTGCGGATGATCCGGCTTGCTTCCCGAGACCAGCAGCGTGGCCTCCGCCAGGCCGTAACAGGGGTAGGGAGCCTCCGGACGAAGGCCGCACGCGCGAAACGCCGCTACGAACCTGTCCAAGGTATCGGCACGAACCGGCTCCGAACCGTTGTACGCAATGCGCAGGCTGCCAAGATCCAGATCCGCCTTTTGTTCCTCCGTCACCTTTCTGGCACACAAATCGTAGGCGGAGTTTGGCCCTCCCGTGGTGGTAGCACGGTACTTCGATATGGCCTGCAACCATCGGACCGGCTTCTGAACGAACGAAGCCGGTTCCATCAATACCGACAAAACGCCCAGATGCAAGGGGTGCAGTGTATTCCCGATCAAGCCCATATCGTGAAATAGAGGCAGCCAGGATGCAAAAATCGTCGTTTGATCGTGGCCAAAACACTGCCCGATCATCTCCGAGTCGTGGAGCAGGTTTCCATGGCTCACCATCACGCCCTTCGGCGCGCCCGTGGACCCGGACGTGTATTGCAGAAAGGCCAGGGCCTCCGGATCGAGCGACCCGTCCACCCACGAATCGGCGTGCGGATCCTCGGCGTCGTCGGTGGCAATCCAGCGTAGCGTCCCCAGTGGACCGACATCCGCCACACGCCCTTTCAGTCCTTCGAGCTTTGCCTTGGTCGTCAAGGCGACAACGGCACCGCAATCCGCCACAATCGACTGCAGTCGCCCGGCGTAACGGTTCTGCCGCGGCGGATACGCCGGTACGGCGACCGCGCCCGCGTATAAGCAGCCCATGAATGCGCTGACGAATTCGAGACTGGGTGGATAAAGAAGCAGCACCCGGTCGCCCGGGTCGATAACCGCCTGCAGCCTCGCTCCAATTTGACGAGCCCGATTATCCAGCGCCCGGAACGTGAGACTGCCGGATTCCACCTCTCCGTTTTCAAGAAAGACATAAGCCCTCCGATCGGGCCGGGTTCGGGCATGATACCGCAAAACTTCCCCGAAATTTCGAAACTCGGGCTTGAGAGAGAGGACCTTCATGAGACCAACCGGCCGCTTCTATCCGTGAGTGCCCACACGATTCCCGATCTCGATCGGCACATACCTTCGTTCCCGCCACGGCGTGGGAACGAAGTCGTCGATAATCGTGCCGGCGCCATCGGCCCGGGCAAGGTCCAGCGCCAGGTGCGCCACCGCGAGATCCAGAACGCCCAGGCCAAATGGGCTGAATATCACGGGTTGGCCGTCACGGCGGGCTTTCTGTCCCAACAGAATCGCACCCAGGGTGGCGCGGATACAATCGCGGTTCCCCGCCTTTTGCACCGCCAGGTCAAGTGAAGTCCGATTGGAACAAATATGCTCCACGTCATCGACAACGTTGTCGGCATCGAGCATTACTTCCGGCGAGAGGTCGCGCAACGAGATATGTAAAATTACCGAATTCTCGCGGCAGACATCCAGGCTGTCAAGATGTGGAGTCGTTGCGTTGGTCGCCAGGCTGACGACGTCCGTTTCGCGGAACAAGGCGGCAGCCGAGGGCGCCAACGCGATGTCCCGAGTCCCGCCAAGATCGCGACACTTTTCCTGGAACCTGCGCGCCTGCGCCGGGTCCCGATCGAAAAGGCGGAGGCGCGCAATTTCGGGATGCGCCGCCAGCAGGAACCGGACAGTCTCGAAATTGATCGGACCGCAACCCAGAATGCCAACCGAATGAATCGAATGGCCCTCACGAAGAACCGATGCCGCCAAGGCCGCGCTCGCCGCAGTACGGCACGCGTTGATTATGGACCCTTCCAGGATCGCTTCCGGTTGTCCCGTTTGTGTCGAGTTCAGAATCAATGTGGCGGAAGCCCGATCCATGCCCGCTGGGACGTTGCCGGGAAACGATGCTACCCATTTCATTCCCGCGACTTGAAACGACCCGCCCAGAAAGGCAGGTTTGGGAATGATCCGATCCTTCGTGTTGCCGGGGAACCGCAGGAAAGGGCAATTGGGGGCGCTGTAGTCACCCTGCTCCTTCAGCAGGTAGGCTTGCCTGACGCTCTCCATGATTCGAGACTCGCGCCCCTCGAAGAGTCGCGCTATCTCGTTCCCGCGCAGCAGAGTCAGCCCGCCGGCACCTTCCAGTGAGCGCTTCACGTTAGTTTCCCGCTTCACAATGCCATGGCCTGAAAGTGCTGCCAAAATGCGTGGAAATCCATTCTCGTGAGTACACCGTCTCGAGATAACGGTCCCCACGGTCGCAGAGAATCGCCACCGCGGTTGCCCCCGCCGGAATTCGGGCTCTCATCCTGCCAATCGCGGAAATCACCGCTCCCGAGGAGCCACCGGCGAGGATAGCCTCGCTTCCGAGCAGACGGAAGCAACCCGCCACGCATTCGCGGTCGGACACGTGAACACACTCATCTTCCAGGCCGCACTCGTACAACGCCGGTCTTCTCGATGCGCCGTGCCCCGGGATGAGCCGTCGCTGTGGCTCGTCCCCGAAGATCACGCTGCCCACGGCGTCCACCGCGACGATCCTGGTGCTCCAAGCGTGATCGCGCACGTACTCCCGGCAGCCGCGCAACGTGCCACAGGTGCTGGTCGCAACAAACAGAAAATCGGCCTGGTGCCCCAGGTCCCGATCCAACTCCCCACACATGGCGTACTGGGCCCGAGAGTTGCTGGGATTGGCGTATTGATCGGTCCAGAAGCTGTCGGCAATACGCGCCCGCAGTTGTTTCACGCGATTCAGGCGGGCTGTCAAAAGGTCTCCGCAGCCTGGATCCGGTTGGTCCACAACATCCACCTCGGCGCCATAGGCCTTCAGGATTCCGATATGGCTTACCGTCGTCCGGCTGTCGACCACGCATACGAAGCGAAGCTTCAACAACGCGCACGCTTGCGCCAGTCCGACGCCGAGATTGCCCGAACTCGACTCGATGATGGTTGTGTGCGGCCCTATATCTCCGCGATCATAGGCGTCAAGCAACATTCCTCTGGCGGATCGGTCTTTGCCGCTGCCTCCGGGATTCATCATTTCGAGCTTGGCGTACAGCGCGAAATCGAGCGGTGCGAACACACGCGTGAGTTGCACCAGGGGAGTATTTCCGACTGCGGCAAGAGCGCCGATCGACTCCGTGGAAGCGTCTAACCGGATTTTTGCTTCAGCGGCCACGCTCAGTTGTCCTCAACGCCCCGATCAGCCCGGGGCCTCGCGGAATTCCACTCCCAGCCACGTCGATACTACACGGGGCAAAGCTGTTAAGGCGCATGACACCCCCTAAGAAAACCAACTATTCTCGCAGGCAGAAACAGAACAGCGATGTGGCTATACACTTGAATCGGTCCCAAGACGAGTGCAGCCATGAGATCCTATGGCGCTGCCCTACAACGAGCGCAAAATTATCGCGCAGCACCGAAATTATTGTAATCATCTTCGAAATCGGCGGCGTGAGTCAAGGGAAATCTTTCTTAGTGCTCAAGTTTTTCAAAGTCGCCACTTACCACCGGCCGTTCCTTGACAGCCGTCGCCTTCAGGTGATTTCGCCAAGAATGTCCCTGCCGGCCGGCGTTCAACATTCGGCATCGGCACGGGCGAAGAACGGACGAGTGGTGTATCTTCGGAGAACATTGGTTGTAAGATTACGATTCTCTGTGGTATTCATAATACATCTCTTGGATTTCGGCCCGGGTTTGGATCACCGTTCGCCAGAGGGTGCCATGTGCAGGTAGTTCAACTTCTGCTGCGCGAGTCTCCGGAAGCGTGGAGACGCGTGTTGATTGTCGCGGGAATCGCCGGTGTCGGCAATGCGGCCATTCTGGGAATCATCAACCGCAGTGCTTCGCTGGCCTCACCAGATGGCAACCCGCTTAATCTGGGGCTCATGCTGCTCTTTGGGTTGTGCATGCTGGCGTTTTTCATGGGCAAGCGCTTCGCCTTTATCCAGGCCTCCGTGATCGTGGAGAACATGGTCAGCGACCGGCTGATCCGCGTCTCCGATAAGATCCGCCACTCGGAGCTGGAACTGGTGGAGAATCTGGGGCACGGTGAGCTCTTCACCCGCCTCTGCCAGGATACGGCGCAGATTTCGCAGTCCGGACTGATGCTGGTAGACGCCGCGCAACAGTCGCTGGTGCTGCTGTTCTGTCTTTGCTACATGGCAGTGCTTTCGCTCCCGGCGTTCGCGGTCACGCTGGTTACCCTCGGGGTGGGTGTGGCCGTCTATTTCCGGCATGCCGAAAGGCTGCTGCAGTTGCTGCACCGTCTCAAGGAAAAGG
>PLRS01000063.1 GCA_003164035.1 Bryobacterales bacterium | reverse complement strand
AGCTCATCCTCAAGGGGCCCGATAAGCTCTACCGGCACGCCCGCTTCGCCTCCACCGACGTGACCGGGCGGAACTACCAGATCGCGGTGCCGCTGAAAACCGCACTGACCCTGAACGTGGCCAGCACGGTGGCTAACGTGTTCGACCAAAACGGCAACCAGCTCCCGCAAGGCAATGCCACTGGGTTCCAGCAGGCCGCGGCCACGGAGCTGGGACCGATGGCGTACACGCTGCACAAGAAGTGAGGGGCTCGGCGGAGAGCCACGACAGGATTTCCAGCGTGGCAGGCCGCGCCGCGGTGGTTTCTGGCATAATCGCGGATATGGAAATCACCTGGCTAGGCCACGGCACCGTTCAGTTGCGTCTTGCTTCCGGAGAAGTGCTCTTACTCGATCCGTGGACTGAGGGCAACCCCGCCTTCCCCACGGGGTTCGACTTCGATCGCATCGATACCATTTGCATTTCGCACGGGCACTTCGATCACATTCACGACGCCGTGCCGCTGGCTGCGCGCTTCGCCTCGGATGTGGTCGCCATTTTCGAGACTTGTCACTGGCTCGAATCGAAGGGGATCAAGGCCACCCGTCCCATGAACAAAGGCGGCTCGCAGAAAGTTGGCGAGGTCACCATTACCATGACCCACGCGGTGCATAGCTGCGGCATCCTCGACGACGGTAAGATCATTTACGGCGGGGAAGCGGCCGGTTACGTGCTGCGCTTTGCCGACGGCCGTGCCATCTACTTCGCCGGCGACACCAACGTCTTTACCGACATGCAGCTCATCGAGCAGCTCTACCATCCGGAGCTCGCCTTTCTGCCCATCGGCGGTCTCTACACCATGAGCCCGGTCGAAGCCGCTCTCGCCTGCCGTCTGCTGAAGGCAGGGAAAGTCATTCCCATGCATTACGGTACTTTTCCGGCTTTGACCGGAACGCCCGCCCAACTGGCCGAGCTGGTAGCCGGGACCGGAACCGAAATCTGGCCGCTCCGGCCGGGGGAACCGGTAGGCTGGTAGATCTCCCCTACCGCGCCCACGCCAATCCATCGGCAGTTTTGCCGGCGTCGATTAGGGCGGTAACTTTCCAGGTCGAAATGTCGATGGCGGCGATCTTGGCGCTGGCGTCGCAGGAAACGTAGGCAACCTGGTTGTCGGGCCGGACGAGCACTTCCTGCGGCGCGGCCGGCACGTCGATGGTGTGCGCCACTTTCATGGTGGCAAGGTCGACCACGGCCACCTGCCTGGCACCGGGCACGGCCACCACCAGCCACTTGCCGTCCAGCGTGGGTGCGGTGCCGTAGCCGGGGGCGGGCAGGTCGACCCATTTCGCCACTTGATCGGTCGCAGTGTCGATGGCTGCCAGGCGCGGCTTGGTCTGGTCGGCGGTGAAAGCCCAGCGGTCGTCCACGGAAAGCGAGATGCGCTGCGTCTCGCCCGAAACCGGAATGATTTTCAACGTCTTGCGCGCTTCCAGATCGAGGACCGAAACCGTGCCTGGCCCCACATTGGCGGTATAGCCGCGCTTGCCGTCGCGGGTGATGGCCAGCATGTGCGATTCCGCCTGTCCGGTGGGGACTGTCCCCACTATTTTGAGCGTATGGGGGTCGATAATGCTGACCGTCCGGTCCAGTTCCGTAGTCACATACAACAGCCCGTTTTTCGGTCCGAATACCGGGCAATGCGGCCGCACGCCGTGACCGAAATCGAGCGTTCCCACTACCTTGCGGGCCGCCAAATCGATGGCCACCAGCTTAGTCCCGTCGGTGCCTGGCTTGCCCACGCCGGAGTTACCGTAAATGGGGACGTACCCCGTTTTCCCGTCCGGCGATGCGATCACCTCATGGCCGGTGACGCCGCCTTCCGGGATTTCCGCGATCTGCCGGTTACCCGCCGGGTCGACAATCCCCAGGCTCTGGTCCCCCTTATTGGCAATCAACAACCACCCATGCGAAACCGCCGCGGAGGAGGAATCGCTGAATGCAGCCAGAAAACCTGCCGAACAGATGGCGACCAGGCCAACCACCGCCAGCGGAGCGAAACGGACCGAAGTAGTGTGTGACATCGACGATTATTCTATAGAATTCGCGGGCCGCATGCACGCCGGTCGCGTTCGGCCGTTCAAAACGCGGCACGCCGCCGCACGGCCCCCGCTAGCGAAACCCCTACACCGTGCAAAAATAAGAAAGAGAGACGCCACCTCCCATGACCACAAAACAGCGCCTCGAACGCCACGACCAGCAAATCTCCGTCATCCGCGACCTGGTACGCGAAGGCATGGGAATGGTAGTCGAAACCCGCCGCCTCACGGTCGAGACGCGCAAGGACCTGCGCGCCCTCGCCGCCGCCCAGCGAAAAACCGAAGCCAACCTGCAACCCCTCATAGCGACAATCGGGCGCAGCACCAACGGCCACGCCAAGCAGTGAGAGAGTTCAAAGCGGCTTTTCGTACTTCTTACGGCACGGCCGGCGGAAAAAGAAAACCGGCCAGCACCAGGGCCACGTAGGCAACTGCAAGAAGCAACCTGACCCGCCGGTAACCGCCACGCGATGCGCCGCGCGGTGCGCCCAGCTTCAGTCCTTCGTTGGCGGCGCTGAGAAGGCCGAGCGCAAGAATAGTGCGCCCCATAATCACGGCATCGTCGAAGAACACGACCCCGAAGGCGATCAGCGCGCCGGCAGTGGCCCAGGCGATCAGGGCATCCGGAACGGATAACCCATTTGTGTGTCCGTCGTCCATACCGTATTCTTAAGCGGATGCACACGAAACCGCGGCGTCCGGCGCGCAAGGCAAGTGCATCCGGCGTACCAAATGGGCTAACTTGCTCGTCCGGGCGCAAAAGGGCGTTGATCGGCGGCTCGGATTCCCGATTCTCCCCTTCTCGGTGACGAGGTTTCGGCACTTGCTTCGGCAAACGCCGGCCGGCGGGCATATCGAGCAGCGAAATCCTGTTGGGCTTTCGTGGAGATCGAAGTGCATTCATCTCGTGGAGACCAACCGATAGGAAGACCGGCTTCGAGGATTGACCCATGCTCACGGCGGCCATTTGCCAATGTTCATTGCCGCTCCCGGCACCAACTGATAGCATCTTCGGTGTGGGAGCTCCGGATGCGGTAATCTACAAGGCGCTTTTCGATCTTTCGCAATCGATCGCCGGCCACAGCGATCTGGAGACTCTGTGCAACTCGCTGGCGGGCTCGCTGCGCCGTGTGGTTTCGTTCGACTTTTTGGCGCTGGTGCTGCACGATCCGGTTCACGATCGGCTTCGCGTGCATGCGATCAGCGCAACCAGGCCGTACAAGGACAAGGAATTCGTCATTCCCGCGGACAGCGACCACATCGGCGCATGGGTCTGGCGCGAGCAGAAGCCACTGATCGTATCGCCGCTGGAGAACGAGACCCGATGGGGCGGTGTGATCCAGGAAGCTCTGGAAGAGGGTATACACGCCTTGACCCTGGTGCCTCTTTCGAACGGCGACCGCCGGCTCGGGATACTTGGATTCGGGTTTACCACGCCATTCACGCCCGACGGCGAAGCCCTGGCGTTTCTGCAGCGGGTGGCGTCGGAAGTGGCGGTTTCGGTGGACGGATATCTCACCAGGCAGGCGTTGGTGCGGGAGCGGGACCGGATGCGGGCGTCGTTTGAGATCACCAACGCACTGGTTTCGAAGCTGCCGATGGATGAGCTGTTTTCGGCGATATCCGAACAACTCAGCCGCGTGGTAGCGCACGACTTCGCCGCGGTGACATTGCTGGACAAAGCTACCGGAGAAATACACCTGAAAGGGCTGCACTCGCCGGGAGGCTTGCAGTTCGAGCCGGAGGAGACTTCGGGCCGGCCCGAAGGTTTGCCTACCGGCGAAGCGCTGGCCACCGGGAAGCCGGTCGTGACCACCGGACTCGACTACGAGCGCTTTCCCTCGCCGCTCTACCGCAAGTACGCCGACATAGGACTTTGCTCGGGCTGTTCGATTCCGCTGGCGGGGGCAAACGGAATGTTGGGAGTTCTCGACCTGGCGCGGAAGAGCGGTGAGCCGTTCACCGAAGACGAGGTGGATCTGCTGGTGCAGGTGGCGAGCCAGATTGCCATTGCGACGGAAAACTCGCTGGCTTACCGAGAGCTTTCGCAGCTCAAGGACAAGCTGGCGACGGAAAAGCTGTACCTGGAAAACGAGATCCGCTTCGATCAGAACGTGGGCAACATGATCGGGGAAAGCCCGGCGTTTCAGGCCGTGCTCAGGGGCATTCAGGTGGTGGCTCCGACGGATGCGACGGTACTCATCCAAGGCGAGACGGGAACCGGCAAGGAATTGGTCGCCCGGGCTCTTCACGACCTGAGCGGACGCAAGGAACGCTCATTCATCAAAGTCAATTGTGCCGCCATTCCGGCCAACCTATTGGAAAGCGAGCTGTTCGGGCACGAGAAGGGCTCGTTCACCGGCGCCTTCGCGCAGAAGATCGGGCGGTTCGAGCTGGCCCACCAGGGGACGCTATTCCTGGACGAGATCGGCGAAATCCCGCTTGAGCTTCAGTCAAAGCTGCTGCGGGCCATCCAGGAGCAGGAACTGGAGCGGCTCGGCGGCAACCGGACAATCAAGGTGGATGCCCGTCTCATCGCCGCCACCAACCGGAACCTGAAAGAGATGGTTGACGAAGGCAAGTTCCGCAGCGACCTCTACTACCGGCTGCATGTATTTCCGTTGACGGTTCCACCGCTGCGGGAGCGGAAGGAAGACGTTGCCCTGCTGGTCCGCTATTTTACGCAGAAACACGCCAAGCGAATGAACCGTCCCATCGAGTCGATTCCTTCGGCCGCCATGGAAGCTCTGACGAAATACGAGTGGCCGGGCAACATCCGCGAGTTGCAGAACGTGATTGAGCGCTCCGTCATCCTCAGTTCCGGCTCGGTGCTGCAGCTCGCCGTTCCGGAAATTACCAAATCGGTTCCTCAGCCGTTGCGAAGGCCGCGACTGGAAGAAAGCGCCGAACGGGAACGGATACTTTTGGCGTTGAGCGAGTCGGACGGAAAGGTCGCCGGCCCCGACGGCGCGGCAGCCCGACTGGGTATTCGCCGAACCACTCTGCAATCGCGGATGAAGAAGCTCCATATTGAGCGTCAATACCGGTAATTTCGGCAATTGATCGGCAATTACCGAATTGGACGGAAAGATCGTCGGCCGGACACTTATAAACCATTCATTCTAAGCCTACTACATCGTGGCGATCATATTGCGTTTCCCTACACCGATAAGGGAAGGTGAGATGTTCCAGGATCGATCGTTATCGAAGTACCTATTTGCGCTGCTATTTGCAACGGCAGCGTGCGCGCAGACTGCGGTTACGCCGCCGGAGCTGACGCTGGCGCAGGCAGTCGAGCAGGCGCTCAAGAACAACCTGCAGGCGAAGCTGGCCCAGGAGCGGACGGTGGAATCGCGGGCGCAACGGGGGATCGGGCTTGCGGCGCTGTTGCCGAACGTCAGCGGGGCGGCCTACCAGATGAGCCTCACGGAGAACCTGGCGGCGCAAGGACTGACGTCCTCCGCTTTCCACGTGCCGGGCCTGCCGGCCTTCCTCGGGCCGTGGGACAACTTCGACGCTCGCGCGCGGGCGGTGCAGAGCCTGTTCAACCTGGCGTCGATCCGCCGCTATCAGGCGACGCGTTACGGGGTGCAACTGGCGGAGCGGCAGCGGCGTTTGGCGGAGCAGCAGGTCACCACGGCGACGGCCCTGGCGTATATCGAGTTGCTTGAGACCGGCCAGTCGGTGGCGGCGGCGGAAGCGAATGTGCGGCTCGCCCGCCAGCTTCTCGACCTGGCAACGAACCAGCGAAACGCCGGCATCGCGACCGGGCTTGACGTGGCGCGGGCCGAGACCCGGCTGGCAAGTCAACAGGTGCAGCTTGCGCAGGCCCGCACCAACCTCGATACGGCCCGATTGAACCTGCTTCGCACGATCGGCGCGCCGCTCGGGGCGCCGTTGGCGCCGGCCGATGCGATGCGATTCGATCCGCAACCGCCGCCGGAGGCAGGCCAGGCGATCCAGCAGGCGCTCGGGGAGCGGCTGGAGTTGTCGGTGGCCTCGGAACAATTACGGATCGCGGAAGCGGAACGGAAGGCGGCGATCGGAGGATGGGTGCCTTCGGTTTCGGCATTCGGCGACTACGGCAGCAGCGGGTTGAAGCCCAACCAAACGGACTTGCCGACACGCAGCGTGGGCATCCGCATCGACGTTCCCATCTTCGATGGCGGGCGCACGCGGGCGGAAGTGCAGGCTGCGACCAGCGAAGTCCGCCAGGCCGAGATGCAGTTAACGGACCTTCGAGCCGCGGTGGAGAAGGACGTGCGGCAGGCTCTCGACAACCTGGCCACGCGGCAGGACCAGATGCGGGCGGCGCAAAAGAACCTGGACCTGGCCGAGCGGGAACTCTCGCTGGCGGAGGACCGGTTCCGGAACGGAGTGGCGGACAACATCGAGGTGACCGGCGCCCAGACCGAGCTCGAAAACGCCCGCCAGGTTGTGGTACTCAGCCTGGCCCAGTTCAACATCGCGCGGCTGAATTTATTTTCCGCTCTGGGGCGCGCCAGGGATTTCACTTTCTAAAGGACATATCCGGAGAACAAGATGGTTGACGAAACTGTTATCGAGGACAAAGCGCAGGCCAGCCAGCCTCGCACGCGCGCGGCCAAGTGGATAGGCATTGGATTGGGCGTAATCGCCGCCGTGGCCGGGGGAATCTACTATCTCAATTCGCGGCACTACGAATCCACCGACGACGCGTTTATGGCGGGAGACGTGATTCAGGTGAGTCCGCGGGTTGCCGGACAGGTGCTTCAAGTGTGTGTGCAGGATAACCAGCACGTCAATAGTGGCGACCTAATCGCGGAGATCGACGCCCGCGATTACCAGGCGCGGGCGGCGGAAGCGCGGGCCCGCCTGGAAGATACGATCGCCAAGGCGGATGGCGCGCAGTCGAACCTGCAGCTTACTTCGACCGTAACCAGGGCGGTTCTGACGCAGACCGGCGCCGCGGCCGGCGCGGCTGCCGAACAGGTGAAGATCCTGCAGGCGCGGGTAGCGGAGGACGCCGCCGCGATTCGCGCGGCCGAAGCGGCCATGGGACAAGCCGAAGCGCAGCAAGCGGCCGCGCAGGCGGAAGCCATCCGCGCCGCCGAGGACGGCGTCCGCTACCGGGCCATGTACGCGAAAGACGAGGTCTCGAAGCAGCAGTTGGACCGCACCGAAACGCTGGCCAAATCCACCGCGGCGGCGCAGCAGGCGGCCAGCCAGGCTACCGTAGCCGCCAGGGCGCGTCTGTCGCAAGCCCGTGCGGCGGAAGTATCCACCCAGGCCGGATTGCGGCAGGCGGAAGAGCAGGTGGTACAGGCGCAGGGCCGGGTGAGCGAGGCGAAATCGGCGCCGCAGCAGATCGACGTGCGCCATGCCGATGTCTCGTCTTTGCGCGCGCAGGTGGAACAACAGCGCGCCGCCGTGGCGCAGGCGGAATTGGCTCTGTCTTATACCCGGATATACGCCCCCGAATCGGGCTACATCACGCGCAAATCGGTGGAGCCGGGCGATTTTGTGCAAACCGGCCAGCCGCTGGCGGCGCTGGTTTCGGACCGGCTCTGGGTGGTGGCCAACTTCAAAGAGACGCAATTGACGCGCATGCGGGCGGGGCAGCCGGTGACACTGAAACTGGACGCGTTCCCGCAGCTTCGTCTGCGCGGCCACGTGCAGAGTTTCCAGAGCGGAACCGGCGCGGCCTTCAGTTTGTTGCCGGCCGAAAACGCCACCGGCAACTACGTCAAAGTGGTGCAGCGGGTGCCGGTCAAGATCGTGCTGGATGAGGCGCCGCCGGCGGCATACCGGATTGGGCCGGGTATGTCGGTGGAACCCGAGGTCAAGGTCCAATGAGTACGCCTTCCACCCAAGACGCCGCCGCTGAATGGCATCCCAGCGTAAATCCGTGGCTGATCGCCGTGGCGGTCATGGTGGCAGTGTTCATGGAGGTCCTGGACACGACGATTACCTCGGTGGCGCTGCCCAACATGGCGGGCAGCCTCTCGTCCACCAACGACGAGGCTACCTGGGTGCTGACCAGTTACCTGGTTGCCAATGCCATTGTGCTGCCTGCCAGCGGCTGGTTCGCTCTCCGTTTCGGCCGGAAGCGGTTCCTGCTGGCCTGTACCATCCTTTTTACGGGTGCATCGTTCCTGTGCGGCGTGGCCCCGTCCATGCCCATTCTCATCCTGGCGCGGATTCTGCAGGGCGCGGGGGGCGGCGCCATGCAACCGCTCTCGCAGGCGATTCTGCTGGAGAGTTTCCCTCGGGAAAAACAGGGAATGGCGATGGCGATGTTCGCCCTGGGGGTGGTGGGCGCGCCCATCATCGGCCCGTTTCTGGGCGGATGGATCACCGACAATTATTCCTGGCGGTGGGTCTTCAACATCAACATCCCCATCGGGGTTCTGGCCGTATATCTGATAGGACGGTACGTGGAAGACCCTCCCTACATCAAGAACGCGAAGGCGGGGACAATCGACGCCATCGGCTTCGGGCTGCTTACCGTCTGGCTAGCCACTTTGCAGGTGGTGCTGGACAAGGGACAAGAGGAGGATTGGTTCGCGAGCACGTGGATCGCCTGGTTCAGCGTGATTTCGGTGGCGGCGCTATTGGTGCTGGTCGTGCGAGAGCTGTGGACGCCGGAGCCTATCATGGACTTACACGTTTTTCGAAACCGGAATTTCTGGGTCGGCACCGTCCTGACGACAGTCCTGATGGCCGGAATGTACAGCGCCCTCACGATGCTCCCGCTGTTCCTGCAGACGCTGCTGGGCTACACTTCGCAAAGCGCCGGCCTGGCAACGGCGCCAAGGGGCATCGGGGCGATGATCGCCATGCCGATCGTGGGTGTATTGATGTCCTACGTGGACGCCAGGTGGTTGATGTCGGTGGGGGTCGCCTGTATCGCGGCGGCGACGCTGATGTTAGGCAGGGTGACGCTGGACGTGGCCATGGCAAGTATCGTTTGGCCGAACATCGTGTACGGTCTCGGCATGAGCATGGTGATGGTTCCCCTGATGACCATTTCGGTGGGAACGCTTCCCAAGGAGAAAATCGGCAATGCCAGCGGAATCTTCAACCTGATGCGCAACCTGGGCGGCAGTATCGGCATATCCGTCTCCACGACATTCATGGCGCGCATGACGCAAACCCATCAGGCGAACCTGGTCGGTCACATGACGCCGTACGACCCCGTGTTCCGGCAGCAGTTCTCGTCCATCGCCGCCGGGCTGAGCCGGTATTCGGCGGCGCCAGTGGCCCGCGTGCAAGCCTACGGCATGCTGAACGGGATGCTGTTGCAGCAGGCGAACCTCAAGGCCTACGTGGATATGTTCTGCTGGACCGCGCTGATCATGGCCGTGTGCCTGCCGGCCGTGTGGCTGCTGAAAAAGGCGACGGCGAAGGGGACTCCGGCGATGCACTGAGCGCTCCTGGGCGGAGCGGCTGTACTGACGCGGTCATTACGTTCTGATATGCTGGTCTTTGGCGGGGGATTTTCCATGCGTACATCCGAACCGGAAAAGGCCAAGCGCGGCACTCTCAACCTCCGGATCAAGCCGGAACTGCGCGGGCTTATCGACCGGGCGGCGGAGCTATCGGGCAAGAATCGGACGGATTTCGTACTGGACGCCGCCCGCCGCGCCGCCGAAGACGCGCTCTTGGACCGCACCGTATTTGTGGTCAACCCAAAGGCCTACGCCGAGTTCGTGGCGCGGCTCGATGCGCCGCCGCGCCCGAATGCCCGCCTGCGCCGCTCCCTGCGGACGGCCGCGCCATGGGAGAAATAGGGGGGTTGTGGCCGCCCGAGCTCCTCGCGGATCGCCACGAGCTGGGGGATTTTCGCTCCGGGGAGTCCTCGCTTGACGATTGGCTGAGGCGCCGGGCGCGGGCTAACCAGGCGAGCGGCGCATCGCGCACTTATGTCGTTTGCAAGGATAAACGCGTGATTGGCTATTACGCGCTGGCCTCCGGCGTGGTCGCGGTCGAGAGCGCTCCCGGCCGGTTCCGGCGGAACATGCCGGACCCGATCCCGGTCGCCGTGCTGGCACGCCTGGCCGTGGATCGCGATTGGCAAGGCCAGGGCATCGGCCGCGCCCTGTTCCGCGACGCCGCCGGCCGTGTGGCGCACGCGGCCGATTCGATCGGAATTCGCGGCATCGTGGTTCACGCCATATCGGAAGAGGCGAAGAGGTTTTATGTGGCGCTGGGCTTCGACCCGAGCCCGCGCGAGCCGATGACGCTGATGGTAACGTTGTCCGATGTTCGGGCTGCTTTCTTGTGAAGTTCGAGCGATCCGCCGCTCCCGTGCCATACTGAAGCCGTGCAACCTTCGCCCGACACTTTAGCCGCCAACTTGCAACTCGTGCGCGAGGGCATCGCCAGGGCGGCCGAACGGGCGCGGCGCGATCCGGAATCGATCCTGCTGCTGGCCGTCACCAAGCTGTTTCCCGCCGATGTCGTTCGCCGCGCCCATGCGCTGGGCCTGCGCGAGTTCGGCGAAAACTACGTGCGGGAGTTCGAAACCAAAGCGCCGCAACTGGGCGATCTCACTGGCGCCCGCTTTCACCTCATCGGCCATCTGCAGTCCAACAAATCCGCCAAAGCCGCCGAGCTGTTCCAGGTCGTCCAGACCGTGGATACTCCCAAGCTGGCCCGCCGCCTCGACCTGGCCGCCCGCCCGCTCGAGGTCATGCTGGAGGTGAAGCTGTCGGGAGAAGACTCGAAAAGCGGCGCCGCCCCCGAAGCGCTGCCGGAGCTGATCGCCGCCGTCCGCGAGTGCTCCCACCTGCGGCTCACCGGCCTGATGACCATGCCGCCCTGGTCGGACGATCCGGAAGCCGCGCGCCCTTATTTCCGCCGCCTGCGCGAGCTCTCCGAACGCCACGCGCTCACCGGCCTTTCCATGGGCATGTCGCACGATTTCGAGGCCGCCATCGAGGAGGGTTCGACCACGATCCGGATCGGCACCGCGCTGTTCGGCAAGCGCCAAAAACCGTGACCGTCGGCTTCCATGGGCCCTTGCCTCCGGTCCGCAGCGGAGTGGCCGATTATTGCGCCGCTCTGCTGGCCGAATTGCGCCGCCATGGCGATGTCCCGGTGGCTCCGAAGCGTTCCAGCGTGGCCCTCTACCATCTCGGCAATAACGGCCTCCACGCCGCCATTTACCGCCGCGCGCTGGAGCGGCCCGGCGTCATCGTACTGCACGATGCCGTGCTCCACCATTTTTTGATGGGCCAGCTTGGCGAGGCGGACTACATCGAGGAATTCGTTTACAACTACGGCGCCTGGCACCGCCCGCTGGCGCGCGAATTGTGGCGCGCGCGTGCCGCCTCCGGCTCCGACCCGCGCTATTTCGAGTACCCCATGCTCCGCCGCGTGGTCGAGCGTTCGCTTGTCGTCGTGGTACACAACCCCGCCGCGGGCGCCGTGGTGCTTCGCCACGTGCCTGCCGCCCGCGTCGTCGAGATTCCGCACCTGTTTTCCCCGCCGGAATTGCCCTCCGCCGCCGACGCTCTGCGCTGGCGCCAACGCCTGGGTATCGGTCCCGTGTACCTTTACGGCGTCTTTGGCTACCTGCGGGAATCGAAACGCCTCATGCAGGTGCTCGCCGCCTTCGCCCGCGTTCACCGCGAGCTTCCCCAAACGGCTCTGCTTGTTGCCGGCCAATTCGTTTCCCGCGACCTGGAACGCGCCGCCCGGTCGCTGGTCGCCGCGCCCGGCGTCCTGCGCCTGCCATATCTCGAAGAGCGCGAGTTCTGGCTGGCCGCGCGCGCCGTCGACGCCTGCATCAACCTCCGCTACCCCAGCGCCGGCGAATCCTCCGGCATCGCCATCCGCCTGATGGGGGTGGGCAAGCCGGTCCTGGTCACCGAGGGCGCCGAAAACGCCCGCTTTCCCGAAGACGCCTGCATCCAGATCCCCGCCGGCCCGGCCGAACCCGATTCCCTCTACCACCACCTGATTTTGTTACCATCGTTACCTATGCTGGCCGCGTCGCTGGGTGAGCGGGCGGCCGCCGCCATTGCCACCAGTCACGGCATCCAGCAGGTGGGAGAACGGTATTGGAACTTGCTCGGCGAGTTTTCTGGCTGATCGCCCTATCCGCCGCGGCCGCCGCCGCGCCGCAGAAGCTCGTCTTCAAAGATTTGCACGTTCCCATCCCCATGCGCGACGGCGTGCGTCTCTATGCCAATATCTTTCTGCCGTCCGAACATGCCCGCGTCCCGGCCATCCTGGTGCGCACGCCCTACGGCAAGGGTGAGGACCTGGTCCCCAATTACCAGGCCCTGGTGGACCACGGTTTCGCCATGGTTGTCGAAGACGTCCGCGGCCGCTATGAATCCGAGGGCGAATTTCATCCCTTGGAGCAGGAAACGCCCGATGGCAGCGACACCCTCGATTGGGTCGCCCGTCAAAGCTGGTGCGACGGCAAAATCGGCATGACCGGCGGTTCTTACCTCGGCATCGTGCAGTGGAAAGCCGCCCTCGCCGGCAATCCCCATCTCAAAGCCATCTTCCCCGTGGTCGCCGGCGACGACGATTACCGCGACCGCTTCTATTCCAGCGGCGGCGCCATGAAGCTCGGCAACCGCCTGGAATGGATGGCCGAAAACCTGCGCGTGTTCGGCTACCATCCCGACTTCTCCAGCTTCGTTCTTCACCTTCCCATCCGCACCGCCGACGTCGCCGCCACCGGCCGTACCGTCGACATGTTCCGCACCGCCGTCGCCCACCCCGCCTTCGATTCTTTCTGGAAGTCCATCAGCGTCCGGGAACAACTGGCCAAGGTGCGGGTGCCCGTCTTCTCGGTCGGCGGCTGGTACGACAACTTCGCCGAAAGCGACCTGGAAGCCTACGCGGCATTGAGAAAAACTTCCGGCATCAACCGCATCGCCATCGGCCCGTGGCCCCATAATATGTCGATCAGGTTTTCCGGCGTCGATTTCGGGCCAGGCTCCTGGCTTCCCATTCGATCCCTGCAGCTCGCCTGGTTCGATCAGTGGCTGCTCGGCAAGGATTCGCCCCTGCTGTCACAGCCGCCCGCGCGCATTTTCGTGATGGGCGCCAACCGCTGGCGCGAATTCGAGGATTGGCCGCCGGAGCAAGCCCGGCCGGAGGAATTCTACCTCGAAGACGGCGCCGCCCTGGGCGACAAACCCCCTCGCCGCGCCGCCGCCGAACGTTACGTCTACGACCCGGCTACCCCCGTGCCCACCCGCGGCGGCGCGGTCTGCTGCAACCCCCGCGTCTTCCCCTGGGGACCCATGGATCAGCGCTCGGTGGAATCGCGCCGGGACGTGCTCACCTTTTCCACCCCGCCGCTCACCCGCGACCTGGAAGTCATCGGCCCGGTCGCGGTCGAGCTCTACGTCTCCACTTCCGCGCGCGATACCGATTTCACCGCCAAGCTGGTCGATGTGTTCCCCGACGGCAACGCCCGCAACCTCACCGACGGCATCCTCCGCCTGCGCTACCGCGCTTCTCTCGAGCGCGCCGTCCCGGCCACGCCCGGCCAGGTCTACCGCATTACCGTGGATGCCGGCGTCACCGGCAACGTCTTCGAGAAGGGCCATCGCATCCGCCTGGAAATCTCCAGCAGCAATTTCCCCCGCTTCGACCGCAATCCCAATACCGGAACCGTCGCCGCCACCGAAACCCACCCCGTCAAAGCCACCGAGACCATCTATCACGACAAACAGCACCCGTCCAAACTGGTGCTGATGGTGATGTAAGCACTGTGGCGCACGCGTGCGCAACGCCACTCAGTTCCGCATAAACGGTGAGGCGGACGCGCCGGACCCGCGCATAGGCGTTAGAACAAGCGGCGCTCTCGCGGGACCAACCGCCGAGTGTAGCGGATTCCCAGACCCAAGCGCGTTTATCGGGATCGATCGGACGGATTCGACTCGCAGCAGCGGTATAATTTATGCTGTCGGGTGTATCTTATCCCGTAGAAACGCGAGGATTCCATGGCTAAAAACGAACTGTTTATCGAAAGGCGCGAGCAGGGAGATTATGCGGTGAGAAAACCAGGTTCGGAGAGAGCCAGCGCAGTCCTTCCGACCCAGGCTGAAGCGATTGAGAAGGCTCGTCAGATGAACCCAGATTCGGCTGTTCTCGTTGAGCGCGTCCGCGACACTAATGTCGGCGGTAGAGACAAGTGGCGGAAGGTCTAACAGGCTGCTGAAAAAGGACTGATTTCAGCCGATTTCTGTAACTCAATCAATCCCGAATGCGGATTAGTTGTCTGTCGGACGCGTAAGTGCCTGTAAGTATTGGGACTTTTTCTCGCTTTCGGCGGGTTTGGACACACTTCTCCTGTGACTCATGCTGCACCAACCGGACTGGGCAGCAGCTTCCCCATGCGCACCAGATTGTAGGCGGCGGCCGTGAAGGTGAACATCCACTCCACCTTCGGTAATCCGCGATGCCGGGTCTTCCGTAGCACCCCGACCGTCTTCAGCCAGCCGAACACTTCCTCAATCCGCTTCCGTTTCTGCTGGCTGATCCGGTATCCTTCATGCCGCGTCGTTCGCCCGTCAATGGCGCTTCCGCCGGGGCGCTTCTCATTTTGCGCCACGTGCGGCGTGGCGTTCATGCCCCGCATCTCGCTCACGAAATCTCTGGTGTCGTAGCCTTTGTCGCCAGCCACCGTCACACGGTCGCTGCCTTCCAGTCTCTCCATCATCAGCATCGCGGCGTCCCGTTCCGCCGTGCCGTTGCATTGCAGCAACTCGGCATCTACAACCAGCCCATGGCGGTTCTCGATCATCACATTGCCGCAGTAGGCCAACTGGGCTTCGTGCCCGCTGCTCTTGCGCGCCAAGCGGGCGTCGGGGTCCGTGGTGGACTCGTGCGTATCGTTGCTTCGCTTCTCCCCGTGGAAATTCACGGTCGGGTTGCCGGGATCATCCTTGGGCGTCTGATCGCTGCCATCTTTTCGCTGGAAACTCTTGTGGCTCGCCCATGCCTCAATCAACGTTCCGTCTACGCTAAAGTGCTCATCCGACAACAGGTCGCCCCTCCGCGCCTGATCCAGCACCTGGTCGAAAAACTTTTCGGCGATATCGCCTTCCATCAACCGGTCGCGATTCTTGCTGTACACGGTCGGCACCCACACCGCCTCATCCATATTTAATCCGACAAACCAACGGAATAACGGGTTGTACTCCAGCTGCTCCATCAACATCCGCTCGCTCCGCACCGTGTACAGCACCTGTAGGAGCAAGCCCTTGAGCAATTTCTCCGGCGCGATCGACGGGCGACCGAAGCGCGAATACATCTTATCGAAGGAAGGAGACAACGCCTTAAGCGCAGCGTCCACCATCGGCCGAATTCGTCGTAAAGGGTGGTCCGCCGGCACCCGCTCCTCGGGAGCCAGGTAGCTGAACATCGCACTTTGCTGGGTATCTTGGCCGCGCATATCTATAAAACATTATCCTGCCAAGTTGTTTTGACTGTAAAGTCCTTTAGACTGACTTTTTCAGCATCCTGCTAAGAGACCGAGGCGTCATCGGGCCATTCCAAGGAACCTCCATAATGCTCGCATCAGCCCGTTTCAGTTTTCGTGCCCGATGCCGAACTGCTTGAGTAACTGTTCTTGATCCAGGCAGCAGCCTTGTCAATCTCCGGGAACAGCGTGTTGTCATTGATGCCAATATTATCGAGCGCCTCTCGAATAGAGCTCTTCACGCCTTGCGGAACGATAAACTCCGTTTGTTCGATCTGGTATGGAAAGAACATCGTCTTGGGCGGCTTAATGCCGTAGAGGATGAAGGCACCGGACTGGGCAAGGATTCTTCGGTTGCTCATTTTAGGGTGAACAAAATACGGCACAAACAAATCTAAGGGATTCATGATCGGCTGGAAATATGACTTTTCAGCCCTAATGAATTGAAGAAGTCGCTTTACGGCGTCATCTTTATTGAAGAGTTTGATAGTACGAGTTTCTGAAAGATCCTCGGTCAGCGATTCTTTCAAAATCTTGGCCTTCTCCTCTGCGGTCATATTGGCCAAGTTGGCAATGCAACTTACGGAATCGCTGTCATAATACTTCTCAAGTTCCGGTGGAATTGCGAAGGCAGTCACCAAGCCGTCAGTTGGCTTGCTACCAGGGGCGCCTGGGTCGGTTGCAAAGAAAAGAGCCACCAGTGCATTCCGCGAAACATCCAGCAATCGAGTGGGCAGTCCAAAGTGCTGCATCCGGACGAGCTTATCGAACATGGTTTCGTCCGATGCAAACTCATGGGGCTGGACTGAGATAAGCTTCCGAACTGCTCTCTTCTCATCTTCAAGAAGCTGTTTGAAGTCAGGACGGAATATTCCTGCTACGTTTTGCCAAGAGGAATCGCGCTGGCCCCGATAGCATTTCAGTTGGGTAGAGCCTGAGAAGTATCGATCAAATTCTTCTACGAAGTCAGCTAGAGATCGAAGTGGGACAGATGTTTTAGTGCGTTTCCTAGACATGCGACACTTGCCAATCCGTCATAAAAGAGTAGTGCGAAGCTGCCTGGGGCTCCTTGATGATAGATCGCGAAGACAGGGTTTGCAATGGACGAACCGGTCGCCCGCGACATTGGCGCAGACGCCGTTTGCGAGCCCGGGCACCGCATAAGTACCGATAAGTCGGCTTGGCGACGGCAATGCCCAGTCGTGGCAACTTGACGAAAGACGCACTACGCGTCGAAGTGCGAGCCCACAGCCCAGCCGGCCCTGTCTTAACGCCTATGCCGGGTCCGCGCGGGTCCCCCTTGGACCCGCCCTTCTCCCAAACAGTCAAGCGACTACGACGACCGGCGAGCTGGCCCTGGGGAGTCCGCCCCGCATGCGCGAGGCGCCGAATCCGCCGATCTGGTCGATGTGTTCCCCGACGGTACCGCCCGCAACCTCACCGACGGCATCCTCCGCCTGCGCTACCGCGCTTCGCTCGAGCGCGCCGTCCCGGCCACGCCCGGCCAGGTCTACCGCATTACCGTGGATGCCGGCGTACCGGCAACGTCTTCGAGAAGGGCCATCGCATCCGTCTGGAAATCTCCAGCAGCAATTTCCCCCGCTTCGATCGCAATCCCAATACGGGAACCGCCGTCGCCACCGAAACCCACCCCGTCAAAGCCACCGAGACGATTTATCACGACAAACAGCACCCGTCCAAACTGGTGCTGATGGTGATGTAAGCGGTAGCGTGATCCTGAAGGAACCCTTCCGGAGCCCCCTTCCAGCTTGATCAGCCTGGCCGCAGCCAGGAGGCCGGCGCAGGCCGGCGCAGGCCGAGCATAGGCGCAAAAATCTTTCGCTTGAAAAAGTACCATACAAGATCGTATATCTATAATAGTCGAACGGAAAACGGTTCCGCGCGGATGGCCTCTCGAAACGGGTGAACGGGATGCCAGATCTCCGATGCGAGTGGACCAGTTTTCGAGGGAAAGGATCAACCGAGGGTGAGAAAACAGATTCATGCTGTCGCATTATTTGCAATGCTCGCGCCTGTGGCGTTTGCCGATCAGGGCGCTTTGACGAACTCGGGAGGCTCCACTTCGGGAGCGTACGACATCGTCAATGCCGCGGTCGCGAATCCTCCGGGAACGCTGAACCTCACGGCGACTACCCTCACATTTATTTCCACAGACGGAACGGTCGCGATCGACGCTGTGTTTTCCAGCATCTCGTCCGTTGAAAGCTGCTCGGGTGGTGGCAAGGGGGGCACGTAAGCTGCGGCTACAGCCTCAACGGCACGTTTAGCGGAACGCGGACCGTCAATGGCGCGACACAAGCGATCAATGGAACGACCTCGCAGGAATTCGCCGTGGGCGGCGCGGCCACCGGCGTCACCGAGTACAATTCCGCGTACACGCCGATTTTCTTCACCGATGGCAACGCCCGGATTCTACGCTCCGACGATTTGATCGGCACCAACGTGATCGCGTACGGAACTCAAGGCACGGGCGTCGACCAGTTTTATGGCCCGTCGGGAATTGCGCTGGATTCGGCCGGGCGGATGTACATTACGGACACGTACAATGACCGGATCGTTCGGATCGACGATATGAACGGGACCCATTGGACGAGTTTCGGCACCTACGGCAACGGTGTGGGACAGTTCGTGAGCCCACAGAGCATCAGCATCGATCTATCGGGGCACATCTGGGTGCTGGACAATGGCAACGGCCGCCTTATCCGCATGGACGACATGAGCGGAACCAATTGGGCCCAAGTGGGCAGCGCGGGCTCCGGCGTGGGACAGTTCGCAGCACTGTCATCAGCCCCCGGGTTTGACGCGCAGGGCCGGATTTACCTCGCGGATGCGGGGAACAAATGGATTGCCCGCTTTGGCGATCTGAACTTCACGAACTGGACCACGCTTAGCCAGTCCCAGCCCGTCGGCCCCTATATTTATCGCTTTGGCTCGCCTATCGGCGTAGTGACCGATGCGGCCGGCAAAATTTATGTGGCTGACGGCACCGCCGTCATTCGCGTTGACGATATGACGGGCGCCAACTGGACTTCGATCAGCGTGGGCACCTTCGTGCCGCACACCATCGCCATCGATTCCAGCGGCATGGTTGTGTTGGGCAACGGGTACAATGCGCAGATCGTCGACAGCGAGGCTGCGGTCTTAACGTCCAATATCAGCGGCCTGGTGCGGGGGGTTTATGTAAGTGTCTACGGAGCGGTGCCTCTTTCCTTGCCGACTCCGCGCCCCTCGGCAGTCAGCTTCAATCCTCCGTCCCTGAGTCTCTCGCAGAACCTCGGGACCATCGGAACGGCGACGGTCACAATCACGAACTTCGGCGGCAGCGTGTTGCATATGGGTGCGATCGCGGCAAGCAGCGGATTTGGCGCGACGAGCAATTGCCCGGCGGTTCTTTACCCGGGATCGAATTGCGCAGTGGCCGTGACGTTCACACCCAAGGCAACCGGAGCCATCGGCGGAACACTGACGATCGACGACGACTCCGGAAACGCCGGCACCATCCAAACGGTCACCCTTTCGGCTACGGGGACTGCTCCTGCGGCTTCCCTTTCTTCGGCCTCGCTGAGTTTTGGATCGCTGGTGCAGGGGACCACAAGCTCGGCCAAGACGATTACAGTGACGAACACGTGCGGTGCGAGTCTGGCGGCGGGCGCAGCCTGCACGATCACGGTGACGTTCAAGCCAACGGCCTACGGCACGTTCACCAGCACAGTGACCCTCACGGAAGCTTCCGGTGCACAGCATCCGATCGCGGTGACTGGCGCCAGTTCCCCGAATAACTAGTTAGACGCCATCCCGGTATGGCCAGTGGGGCGGGCGTATACGATCGCCCATCCGGAACCTGGGTCTGAGGCGCCGAATCCTCAGGCTCCGGCCAAGCCGGCCGCGCGGGGCGGCGTTTACGAGCCGCCTGTTAAACTACCCTAGGATGGCTGCGACCTGTCTGGGGCCGTCTTCGTGCTTTTGAAGGAGAACAACATGACGAGCAGGCGAATGGGGAGTATCACCGCGGCCGTTGTTGCCTTTCTGAACGCTGCGCTGGTTTGCGCATCCGGGCAGGAGCCGGCCAACCAGACCCGCGCCGGCCTGTATCACGAGTCATTGCGTCCGCAGTTCCACTTCACGGCACGCTATTGGAACGATTACAGGCTCAACCCAAAGGAACACCAGGAGGGCTGGATCAACGACGTCAACGGCTTGGTCTATCTGGATGGCGAGTATCACTTTTTCGCCCAACGCTGGTGGTCCTGCTGGCTCCACGCCGTGAGCAAGGACCTGGTGCACTGGCAGGAGCTTCCCCCGGCTTTTGGCAAGGACGACAAGTTCGGCGGGACCCAATCCGGCGGCGCGGTAGTGGATTACGACAACACTTCCGGGCTGGCCACCGGGAAGACACCTGTGATGGTTGCCTTCTGGGCCAGCACGGACAACTTGCGCCAATGCATTTCCTACAGCAACGATCGGGGGCGCACCTGGGTGAAGTACGACAAAAACCCGGTTCTGGTCCATCCGCAAAGGGATCCGAAAGTGTTCTGGTACGCGCCGGAGAAGAGATGGATCATGATACTCTACGGCCCGCCGAATAACAGTTACCTGCTGTTTTTTTCGAAGAACCTGCTGGATTGGACGAAGTTCGGTGAGCCGATTCCGGACATGTACGAATGCCCCGATATGTTCGAACTGCCTTTGGACGGCAACCTCGCGCATAAGAAATGGGTGATCGTGAACGGCGACGGAAGCTATGTGGTCGGCGCCTTCGATGGCACCGCCTTTCACGCCGAAACCAGGAAGATGCGCGGCGATTATGGACGCAACTTCTACGCCACCATGACCTGGAACGGCATGCCCGCACAGGACGGCAGGCGCATTCAGGTCGCCTGGATGAGGGGCGGTTCCTACCCCGATATGCCGTTTAATCAGCAGATCACCTTTCCGGCGGAACTTACGCTGCGGACGCTTCCAGAAGAGATCCGCCTGTGCCGCAACCCGATTCGGGAGATAGAGAAGATCTATGACCGCGGTTACAAGCTGGTCGACCAGCGTTTGAAGCCGGGCGAGAGTCTTCTGGGCGGCCTGCCGGGCGAACTCTTCGATATTCGCATCGAGATCGACATGGCGAAGACCAATTGCGAGCAGATCGTCCTGAACGCCCGCGGCAACGAGGTGAAGTATCTCGTCAAGGAACAGGCGGTCGAATCGTGCGGCGTGCGCCAGGAACTGAAACCCCGGTCTCAACGCGTGTCCCTGCGCATCCTGGTGGATCGCATGTCCGTCGAAACGTTCGGCAACGAGGGAGAGGTGTCGATCACCAACCAGGTTCGCGCCCAGGCATCGAAATCCGCTCTGACGCTCAATGCCATCGGCGGGGAGGCGCATATCGGTTCGGTCAGTGTTCACACGCTGCGGTCCATCTGGCCGGCACGCGTAGCGCGCTGAAGCGGCTTTCAGGAGATCCCCGCCGAAACCGCGGGCACCGCCGCCGGGGTATTCGCCAGGGCGAATTGAGCGGTGAAGTGAAACGTGCTCCCTTTATCCATTTCGCTGTCCACCCGGATCCGGCCGCCCATCTTGTTAACCAGCCACGAAGAGATGGCCAGGCCCAAGCCTGTGCCGCCGTATTTGCGGGTGATGGATCCATCGGCTTGACGAAAGGGCTGGAAGAGGCAGGACTGCTTGTCGGCGGGAATTCCGATTCCCGTATCCCGCACGGCGAAGTGCAGCACGACCGTGGTTTCCCGCAAATCGTCGACGCTCACTTCCAGATCCACCGCGCCCCGCGGCGTGAACTTGACCGCGTTGCCCACCAGGTTCAGCAGTACCTGGCGCAGCCGGCCAGGGTCGCCCACCAGGCTGTCCGGCGTTTCGGGCCGCACCTTGGTCGAAAGCGCCAGGCACTTGCGCCGCGCCTCCGGTACGATCGTCTTGGCGGCCGTTTCCACGTTTTCGCGCAACGAAAAGGGGATGAGCTCGAGCTCGGTCCGTCCGGCTTCGATTTTCGAGAAATCCAGTATGTCGTTGATAATGGCGAGCAGCGCTTGCCCGGACGTGTTCACCGTCTCCAGATACTCCCTCTGCTCGGCATCCAGCTTGGTGTCCAGGGCCAGCTCCGTGAAGCCGATAATGCCGTTCATGGGAGTGCGGATTTCATGGCTTACATTGGCCAGGAACTCGCTCTTCAGCTTGTTGGCGGCCTCGGCGGCAATGCGCGCCTGCCGCAGGTCCTCCTCCATCCGGCGCCGCTCGGTGATATCGAGAAAGAACACCAGGCAATGCCGCACCTGGCGGATGTCCACCACACGAAGCCAAATCAGCGCGGTTCGAGGTCCTCCCAGGTTGCGGCAGAACACCACCTCTTTGCCGTCGACGCGGCCCGCGCTGTGCAGTTCCTCCCGGCATTGGTCGATGGTTTCGACGTCCAGCACCGGAAATTCCGCGGTGGTCTTGCCGATAAATGCCGCTCGGGCCACCTGGACTTGCTCTTCAAAGGCGCGGTTGGCGTCGACGTAGCGGCCGTTGAGGTCGAGCAGGGTGATGCCGATCGGTCCGGCTTCGAAAATCGTTCGAAACGCCTCCTGGGCCGCCGACCGTTCTTCCAGTTCGCGGCGGATTCGCAGGTGGGCTTGTTCGAGTTTGGCCGTGCGCTTGGCCACCGTGCGGTCCAGATCCACGATGCGGTGCCTGGCCTGTTCGGTCAGCTCCCATTTCCTGGTCAGAGCGTGCGCCAATTGGATCACTTCGATGCTGTCGAAGGGCTTCTTCAGGATCAACAGGCTGTCGGACTGCCCGAACCGCTTGTGAATGTCGCGCCAGGAATAGTCGGAATAGGCCGTACACACCACCGCCTGAAGAAGGGGATCGGCTTCCCAGATGCGTGCGATCGTTTCCACTCCGTCCCATCCCGGCGGCATGCGGATATCCACGAAGGCCACCGCGTAGGGCCGGCCCTCGGCCAGCGCTTGCCGGACCTTCTCCAGGCCCTCCTGTCCCTGGTAGGCCGAATCCAGTTCAAACTGGACGGTTTCGATCGGCGCCGCGCCAAACAACAGGGCTTCATCCTCCTCGAGATCGGTGGCGCCGCGCGGGCCCGGGGCCAGGATCTTGCGCAGGTCGTCGTGTATCTCCTCCAGGTCGTCGATCACCAGAATGCGCCGATTTGTTTCCGTAGCCGCTGTATTCATGCCGCTCCTTTCCGGCGCGTCCGATCCGGCGCCGAGGCTAACTCCAGGACGAAAGTCGCGCCGCGACCCGGTCCATCGCTTTCGGCCCAAAGAGCCCCTCCCATCTGCTTGGCGGCTAACGCTCCGGAGTGCAACCCAAAGCCGTGTCCGTCTTTCTTGGTGGTGAAACCGTGGGCGAAAATACGGGTGAGGTTTTCCGGCGCCAACCCGATTCCGGAATCCTGCACTTCGATCCGAACCCGCATATCGCTCGAACGCCGGATGCGGAGGTGTATCGCCCGCTCCGGCGGATTCGCCTCCTTGATGGCCTGTTTGGCATTCTGCAGAAGGTTGAGCAGAATCTGCAGAATCTTGTGCTTATCCGCCGGGATCGGCGGCAGTTCCTGGTATTCGCGTTCGACCCGGACGCGGTGCCGCTGAAAGCCCGCCTGCGCGATGCGCAAGGCATCGTCGGCCAACTGCGCCAGCGAGATGTCTTCGATCAGCCCGGAAACTTTGGCGTAGTTCTGTTGGGTGGAGACGATCTGCTTGATGTGATCCACGTGATCGCGAACCAGCCGGACCTCCTCCAGAAGACCGCTGCGTTCCCGCTGAAAATGTTTGCCGAGTTTTTCGAGGTAAGGCAGCAGCCGCTGTCCAGCCGGGTCGGCGCCGAGGAAGCCGGCCAGATCTTGCCGATGTTTGGTGAGCATCTCGACGGCGCCTACCATCTGATCGATCCGCAATTCCCGGATCCGGCTCTCCGCCACATCCGCGGCTACGTTCACGCTGTTCAATACGTTGCCCACGTTGTGCAGGACGCCGGTGGCCACCTCGGCCATGCCGGCGGCGCGCGACAGTTCCATCAGCCGCTGCTGCGCTTCGGCCAGTTGGGCCCGTGCCTGTTCCTTGGCGTTCACCTGGTCCTGCAATTGGCTGGTGCGCTCCACCACCCGCTGCTCCAGCAACTCCTTAGCTTCCACTACGGCTTGCTGCGCCCGCTGCCTGCTAATGGTCGCACCCAGCATCCCGGCTGCCGTCCGCAGCCCGTCCAGCTCCGCTTCGCTCCATTCCCGCCGCTGGCGGCAATCGTCGAATCCGACGAACCCAAACCACTCCGTGCCGACATGAATGGGGGTCATCATCGTGGCGGGCGGCTCGCCGGGAACCGGATCGCCGTCCAGCAGCTTGCGCCGCTCGAAATCCAACTGGACGGTCTTCCCGCACCTCAGTTGGCCGGCCAGATCGCCCAAGTCGATGCCTTCGGTCCGCAGCCGCCAGCTATATTCCTCGCTGATGGCTTCGCCCGCATCGGGCGATTCCCAACTGTACTGCAGCATCGCCCGCTGCCCGCCGTCGGGCAATTCGCGATTCTCAAAAACCGCTCCCCGGCTGGCGTCCATGGCGGCGCCCAAACGGCTGAGCATCTCGGGCACGACCTCCCGCCAATCCGCCGTGGTCAGGAACTCCTGCCCGGCGAAGCGAACGCTCTCGAGTATCCGGTTGCGCTGCAGAATGGAATCGGCCATGGCGTTGAAGGCCGCCGCCAGACCGCCGATTTCATCCTGCCCCACCGGCGCCGCCCGCGCGGTGAGGTCGCCCGAAGCCACCTGGCGAACCACCGCTTGCAGGTCGAGAATCGGTTTTACCAGGTGTTTGGCGTACCAAAGGGAAGCGACGAGACTCATCGCCACGCACACGATCGCCATCTGAGTGGTGCGCTGGTACAAGCGGGCGACGCTACGGTCGTAGGCGGAAAGCGACAGGCCGACGTGAATCCATCCCCAGTGGATCGCCGAATAGTCGAAAGGACGGGAAAAGTGAAACACCCGCCGCCCGAACAACGGAACCACCTGAATGCCGCTGCTAGCCACCCGCTCCTCCGGCCGCCAGAACGGCCCCAGCGTATCGGTGCGCCAGCTTCCCCGCTCCACGATGACCGAAACCCCATCGTTTTTGGTAATCACCAGGTAATCGATGGCCTGGTCGCCGGCCAGCACCTGAACGCACTGATCCACCACGCTGCTATAGTCTTCCGATACCGCCGCCCCGGCGGTGACCTCCTGCAAGGAAGAGGAAATCCCCCGCGCTTTCGACTCCAGCGCTTCGCGTAGGTCCTTCATATGTTCCGGTATCATCGCGGTGGCGAAAAAGGTGAGGGTGAGCAGGGTCACCAGCCACGACAGCAGCGAGATCCGCAGCGCAATCCTGCCGGAAAGGTGGATCACGAATTGGAAATGGCGTTTCATGCGCGCGATCCGCACCGGGCTAACCCTTCACGCCGGCGTAGCGCCGCCGGGCGCGCGCGGCCGCCTCCACCAGTTCCACCGCGCTGCGCAGCACCGAAGCGTTCCTGGCGCAGAATCCCGGTGTTTGGAACAAAGCCAATAGCTGCCTGCCGGTGGCGTTTTTGGCCAGATCCACGAGCGCCGATTGGAACTTCAATTTCAGCGCCGGCTGGCAATCCCGATGGAATCCGAACAACGCCGTAACGTAGGGGGGCGAGGTGGCCACCGGGCGCAAGGTAACACCCAGTTGGGGGTTGAGCTCGCACATGGTTCGAAAGCCGTTCCGTGTCACCAGGCAGGCGTCGGATTGCCCGAAGAATACCGGCAGCACGGTGCGCGAGAGCTTGGCGCTTTCCGTCACGCCCGCGAAGAAGCGATCGCTTGGCCCCAGGTTCGCCGCGCTCAGCAGGGTTTCCACCCAGCTCATGGCCAGGCAGGTGGAGGCGTGCCGGTAAAGACCGAGCGACCGGCCGCGCAGCTCGGCTACGCCGGGGATATTGTTCTTACCGTTCACCAACAGCACATACTCGTATCCCACCGCGTTCGGCTCCACCAACACGATGTCGGGATCCAGCAAAGAGGCGAACGGTACGTAGTCCGGCGTGGTACAGGCGACGGCATCCACCGCCCCTTTGCGCATCAGGTCCCGTAACTGGGGTGGCGAAGACAGGAAATACCGCTCGTAGTCGATGTGCATGCCAACCACGCCGGAGACGACGTCCGCCCAGGAGCGCAACGCCGCGCGCGCGTCGTTTTCATTCACGTCGGCGAGCATGTCCGCCGAAGTGGCCACGCGAAACGTTTGCTCGCTCCGGTCGGGGGCGGCCGCCCACACTCCCCACGGGATTCCGGGCGCGGCCCGAAGGAATCCCCTGCGGGAGATCATTTCCCGTCTCCTTTCAGGTCCCGCCGGACTTCCTTTCCCACCACAAGGTTGAGTTGGGAGAGCAGCGCCATGGAGTCGAATCGCGCTTTGAAGTGCTGCGCCGACATTAGCGCTTCCAGCAGTTGGGCGCGAATCACTTTTTCGGTTTCGACCAGCTCGTTTTGATAGGCGCGTTCGTTCAGGTCCCGGCTTTCGGCGGCCGATTGCATTGCCCGGCCGCTCGCTTCGGTGGCCTTGGCGGCCTCGCTCAAGCCGAGGAAGAGGTCTTTGATCTGAAGGCCCAACCCCTCGCGCAGCAGAAACCGGTTCTGTTTCAGTTGATTCAGCCTGGCCAGCGCCTCGCTCACTTTGTTGCGCGTCAACATGCCGTCGAACAGCGGGACCTCGATGCCCACGCCCACCGACCAGCCGCGGCGGTTCTGCGGGGTGGACATGCCGCCGTCGAACCCCTGGTTCCACCAGTCGTGCAACTCGCCGGTCAGCGCCAGTTTCGGATAGTATCCGCTACGCGCCGTGGCGACGGAGCCCTCGGCGGCGCGAATCGCGGCTTCCAGTTTCTTCCAGTCCGGACTGAACTGGTAGGAGGCCGCGACCAGACGGTCGAGATCGTCTCCGGCATAGGGCGAAACGGGGATCCCGGTATCCTCCGGCTGGATATTGGCGTTCCAGGCCAGGCCCGCGCTGTTGGCCAGGGCGGCTTGGGCCATCAAGGCGTTCTTCTCGAGCGTCGCCACCATCGAGCGTAGCGACTCCACCATGACTTCGGTGTCCAGGTAATCGGTTTTCGACACCTTGCCAGCGCTGTTCTTGTAAAGGCTTTCGGTCAATTGCAGGGTGACTTCCATGCGCGCCAGCGTATCCTTACCGACCCGCTCGACCTGCCGCGCCAGCACCGCGCCCCAATACATACGCCTCACCTGGTCGGCCACTTCCAGATCGGTCCGATCGGCATCGGCGCGCATCATCTCCACATATCCGTTCGATTGTTCGCCCAGGCCCTTCCGCATGCCCCCGTCGAAAACGAGCCACTTCATATCCAGCGATCCGGTGGCGAGGTTGCGGTCCAGCACTTTGATGTTCTGTTCCGGAATGATAAAATTCTGCGCCGCGGTGGTGACGCTCTGGCCGGGAAACGCGACCGGCATCTGTAAAGCGGCGGGCGGAAAACCGGGGCCGAACGCGTTGGCCGGAATGGTAACCAGCGCCGCGCCGCCCGGAATGTTCACGGTTTGCGCCGGAATCGGCATGTTGGTCGAGGGAAAGATGAAGTTCAGCGGCTGATCCAGGAGCTGATAGGCCGCTTTGAGATTGACCTGCGGCCAGTAGCCGGCCAGAGCCTGCCGGTGTTGGGCTTCCGCCAGGGCGACTTCGAAGCGCGACGCCGGACGGCGGCGATTGTTTTCGAACGCCAGCCGGAGGCATTGATCGAGATTGCGCACCGTGGACGGCGCGGACAGAATGGCAGCCTCGTCGGCGTCTTTCGCGTCGCCGCCGGCTGCGGAAAGTCCGGTGGCCAGCACGAGGCCGGCTACGGTGGAACGGCGAAGGCAGATCCGTACGGTGGAGAACAACATACCATCCTCATCGGACGGCCGGCCCCGGACACGATGATGCAGTTGGTAATGGAGCGGCTACCGTGGAGGGAGTAACCGAAGTGCTAGGTTAGATCGTTTGCCGTATGGTACCTGCGTTGTCGGAGGTTAGGGATCCTACAGCTTCCCTTCCGCCGCCGCGAGCCCGTTTCCTTTCGGCTCGAAGCCGGCATGTCGAAGAGCCTCCGCCAGAGCCTCCAGCACCAGCATGACGTTTTCCGCCGAGGAACCGTAGCCCATCAACCCGATGCGGAAGATCTTGCCCGCCAGGGGACCAAAGCCGCCGGCGATCTCGATCGACCGTTTCTCGAGCAGGTACTGGCGCACGGCGGCCTCGTTCACACCCTCCGGCACCGAAACCGTATTCAGGGTCCACAGACGGTCGCCGGGGTGTTCCACCAGCATCCGCAGGCCCATGGCCTCGATGCCGGCGACGAACGCCCGGTGGTTGCGCTGGTGACGCGCCCAGCGGTTCTCGCGGCCTTCCTCCGCCACCATGACGAGGCCTTCGCGCAGGGCGTAGAACAGCGTGGCGGAAGCGGTGTGATGATACTTGTGGCCGCTATAGTAGGCGTCGAGCAACTGCAAATCCAGGTACCAGGATTGCACCGGCGTGGCACGCTTCTTCAGGCGGTCGAGGGCGCGCGGCGAAACCGTCACCGGCGCCAGGCCGGGCGGGCAGCCCAGCCCCTTCTGGGTACAACTGTAGGCGATATCGATGCCGTTGGAATCCACCAGCACGGGCATCCCGCCCAGCGACGTGACGCAATCGGCAATCACCAACGCATCCACTTCATGCGCCGCCTCGGCGGCCGCCTGCACCTGGTTGTACACGCCGGTGGAAGTCTCGGCCTGCACCATGGCCACGATCCGCGGCCGCTCGCGCAGCACGAACTCGCGCGCCTGGCCGGCATCGAACGGCCGGCCCCAGTCCTGGGTAAGGCGCACCACTTGCGCGCCTTGCCGGGCGGCCATCTCGCCGATGCGGTCGGCAAAATAGCCGTTGCTCAGCACCGCGAATTTCGAGCCCGGCTCGGTGAAATTGGCCACCGCCAGTTCCATCCCCGAACTTCCCGTGCCGGAAGCCACCAGGTTGAAGGTGTTGGCCGTGGAGTAGGCGTAGCCCAGCAGGGTGCGAATCTCATCCGCCACCTGGAAAAAGAACGGGTCGAGGTGCCCCACCACGTTCTGCTGCATGGCCTGGTACACGCGCGGGGAAACCGGGCTGGGGCCCGGTCCGAACAACAATCGGGTGGGCGCGCACAAGGGTGCGTAGCGTTCAATCGCGCTATTCATTTTTTGAGGTTTTGGCTTTCTTGTATTCTTCCCGGATGGACTCGATCTGCCGGGCGTGGGATTCGGCGTGGCCGGCAAAGCCCTCCAGCATCTGGCGCAACGACACCGGCCCGCGTTCGGTGTGCGTGCCGGTGCGCTCGAAAGCGGCTTCTTCCAGCCCCTTGAGCAATTCGTAGTTTTCGGCCCGCAGGCGGCGAAAGCTTTCGAGCGATTGTTTGGGCTTTCGGCGCCCATAGTCCAGCCGCGCCGCCCACGCGTTCTGGTCGAACGGCACCAGGGTGGGATTATCTTCCGCGATGACCTGGCGGAACCGGCCCGCCGCCACGATCTCGGTATCGGCCACGTGCGCCGCCAACTGGCGGATACTCCACTTGCCCGGCGCCGGGACGTAATCCTCCTCCTCGCCAAAAACTCCGGTCAGGATGACGGCCATTAGCTCCGGGCCGCGGCGGAATCGTTCTAGCAGGGTAGCGATATCGGACATGGGGATTCGACCCCTTAATTATAGCTCCCGTGCCCGCTTCGGACTCGTACTCGTTGCACCGGTTTGGCCGGAGATCCTGGCGGGGAGGGCCGCCGGACGATGAAGGAGAGATGGCAAGCGTCTCCAGGCTTGATCTTGGCGTAGGCACGCAACGCGTCGATGGCCGTTTCGATCAACGCCAGCGAACGGCGCAGGCTGCGAAGCCGCTTTCTTGCCAACCATGCCGAAGAAGGCTGGCCGGCATACCGAAGTCTGTCCATGAGTACCCCCAGGGAAAACCGCGGATAGAGAGGTATTCAGATAATATCTGGTCCTAGTAAGCATACTACCGCTCAAGCCCGTCCGCTACCGGAATCTGCACATCCTGATAGTTTCCGGGCGGAATCGCAAGGAATGGAGGGGTGGGTTGGTGGACGTGGGGGGATTCGAACCCCCGACCCCGGCGTTGCGAACGCCGTGCTCTCCCAACTGAGCTACACGCCCACGCACTCTTTTACAATATAGCAGATGGCTAGCCTGAGAATGATCGGGCGGTTGCGCCGCATGCGGCTCGACTGGGACCGGAGAGCGCGCGAGAACGCCCGCCACTTCGTGGTGACGCACCGGGAACAATGGTCGGACGAGGAGTTCTTCCGTTCCGGTGAAGTGGCCATGGAGGAAGATATCCTGAACGATTTGGGGAACGTCTGCCAAAGTAAAGACCCCAAGTCGATGCGGGTGATCGAAATCGGGTGCGGCGCGGGACGAATGACGCGCGCCATGGCCCGCTTCTTCGGCGAAGTTCACGCCGTGGATATCAGCCCGGAAATGGTTCGCCTGGCGCGCCGGGCGGTGGCCGGGATGGGCAACGCTTTCATCTATCGCAACAACGGAAGGGACCTGGGCGTACTACGGGGATCCGCCTGGAACCGGCTGCTCCGCGCCGCCCCTCCTCGATTCGACTTCGCATTCTCCAGCATGGTGTTCCAGCACATTCCGAGCCGCGCCATCGTGGAATCGTACGTTCGCGACGTGGCGCGCCTGCTGCGTCCGGGGGCGCTGTTCAAATTCCAGGTGCAGGGCAATCCGCGGGCCGGCGCGGAAGGAGAGAATAGCTGGGTTGGCGCCTCTTTCACCGAAAAAGACGCGCGTGAAATGGCGGCGCGGTGCGGCTTCGACCTGAAATATCAGGCTGGCGCCGGCGATCAATACTACTGGCTGTGGTTCTTTAACCGCAACCAACTGGGCTAGTGTAGTGTCCAGTGCTGTGGGGCAGCCAATCATGGCTGCAGCCGCCTTTCAGGCGGCTCTTCGCTTCGTGCACCTGCCCACCTGATTTTGTGGACACCCCGCTAGGACGAGCCGGCGGTTCTGGTGAGGAGTTTTTCGGCGGCTTTTCCGGCACCCTCGCGCCGCGCCGCCCAGTAACGCCGCATACGCTCGGAGACCTCCAGCCGCTCGCGGGCGCCCATTGCGTGGCGACCCCGGCGGCCGGGACGATCCACCGCGGGAGCCTCCTTCCGGTCGGCCTTGTGCAGGCTCTCGAGCGAAGCGATCGCTCGCTCCACTCTCTCCTTCTCCGCATACAAGTCCTGCAACGTTTTATTCAAGTCCATCGCAATTCCCACAGGCTGCCGGCCAGCTTGGAAACATTATAGGCCCAATATTAATGCGATAACACGCCAAGCCGGATGAATCAAGACTGCAGTTGGGTATTGTCGCGTCACGACTGGCATCTATCTTAATGCCATAACACGCCGCCGCGGCATTTAAAACTGAACTTAGGTACCATCCCACGCGACTGCCGGCCAGGCAAAATGGAAAACCATACAGTATCGTTAGTACAGCTATAACCGGACAAAATGGCGTAGGAACTTGTAGAGTAATTCCACTCGTGAATAGCGCGCGGCGAGTAACTCGCGCGTGCTCGCGGAGTTCCGGTTTGGGACGGGGAACTTACTACAGTCGAAGCAGGCGCCTTCTTGCCGAACGCCGTGGCCTTTGCATCACGCAAACGCCTGGGAGGTTCAGTCCGTAACAGGGGGCTTTACCTGAGAGAAACAATGGCGCAAACTATTCCGATCCAGGCGCACCGCGGCGGTCTTTGGAAGTAGCCTTGGCGGCCGGTTGCCGCTGCTCCCGCCTGGCGGTTCGGCGAGTGGCCCAATACCGCTTCATTCGTTTGGACACCTCCTCGCGCTCTTCCAGGCTCATCGACTTTCTGCCACGATGCTTGTTGTCGCGGCGCACCGCCGGAGATAGATGTTCGGTACGCTGCAACTCCTCGAGCGATTCGATTGCGCGTTCTAATCTCTCCTTTTCTGCGTAGAGATCCTGCAGTGCCTTGTAGAGATCCATTTTGGCCTGACAGGCAATCTTACATCGGAAATCTTTACGATTTCCATCAGAAAAGTCGCCCTACCGTAAGAAAAAAGGCCAGTGGGGTACTAACCGGATTGCGTGCCTGGTTATAGCAAGGTACAAGGAGATACCCAGTACAAACAGTACAACTAAGCCGATCATAAACACCTTCTGCCATGGGAATTTCCGGCCCTCGCGCCGCAATATCAGCAAATAGCCTGCGAATATCCCTACATAGAACAAAAGGCACATCGGCAGGGCGAAGAGCATCATGTTAAAAACGTCCGGCGTAGGCGTTACCACCGCGGCAATGATGAAGATGATTAAGATCGCATAGCGGCTGTGCCGAATCAGGAAGCCCGGCGTGACGATTCGCAACAGGGTGAGGAAAAAGATGATGATCGGTAATTCAAACACCACCGACACACCCAACATCACGTTAACGAACAGATCGAAGTACTCGGTGATGGAAACCATCGGCCGGACGCCTTCGGTAAGCCCGATTCCCAGCAGAAACGTCAACCCGTATCGGAAAATCACGAAGTAGGCGAAAAAGCCGCCCGCCAGGAACAGCCCCGCCGAGGTGAGAATAAACGGCACCGCGAAGCGCCGTTCCTTCTTGTACAGGCCCGGAGAAACGAACGCCCACACCTGGTACAGAAGCCAGGGAAACGACAGAAAGATCGAGCACACCACCGGCAGCTTGAACCAGATGATGGTGAACCCCTCCATGGGCGAGATTTGCACCAGGTCCGGCGGATTGATGTGAAGAGTCGTGAGCGCTTGCAGCGCCGGCTGGCGGACGAAGTCCCACAATTGATTGCTGAAAGTCAGGCTGACGCCGAAAGCTACACCCACGCCGATGAGCGCGCGGATCAGCCGCGTCCGCAGTTCCTCGAGGTGTTCGAGGAACGACATCCGCAGCATGTGCTCTTCTTCGTCGTCGGAATTCCCGTCGGGCCGAAGCGGCGGAACACCCCGTCCTCCACCTCCGAAACGGCGCTTTGCCTTCTCGATCGCCTTCTGCGGCGAGGGAATCAGAGAACCCCCGCCGGGGCTCTCCTGCCCTTTGTTACCTTCGCTTGAATCCATTCGTGATATTTACGCGCGGTTGTTGGTTACGCGTTCCGCTCGCCGCCGGGTTCGGCACTGCCTGGGGCCGCTTCGAGGGAAGCGGACGGCGTCTCGGGAGACTCGCCGTGGGCGATGGTGCCTTCCGGTAATACGGCTACCGATGACCGAGCGTCCTCAGTTGCGGATTCGCTGGTGGTGGAGGGTTGGACTGTGGCGGCGTCGTACGTTTCCGAGGAATACGGCAACTCCCCGGTCGGCTCGTAGGACGAGTAATCGTAATTGTAGCTGTCGTAGGGATGCTTTTCCACATCCTTAATGCCCGATTCCGCTTCCAGATTGTTCATTTCCCGGTCGAACGTGGCCTTCAATTCAGTGGAGGCCCGGCGGAACTCGCCAATAGCCTTACCCACCGTTCGTCCGATCTCCGGCAATTTTTTGGGACCGAAAAGGACTAACGCCAGCACGAAGATGAAAATCATCTCCGGGTAGCCTAGGGTTCCCATTTCAGAGTGCCTCCTGCAAGGTGATCGCCTCATCATAACACGCACTGCGGCCAAGCAATGCTATGGCCACAACGGCTTCTTCGTGGAGCTGGCTCTCAGCCTGCCACGCCGGGACTCATCCCGGCGCCCCTCTCGCATAGCCCGCCGCGCCCCGCGAGCAGCGTAGATGGCCCCGTGCCTTTGTTCGCGGATGTGCTGCCTTGCGTGCCGCGCCGGCCCCTGCTTTCATGTCGCGCCCTATACACTGGGCGGATCGAAGTACGTCTGCGCCAGCTCCGGCTTCTCGCGGATGGCTTTGCGCCAATGGCTGCGGGCTTCCTCCTCCTGGCCCAGTTCCATCAGCGCATGGCCCAGGTTCAGCAGCGCTTCGGCGAATTGCGGGTCTTCGGCCAGGGCCTTGTGGTAGTAGGCCACCGCCTGCTCGATCTGGCCGCGCTTCTGACAGATCAGGGCGGCGTTATAGAACAGCTCGGGACTATGTTCGCCCAGCTCCATCAGGCGGCGGTGCAGTTGCAGCGCTTCCTCGTAATCCTCCTGTTCGAGAGCCAGGGCGGCCAGGCCGCGCACCGCGTCGGAGGAATCGGGGCGAATCGAAAGCGTGTCCTGGAAGCACCGGCGCGCCTCCTCCGGCTGCCCGGAGCGGGCCAGCGCGATGCCGGCGTTGAGAGAAGCTTCCGGCCAATCCGGACGCGAACCGAGGCAGTTCAGAAAGACCTTGGCGCTGGCGGCGTAATCGCCCCGCAGCAGCTTCAGATAGCCCAGCCGGAAACACGCGTCGCTCCATTCCGGCGACCCTTCCGGGATGCGCGCGTATAGAGTTTCGGCCTGGGCGCGGTCGTTGAGCTGCTCCAGCACCAGGGCCAGGTTCCACATGGCGCCCGGCTGGTTGGAATCGATTTCGAGCGTGCGCTCGTAGCACCGGCGCGCGCCTTCCAGGTCGCTTAGCTCCTGGCTGGCCACGCCCAGGTTTAGGTGCGCCTGCGCCGAGCTCGGATTCACCATCGCCGCCTGCCGGTAGGCTTCGACCGCCTTTTCAAAATCGCCGTTCTTGTGGTGCGCCACTCCCAGGTTGAACCAGTGTTCAAAACGCTCCGGCGCCGCCTCCACCAGCTTCCGGCAGTGCACCGCGGCCTCGCCGAAATCCTGTTCGCTGAAAGCCAGCGTGGCCAGCGCTTCAGTCGCCACCACCGAATCCGGCCGCGCCTCCACCAGCATACCTGCATAGCGGCGCACCGAGGCGTAATCCTTGCGGTCGAGAAACATGGCCACCAGGTTCGAAAGCGCCTCCTCGGAGCGCGGATTGCGCGACAGCACTTTGCGGTACTGCTCGGCCGCTTCCGCGTAGCGGCCGGTCTTTTGCAGCGCCACGGCGCGGCCGAACAGCGCCGATTCGTTGTCCGGGAACAGCTCCAAATACTTGTCCAGCGATTCGGCCGCCTGCGCCGGGCTGCCGCCGTGAATCAAAGAGAGCCCCAGGCCCAGCAACGCGTCCGATCGCGTCCCGTCGGCTTCAATGGCCTGGCGAAAGCTTTCCGTGGCCGCCTTCCAATTCTTCAGGTTGCCGTAGCAAACTCCCAGGTTGAAGTGGGCGATGCGGTGCTTCGGCTCGGTTTCCACCAGTCGCCGGTAGGTTTCCGATGCGGCCTCGAACTCCCCCATTTCGCACTGAATATGACCCAGCGCCGAATAGAGACCCGCCTCCCGTTCCCCCCCTTCGATGGCTTTGGCCAGCATCCTGGCGGCGCTTTCGCGCTTACCCTCCAGATGCAGCGAAACCGCCCTTGCCAGCGTCTTGCCGGCCCGCTTGGATTGCACGCCCTCGTCGATGGGCAGAATTCCGGGCGGAATCGCGGTTTTGGCTGCGCTCTGGCTGGTCAGGAAAGATGGCATAAAGGGAATCTCCTATGGTCTTGGTCTTGGGGTTCGGAATACTGAGGTCCGGCAAGAAAGAAAAAAGGGAAACGGCGGCGCCGGCGAAAGGCCAGCGCGGCGGCGGCCAGCTCCGGTTCCTGGCCGGCTCCGGTGGAGCCGCGGCGCTCGGCGGGCAGGTTCGAGCCGGGTTCGAGTCCGGCGGCCACCGGCCCGCCGTCGTTGGTGAAATAGGCGCAAATCCGGCCGATCCAGTCGTCGTTATGCGCCACCTTCACCCAATACAATTTGGCCCGCTCGCCGGCCTCGGCAAAAAAACCAATGCCGCCTTTGGCGAGGGCTGTGTCGGTCCAGGAATCCACTTCCTCGCCCTCGATCGAGGTCACGATGCGGTCGCCGGACACATCCACCGAAACCCGGTACGGCGTGTGGTTGTGCACCATCACGCTCAGCGGGATCTCGACCCGATGCCCGGCTTTGCCGCCCACCACCGGGTAATGGACCATGGCGATGGCCGGCCGCGGACCGGGAGCGACCACGGTGAATTTCATGGCATAGTAATTTTTCGAATCGGCGGCCCGCACCACCCAATCCAGACTTTTGTTTTCGATTTCGCCCAGGAACTCCAGCCGGTAATCGGCGAAGCCGAGCGACGGCCGCAACAGCGCCAGGCGTCCGGGGCGGACGAACCCCGCCTTACTGCGCGACCAGCCCGGCGCCAGCGACTTCGATCCTGCGTCCCACGCGTTCATCGCGCCGTGGAAGTTATCCGCGATCTCGGTGGCGGCGCGGGATGCCATCGCCCCGCGGATGCGCTCCATCAGGCCGGGCGAAGCCGAACCCGGCGAAGCCGCGGGTTCCGAGCCGCGCCCCGGTTGGTCCGGCCCGTCGTCGCGCGTCAGGTTGTCGGCGGCAAGCGAGCTGCCGCCCGGCGCGTTGCCGCCGCGGTTGACCAGTACCAGCCGCCGCGCCTGGCGGATCTCGGGAACGCCGTACCACAGCAGGCTGCCTACCAGCAGGCTTGCGGCCAAGGCTTTCAAGGCGTCGGCGGCGATCGGCCGCACCCGGCGCGGGCGGGCCTCGGGCAGGTGGAAGACCTCGGCCGGATCGAGCTTCGGACCGCGCTTGGGCTCGCGCGCTTCCGGCGCATGCCCGGCGGCCGGCTGCAGGTTCCACACCGGCAGCATGGCCTGAGGAGAGGTCGGAATCGGAGAGATCCGCCGGCGAAGCGTGCCGCTGGGAGCGCGGGAAAAGAATTCCAGCGGAATCGGTAGTGCCGCGGCCAAGGCCGGAACCGGCGCCGCCAGCCCGGAACGGGGCACCATCGCCAACGATCGGGCGGTGGGTTCGAGGAGCGGCTGGAAAGCCCGGGGCGCTTGCGGGCGCGCCACCGGGCCATCGTCGCCAAAGCCGGCCAAAGGCCGCGGCGCAGCCGCTCGAACCTCGAAGGCGGGTAGGCACAACTCCGGCCGCACCGGCAGATCCTTCGCCTGAAACGCCGCCGGAAGCGACTCCACCGGTTCGGCACCAACCCCTTCCCAGGACGGTTCGGCCAAGGGGGCGTCCACACGAACGCCCGCGCCGCCGCGGTAGAACCAGGCAAACGGCGGCAGCGCCGCCACCGGCGCCGCCGGCAAAGCCTCCGCCATGGCCGGCCGGACAAGCATTTCCACCGCCTCGGCTTCGTCCATCGCCTGCCAGCCCTGCAGGTCGGAAATTCGAGCCGGCGCAACCGGTGGAATCGGCGCCGGCATGAGGCTGGCCGCGGGCGCGGGCAGAACAATCCGGGCCGGTTCGGCCAGCGCGTGGACGGCCATCTCGGCCTGTTCGGGCTCGAGTGGCGGCAGCCACCCAGCCCTGTCCCCCGGCATCGCGAGCAGGCTGGCACTCTCCAGTTCCAGCGCCGGTAGCGCGACCGGCCGGGCGGCCAGCGCAGCGGCCTCGACCGTAGCGCGCACCGCCATCCACCGCTCCACGGCTTCCGCGATGGGAGGCGCCAGCGGTGTCTGGCCCGGAGGCGGCATGCCACCCATTTCTTTGTGGGGCAGGTTGGCAACCTGCGGACCGATTGTCAATCGGTCCCGGCCGCCTAGCGGCGAATTCGAAACCGGCTCAACCCAAATTCCACGACATCCGGAACTCGAGTTTTCGACCCGGAACGCGGGCAGGGAAGCGGCGCGGCGCCCGTAGACCACCGCTTCATACCCTCCCTGCGGGCGGGCAGGCCGCGTTGCCGCGCGGGGCTGCGACGGGGCGCGGAGCCCGGGCCATGCGATGGCGGGCGCGGCGATGGCCGGAGCCGCTCCCGGAAGCCACGGCGTGTCGGTCGAACGCGCGCAGCCCGCTACCACCGGCTCTACCAACCGTTCTTCCACCGCATGTTCGTATTCGAGCGGTGCGGCGGCGGCGAGCGTCGGATCCGCAGCCCGTTCCAGGGCATCGGCGAGACAAGGCATCGCCGGCTGACGGGAAATCGGGTCGATCTCGATAGGGGCCGGCGCCGACGCCAGACCCGCCCGGGCCGCAACCATCGAAACCGGAGCCAGCGGGATCAGCGGCGCGCGCGGCGGCAGTACGGCGCCCAGTGCTTCAGGCAGCGGCGGCAAACGCACGCCCCGGCTGCCGGATTCCCCCGGCTCGAAATCGACCGGGCGGAGGCCCAGAACCGGCTCCGCTTCCCCCGCCGGCAGAACCTCGGCCGCGAAGGCCAGATGGTCCGCCGGCCGGTCCACCTCGATGGAGGCAAAGGAAAACGGAAACTCCGTGGGAACCGGGCGAAAGCTCAGTCCGGGCGGCCTCACCCAGTCGATCAGGCGGGGCAGGGTCCGTCCGGTCTGCACTGGCCAGAATGAGAAAAAGGGCAATCGCGGCGCTGGGGCAGGCTCCGGCTTGGACATGCGGAAAAGCGCTTTGCCGAGCCGCTCGTGGTATTGGGTGCGGTGAGCGTCAGAGCAGAATTCGCGATCCCGAAAGGTTCGAATCGGACCGATTTCTTTTCCGCAGTATAAGCAGCCCAATCTCGCCCTCGATTATATCGGCGCCTGTTGAAAAGAACGGTCGGCTTAATGTCAACATCAAACCGATAATCTCAGTGGGTAGGAAACTGCTAACCGAAGGTATGGGCCGCGCTTCGTGGAGGTCAGTCGCCGCTATCGCCAGGCTTGTTGCGGCTCCGCGGCCCTGTGGGGCAGCCAATCATGGCTGCAGCCGCCTTTCCAGGCGGCTCTTCCCGTGGCGCCCCTGTCCCCTATTTCGCGGTCGCTACGCCGGCACCGGGACGCGCGTCACATCCCTGTCAAATGACGCTGAAAACCACGGCTCCGGCCCAGGCGGTTATGGGAGACTGATTCCGTGCGGTATCTCATCCAAATCATGCTGGGGGCGTTTCTGGCGGTCCCGTGTGCCAGTGCGCGCGAGCCTTTTACGCCCGCTGACATCTGGGCGTGGCGCAGCCCCGAGGACCCGCGGATCTCGCCCGACGGGAAGCGCGTGGTCTATGTGGAGAGATGGAACGACCGGGCCGGCCGCGCGGTGTGTTCCAACCTCTGGCTGGTGTCCGCCGATGGCCGCGAGCGGCGGCGATTTGGGGCGCCTTCGGGACCCAGCGCCTGGCGCGACCGTTCGCCGCGCTGGTCGCCCGCCGGCGACCGCATCGCGTGGCTGAGCGACCGAAGCGGCAAGACGCGGCTTTACGTTGCCGGCGCGGCTGGCGGCGAAGCCGGCGAGATCGAACTGGGCGCCTTCGAGCCGGAAGCGTTTGCGTGGTCGGCCGACGGCAATTGGCTCGCCTTCACGGCGCCGTCCGGCGACGAAGGCCGGACAACGGCGGGGCTGGCCGGTCCGATGCTTCAGCAACTGAATCCGGGTACCTTCGCCGGCTGGACCGGGCCCAAACTCCTGGTGGCGCCGGCGCACGGCGGCGCACCGCGCAGGCTGGCTACGGGCGAGCTTCGCGTCGAAGGCGAGCCGGCCTGGACGCTGGACGGCAGCGCGGTGCTGATCTCGGCTCGAGCCGCGCCTCTCGGCGACAGCCAGATCTACGCCATCGACGCGACCGCGGAGGCCGCCCTTCCGCGTCCGCTCACCCACCAGCCGGGCTCCAATTTCAACCCCTTGCCTTCGCCCGATGGCGGCAGGATCGCCTGGATTGCAGCCGAACCCCGGCCCGGCAACGCGCTGCGCAAGCTCAGCGTCATGGACCCGGATGGTAGCCGCGACAAAGTGCTGGCGGGGGCTCTGGACCGCGATGCGGCCGCGCCCCAGTGGAGCTCGGACGGGCGCACGGTCTACTTTCTGGCCGACGATGCCGGTGCCACCCAGGTCTACGCCGCGCGCGCCGATGGCACGGCTCGCCAGGTAACTCGCAGGCACGACCGGCTAAGGGGATTTTCGCTGGCCGATAACGGCCGTGCCGCGGCAGTGCGGTGGTCCGCTTCCGAAGGCGCCGTGGAAGCGGGCACGGTGGTCTCGTTCGCCGTGGATCTGCCGGGCGGAGTGACCGCGCTGGCCGCGCCCAACGACGAACTGCTGGCCACGCGCGACGTCGCCCCCGCCGAAGAATTTCGCTACGATTCCGCCGGCCGAAGCATTCAGGCATGGCTGACGCGCCCGGTCCGCTTCGATCCGGCGCGCGCCTATCCGCTCGTCGTGGATGTGGAAGATCAGCCCGGTGCCATGCGCGGGGTCGAACCGCGCCTGGAAACCCAGTTGCTGGCGGCTCGCGGCTGGCTGGTGCTGACCTTGAATCCGCGCGGCACGCGGGGTTATGGCGAGGTGTTCGCCAATTTGCTGCCGAGCGCCTATCCCGACGGTGCTTTCGAGGACGCCATGCGTGGGGTGGACGCGGTCTTGAGCAAGGGACTGGGCGACCCCCGGCGCATCGCCATGGTCGGCGGCCTGCTGGCAAGCTGGGCGCTGGGCCACGGCGAACGGCTGCGCGCCGTGGTGGTGACCCGCCCGGTGGCCGACCTGGCCGCGCGCGCGTGGCGGAGCCCCGCCAGCCTGCGCCGCATGACCGCTTTGCTGGGCGCGGCGCCGTCGGACGACCCTCAACTCTATGCCAAACACTCGCCCCTATCCGCGGCGCCGGATTTCAAAACGCCGGCGCTGGTGATTGCCCGTCCCGGGGATGCCGCCGCCGCCGCGCTGGGAACCGCGCTCGCCGCCCGCCACACCGTTTCCGCGGTTTTGACCCTCAGCCCCGAACAGAACCCCGAAGACCGCGTCCAGGAGTGGCAAGCCGTCCTGGAGTGGCTGGACAAAAATGCTTCAGTAAAACTCCGGTAAGCAATTGATTTAAATTGACTTAATCAGAGACTGATCGTTTGATTTTTCAGGTCGCTGGAATGCACAAGGATGCACAAAGTTGCACAAATACCGCGGTGAAGAGCGCCCGAGCTACCCGCCGCGCCGGCAGCCTTGCCCGCAAAGGCCCCGTCCCGACTGTGGTATGGTGCAAGTGAGGACGGGGCCAAGTCCTTGTAACCCCGAGCCCGGAGGCAACGTCGGATTGGTTGTATGGCAACACTATCCGAGGCATTGCCACTCGCTGGGTTCGGCAGCAAAGTCGCGGCGAAATCACGAGTGGACTATCAAAACACCCCGGAAGGCGCGCTGGTTTCCAGAGCTCAGAGCGGCGATGAGAATGCGTTCCGAGAAATCGTGGAACGCTATCAAAGCAAAGTGTTTTCCATCATTCACGGGATCGTGCGGCAACGCAACGACGTGGAAGATATCGCCCAGCAGGTATTTGCCAAGATTTTTCTTTCTCTCAAGAACTTCGATTTCCGCAGTTCGCTGATCACCTGGATCTACAAAATCACCGTAAACGAGTGTTTCGACTACCTGCGCAAGCGGAAAGTGCGCAAGCTGGTTTACGAGAGCGACCTGAGCGAAGATGAGGTGCGGCGGGTGGAAAATAGCGAGCCGCAGGTGGACCGGCAGGTCCCGGCCGATGCCGCGCTCGCCGGCCGTGACTACGTCCTGAAGCTCCTCTCCCGGGTTTCCGAAGAAGAGCGCATGCTGCTCATGATGAAGGAAGTGGAAGGTTATTCGGTCGAGGAACTGGCGGGCCGGACCGGTATGAATGAAAATACCATCAAGGTGAAATTGTTCCGGGCCCGGCAAAAACTGGTCAAGGCGGCGCAGCGTCTCGATCGCGCCCCCGGGCTGGTGGTTTAGAATTGGAATTCCCTCCAGGCGGACGGGCTCCCCAAGAGCATAAAGATCCGCCAGAGGGCAAGTGGTAACGTGTTGAATTGGCAAGGGAAGAAACGTATGCATGCGGTACTGTTGGACAGGCTGGAAGAGTACCTCGCCGGGACGCTGACCCCGGCTGCTCGTCAAGCCTTCGAAACGCACCTGACCCATTGTGAGTCCTGCCGCGAGGAAGTGGACAGTCTGAAGGATATCGCCGGACTGTTCGCGTCTTTGCGCAGCGACGAGACCCCGACCCCGTCGCCCGCCTTCTATTCCAAGGTCATGACGCAGGTGGAGGAGAGCCGGCGGGCGCCGGCGTTCTCCGGCCTGTTCAATCTGGATGTCGTGTTCGGCCGGCGGCTGGCCTATTCCTGCCTGTTGACCATTGCCGTTTTGGGCAGTTTTCTGTTCACGCGCGAGACCCGCTTTTCCAGCAGTCTTTCGCCCGCGGCGGTAATGGCCCAGCAGAACCTGCCGGTATTCGACAGCGGCACCGGCCGGGACAATATGCTCATCACGCTGACTTCTTATGAGCAGTAGGTTATGAGCAGCTTAACGGCCGGACGGGTCGCGGCCGGCCAACCCTGGTGGCCGCGCCTGGCCAGTGCTCTCACCATTCTTTTGGTGTTCGTGTGCGGCGCCGCGCTGGGCGCCGTGGTCATGAACCTGGGCCACGCCCACCTGCACCAGCCGCCGTTCGATACTCCGGCGGGCAAGGCTCTGTACTTCGACCGTCTGCAAAAGGAACTCAACCTGACCTCCGCCCAGTCGGAACAGATGCAGTCCATACTTAACGATTTCTGGCAATACTACCGCACCGTGCTGAGCGACAGCCGCGCCCGCGTGGAGCAGATCCTCACCCCCGAGCAGCGTGTCAAGTTCGAGCACATTTTGCAGGAAGCCCAGCGTCAGTAAGAGCAACATGGTGGGGCGGACGAACCCGTGGGGCAGACCATCGTTTTTTGTGGTCTGCCCTGCCCCCCCCTTGCCCTAACATGCTCGCTCGTCCTCCTATTCAGCCTCTTACCAGCGTGAGATTGCAGCGTTCCGATGACACGGTGGCAGACCACAAAAAACGATGGTCTGCCCCACGGACCGCCCCACTGCCCCGCGAGTTCGAAGTCTGGCTCAACCCAAATTCCACGACTTTAGGGGTTCGGCGAGTCGTCTCGGCTTTCCTGCTTAAGTGAACAGTAGTGGCCCCTAACGCAGCACTTCTTCCAGGAAGGCCTCCGCCCGCTGGTCGTGCGCGCGGCCCAGGGCGCGGACGGCTTCCTTGCGAACGTCGGGGCTCTTCGAGCTTTTCGCCAGGCGGATCAACTCCGGAATGCCGCTGCCGTCCGACAAAGACGCCAGCGAGCCGACGGCCCGTTTCCAGACCCCGCTATCAGGGTCGTTTTCGGCGATGCCGCCCAACACGGCGGCCAGGTTGGGCAGACGCCCGCGCGACAGTTGCGAGACGGCCTCGGCACGAACGCGTGGGTCGCGGTCGCCGCGGGCGGTCGAAAGCATCAGCGGTTGCGCTTCCGGCTCGCGGCTGGCGCCGATGGCGGCGATGGCGTGGCGCCGCACGTCCGGGGCGGTCTCACTGGCCAGCAGATTTTTCAAAGTGTCGAGGCCGTGGCGGCCGCGCGCCGAACCCAGCCAGCGCATGGCCCGATTGCGCAGGGCTTCGGGCTCCGACGGTGCGGCGAAACCATCGAGGACCGAGTCGGCGGCGGGGCCGGCAACAATGGCAATCGCCGCCACGGCGCTGTTCTCGGAGAGGTTGCGGTCATTGGCGTAACCGGCCAGCAGGGCGATACTCTGGGCGGGCGATACGCCGGTGAGCCAGTGGACACTCACGCCGCCGGCGTCGATTTCGCAATCCGGCGACAGCAGCCGAATCCGCTCCACCGCATTGGCCGCCACGCGGAGCATCACGATGGCGTGATCGGGCGGTTCCAGATGGACCACGCCCGCGCCCACCTGGCCTTCGCCGTTGACGAACTCGCAGCCCAGGCGCGGCCCGCGCACCGCCGGCACCGACCAGGCGATCCACGCCGCTTCATTCTGATGCGCGACCAAGGCGCGAAACACCGGTTCCAAGCCCGCCGCCGCCGATTGACTTTGCAGGTTGGCGTTAGTGAACGGCAGCGTGGCCGCGAGCCAGAACAGCACGTGAATCATTTCAGGATCTCCTCGAGAAAGGCGGTGGCATCGGGCGACTTCATGTCGACCAGGCGGCGCACGATCTCCTTCTTCATCTCCGGATCCTTCTCGCGCCGGCCAATATCCACCATGGCCTTGGCGTCGCGCCGGTTCGCGAGCGCGTTGACCACCGCCTTCTTAACTTGGGGGTCGGCGGCGCCGGCGTAGATCTCCACCAGCAACTGGGAACCGTTGGGCTGCTTGGCCCGCACCTCGCCCATATACTTGATGGCCTTCACCTGCAGATCGGGATTGGCATTACCGCGCGCGACTCTCTCCAGCAGTTGCTGGGCGCGCGGCGAGCTGTTTTCCGCCAGCACGAACAGGGCGCGGTCCTTCAGTTTGGGCGACTGCGCGCTCCGGAGCAGGTTTTCCAGGATGGGGAAGGCGCGGTCGGGATCGTTCTGCATCAATCCGTTCAGGGCCAGCAGCTTGAGCTCGTCGTCGTTCTGGGTTTCCGGCGAGACATTCCCCCCGCCGGCCTGCTTCACTTCCACCTCCAGCGCTTTGGCATCTTCCAGCCAGCGGCTGTTGGGGTAACTCTTGCGCAGCGTGGCGATGGCGGCGCTGGCTTCCTCGCGGCGCGCCATCTTGTTCAGCGTGTAAGCTTCCCAATACAGGGCGCCCTCGGAGTGACTGCCGGCGCGGGTCACCACCTCCTTGAAATCGCTCAGCGCCTCGTCGTAGCGCTGGCTATCGAGCGCGCGCTGTCCGGAATCGTAGAGGCCGTCTTCGGAACCGGAGTGCCTGGTAATTGTCCTGACCCAATCCTGGGCAAAGTTCACGTGCAGGTCTTTGAGGTCGATCCGCGACTGCTCGCGCGCCATGTCGGCTAGCGCGCGGGCCTGCTCTCGAAGTTGCTGATCGAGACCCCGCGTCTGTTCCCGGGCTTGCTCCCGAGCCTCTTCAGCCATTTCGCGCGCTTCCGCGGCCTGGTCCCGGGCCATAGCACGGGCTTCCTCGATCTGCTCCTGCACGTCCGGGCGTACATCCGGCGCCATCGGTCCGACCGGCGGCATGGGTGGCATGGGAGCCATCGGTGCCATGGGCGCCTGCGCCGGTTGCGGTTCCGGGGCGGGTTGCGGTTCCGGCGTCTGCGCGCAGGCCAGCACGCCGGCCGCAACGAAAGCGCTGGCCGCAAGTAGGGTTTTCCATCCATTCATAAGAGTCGATTTCCTTTCGTCATAACACTTGTTTCTGCATGTTCGAGCTCAGTACCCGGATCTTGAACAGAATTCCTTGCGCATCCAGGCGCTGTTGGAAACGGTCCAGATCCCGCGGCGAAAGCTGGTCGGGCCCGTGCGCGATATCGAGCAGCACGCGGTCCAGGTCGTCCAGCACGTGGGCCACGGCGACGTCGCCGGTATGCTCGGCGGTCTGGCGATAGAGCCGGCTCTCGCTCACCAGGTCGGAGGCGCGGTCGCGCGTCACCGACCAGGGAATCTGGCGGGTGCGGGTGCTATCGGTGTTGGCAAGCTCGAGCAACACCATTTGCGACCGGTCCAGATAATCGCCCACGGCCACGCGCAAAACCCGCTCGCCAGCCTGGCTATCGGCAAGCGGCGCCGGCTCGGCCGGCCGTCGGTTGGGCGCCAGCCGGCTCGTCAACAGGGATATAGCGAGCAGCGCCGTACAAGCCGCGGCCGTCGCCAGGCGCCAGCCCCATACGGGCAGCCAGCCCGATAGGCGCGGCCGGAGCCTCGGCTCGATCCGGCCCCACAGCGCGGCTTCGTAATTCGCGGCCGGCTCCGGCACGTCGAGCGCCTCCATCGCACCCAGCACGCGCTCGAGAGACTGGTAGGACTCGAGACAAAGCGGACAACCGGCCAGATGGGCGGCGGCGTTGGCGTCGCCCTCGTCTTCACCGTAATAATGCAAAATCAATTGCGATTGGTCCAGGTGCTTCATGGCGATTTTACGACCTCACCGGAGCGACCAGCGGCTCCAGCGCCCGCCGTAGTTTCTGCACGGCGCGGAAAACGCTGTGCTTGGCCGCCCCCGGCCGGCACCGGAGCGCGCGGCCGACTTCTTCAATATGCATGCCCTCGAAATGGCGCAGCACGAAAGCCGCGCGCTCGGTCGGGCTCAGCTCGTTCATGGCATCCTCCACCGCGCCGCGCAATTGGGCGCTCCAGGCCGAGCGCTCCGGGCTCGGATCGCGGGCCGGCACCTGCGCCATCGGATCCGGCGCGTCCGGCTCGGCCACGGCTGAATTTTCGTTGCGCCGCCGCCGCGCGCGAACGGTATCGAGAGCGCAGTTGGTCGAAATGCGATAGAGCCAGGTACCGAACCCGGCCCGTTCGTCGAACCGGCCAAGCTGGCGATAGGCCCGCAGGAATGCTTCCTGCACCACGTCTTCGGCGTCCTCGCGATTGCCCGTCATACGAAAAGCCTGCCGGAACACAACTCGGCTGTGGCGTTCCACCAGCGCACGAAAGGCGTCGGGATCGCCTGACCGTGCCTGCGTCACTAACGCCCGGTCGCTAAGCTCCATCCGGCTGTTGGTTAGACTACAGTGGGCGCGGGTGGTTAGCAAGGAAGCTGGGGCAGGGCAGATGAGCGGGTGCGCGCGCTATAGCGGGAGAAAGGCAATGTTGTCGACCCATTCCGCCGCCTCGGTGGCCGCCCAGATGAGTAGCAGATCCTCAAAGTCGATGGCCGGCTCGCGGCGTCTCAGGCCAAGAACGATCTTTTGGTTGAAGTCCGCGTCAGCCTGGAAGCGTGGCCTCATGCACTGGGGCTTGTGACCCCGTGGCGGGCGGCCTCCAGCTTCGCGTAAAGGGCTGGACGCCTACGGCGAGCCTCGTCCCGCATGCGTGCGAACTCGGTCTTTGCATCCCGCAAGTAGGCGTCAATTTTCTCCCGATTCGCAAGGTAAAATGTGACAGCGCCGAACACCTGCTCCAAGCCGAGGGCGGGGAACGATTCGACAATGCCTTCAGGCGATTCGCCCCGCAGGAAGGCATAGACGACCGAGTCAAGGGAGACTCGGCTCCCGACAATGTAATATCCGCCCTCGCGCCGCTCGACGTATTCTGTCGCCATATTACCCCTGCGTATAGTATAGGGCGTGCGCAGGGACTCCCGCAGAACGTCGTTCTTCTCAGGGGCTCATATCAGGATGGCGCCGTCGTCTCCCTCTTCGTACCAGGGCCCCGACCCCGCACCACGTGAAAGTGCTTCCAGCGCACGAAGTCGGCCAGACCACCCAGGTCGGGGTACAGAGTGCGCCTGGAGACACCCAACTGCGCCAGTTCCCTCAGCACCGCGTCGTGATCCGAGACCTTGAACCTGATTTGCTTGACGCGGAGTTCTTTCTCTATGCAATCGTCTGTTCGTTCGAGCCGGATTTTCTCCTGAAGCAGGTCCCGGCCCCGGCCAAAGACGACGAAGCGGCCCTCCTGCGAGGCCACCCTGGGGTGCATCGCAGGGGGCTCGATTGGCATCGGGTGCTTCGGAACGAGCGCTCGCGCGTCTTTGAACCGCTCTATTAGCCTCTCCAGGGGAGGCAAATATCTCGCCGCATCCTCAGAGTAGGGAAGCAACGGCGCCCCCCATTCGTCACTAAGGCGGTCGGCTAGCCAGTAGGCATCGATTGCCCAGACGGCGACACAGTCCTCATCGCCGCTTCGCCCGTCTGGGGTAGCGGCACGACCGGAGGGCTGCCCACCGACCAGCCGCCCCCCATACGCCTCGACGGCAAAAAAGAGGGCGGCAAGGGCGTTTGTCGACCAGTCCAGCAAACGGGTAGGCACCGAGTGGTGCTGCATGAGGAAATACCAGTCGATGTGGGTCTTGGCCTGATTCGACTCATTCAGAAGGTGCCCGTAGCTTGTAAAGTCAATTCGCATTTCGTGTTCGAGATCGAAGAGGTCCTCGAACAACAGGTCATCCTGGTCGGCCGCGTTGCCCACGCCTTCAGGGGCTAAGCGCCTGAGCGGAGCCCACAATTCCTCACGGTATAGGCGGGGCTTCAGGCTAAGCTCACAGCCGCCGTGTCCGCGGAACCAGACCTGTCCGACAATACGGGTGTCGTTAAGCGCGTAGTCCTCGTCCCGACTGCGCTCTCTCCAGTCTTCATCCTGCCATGACTCCGCTACCTTGCGGACATGTGCCACGTAGTCCGCCACGCTCGACAGCGGCTCGCCGATTCCGTCTTTGCGCTTTAGTAGATCTAGCAGTCTCTCCGACTTGCCAGCAGGGCCGGTCTCTGCTTCCACGCGCGCCTCCAGGCCCAAATAGAGTATCACCCAGCGAACTCCGCTGCGGGGATCGGCGACTCGGCCATGTGACTTTGAGCGCGCCGTTCCCTCTTGATCTACTGCGGCTTCGGTAACCCATCAACGGCGCCCGCCCGGCTCGCACCTCGTCGATCAGTTCGCTGGCGCAGTCGTCGAACGCTTCGGCGCGGCGGGCTTTCCAGTTGACGCTGTCCACGTGGCCAGCCCAGGATTACGCCGGTTCCGCCCTGGCCGGCGTTCACGAGCCACACCAGTGCCAGTCTTGCGCACCATGATAAATATGGAGGATTTCGACAGCCTGAGCCCTCACGGAATAAACGACAACGTAAGGCAGCGGCGTAAGCGGCAGTTCCCTTGTGCCGCTGCGGTGACCGGCCCTGCCCCGGTTGGGCATGCTCTTCAGGGAACGGATACGCTTGTAAATGGTCCGGACGGTCTGCTCCGCGAAAGGCGCGTAATTCTGCTGCAGGTAGTTCTTGATGCCCTCTAAATCGTCGGCGGCGGGGAGAGTCCAACGGATGCGCATCAGGCCTTGAACATTGCATCAAGGCGGGCGTCCATTTCTTCTTCTTCGATAAACTCCCCTCGCTCGGCCGCCGCCAGGCCTTTTTCCACGGCGGCAAGGAAGCGGGCTTCTTCGTCGAGATAACGGGCAACCACATTCGTCACCAACAGTTCGGGGACGGTGCCGGCTTTCGTGGCGATCTGAGCGAGATGGGCTTGCTGCTCAGCGGTGAAATGGACTTCCATTCCCCAAGAATACTGGAAAACCCGCTACGCGGCAACGCGACGTCACTTGCCCGCTTTGGCCAGATAGGCTTCGATGGCCGCTTTCCATTCGGGTCCGTTGCCGGCATCGCTTTTGGCCAGGGAGCGGACGTGCGCGGCGGCCGCGTCCTCCAGCGCCGTGCGCTCATAGGCTACCACAACATGAGTGGCTGCATCGCCTTCGCGCGTCAGGCGGATATCGATGCGGGTCGCCATCACTCCGTCCACGACGTAGACATACTGCACGCGGCCGGTGGCGAGATCGAAGAGCGTGTTGACCCAGACGGAGCTTTGGCCGGGGCGTTCCACGCGGAATACGGCGCCTTCCCGGTCCGCGGGCGGCGTGGGATAGAGGAAGCGCGGTTTCCATTCGGGATCCCAGTTCTGTTCGGCCAACGCGCCAAACAAAGGCGCGACGCGGCTGTACGGCGCCCCGAGGGTGAACTCGAATTCGGTGTGGGTATGCTCCATGGCGTTCGCCAGGCAGATGGCTGCCAGCAGGAGGGGAACCAGCTTCACGATGCCTGTTCCTCGGTGAGTTGGTGGCTATCGGAGGCCGTCAGCGTGAGACCGTAAATCTCGCGCAGGCGGGCGATCTGGGCCAGGGTCTCATCGGTGAAGGCGCCCTTGCCTTCAAAGGCGTGCAATACGATGCCCTCCAGCAGATCGCCAAGCGACATGTCCTTGAGCTCCGCAATTGCCTTTAGAACCTTCAAGATCCGCTTTTCCATGCGGACGCCGGTCTGTACTCGTTCTACTATCATGGTACCAATATATCACAGTATTATTTTATTTAGATACGTTATAACAGCAATCGACGCCAGGCGCAATATTCTGGAGGCATGACCATTACGGATATCGATACGCCGGCGCTGATCGTGGACCTGGCTGTGATGGAGCGCAATCTGGCGCGCGTAGCCCATTACGCCGCCGAACATGCGCTGCGGCTGCGGCCTCACACTAAGACCCACAAATCGGTGATGATCGGCAAGCGCCAACTGGCCGGGGGCGCGGCGGGCCTGACAGTGGCCAAAGTGTCCGAAGCGGAAGTGATGGTCGAAGCCGGTCCGGAAGATCTGCTGGTGGCATTTCCGGTGATCGGCCGCTCGAAGCTGGAACGGTTGATGCGGCTGGCGGCGAAAACCAACCTGACGGTAGCGCTGGACAGCGTTTTCGCGGCGCGCCAGCTTTCCGACGCCGCCCGCGCCGCGCAGGTGGAGGTGGGCGTGCTGGCGGAAGTCGACGTCGGCCTGGGCCGCGTGGGAGTGGCGCCGGGCGAGGAACTGCTGCACTTGGCCGAGAGCCTGGAAAAACTGCCGCACCTGAAGCTGCGCGGCATCACTTTCTATCCCGGCCACATCAAGGCTCTGAGCGAGAGCGGCCTGCGCGCGCTCGACCAACTGAGCGAGCTGCTGCGGTCGATACTGGCCGATTTCCGCCGCGCGGGAATCGAAACGCCGATCGTCAGCGGCGGGTCCACGCCCACCCTGTTTCATTCCCACGAAATCGACGGCTTGACGGAAATCCGCCCCGGCACTTACGTGTTCAACGACATGAATACGGTGGGGTGCGGCGCCTGCGAGCTGGAGGATTGCGCCGCCGCCATTCTTACCACGGTGGTTTCCACGGCTCACCCCGGGCAGATGATCGTCGACGGGGGATCGAAGACGTTCTCCTCGGACCGGCTCTCGGCTTCATCCGAAGTCACTTTCGGCCGCGTGATGGAGGCGTCCGGCGCGCGCTTCCACAAAATGAACGAGGAGCACGGCTTCATCGACCTGGCGCGGGCCGAGCGCACCTTCGACGTGGGCGAGCGCGTCCGCGTCATCCCCAACCACATTTGCGTGGCCGTGAATCTGCACGAGCGGGTCTACGGCGTGCGCGGCGAAACCGTGGAAGAGATTTGGACGGTGGACGCGCGGGGGAAACTGCAATGAATACATTGACGAACGAAGCGTCACGGGATCGCGATCAGCAGGCCACCGCTTATGCCAACCGACCACGCATGTCCGCGCCCAAGATTGTACTCGCAGCCCGGCTCGAGGTACCAGCCGAATCTATGCTTCGCGGAGGGCCAGAACATAAAATCCAGCACGGCCTCACCGGCCACTGAGTTCGTCGTCGTGCTGTATTCCCTCGCATGGACCCACTCCGGACCGAGCCCGAACATAAACTCCACCTTCCTCGAGAGATCCCAAGGCTTCTTGAATAAAAGGTCCGTGTCCCATTCCGTCGAGTGATGGCCGAAAGTCGGCGTAACGCCCGTCTCAAGTTCCAACCAGTTCTTTACCGGCGTAACTTCGACCGCGACGGTTGGGCCGAAGCTCCATCCGCCGTCCCTGAGATTCCAGCCGGGAGATCCCCCAAGCTCGACGACAGCGGCCGGCTCCTTATCGACCGGCTGCGCAACGGCGCTTCCCGAGCAGAGAAAGGATACGATCAACAATGAATTTGTCGTGTTCACTCGACGGGCTCGCATTCAAGCTCTCACACTTTAATTTGGAGATGCAAGATCTATGATCCCCTGAGCGTCACTGGTCTACTACGGGAATCTCCCTTATCATGACGAGTATGTTCGCGCCAGCTCGCATAAACCGCAGGACGGCTATCGCCGCTCCGCTGCTATGGCTCGCGGCCCGCCTGGCACCCGGCCAGGTGATCGATCCGCGTACCCGGGATTTCTGGAACGGCAAATTCAAAGACCCCAAGACCGCCTACCGGCGCCAGCCGAGCCCGTTACTGGTGGAATCGGTTCGCGGCCGTAAGCCGGGCGCGGCGGTCGATCTTGGCACGGGCGATGGCCGCAACGCGGTTTACCTCGGGCTGCAGGGATGGCAGGTGACGGGCGTAGACCTCTCGGACGTGGCGGTGGCGCAAGCCCGGCAGCACGCCGCCGACGCCGGCGTGAAGCTCGACGCGGTGGTCGACGGTTTGGACCATTACGATTTCGGCCACAACCGCTGGGACCTGATCACCCTGTTCTACGTACACGCCTGGTATGAGGGCGCCCGGCCCCGCAGCACCGAACGCATTCGCGAAGCGCTGAAACCAGGCGGGCTGCTCGTCATGGAAGGATTCGCGGGCGAAGAGAAATTCATGTTTCAGACCAACCAGTTGTTGCGCGACTTCGACGACCTGCGCGTGGTGCGCTACCAGGACACGATGGACGAGGCCGAGTGGAACCCCGGCCGGCAAAGCCGCCTAGTTCGGTTCGTGGCGGAAAAGACCCGGTAGAAGCGGCGGCATTTCGTGGAGCAGACTCTTAGTCTGCCACGCCGGGACTCATCCCGGCGCTCATCTGGCGCGAATGAGCCGCTTTGGTGGGGCGGACCCCCTGGTCCGCCCCTGGTCCGCAGCCGGCCCCCTGGCCGGCTTGTCCGGGCTGGCAAGCGCTTGATTCTTCAGGCGAAGAGCGGGACCAGGGGGGTCCGCCCTACCATTTATGCGGAATCACGCTTTAGCACCGCCCCTGCGTAGCCGCTACCCGCTCATCCCCGCCGTCGCGCAACCAACGCGCGGCTGATCGCCACGTCCCGCTGCCAGGTCGCGCTGCTGCAGTCGAGCGCGGCCAGGCGCTCGTCGATCCCGAGGCTCTCTAGCGCGAACCGCAGAGCCTCATCGCGGTCCCCTTGGCGCTCGTGGAGTTGGGCCATCCGCGTGAGGCTGTATGATAGGCCCCACTGCCAAACCGCGTTCGACGGATCGGACTCCGCGAGCCGCCGCCACACCTCCAGCGACTCCCTGTACGCCGCCAGCGCCCCGGCCAGATCTCCTTGGTCCATCAGCACGTCGCCCTGGCGGCCGGTCAGCGCGGAACGCTCGCGAAGCCAATCGGGCTCGTCCGCCTTCTCGGCCGGAAATCGCTCCATCCAGCCTGCTACCGCGGCCAAGGCGAGTTTCACCAAGGTCAGCCGGCCCAAGTCTGTAAGGCGGTCTTGAAAGTCGTAGAGCGCGGAGATTGCGAGCGGGTCCCAAAGCCCCTGGTCGTCATCCGCGCGCAACAGGGCGGCTAGATGTTCCAACGACCGGGTGAGCGAACGCGGCTCGCCCTCGACGCCCGCTGCCAGCGCCGCCTTCAGATGCCCATGGAGCCAATGCCCCAGCCGCAGCCGAACCGCCGGATCGGAACCGGTCTCCTTGCGGCAAAGCGGTAGCTCAGCACGTGGGCGAACTGCCAGTGGTCCGGGTCGTCCGACCGCCGCAGCATGCCGCATTGCACCAGGGACTTCAGGGCGTCGCGGGCGGCCTGTTCGCCACCGGGACCGGAGTCCGTTACCACGCGTCTTTCGGGTACGGCTTTTCGCACCGAGGCGCGCGACATTGCGTACGTGTACGCGAGGCAGGAGAGTAACGGTGGGGCGGCCAATCCTGGCCGCAGCCGGCTTTTGAGCCGGCTCTCACCCGGCAGGAGAGCTGTCCACTCCCGAAGGCCGCCTCAAAGGCGGCTGCGGGCAGAATTGCCCGCCCCACGACTTACGCTGCCATGGCTTCTGCTACAACATGAATGGAGACAATCGTGTCCTTTTCCAAATTTCTTGACTTTCTCTTTTTATTCGCCCAGAATGAAATTGGGTAACTCGATGGCACTTACCAAACGGCAAAAGCAGGTACTGGATTTTCTGGCGCAGTTTGTGGATGAGAACGGTTTCTGTCCCAGTTACGAAGAAATCGCGCAGGGCCTCGATCTGGCCTCTCTGGCTACCGTACACAAGCACATATCGGTGTTGACGGACAAAGGCTACCTGAAGCGCGGCTATAACCAGAGCCGGTCGCTCGAGCTGAACCCCAAGTATGCGCAGGAGCAGCGCCGCCAGCGCACCGCGGCCGCGGAGATTCCGTTATTGGGAAGGATCGCCGCCGGTGCGCCGGTGGAAGCGGTGGAGCAAAAGGAAGTGCTCCAGTTTGCCGATTACACCGGAAATCCGAACGTTTACGCTCTCGAAGTGCGCGGCACGTCGATGATCGAAGATCATATCTGCGATGGCGACGTGATCCTGCTGGAGCGCACCAGCCAAGCGCGCGACGGAGAAACGGTGGTGGCACTGGTCGCCGGCAGCGACGCGACTTTGAAAAAGTTCTATCGCGAAAATGAAAATACAATTAGGTTACAGCCGGCTAACGCCGCGTTGAAGCCGATTCTGGTACCCGCCGAAGACGTGCAGATTCAGGGCCGGCTTTTGGCCGTACTCCGAAGATACTGACGGGGGCGATTGCCGGGCCGCGACCGTTGAGAGCGGTTACTCGCGCGATGCTAGCGGCTGAGCAATTCCCGCTCCGCGCGTGTCCAATCTTCTTCCCCGGTCCCGATCTGGCATCCGCGCGCTTCCCAATAGAAGTAGGCCAGTTTGGCGATTTCTTCGTGCGATGGCTTGATCGCGATGCGGGTGGGTTGGGCGGGTTTTACTTCGGCGGTAACCTGCTCCACGGCGGCGTGTAGCTTGCGGCTCGCAGCCGGCCTCCGGCGCGCCGGCGCGGGTGCGGCGGCTGCTGCGGAAACAAGTTCCTTTTCAACGTTATTTTTCTTCGGCATGCGATTCACCTTTCCCTTATCTGAATTGGGTATGTAGCTCCAATTATATCGGACCTACAGCCGATTTCCTATCAGAACTTTCTATTCGCGGCATTGGGACGGTGAAGTTTCGGACGCTGCTGTCCTGGGGATCGGATATAGTTGAAGTTGTAACAGCCAGGAAGGATGGATGGATGCGCCTCAGCGCTCCAATTTGGGTAGCGTTTGCGCTAACGGCACAGGCACTGGCCGCTCCGCCGAAAGTGATTGCGGTGGATGTGGATGGCATCGTACATCCGGTGACCGCCGAAGTGGTTGCGGGAGCGATTGCGCAGGCGCGCTCGGAAGGTGCCGCCGCGCTTTTGATCCGTCTGAACACTCCCGGCGGGCTGATGGATGCCATGCGGGAAACCATCGAAGAGATGATTGCCTGCCCGGTGCCGGTAATTACCTACGTGGCGCCCAGCGGAGGGCGCGCCGCCTCGGCCGGGTTCTTCCTGCTCGAAGCCGGCGAGGTGGCCGCCATGGCGCCGGGCACCAATACCGGCGCGGCGCACCCAGTGGCGTATGGCGGCGAAATGGATGCCGTCATGAAGGCCAAAGTGGAAAACGATGCCGCGGCCTATCTGCGGTCCATCGTTTCCAAGCGGGCGCGCAACAGCCAACTGGCCGAAACGGCTGTGCGGGAAAGCCATTCTTTCACCGAGCGGGAGGCTCTCGACCAGCACCTGATCGACGTGGTGGCCGCCAACGACAACGCCCTGATGGCTGAGTTGGACGGCCGCACGGTGACCCGGTTCGACGGCAGCACGGTGAACTTGCACCTGGCCGGAGCCGAAATCGAAATCTACCAGACCAGTTGGCGCCAGAAACTCATCGCGGCCATCGCCGATCCCAACATCGCGCTGGTTTTGCTGGTGGTGGGCGCGCTGCTGATCTATGTCGAGTTCAGCTCGCCGGGCATGGTGGCGCCGGGTGCGATCGGGGCCATTCTGGTGCTGCTGGGGCTCTCCGCCATGTCGGTATTGCCGATCAACTGGTTGGGGGCGGCGCTGTTGCTGTTGTCAGTGACTTTGTTTGTGCTGGAAGCGAAATTCGCCGCCCACGGCGTGCTGGCGGTGTCGGGCGCCATCTCCATGGTATTGGGTGCGGTGATGCTGGTGGACAGCCCGTTGCCGGAAATGCGGGTTCACTGGTCGACGGCGCTGGCGCTGGCGCTGCCATTTTCAGCCATAACCGTGCTGCTGCTGTCGCTGGTGATTCGCGCGCGGCGCAACAAGGCGATGACTGGCGTGGAGGCCATGGTGGGTGAAATCGGGTCCGCCGTGACCGCGCTGGAGCCGGCGGGCAAAATCTTTGTGCATGGAGAATACTGGGACGCGGTGTCGTCCAGTCCTGTGGCGGCAGGGGCGCGGGTGCGCGTCACCGCCATCGCGGGGCTGCAACTGAAGGTGGAACCGATGGCGTCGTGAGGGTAGCGCAGACCGAAGGAGGAAGGCGTGCTCGATTTTACAACCATAGGCGTTGTTATCGTCGTTATTTATCTGCTCAGTGCCATTAAGATCCTGCGCGAGTACGAGCGCGCGGTGATCTTCCGGCTGGGGCGCCTGTTACCGCAGCCCAAGGGGCCGGGGGTGATTCTGGTGTTCGCACCGATCGACCGGATGGTGCGTATTTCGCTGCGGATCGATACCCTGGAGGTGCCGGGCCAGGACGTGGTCACGCGCGACAACGTCACCGTCAAAGTAAATGCAGTGGTCTATTTTAAGGTGGTCGAGCCGCGGCTGGCGGTGGTCGAGGTCTCGAACTTCCTTTACGCCACCTCGCAACTGGCGCAGACCACGCTCCGCAGCGTGCTGGGCGAAAGCGAACTGGACGAGCTGTTGAGCCAGCGCGAAAAACTCAATCTCCGTCTGCAATCGATTCTGGATCAGCACACCTCTCCATGGGGCGTGAAGGTGACCATGGTGGAAGTGAAGCAGGTGGACCTGCCGGAATCGATGATCCGCGCCATCGCCAAGCAGGCCGAAGCCGAGCGCGATAAGCGGGCCAAAATCATTCACGCCGACGGCGAGTATACCGCCTCGGAAAAGCTGGCCATGGCGGCCGAGGTGATCCAGAGGCAGCCGGCGGCCATCCAGCTCCGGTATTTGCAAACTTTGGTGGATATCGGCGCGGCCAATAATACGACCATTGTCTTCCCGCTGCCGCTGGATATAATTACTTCTTTGGAACGTGCGCTAGACCGGGTCGGCAGGCCGGGCCCGGCGCCACCGGCAGGCTCTTAGCGGATGAAAAATAACGAGACCGGCGAATTCGAATTAGTGGTGGGAAACCGCCAGTTGCTGAGTGGGTTCTTTGTCGCGGTGCTGCTGCTTGCGGTGGCCTTTGCCATGGGCTACGTGGTGGGGCAGAATTCGCCGCGATCGGGCAAAATGGCGGATGCGGCTTCGGGCGGTTCGCCGGTCATGGATCGCCCCCAACCAACCGCCAGTGCGGCTCCGGCCGCGACCCCGGCGGAACAGGCTGCGGCGCCGGCGGAACAGGCCGCCGCGCCGCCGCCAGCCGAGGATAACCAGCCGGCGCAACCCGCCCAGCCTTCCACTCAACCGGCGGCGTCGACCCCTGAACCGCCGGCCCGCCAGGCGCCCGCGGAATTGCAGCCGGGGACCTGCTGGCAGGTCATGTCGGTGGGCCAATCGGATGCCGAGGTGGTGGTGCGCGCGCTGAAGGACAAGGGTTTCCCGGCCTTCACCACGCCCGGACCTAATAATCTGACGCGCATCCTGGTGGGGCCTTACGACAACACTCAGGCGATGGCGCACGCCAAGACCGAGCTCGAAAGCGCCGGATTCCATCCGATTCGGAAATAACGTGAGCGCTCCCCTGGTTGAGATCGGTGCCGGGATCGGCCCGCCGCGTCCCAGGCTTCCCGAGTGGGCGCGCAAGAGCCCGACGCATTTCGAATCGCTCAACCTGTTGAAGAGCTCGTTGCGGCAAAAAGGCCTGCACACGGTGTGCGAGTCGGCGCGCTGTCCCAACATTCACGAGTGCTTCCACCGCGGCGCGGCCACCTTTATGATTCTGGGGGAACGCTGCACGCGCGCGTGCGGCTTCTGCTCGGTCGCCAAACTGCGGCGCGGCGACGACCGTAATCTCGATGCCGCCGAGCCGGCCCAGGTGGCCCGCATGGCTGCCGAGATGCAACTGCGCTACGTGGTGATCACCAGCGTGAATCGCGACGACCTTCCCGATGGGGGCTCGCGCCATTTCGCCGAAACCGTGCGCGAAGTTCGCCAGGCGTTGCCCGAAGCGCGGGTGGAAGTGCTCACACCGGATTTTTGCGGCGACATGGACGCGGTGGCGCGCGTGCTCGACGCCGGTCCCCACGTCTTCAATCACAATATGGAAACCGTGCCGCGTCTTTACGCCCGCGTTCGTCCGCAGGCCGATTACCGGCAATCGCTGGCGGTGCTGGCGTATGCCCGCCGCCACCGGCGGGAGGCGCTCACCAAGTCCGGCTTCATGGTGGGCTTGGGAGAAACCGACACCGAAGTGCGGACGCTACTGGCCGACCTGCGCGAGACCGGCACCGACGTAGCTACCATCGGCCAGTATTTGCAGCCCACGCGCCGCCATCTGCCGGTGGTGGAATACGTCGGCCCGGAGCGGTTTGAAGCGTATCGCGCCTGCGGCCTGGGGCTGGGATTCAAAATGGTGTTCAGCGGCCCGCTGGTGCGGAGCTCGTACATGGCGGACCAGGTGAGTGAGGCGATCGCCGAAAGCTGACCGCTGAAAGCTCTTATGCTGAACTGGATACTGGCTCTCCTCTCCGCGCTGCTCTCCATTCTGGTATTTCCGAAATTCCATTACGTGTGGCTGGCTCCGGTGGCGCTGTCGCCGCTGTTGATAGCGGCCGCGCGCGAAGCCAGCCCGTGGCGGCGTTTCGCCCAGGGATGGATCTGCGGGGTGGTGTACTGGGCCGGCGTCTGCTACTGGATTCAGTTCGTGCTGGCTGTCCACGGCGGCGTGGGCGAAACCGAAGGCTGGGCGCTGCTGGCGCTGTTCGCGGCGGCTAAAGGAATTCACATGGGAGTGTTCGCGCTCGGGGCCGGCATCCTGATGCGGCGCTGGTGGGCGACCCCTTCGGTAGCCGCTCTGTGGGTTGCCCTGGAAGCCACGCACGGCAGCCTGGGGTTCGCGTGGCTGGCGCTGGGCAACGCGGGAATCGACATGGGCCTGCCGTTGCGCCTGGCGCCCATCACCGGAGTGTGGGGCATCTCGTTCCTGTTCGCCATGATGGGCACGGCACTGGCCTTGGCCGCGCTGGGCCGGCCGCGCGCCGAGCTGCTCTGGCTGCTGCCGGTGCTGTTCACCCTGTTGTTGCCGCCCCTGCCGGACGCAGTGCGCGGGCGGGAGACGGCGCTGCTGGTGCAGCCGAATCTTTCCGAAAACGAGGAATGGACGGCGGAGTCTTTCGATCGCATGCTCAACGAGCAGCTTGCGTTGACTCTGCGCGGCGCGCTGGCCCAGCCGCAAAGGCCGCCCTCCATCATCGTGTGGCCGGAGGTGCCCGCACCGCTCTACTACGACCAGGATCCGCACTTCCGCCGCTATGCCAATCAACTGGCCGAAACCACCAAGGCCTATTTCCTGGCGGGCGTGGTGGGCCGCACCGTGGATGGCGCGCCGACGAATTCGGCCGAACTGGTGTCGCCCGACGGCGACGCCGTGAGCCGCTACGACAAGGTGCACCTGGTGCCGTTCGGCGAATACGTGCCGTGGCCGTTCGGCTGGCTGACGCGCAAGATTTCGACCGAAGCCGGCGATTTCGCCGCCGGCAGCCGCGTGGTGGTTTCGCCCGTGGGCGCGCACAAGCTGGGCGCCTTCATCTGTTACGAATCGGTGTTCCCGGGTTTCGTCGGTGAATTTGTGAACCGCGGCGCCGAAGTGCTGTTTAACATCTCCAACGATGGATGGTTCGGCCGCAGCGCCGCCCGCCAGCAGCACCTGGAAATCCTACGCATGCGCGCCGCCGAGAACCGCCGCTGGATCCTGCGCGCCACCAACGACGGTGTAACCGCGACCATCGACTCCGCCGGCCGCCTGCGCGGGAGCTTGCCATCGTACACCGAGGCAACCTCGTTAAACGGCTTCCGCTACACCTCGGAGAAGACCTTCTATACCCGCCACGGAGATTGGTTCGCCTGGCTGTCGGCCATGATAGCGGCGATCGGGCTGGCGGCCGGGCGGGGTTGGCATACTGCAATCAGGGGGGGTTAAGCCGGGGTAAGCCGGGACAGTAACCCCCTGCGCCGGGTTCCCAGATCCGAGACATCCGGCGCAGGGGTTACTGCCCCGGTCACTCCGTCCCGGTCACTCCCGCCGGCGACCGGATGACGCGGTGGCAGACCACAAAAAACGATGGTCTGCCCCACGGACCGCCCCGGGCCGTCACTGCCCCGCGGCCAGGGCGGAGCGCACCGCGGCGGCGGCATCGGCCGGGGCGAACTCGCGGGTCTGCAGCGTGGCGCGGGCGATCGCCTCCACCAGGCCGGTTTCGAGTTTCCTGCCCACCACGATGCGGTGCGGGATGCCGATCAGGTCGGCATCCTTGAACTTGACGCCGGGACGCTCGTCGCGGTCGTCGAGCAGAGCGTCAAGGCCGGCGGCGAGGCAATCGGCGTAAATGGCGTCGGCGGCCCGGCGTTGGGCGGCGTCGCCGTAGTTGGCCGGAGTGACGACCACGTCGAACGGGGCGATGGCGGGCGGCCACACCAGGCCGTTGGCGTCATAATGGAGCGCGGCGGCGGTGGCCAGCAGGCGATCGAGGGCGAGTTGGCATGAGCCGGTATGTACCGGCTCTTCGCGGCTACCCGCGCCGGCCACGTGCAGGTCGAGCGGCTCGCCTTCATGTCCGGCGGCGAGATGCGCCAGACGAATGGCCGGCCGCATCTCGACCGGTGCACCGCAGCGGGGGCAGCCATCCGCGGCTTCGGCCTGGCGCAGGTCGTGCCATTCGGGCGAGAAGTCTTCATCCGGAGTGACATGGCGGAAGTGGGTATCGTTGCGGTTGGCGCCGGCGATGAGGTTGCGCCGGCCGCGAAGGGCGAAGTCGGCGAGAATGCTCACCCCACGCACGGCGTGCTTGTCTGAATCGAGCGGGCCCAGCGAGCCGGCATCGGCGCCGAACCACTGGCGGATCTCCTCCGGCCTGGCAGGGCGGAAGGGGATGAAGGAGACAGCGGCGGCGAATTTGGCCTCGCTCAACTGGTGATCGCCGCGGACCAGGGCGAGGACGGGCTTCTGGCCTGCGATCAGCACCAGGCTCTTCATCTGCGCCGTGGCGGGCAAGCCGGTGAATTGCGCCACCTCGTCGATGGTCTTTTGCCCGGGAGTGGGGAAGGGTTCGGGAGCGAAATCGCCGTCGGGATCGGCGGCCGCGGCCGGTCGCGCCACGGCGGCGCGTTCCCAATCGGCCATCCAGGCGCAAGCCGGGCAGGCTGCCAGCCGGTCCGCGCCGGAGTCGAGCGGCAGCACCAGGTCTTCGGCGTGGATGGCGCCACGCGAAGCATCCGCCGATAGCGCCGGCAAACCACACGATTCGGCCACGCGCCGGAGCGCCTGGCGGAACTTTTCGTACCAGGCTTCGACCCCGGCCGCGTCCATGGCAAACCAGCAGGCATCCAGGGCGCGGCCGGGCAGTGAATACCATGCTAGCGGGAGTTGCTTGTAGCTACGCAGGTCGCCGCGCGCAACCAGCGGCAAATGCGCGGCCGCCGGCACGCCCAGCTCGAGCGCGCCCAGCCGCTCCATTTCGCCATGAACGTGCCGCGCGATGCGGGCGAACGAGCGCTGGGCCAGCGGCAGATAGGCATCGGCGGCGCCGGCGCAGGGGCGGATGTAGCCGGCGCGGACGAGCAGCGCGCGCCCCGGCCCCTCGGCCGGCGGCGTGGCTCGCAGTGTGGGAATGAACAGCTTGTTCCAGCGCATGGGTCTGAAAGGCAATTCTCACACAGGTTGATGGCGGGAGGGGAAGCGTTCCGCGATCGTCGGCCGGCCTTCGTCTCTCGCCCTCATCGATCCCTTGGCCCCGCACATCGAAGATGCCCCCCCACCCCCTTATTGGAAATACCCGTTGGTGTCGATGAGGACGTGCGTAGCGTTG
>PLRS01000099.1 GCA_003164035.1 Bryobacterales bacterium | reverse complement strand
CAGGGAACCAGAAAGCCTGGATGAAACTCCACCAGCGGCGCCTGCTCGACAAGGGCAAAATCGAAAAGCTGGTGGAGGCGCTTCGTTCCATCGTCTCCACCGATCCCGAAGTGGTCGAGAAGATTCGTATCGAAGCCGATTACTTCGGGACAAATGCCAAGCGCATGCGCTATCCCAAATTTCGCCGCCAGCACCTGTTTGTCGGCTCGGGCGTGATCGAGGCAGGCTGCAAGACCGTAATCGGCTCCCGCCTCAAGCAGTCCGGCATGTTCTGGACCGTTCGCGGAGCCAACGCCATCATTGCCCTACGATGCTGCCACCTCAACGGTCGGTTTGAGGACGACTGGGAGTCGCGGCGGGTGGCCTAACCTCCACTTCTACGTCGCGCACCCGTCATGAAGTGGGGGTTGAAACAAGCGCCACGTCGCTCTCGCGGGGCCAAAGTCCATTCGGCCAGCGCTCCCGGCCGTCAGCGCTTCTCCGGATAGGCGACACCGCCAAGTGGATGGCGGATTCCCGGTCCGCGGGGGGGTATGGCGTTCCCAACCCGCGCGAATCACTCGGATCTGCCTGAATCATAGGGAGTTCGGCCTATCGAAGGGAACCCATCCGGGCCTCGAACTAGACTCACTCCGTGTGGTCAATACGTTTGAATAATGGAAACGCGGTCTGCGGAATACGGAGGCGCTCCCGCAGAGTCTCAAAGTAGCCCTCGACCCATTCATCCTCCGTGAAGGACTCGTCAAATTTGAAATTGTGGTATTCGGCCAACCACCGATACTTCGCGAGAATCTCCGGACGTGAGCCGTTCAACGCCACCTGCTCAGTTATGGCGTCCTTATGCGACTGTAACAGGTCCTCTTTGTCCCAGTCCCCTTCATACCCAGAGTAGTTTAAGTAGTCCAGGAAACATACGCCATCAAACCCTTGGAGAACAAATCCTAAGAGCTCGTTCCTGCAGCCTTCGGACCGTTCGGCGCGGATCAACTCAACAACAGCAGGGTCGATCAAGACCCTGGGATATGGGTCGGGACACTGGAGCTCGTATGCCCGGATGAGGCCCTCACTAAATATGATTCGCGTGTTTTCAAAATGGCGCCCGACACTGAGGCCGCCTCGAACGAAGATGCCGTCGCACGCGAGGTGGTACTGAAGAAACGACATTTCCGTGAGCAAGGTACCAAGGTCTTCTTCCCCACAGGAGATGCAGAAACAGTCCGAAAACAGCTTCACTGAGAACCAGTCGGCTCCCGCGTCGAGCGCGAGGAATTCGAGGGTGTGCTGGATGGTCTCGTCGAGCCGTCGAATTGTCCGCTCTGCGTCCTCGTGGCTCTGCAGCACAAGCCTTCGGAAACCCAGTATGTCCAGGTATGCGACGATCCTGTTACAGTAGTGGAATTCGGGGGCTGAGCTCATGATTCACTCCTTGCCGATGCGAAAAGGAGCCCGTGACAGCAAGATTGTCCTGGCCGCTGAGACCCCATCGCGAGATCGGCGGGTCGCTTAACCTGAAATACGCGCACGCGCCGTCCAGAACGAACCATGACAGACACCTTAGCAGGCTTACCCGCTTATGGGCGGGTTTCTTCCGGCTCTCATAAAACGTACTGCAGGACTGCGGCACGCCGAGAGGGAGGAACGGGCATTCCGCAACCATAGGCGCGAGGTCTCGGCTCAAACATTTTCCAGGTATTATGTAATCAGCCAGTCGCGCAACCAGCGAATCGAGCGAAGTTCCGGCCCCAGTACGCGGAGCGGCTCGTGGAGCCTGGCGGAGGATGGATGAGCAAGCACACGGAATTCGGCGTTGAGGAGCGCTTCTTCGACGAACCCTCGGACGCGTCCAGACTCAAGCATCACATCGTAACCGATTACGTCGTGTCCTTTACCAACGTACTAGCCCGGAACAGGGACGTGGGCTATGCGGACCTGTTCGCTGGTCCCGGCGTGTACAAGAACGGCGAGAAATCGATCCCCGTGCTGATCACCGAGCGGGTTGTTTCAGACGAACGCTTGCGACGTCACGTCCGTCTCTGGTTTAACGAAGGCGATCCCGCGTTGGCGCAGCAGTTGAGGAAAAACGTGTTCGCCGTGCCGGACGTCGGCTTGCTGGCTCACAGGCCAGCCGTGACGAATAAGGTCGTCGGGGCCAACCTTCGGGACAAGCAGTACAGCATCCCGACCCTCGTCTTCGCCGACCCTTGCGGCTACAAGGGTCTGTCGCTGCGCATGATCGCCGCCGCCCTTAGGGGCTTCGGCAACGACTGCCTGTTCTTCTTCAACTACCGACGTGTAAACATGAAGCTCAGTTTTCCGGTTATGGACGAGTCGATCAACGGCTTCTTCTCAGACGAACTGGCGGCTGATCTGCGACAGCAGATCGCCAGCCTGAAGCCGAGGGCAAGAGAAGACGCCGTCTTGGACGCGATCCGCGAGGCGATCCGAGGCGCTGGCGGCATTCCCCTGGGTTTTCGCTTCAAGAGCTCCGAAGGCGGCGGCACGAGCCATCACCTGGTTTTTGCATCGAAGAGTCCCAAGGGCGCGAACATAATGAAGCGGATCATGAATAGCTGCAGTTCTCAGGTCTTCGACGGCGTTGGTTCGTTCGAGTTCGATCCAAGAATGCCGGATTCCTCAAATCTCCTTCTGTTTTCGCCAATTACCGACCTCGCAGACCGATTGCTGGAAGTCTTCGCCGGGCAGACGCTCACTTTTGACGACATGGTGTAGAAGGAGGCGGCCGAAACGCGGTTTACCGACACGAATTATCGGGACGCCGTGCTGCAGCTCGAAGCAGAGTTTCGAATTGAAGTCGATCCACCTGCGAGGGCACGCCGGATGCAGGGCGGCGGCGTTAAGCGTACCCTGCCTGGTGAATCGTCCCTGAGATTTCCGGACTAAGTAGGAACGAGAATGGCCACAAAGTCGAGTATCGAATGGACCGAATCAACTTGGAACCCGCTCACGGGCTGCGACAAGATCAGCCCGGGCTGCAAGCATTGCTATGCCGAACGCATGGCTAAGCGGCTCAAGGCCATGGGGCAATATAACTACAGGAACGAATTTGCGCTGACCTTGCACCCGCACGCGCTCGAATTGCCACTCGGCTGGAAGCAGCCCCAGATGATTTTCGTGAACTCCATGAGCGATCTTTTCCACGAGCGCGTTCCCGAGTCGTACATCCAGCAGGTCTTCGCGACAATGCGGCGCGCCGAGTGGCATCAGTTCCAGGTATTGACAAAGCGCTCAAAGAGACTGCGCGAAATGAGTGGCCGGATCGATTGGCCAGTGAACGTGTGGATGGGTGTGAGCGTAGAGTCTTCGAAGTACAAGGTAAGAATCGCCGATCTGCAGATGACACCGGCGAAGGTCCGCTTCCTCTCTTTAGAGCCCTTGATCGGCGATCTAGGAACCTTGGACCTCCAAGGCATCGACTGGGTCATCGTCGGCGGTGAGTCCGGCCCGGGAGCCCGCCCTATCCAGTCGGAATGGGTGCTCGAGATCCAGCGGCAGTGTGCGGCGGCGATGGTGCCGTTCTTTTTCAAGCAATGGGGCGGAGTCAACAAGAAGCGTAGCGGCCGCGAACTGAACGGCCGGACCTATGACGAACTGCCGCGTCGAATAAACGCGCCAAGGCGGGAACGATCTGCCTTCGTAGTCCTCTAAACGGCAGCGGTTAGCTACCCCTCAACCCCCCGGAGGATCCGAGATCCCCATAGCGGTGAATCCTCTCGGCCGCACCCACATCTGTGCTAATATGGGAATGTATTTGCCAGTCCCGCTTATTGCGCACGCTCCCACATTGCCCGGTCTAAAGCACGGCCCCTATTTGGTCTTGCCCGTTCGCTGTTCTGCAAATTCAGAAAGAAGTTAAATTGAAGAATATTTTTGTAGGTAACCTCAGTTTCGGAACCACGGAGAATACTGTGCGTTCCATGTTTGAATCATACGGCGCGGTCGACCGCGTGAACATCGTGACTGACCGTGACACGGGACAAGCCAGGGGCTTCGCGTTTGTCGAAATGGGCGTCGACGCCGAAGGGAACGCTGCCATCAGCGGCCTAAACGGCAGAGATGTCGATGGCCGAGCGCTCAACGTCAACGAAGCTCGTCCGAAAGCGGAACGCGGATCGGGCGGCGGGTATCGCGGCAACGGCGGCGGCTCGCGGCAAAGCCGCTGGTAGCGTCCGGACTTGGAGCGGGGCGCGGTACCGAACGTGCCACAGCCCCGTTCTTTACCGCATATATAAAGGAGAACTTTGCCAAAAGAAGATGCAATCGAAGTCATGGGCAAGGTGGTCGAGAAGTTCAAGGCTGGAATGTTCTCCATCGAACTCGATGTAGGAAAGACCGTCCTCGCAACAATGGCCGGAAGACTCCGGCGGAACCGCATCAAGATCATGAACGGCGATAGAGTCTCACTGGAACTGTCACCATATGACTTGACGAAGGGCCGGATCACGTACCGGCACAAATGATTTCCTCCCCACTTATCACCAGCGCTGCTCGGTGGCGTAAGAAAAGCTGGTGATGTTGCGGGCCTCGCCCTCGATCGGCTCGAATACCGATTGCACCGCGACCCGGCCCGGCCCCGACAATCGCAGCCACAAGTAGCGATTGCTCCAGTAGCCCCAACCGGAGAACGCCGTGGACGGCCGCTCGAAGTGCAGCGCCATCTGCACTGCAGGGTCTTTGAAGATCAGCGACGTGGGCTTGATCAGAATGGTCTCACCGGGGCCGAGATGCCGCACGAAGATGTTGCCGCCGGCGTGGAGCAGCAGCAGGCCAGGCGCCGTGGGTGCGGTGAAGCGGTCCATGAACATGCCGATGGGGTAGTGCGTTTCGCTGTCGTTTCCCGATTGCGTCTGGAACCAGATGCCGGCTTGAAACCAGTCGTATTTGACGTGTTCGGTTGCCACCAGGAAGAGATGCTCGCGCACATCCACGGCCTGGCCGGGCTGCAGGGGCAGGGGAATCAACTCGCCCGGCAAATCGCGGGAAAACGCAATGTGGCCGGGCCCCCGGGCCTGGGTCATGATCAGCGGCATGCCGGCGAACAGCCGCTTCCAGCCGCCGGCCAGCGGCATGGTGGTGATGTTGATTTGCGGATCCTTCCACAGCAGCACGTGGTGGGTGAAATAAATGCCGTCTTCGGCCGCCAGGTTCATATCCGCCACCGGCACGTAGAGGCCCTCCACCTGGCAGAAGGAATTGCCGAATTGCAGCTTCGCCATGTCCTTGCGAGCCGGCAATTGCGCCCAGCCGGACGCGGCCACCGCGCCGGCCAGCGAGACCGACGCGCCGCAGCGGGGGCAAGCGGATTCGGCCGCGTTCACCACGCTGCCGCACCAGGAGCATTTGGCGCTTGCGACCCGCGGGGCCGGGGCGGGAGGCGCCGATCGGTGCGGCGTGGGAGGCGGTGTAGCGGCCACAGCCGGCTTTACCGGTGAGCCGCAACCCACGCAAAAATTGCCGCCCTCGGGAACCTGGGTACCGCAATGGATGCAAAACATGGTGGCCGCCTATTCCGTATGATGGTGCACGTACATCGACTGAATACCGATGCGGCCCGGCCCCGTCATGCGCGCCAGACTCATGTTGGTGCCGCCCAGAAACCCGGTGCCCAGCCGTTGAAATTCCACCTGCATGGTGACCGTCGAGTCCTTATAAAGAAACGCGCCCGGTTCCACCATAATGCTCTCGCCCGGCCCCAGGCGCCGCTCGAACACGTTGCCGTAGCCATGCAGGATCAGCAGGCCGGGCGCACCCGTGGTGACGAAACGGTCCATGTACATGCCCTGTCCGCCGAACAGAATGTTGGCCAGCCCTTTGATGCGGACGAAGGAATAGGCCACCTGGTGGGAGCACAGCAGGAAGGCGTGCTCGCGTACGTCGACCTCCATGCCGGGGTGCAGCGGCAGCAGCACCAGCTCGCCGGTGGCGTCGCGCGAAAAGGCGATCCGCCCCGGCCCGCCCGCTACCGTGATCAGAAACGGCATACCGCCGAAGGCGCGCTTCAGGCCGCCGGGAAGCTGCATCACGCTCAGCGGCACGCGCTCGTCCTTCCACAGCATGACGTGATGCTCGAAGAAAATGGCGTCGCCCGCGCCCAGGTTGATTTCCGCCGCCGGCACGATCTCGCCTTCCACCTGGCAGGTGCTCGCGCTGAAATGGATTTCGGTCATGTCCTTGATGCGCGGGGCTTCGCGCCAGCCCGACTCGCTCACCAGGTTGCGCACGTCCAGCGGCGCGCCGCACGACTGGCAGGAAAGCGCCGTCTTCAGGTTCATGCTCTGGCACCACTGGCACTGAATCCGCTCCAGCGGCTCGCCCGGCGGAATAGATGAGGGGTCCGTCATCAGGGCAATTTCCTCCGATGCCGCCCAAAGACCGGCGGCCGGACTTATTCTACCGGAAAAGGGGCGTATCGGGGAACAACATGCGATGGCCTGTAGGCGAGTTTCGGGTTTTGTCAGAATCGTGAAGACTGATGTGGCGCACACGCTCGTGCGCGCCGTGTCGAGGCTCCGAACTCCCGATGTCGTGGGATTTGGGTTGAGCCAAGTTTCGAACTCGCGGGGCAGTGGGGCGGTCCGTGGGGCAGACCGGGGCAGACCATCGTCTTTTGTGGTCTGCCACCGTGTCACCAGATCGCCGGCAATCTCGCGCTGGTAAGAGGCCGAATAGGAGGACGAGCGAGCATGTTCGGGTGGGTGGTTTGTATCATGCGGTCACTCCGAAGCCTCAACCATCTTATGCGATACCTAGGCCCCACGCCGGAATAATTTCATATTCCCTGGCGGCAAATGTGACTCCGCGGGGCACTTCCGCGCGCCGCCCGCTGCCACCGGGTGCGGAGCGTGGTCGGCGGGCCGTGATTTTACCCGGATTTAACACCTTATTGCTGGCGATAACTAGAACGGGTCTTGGGGCCCGTGGCATAATTTAGGGCATAGTACGGCACAAAGACCGTAGCCTACCGCGGCGGCGGTGCGACATGCCGGTTGTCCGGCGGCGCCCAGCAAAGCGGTCGCACCGTGCGCGATGCGGACCTCAGCCGCCCAGGCCGGTGAGCGGCGCTTTGGATTCCTGTTACGGCGATCCCCCAGGGATGTTTGCATCTGAATATAGGAGCCGGCATACGGTTGCATTTCTCACTAAAAAAACGGGTGAGAAACATCTTTTTGCCGGGCACTAAACGACAAAGGCCTTGGATGTCCGCCTCACGGTTACCCGAAACCGCCATGATCCTGAGCCGGGGCCTGCCGCCAGCGAGGCCCGGCTGGGCCGGCGGAAGGCACCTCCGCGCCGATGCGCAACTCCGGTTTACGGCCGCGCCTGGCCGGTTACCAGCGCGCGGGCCCCACCATCCGCGAACTCGGGCCCTGTTGTCCGCATTCGCCATAGTGCTGTGGCTCGACGGCGCGCCGGCCGGGTTGCGCGCGCAAACCGCGGAGGAAGGGTCGCCGACGGCGCGTCCTCTCATCACCCGGGCGATCGACGGCACGCGTCTGGTCGCTTTGCCTGGCAATGTCCGCCCGGAGCTGACCGCCGGCCGCGACCTCGGCCCGGTGGAAGACGGGCTCGAATTGCGCCTTTACCTGGTCCTCCGGCGCAGCGCCGAACAGCAAGCGGCGCTCGACAGGCTCATCGCGCGCCAGCAGCAGCCGGCCGCGCCCGAGTATCATCGGTGGCTCACGCCGCCGGAGTTCGGCGAACGCTTCGGCGCCTCGCGGCAGGACATCGAGAAGGTTTCGGCCTGGCTCGAATCGCAAGGCCTGCGCGTGACTGGGGTGATGAACAACGCGGCTTTCATCGGCTTCAGCGCCAACGCGGGCCAGGTTCGCGTTACCTTTCACACCGAACTGCACTACTACAACGTTCAGGGTGGCAAGTATGCCGCCAACGCGCAGGATCCCATGATTCCGGCCGCGCTGGAGCCGGTCGTCGCCGGAATGGAAGGGCTCAGCCGGATTCCCCCCCGCGGCCATCACACCCGGATTCACCCGGTGGCCTACGAACCTGCGGCGCATCACTGGCGTAACGTCCGGCACAACGCCGATTCCGCCTACGCCGCCGGCGGCGGCGAATACCTGGTTACGCCGCAGGATTTCTACACCATTTACAACGTCGACAAAGTGTTCAACTCGGGCAATCTGGGCGCCAACAGAACCATCGCCGTGGCGGAAATCAGCGACATGCATTACGGCACCGTGAACGCGACGACGGGCGCTGCTTCCGGCGGGGATGTGGCTACCTTCCGCGGCCTGTTCGGCGTGCCCGGCACCCTGAACATGCACGTTTATCATGGTTATGGCACGGTCACGTGCAGCGATCCCGGTGTCGCGGACGACGACAATGAGTCCGAGGCGGCGCTCGACGCCGAGTGGGCCAACGCGCTCGCCCCCTCCGCCAATCTGATCTTCATGTCCTGCGGCGACGGTTCGCTGTTCACCGCCCTGGCTGCGTTAGTGGACAACAGCCTCGCCGACGCCATTGGCAACAGCTATGGCACCAGCGAACAGAATTTCGTCACCTCCGACTACAGCGCTTTCGACACTTTGAATTCGGAGGCCTCCACCAATGGCCAGACCATCTTCGTCGCCGCCGGCGACGCCGGCTCCGACGACAACGACCAGAACACTTCCGGTACGGCCACTTCCGGTATCAACATCGACGCACTCTCCGCTAGCCCGCTGGTCACCGCGGCCGGGGGCACCGACTTTTCCGACCTGTACGACGCATCGATGGGAGGGCCCGCGCAAAGCAGGTATTGGGGTGCCACGAACTCTCCCTACTTCGGCGACGCTTTGAGTTACGTGCCCGAAACGGCCTGGAACGACAGTTGTGCCAGCAGCCTCCTGGCCAGGTGGCAGGGCGGCGGTAGCCCGGCGGTGTACTGCGCCCTCGGTCCTTCGTCCAATGGGTACATCGACGGCGCAGTGGTCGGCGGCGGCGGCGGGTACAGCACCCACTACTCCCAGCCAAGCTACCAGAGTGGCACTCCGGGGCTCAGCGGCTCGGCCACCTGGCGCGCTACGCCCGATATCTCTCTGTTCGCCGCCAACGGCGTTCTGGGACACTACCTCATCCTGTGCGATTCCAGCGCGGCTTCCACTGCGTGTACATCCACCAGCACCTTTGGCGGTGCGGGCGGAACGTCTTTCGTGGCGCCGCAACTCACTGGCATTGCCGCTTTGCTGGCCGGCTACACCGGCTCCCGCCAGGGTCCCTGGAACACTACCCTGTACGCACTGGCCAAGGCACAGTTCACCGGCGGCGCAACCAGTTCGGCTTGCTACTCCAACGGCCAGACGTCGAACACGGGCGTCACGGCCGGCCTGCCGGCTTCCGGCTGCCTCTTCAACGACGTCACCACCGGCAACAACGACGTCCCTTGCGCGGCGGGGGCGACCGGCTGCTTCGTCGATAGCGGCGCCGAATACGGCCTGCTCTCCACCACCGGCGCCGCCTCACTCACCGTCGCATTTCCCGCGGGCGCGGGCTACGACCTTGCCACCGGCCTCGGCAGCATCAATGTCTATAACCTCATCGCCAACTGGAGCACGGCGTTGGCGGGAGAGGCACAGACCATCAGCTTCGGTGCGCTTTCCAATCGGGCGTTCGGCACCGCGCCATTCACCGTAAGCGCGACGGCGTCGTCGAGCCTTCCGATTCGCTTCGCTTCGGAGACCACGCCCGTCTGCACGGTATCGGGGAGCACGGTGACACTGGCTGCCGTAGGCACCTGTACGATTCAGGCGACGCAGGCAGGCAACGGCACATACGCCGCAGCCACGCCGGTCAACCAGAGTTTTCAGGTGACACAAGCGAGCCAGACCATCGGCTTCGGTGCGCTGCCCAATCAGACGTTCGGCGCGGCGCCATTCACCGTCGGCGCAAGCGCGTCCTCGGGTCTTACCGTGAGCTTCGCTTCGGACACCCCGGCGGTCTGTACGGTATCGGGCGCTACCGTGACGCTGGTGGCCGTGGGTACCTGTACGATTCAAGCTACCCAGGCCGGTAACGCGAACTACGCCGCCGCCACGCCGGTCGACCAGAGCTTCGCCGTGATGGCGAACCCCCTGCAGTTGATTCCCGTCGCTCCTTGCCGCATCATGGATACGCGGAAGGCGGACGGACCTCTCGGCGGACCCACGATTCCAGCCGGCGCGACTCGCGCCATTCCAGTCCCGTCCAGTAGCTGCGGTATCCCGTCGAACGCGGCGGCCTATTCGCTCAATGTT
>PLRS01000142.1 GCA_003164035.1 Bryobacterales bacterium | reverse complement strand
CCGTAGTCGGTCAGGTTCTTCACCGTGCCGGTGACCACCGCGCCCTCTTCCAGATGTTCCAGCGTGGCCGTCTTGCGGTCGTGAATTTCCTCTTCCACTACGGCTTTGCGCGAAACCACCACGTTGCCGCGCCGCCGGTTGAGCTTCACCACGCGCACCGGAATATCCTGTCCGATCAAGGCATCCAGGTTGTGCAGGGGGCGCGGGTCCGCCTGCGAACCGGGCATGAAAGCCTTGATGCCCACATCCACCGCCAGACCGCCTTTGACGCGGCCCAGCACGCGCCCGGACAAAACCAGTTGTTCTTGAAAAGCCTTTTCCAGCGTGTCCCAGACCTTGAGGCGCATGGCGCGCGTGTGCGAGAGCAGCACGTAGCCTTCGGGCTGCTCGCCGTGCTCGATCATGACTTCCACGGCGTCGCCCGGATGCACCGTGATTTCACCGGTGGGAGTCTGAAATTGTTCGATGGGGACGAGGCCTTCCGATTTGTATCCGAAATCGACGATCACGTCCTTGGCGGTGATGCTGAGGACACGGCCTGCCAGCACTTCATCGGAAGCCGGAGGCGCGAAATGGCTGTAGTCGTCGAGAAGGTTCTCGTAGTTGTCCGGCGCCGTCTGATCGACCTGCCCGAATTTCTGGTCTGCCGCCATTCCCTTATTCCCCCGAACCTCGTCCAACCGCTACCGCCTTTTCTAAATTAGTTAAGAACCAGCGCGGCAGGCTGCGTGAACGAGGCATCCGGCACGTTCTGCGAAATCTTGTCGACGAGACCCGAGAGCGTGCGCCGATACCGCAACCACTGTTGGATCAGTATGTTAGCAAATATACGCCGGTCTGTGCAAGGTTGTCAACGGCAGCCTGGTACTGGAATGCGCCAGCGCGCCCACTAACCGCCTGTGCGGGCGCGCCTGCGATCAAGGGCGGATTCGTTCGCGGGCTACCTCGCCGCGTTGAAAATTGACCCTGAGAATTGGCCCTTGGAAGCGCACCGAAAAAGGGCTACAATCAGCCAGAATCTGGTTCCGCGGGCCATTAACGACCTGCCCGCTTTTATACCGGCGTCATAGGAGGTGTTCCATGTTTGACAGCCTCGCGGAGCAGATGAAGGCCGACCAACGGCGAGAGTCGACCACGAGAGATCGTGCGCTTCTATACACAGTTGTCGCGATTCTCTCGGTGGCCCTGTTCGCCGGGTTGTATTTTGTGGTCCGATTGGCGTCTTGAGCTGCGGCCCGTCGCCTATTCCGTGGGTGAAATTTGCCGCATGACGGACTTCACCCGCTCGATATACGATTCGCTTGGATTGTAGGTGGCCAACAGGTGATTCAGGTCCTTGGCCCGGAACCTGCGGGCGTGGCTGAGTTGGTAGCCGACCTCGTGGATGCCGGCGGCCAGGGTGGGGAAGTGCGCCTTGCCGTTGTCCCAGCCGAACAGATTGTTCCCGTGGGCCGCTTTACCGCCTGTCGATTCTACATAGGAAAGACTTGGAAGCAGGCGCCAGTCCAGATTGTAGGCATCCGACGCCTCCAGGAAGAGGTGCGCGTAATCTCGCGCCGGACAGCCAAACTGCTGGAAAAAACTACGCAGAATTTGCAACCTTTGATCGATTCGGAACTCGGGAACCGGCGTTTTGTGCATCTGCAACGGCGAAACTACCAGCGGCGTGCAGACGACTCCCGTAAAAACAGCCAAACCACTAGACAACAGTTTCCTCATCAAAAATACTCCTTTGATTAGAAGTTGGAAGTGGCCGCCTGCGTCGGGACCGAGAAAATGTGGATGAAAGGGGCTCGGTGGCGCGGCGGCGGATTGGATGGGGCTGAATTGCACCCCATTAGGTTCGACGGATTTAAGGGACTGACATAAGGTTCGATTATAGCACTGTCAGGCTGGCGTACTCTGTAGAAATTGAGTGCAATAGTACTGGTAGTCCCCGAACTTTTCTTTTCGCTGGCCCCTAAAGAGTTGGCAGCCGTTCCATGGCTCCGCTGGTCCGGCCGGCTCCAGCCCGGAAACCACCGCATCGATAGCGGAAATGCGATCACGTGCCCCCCATTCTACGGCGCCGGCCGGGGGTGCGATAGACCGCTTCGGTTAGTGGAAGTCTATTGCCGGGGACAGTTCCCACTGCCTCGCCACGCGGGAGAACCGGCGGCTCATTCCGCGCAGCGCACGATCATTTTGCCGACGCCGTCGGCGTACGCTTCGGTGAGCTGGAAGGCATCCGCGATTCGATTGAGCGGCCGCGTGTGCGTGACCAGGGGGGCAAACCACGCAGTGTGGCTCGCGATCAGCTTCACGGCGGTTTCCGATTCGTGATTGTTGCGGCGCACGTTCAAAATGGCGAGTTCTTTGCGGCGCATGGGCGAGACTTCGAACTCCACGTGGGTGGCGGAGTGAATACCGGTGAGCACCACGCGGCCGCCGTTGCGCGCGGCACGGATGCCGGCATTGATGGTGTCGCCCTTGGCGGCGCAATCGATGGCGCAATCCACACCGCGTCCGCCGGTATCGGCCACGATCTGGCGGGCGGCGTCCACCGAAGCCGGGTCGAGCGTGGCGTCCGCGCCCATGTGCTTGGCCAGTTCGCGGCGGTGGGCCACCGGCTCGACGGCGAAAATGCGCCCGGCGCCAGCCAACTTAAGGCAGGCGATGGTGCACAGCCCGATCGGGCCGGCGCCCCACACGGCCACGGTTTCTCCCACGTCCACGCGGGCGAGTTTCACCGAGTGGAGGGTGATGGCCAGGGGCTCGGCCAGGGTGCCGACGTCGGTCGAGACCCCATCCGGCAGCGGCAGTACGTTGGAGATCGGCAGATTGACCCGTTCGCGAAAGAAGCCGGGGTTTCCCGGAGTGCTCAGAAAACGGATGTTGGCACAGATGTTGTGCCGCCCGGAATGGCAGAATTCGCAGTGGTAGCAATACAGAGCGGGCTCCAGGACGGCGCGGTCGCCGCGAGACCAGCCGGTCACGCCAGCGCCCACGGCGACCACCGTTCCGGCGGGCTCGTGCCCCAGAATCATAGGGTATTGGCAGGGCGTATCGCCGACGCCCCCTTCCGTGTACGAATGCAGATCCGAGCCGCACAGGCCCACGGAATCGACCCGCACCTGCACTTCGCCCGGTTGGGGTTCTTCGATCTCTTGTTGCGCCAGGCGAAATTCGCGCGGCGCCGTCAATTCAGCTACCAGCATTAAGGCTCCCAGCGGCGATGTCGTCGAACTGCCGCTATTGATAAGATAGCGGGAGATGCTCAACTTCCGCCAGTTCGAAGCCGGGCCGGACCCGTTTGGCCGCAAGTACCGGGTGCTGCTCCAGTGGCTGCAAACGGCCATTTCCATTCGTCACGCCGATACCGTGGATGTGAAGTTTCGGCTCACCGCCGAGGATAACACCCACACGGCCAAGACCATCGCCCTGCCGCACGCCGACCTGCTGGCGGTTAGCCAAGCTATGGGCAGGCCGATGGATGACGCCTGGTGCGGGCGCCTGGCCGCCCTCCACCTGGGGGAACTGGTGCGCACCGGCGAAGATATGGAGAAGGATCTGGTGACCGTTCTCCGCCCCGGCCTGGAGCGCCACGCCCGCGAGTTGGCCGAGGCCGAACGGCAAGCCGTGGGCGGGTAGGACCGGGACTCCCGGACCGTCCAGCCTGGCGCCCACGTGCCGGTTATCCGCGTGGTTTGTAACCAAATCGCAGCTTGGAATAATCTTTCCGCAAAGCGACTCTCATCGAATTGTAGTTTTCCGCCGATTATACTCACGTTTCGATATGAGACCCGCGAAACTAGCACTCGTGATGTGTTTGTGGTCCGTATTGGGCTTGCACGTTGTCCAGGCCCAGAGCGGAAACAACGACGAAGTGGAACAATTGAAGGCCCGGTTGGCCACCCAACAGAAAGAGATCGACCTGCTGCAGAGGGCGTTGGCGGATCAACAGCGTGCGCTCGATCGCCTGGCCGCTTCAAACGCGGCGAGCGCGGTCAGCGCGGCGAAGCCGGCTCCGGCTCCCGCGCCTCACGTGGGCGGCCTGGTGGCCAGCACCACCGGTACGCTGCCTTCCACGGCTTCCGCGTCCCCGGCGGCGCCCAGTCCTTCTCCCGTCTACTATCCACCCGCCCAGGCGGATAACTCCAATGCCCCTTCGCCGCTGCAATTGCAGCTCGGCAACATCACCATCATGCCGGTTGGTTTCATGGATTTAACCGGGGTATGGCGCGACAAGGACGCTGGCTCGGGTATCGGCAGCAGTTTCGGCAGCGTGCCATACAACAACGCGACCGCCGGCAAGCTTTCCGAATTCCGCTTCAGCCCGCAGAACTCGCGGATTGGTTTCCGCATCGATGGCGACTGGAAGGGGGCCCACTTCATCGGCTATAACGAAATGGACTTTCTGGGTACCAGCGGGAGCAACGCCATCGGCGTTACCAATGGCGCCTTCGTGCCGCGCATCCGCCTGTACTGGGTCGATCTCCGCAAGGGTAAGACGGAGTTTCTGGCCGGCCAGAGCTGGTCCATGCTCACTCCCAACCGAAAAGGCATTTCACCTCTGCCGGCGGACATCTTTTTTAGCCAGGTGATGGACGTCAACTACCTGGCGGGCTTGACCTGGACGCGGCAACCGGGCGTGCGCGTGGTCTTCCATCCCACCGACCAGGTCGCTATCGGCTTCTCCGCGGAAAATCCGAACCAGTACATGGGCGGGTCTTCGGGCGGTTCCTCGGTTGTCTTGCCGTCGGCGCTGACGGGCCTCGCGGGCACGGAAATCGACAACACCAGCACCAGTTATCTTTCCACCCCCAACGTAGCTCCCGACTTCATTGCCAAGGTGGCCGCGGATCCAACCTCGCGCGTACACATTGAAGTTGCCGGCATCGAGAGCACTTTCAAGCTGTGGAACACGACCACCGGCACACCCAGCTCCGGCGAGTATTTCACCAAGGCGGGCGTGGGCGGCTCGGTCAACGCCAACCTGGAAGTGGTCAAAAACTTCCGCGTGATCTCCAACAATTATTGGAGCGACGGCGGCGGCCGCTATATGTTCGGCCAGGCGCCCGATTTCGCGGTCCGCTCCGACGGCAGCATCAGCCCCGTCCACTCGGGCGGCGTCAATGAAGGCTTCGAGGCCAATGCCACCAAGAATCTCCTGCTTTGGGGCTATTACGGCGGCATCTATATCGGCCGCGACGTGGCCCTGGATGCCAACGGAACGAGCCTGGTCGGCTACGGTTACCGCGGCTCGGCCAACAGCCAGAACCGGGCCATTCAGGAGTTCACGATCGGCTTTACCAATACCTTCTGGAAGGACGCGCGCTACGGCGCGTTGAGTCTGATCGGCCAATACGAGTATCTCACTCGCGATCCCTGGTACGTAGCGGCGGGCGCACCCAAAGCTACCCACGACAACACCATCTACCTGGACGTTCGCTATACCCTTCCCGGCGGCGTTCCGGCCTCGAAGTAGGCCCGGCGCAAGCTCATAACGTTTAGATAATACGGCAGTTGCTTTCGTTGCGGAATTGTAACGACGCAGCAACACGTTTGTAACTTCAGCGTGAGAACTTGGAGAAAGGAATAAAGTCGAAATGAGGAAGAGCAGGACTCTGGCCCTGGCCGGGTTTGCCGGACTCTGGTGCGCGGGGATTGCGGCGGGGCAATCCATTAACGCGGCGGGGGCGACGTTCCCCAACGCGATCTATTCACAATGGTTCAACGAATTCAAGAATAAGACCGGCGCGCAGATCAACTACCAGTCGATCGGCTCGGGCGCCGGCATCCAGCAGTTGACTGCCGGCACGGTGGACTTCGGGGCGTCGGACGTGCCCATGACCGACGCACAGATCGCCGATCTGAAAGTAAAGCCGCTGCATTTCCCGACCGTCCTCGGCGGCGTGGCGATCATTTACAACGTGCCCGGCATCAGCCGGCAGTTGAAGGTCTCCGCCGACACTCTGGCCGGCATCTTTTTGGGCAAGATCGGCAAATGGAACGATGCCGCCATCGCCAGGGACAACCCCGGCGTGAAACTGCCATCGCAGGACATCCTGGTGGTACACCGGTCCGACGGCAGCGGCACGACCTTCGTTTTCACCGACTACCTTTCTTCGGTGAGCGCGGAGTGGAAGAGCAAAGTGGGCGCCGCGCCTTCGCCGAAGTGGCCCGCCGGCACCGGCCAGAAGGGCAGCGACGGGGTTTCGGGAATGGTCAAAAGCACGCCTGGATCGATCGGCTATGTGGAGCTGATCTACGCCACCCAAAACAAGATTTCCTATGCCACGTTGAAGAACAAGAGCGGGGCATTCGTCAATGCCGACGCTGCCGCGGTTACCGCGGCCGCCGTCGGTGCGGCCAAGGCCATGCCGGCCGATTTCCGCGTCTCCATCGTCAACGCCCCCGGCAAGGCCGCCTATCCCATTTCCACCTTCACCTGGCTGCTCATTCCCAGCCAGATTCCCGATGCGGCCAAGCGTAAGGCTATTACCAACTTCCTGCAGTGGATGCTGAACGATGGGCAGAAGGAAGCCGAGGGTCTGGGCTACGCTCCCCTGCCGAAGGAAGTGGTAGCGAAGGAACTGAAGCAGATTTCGCTCGTGAAATAAGCATGTCGGCCCCGGCCATCGCGGTAAAGCCAAAGCGCAGGGTGTGGAGCGGCGATCAAAGCGCCCGGCTCCTCACCCTGGTCTTCGCCGCCAGTGTGCTCCTGGTGACGGTACTGCTGATCTCGCAGCTTTGGCAGAGCTCCGGGCCATCGCGCGCGAAATTCGGGCTGCACTTTTTCGCCGGCACCAACTGGGACCCGGTGGCCGGCGATTTTGGCGCACTCCCGTTCGTCTATGGAACGCTGTTGACGTCGGTGCTGGCGTTGCTCATCTCCGTGCCCCTGGGAGTGGGAGCGGCGATTTTTCTGGCCGAGCTCGCGCCTCCCAAATGGGCCGACGCATGCACCTTTCTGGTGGAGCTGCTGGCCGCCGTTCCCAGCGTGATTTACGGATTGCTGGGAGCCTTCACGATCGTTCCTTTGTTGCGCGATTACGTGGAGCCGTTCCTCAAGTCCACATTGGGTGAAGTTCCCGGAGTGGGCGTTCTGTTCCGCGGCCCCGCCCTGGGTTTCGGATACCTGGCGGCCGGCGTGGTCCTGGCCGTGATGACGTTTCCTTTTATCATTTCCATCTCGCGCGAGTCCCTGCTGGAGGTGCCCCGCGACCAGCGGGAAGCCGCCCTGGCGCTGGGCGCCACGCGGTGGGAATCCACTTCGCAGGTGGTAGTGCCGTACGCTCGGCTGGGCATCCTGGGATCGATCTTCCTGGGCTTGGCGCGAGCGCTGGGCGAAACCATGGCCGTCACCATGGTCATCGGCAACGACCCGAACATCCACGCCTCCCTGCTGGCTTCCGGCTACACCATCGCCGCCGTCATCGCCAACGAATTCACCGAGGCCGTGGGCAAGCTGTACCAGAGCTCGCTGGTGGAACTGGGCTTAGTCCTGTTCCTGATCACCATTATCATCAACGCGCTGGCGCGGCTGCTGGTGATGGCCACCCGCGGCAAAGGGACGGGGACAGCGGCATGAGGCGGCGGGGCGTTCGCAAATTGGTGAACAACCTGATGCTGGCCGCCACCGGCGTATGCACCCTTCTGACGGTCTCCGTCCTGTTCGTGATTCTGGGCTACCTGGTGTGGAACGGCGGTAAGTCCATCGATTGGGACTTTCTCACCAAGCTGCCGCTGCCGCAAGGGCAGGTTGGCGGCGGCATGGCCAACGCCATTGTGGGCAGTGCCGTCATGGTGGGCCTGGCCGCGGTCATCGGCCTGCCGGTGGGGTTCCTGGGCGGCATCTACCTGGCCGAGTTCGGCAACAAGGCTTTCGCGTCGGCCGTGCGCTACATGGCGGACCTGCTCAACGGCGTACCCTCCATCGTAATTGGCGTGTTCGCCTGGACGGTGGTGGTGGCGCCCATGCACTCTTTCTCGGCGCTGGCCGGCGGCTTCGCCCTCAGCCTGATGCTGATTCCCATCGCCCTGCGCAGCACCGAGCAGTTTCTGCTCGGCGTGCCGCGGTCGCTTCGCGAAGGCGCTCTGGCGCTGGGCGCGCCGCAATGGAAAATGGTGGCCACGGTGGTGGTACCGGCGGCCATGCGCGGCATTTTGACGGGCATGATTCTGGGCGTGGCCCGCATCGCCGGTGAAACCGCGCCGCTGCTGTTTACCGCCCTCAACAATCAATACTGGCCCACCGGCCTGAACCAGCCCGTGGCCGCTCTTCCGGTCATGATCTTCACCCATGCCATGTCGCCTTTCGACGACTGGCATCGCCAGGCATGGGCAGCGGGCCTGGTGCTGCTGGCCATGGTGCTGATCACGAATATTACCGCGCGCTGGGTTCTCTCGCGGGGAACCGCGGTGCAAAAGGGGTAAGCCATGGATACCGCGGGCAACTTAGTAACTCGGGAGCCGCATGTGTCGAGTCCTCCAATGACAGTTTCGGCCGGCGCCGCGACCGCTCCAGCGGCCGCGCCGCCAAAAATATCGGTGAAAGCTCTCAATTTCTTCTACGGCGCTTATCAGGCGCTTCACGATATCAACATCGATATGCCGGAGAAGCGCATCACCGCCCTGATCGGTCCCTCCGGTTGCGGCAAATCCACGTTTCTGCGCACCCTCAACCGCATCAACGACATGGTGCGTAACGCGCGGGCGGAGGGCACGGTCACCATGGACGGCGAGAACGTGCTCGAAACCGTCGACGTCACCAGCCTGCGGCGGCGCGTGGGCATGGTTTTTCAGCGCCCCAATCCTTTCCCCAAGTCGATCTTCGATAACGTGGCCTACGGCATCCGCATCAACGGCCTTAACGGCAGCCATTCGCTGGCGGAAAAAGTGGAGCACAGCCTGCGCGTGGCGGCACTCTGGGACGAAGTCAAGGACAAGCTGCACGAATCGGCGTATTCGCTCTCCGGCGGCCAGCAGCAGCGCCTCTGCATTGCGCGCGCCCTGGCGGTGGATCCGGAGGTGCTGCTGCTCGATGAGCCCTGTTCCGCCCTCGATCCCATCGCCACCGCCAAGATCGAAGACCTGATGTTCAATTTGAAGGACCAATGCACCCAGGTGATCGTGACCCACAACATGCAGCAGGCCGCCCGCGTGGCGGAGTTCACGGGATTCTTCCTGATGGGCAAGCTGATAGAATTCGACCGGACGGAGAAAATCTTCAAACGGCCGGCCAAGAAGGAAACCGAGGATTACATCACGGGACGGTTCGGGTAGAAACCATGCGCCACTTTCGCGACGAACTGGACGAACTGGAAAACAAGCTGGTCGATATGGGCCGGCTGGTGGAATCGTCCATCCACAATTCCGTCTACTCGCTGGTGGAGCGCAACGAACAGATGGCCAAAGAGGTCATGTGGACCGAGGCATTGATCAACCAGCAGGAGATGGAAATCGACGACCTGGCCACCCGCCTGCTCGCCCTGTACCAGCCCATGGCGCGCGATTTGCGCTTTCTGACCTCGGCCATCAAGATCAATACCGACCTGGAGCGGATGGGCGACATGGCGGTGAACATTACCGAGCGGGCGCTCACCCTCATGAAGGAGCCGGCGATTCGTCCCCTGATCGATATCCCCAAGATCGCCGAACTGGCGCAGGGCATGGTTCATAACGCGCTCGACGCCTTCGCCGAACGCGACGCGGACCTGGCGCGCCAGGTTTTGCGCTCCGACGACGAGGTGGACCGCCTGCGCGACGCCGTCTACGACGAACTGCTGGAATTCATGCAGGAAGAAAGCGGCACCATTAACCGCTCCGTGGCACTGATGTTCATCGCCCAAAACCTGGAGCGCATCGCCGACCACGCCACCAACATCGCCGAAGACGTCCTCTTCATGGTGAAAGGCATCGACGTCCGGCACCGCGCCGAAACCACGGATTAGATCCTAGCCCCGCAAATCTGAGAATTCATCTCTCAGATATTTCTCAGGCAACGAGGCGATCGCTGTATAATCTGCTTGGACGATAAGATGGGCATCCGAGGTCGAGCCAAACGGAAACCAACCGGATGGCGGCGTGACGGGTTGAAGCGGCCTTCTTCCCGTACCCGGCGGATTTCCCACCTATTGGATGGCCGCGCCGTGGGGAGCGGAGTTTTGCGCGCGTGACTGCTGGCGCCACCTTCCACTTCCTGCTATCGGATCTGGCTGGCATTTCGGCGGGGTTTGGGCTATTCTCGCTGCTGGCTTTCTTTCCCGGTTATGCGGTCGGATGGTTGACCGATGTGTTCGGCTTTCGCGCGCGGCTGCTGCCATTCCGCCTCGCCGCCAGCGTGCCGGTTTCGCTTGCCGTCGGCCCCGTCCTTTGCTATACCGTGGGGCGATGGCTTGGGTGGAACGGGGTTTGGTTCGTCTATGCCGCCATTTTCGCCGCGGCCCTTTCGTCCGGCGCCTTGCGGCGTAAAGCCAGACCTGGTGCCGGGTTCGACTTCCGGCGGATGTGGCCGTTCGCGGCTTTCATCGCACTGTGGATAACGATTGCCTTTCTCTCGCTGGCCGACTTGCCCGTAGGCCGCCGGCTCTACTTCTCGATCGTCGATTACGACTATTCGGTCCGTATTGCCTTCACCCACTCCATCGGAGCGTTCGGCCTGCCCGCGCGGAATCCGTTCTTCTTCCCCGGCCACGCCGCCGGTCTTCGTTACCACTATTTCTGGATGATTCCCTGCGCGCTGATTTACCGCCTTGGGGCGCCGCTGGTGGATGCCCGCCAGGCGACTATTGCCGGCACGCTGTGGGTCGGCATCGGGCTCATCTCGCTGGTGCCGCTCTACCTGCGGCTGTTCGGCTCGGCTGCCGCCGGTCTTGCCCGCCGTAGCCAGATCGGAATCGCGCTGCTGGCTGTCACCGGCCTCGATATCGTACCCGCGCTCGCGATGGTGTGGCTGATGCGAGCCGGTATCGTTGCCGGAATGTCCCCGTCCGTGGAATGGTGGAACGAGCAGGTGGACGGTTGGCTTTACACCATGCTGTGGGAGCCGCATTATATCTGCTCGCTGGTCGCCTGTCTCACCGGATTCCTGATTGCATGGGATATTCCGCCCCAATCGTCATACCCGCGGCGCATCGTGTCCGGCTTGATCGCCGGAACGGCCTTTGCCAGCGCCGCGGGTTGTGGCATTTATGTCGCCATGGTGTTCGCCGTTTTCCTGGGGCTGTGGCTGCTGGTGGCGGCGGTTCGCGGACAATGGTGGCAAGCGGAAGCGCTGGCTGTGGCGGGCGTGGCCGCGGTGGCTTGGATCCGGCCCTTTCTGGCCAGCCTGGCGGATTCCTTTTCCCATGGCTCCGCGTCTTCCCATGCCGCCGCACCGCACCTGTTCGAATTGACCATCCGCGTGTTCACGCCCGCCGAGTTGGCCCTGCGGTTTTTCGGGCTGGACCGGCCATGGCAGCGCTATGCCGCCGATCTCCTGTTCCTGCCGCTCAACTACTTCCTGGAGCTGGGCGTTTTCTTCGTGGCGGCCGCAATCGTCCGGGCCCGTTTTCGAAAGCGGAACCGGCCGGCCACATCGGCGGAACTGGCCGGGATCCTTATGGCGGCCACCAGTATTCTGATCTGCACCTTCGTGAAGTCCAGCATCATCGCCAACAACGATCTGGCCTGGCGCGGGTTTCTGCCCGCCCAGTTCGTGCTGCTGTTATGTGCCGCGAACGTGCTGTCGGAGCGCGCGCCGCGCGGCAGGCTGCTGCGCCTGACGCTCGTCCTGGGCGTGGCCGGCGTGGTCTACGATCTGGCGATCCTGCGATTCTATCCACTGCTGTCGGATATGGGCAAGGTCCCGAAGATCGCCTGGCTTGCGGATGACCGGCTTCTCGGCCGGCGCACCGCGGCCAATCGCGAAGCTCTGGAGTGGCTCCGCGCCCGGACCCCGGAGACGGCCGTGATCCAGCCGAACCCGGCGCCACCCGTCCAGGACACTTTCTCCGGCGCATATGGCCACCGCCAGGCGGCCGCCGTCGGTGGCGGCTGCGGAGCCACGTTTGGCGGCGATCCACGGGAGTGTGCCCCCCTAAACCTGGCCCTTTCCAGCCTGTTCGCCGGAGGCGGAGCGGAGGCGTTGGAGTCCGATTGTCGAACCTTGCCGATCGACTTCGTTGTCGCCAGGGATACCGATGCGGCCTGGCAGGACCGCGCCAGTTGGGTCTGGACGGGCAGCCCCATTTTCCACAACGACTTCGTCCGCGTGTTCGCCTGCCATTCGCGGTAACAATGATCCGTATACTTTAGATAACCCAGCCAGTTAACCCTCCGGGGTATAGTCTCGCGCGCGTTCGCGCCGGATAATACTTGCGAGGAACGCTTCCATGAAAGTGGTAGTGCTGTGCGGCGGTCTCGGTACACGCCTGCGCGAAGAGACGGAGTTCCGGCCGAAGCCGCTGGTGGAGGTCGGCGGCCGGCCGATTCTCTGGCACATCATGAAGACCTACGCGCATTACGGATTTCGGGAATTCGTGCTTTGCCTCGGGTACCGCGGCAACATGATCAAGGACTATTTCCTGAATTACGAGGCGATGAACAACGACTTCACCATATGCCTCGGCCGGAAGTCCCATATCGATTTCAACGGTTGCCACGAGGAGCAGAACTTCCAGGTGACCCTGGCCGACACGGGCCTGGAGTCGCAGACCGGCGGGCGCATCGGGCGAATTCGGCGGTATATCGAGGACGACACCTTTCTGGTCACTTACGGCGACGGGCTGACCGATGCCAATATCTCCGCCATGGTGGAGTTTCACCGGTCGCACGGGAAGCTGGCGAGCGTAACGGCCGTGCGGCCCATCTCCCGGTTCGGCAACGTGACGCTGGATTCGAGCGGGCGCGTCGGACAGTTCAAGGAGAAGCCCCAATCCGATAGTTGGATCAGCGCGGGCTTCATGGTTTTCAATCGCGGCGTGTTCGACTACATCGGGGGCGACGACTGCGTGCTCGAGCGGGAGCCTTTCGAGCGGCTGGCCGCCGCCGGCGAACTGATGGCCTATCGCCACGACGGGTTCTTTTATGCCATGGACACCTTCCGCGAATATCAGTATCTGAACGAACTGTGGAGCACCGGCGCCGCGCCATGGAAAGTCTGGCGCAACGGGGTACACGCGCAATGAACATTCTGGTCACCGGCAACCTGGGTTACGTGGGCCCCGTGGTCATGGCCCGCCTTCGCGCCGCCTTCCCCAAGGCGCGGCTGATCGGGCTGGACGCGGGTTACTTTGCCGACGCACTGCTCGACCCGGCTTCGCCCGGCCAACTTCCCGACGAACAGATTTTGGACGACGTCAGAGATTTTCCGGCGCGGCGGCTGGCCGGCATCGCGAGCGTCGTACACCTGGCAGGGATTTCGAACGACCCCATCGGCAACCTTTTCGAAGATGCGACCGGACAAGTGAATTACGAGGCCACGGTGGCGCTGGCGGCGAATGCGCGCCGGGCTGGCGCCGCGTCGTTCGTCTTCGCCTCGTCCTGCTCGGTCTACGGCTTCGCCGAGGATGGCGCGCGCGGCGAATCGTCCGCCGTCAATCCGCTCACGGCGTACGCCCGCTCGAAGTACGCCGCCGAGCGCGCTCTGGCGGGGCTGGCCGGCCGCGAGTTTCCCATCACCTGCCTGCGCTTTGCCACGGCCTGCGGCCGCAGTCCGCGATTGCGCCTCGACCTGGTGCTGAACGACTTCGCCGCCAGCGCCGTCTCGAACCGCGAGATCCGTATTCTAAGCGACGGTACGCCGTGGCGCCCGCTCATCGACGTGGCCGACATGGCTCGCGCGATCGAATGGGCCATTACGAGGCCAGCCTCGAGCGGCGGCGAATTCCTGGCCGTGAACGCCGGCTCGAACGAATGGAACTACCAGGTAAAGGACCTCGCCGCGGCCGTGGCAACCGCTCTCCCGGGCACTGCGATTCACCTCAACCCGGATGCACAACCCGACAAACGCTCCTATAAAGTCCGCTTCGATCTGTTTCGCCGCCTCGCGCCGCGCCACCAGCCGGTTTCGACGCTGGCCGGCACCATCGCCGAACTGGTCCGCGCGCTGGAGAGCGCCGGCGCCCGCGGGGCCGGCTTCAGCCGCGACCGTTACGTGCGGCTGAGATCGCTGCTGGACCTCAGGGAGCGGGGGCTGCTCGATGCCGGAATGCGGTGGGCGCCCGCCACTCCAGCCCAACTCCCGGAGGTTGCCTGAGATGAACCCGAAAGCCGAGCAACTCCGGGCGCGGATCCGTTCGCTGGTAACCGAATACTACGAGGCCGCCTTCCCGGAAACCCGTTTCGTCCCAGGCGAATCCTCCATTCCCTATGCCGGCCGGGTCTTCGACGACCAGGAAATCCGCAGCCTGGTCGACGCCTCGCTCGACTTCTGGCTCACCACCGGCCGCTTCGCGCGCGAGTTCGAGCGGGAATTCGCCCGCTGGATGGGAGTGCGGCATTGCCTGCTGGTGAATTCCGGCTCGTCGGCCAACCTGGTGGCGCTCTCGGCGCTCACCTCGCCGCGGTTGGGGGAACGGCGCTTGAAGCCCGGAGACGAGGTGATCACGGTAGCGGCCAGCTTTCCCACTACCGTGAACCCGATTCTGCAGAACGGCCTGGTTCCGGTCTTCGTGGACGTTACCCTGCCTACTTACAACGCCGACACCTCGCAACTGGAAGCCGCTCTCTCGCCGCGCACCCGCGCCATCGTCTTCGCCCACACCTTGGGCAATCCGTTCGATTTGAATACGGTGGCCGGTTTCGCCCGGAAGCACGATTTGTGGCTGGTGGAAGACTGCTGCGACGCGGTCGGATCCACCTACTTCGGGCGTAAGACCGGCACGTTTGGCGACCTGGCGACGGTGAGCTTTTATCCGGCCCACCACATCACCATGGGCGAGGGCGGGGCGGTGGTGACGAACACGCCGGCCCTGCACAAAATCTGCGAGTCCTTCCGCGATTGGGGCCGCGACTGCTGGTGCGAACCCGGCTGCGACAACACCTGCGGCAAGCGGTTCGACTGGCAGTTGGGCGGCCTGCCGCGCGGGTACGACCATAAATTCACGTATGCGCACATCGGCTACAACTTGAAGCTGACCGACATGCAGGCGGCGGTGGGGGTGGCGCAACTGGAAAAGCTGGACGGATTCATCGAGGCGCGGCGGCGAAACTTCAGGGCGCTCGCCGAAGGCCTGGTCGGCTTGGAGGAGTTTTTCATCCTGCCCGAAGCTACCGCCGGCGCGGAACCGAGCTGGTTCGGGTTCCCGATGGCGGTTCGCCCGAATGCTCCGTTCTCGCGCAACCAGGCGACGCGTTATCTCGAAGAGCGCAGGATCGCGACCCGGCTTTTGTTCGGCGGCAACCTGATCCGCCAGCCGGCGTACCAGGGCCAGAACTACCGCGTGGTGGGCAATCTCGAAAACACGGATTTCATCATGGAGCGGGTGTTCTGGATCGGGCTTTACCCCGGAATCACTTCGGCCATGCTCGATTACATGCTGGAGGCCTTTCACGCGCTTTGCGGCAGTTACGCCACGGTAGGACGCCGTTAATATGCCGAACCCGCTCGCCGCCGACCTGGATCACGCGCTCGCCCATACCGAAGGCGTGTGGGACGAACTGCGCGGCGCGCGCCTGTTCGTCACCGGCGGCACGGGATTTTTCGGCTGCTGGCTGCTGGAAAGTTTTCTTTGGGCTTGTGACCGCATGGAACTGAAGGCCACCATGACGGTGCTGACGCGTTCGCCGGAGCGGTTCCGCGCCAAAGCGCCGCACCTGGCCGGGCACCCGGCGATCCGTCTGATCGAGGGCGATGCGCGCAGCTTCCCGTTCCCCCAGGCGCCTTACTCCCACGTGATTCACGGCGCGGCCGAGGCCAGCGCGGCGCTGAACCGGGACGAACCGCTGCGGATGCTCGATACGATTGTCGAGGGAACGCGGCGCGCGCTGGAGTTTGCTGTCTCGGCCGGAGCGGGCCGGTTTCTGCTGATCGGCTCGGGAGCGGTCTATGGCGCCCAGCCGCCCGAACTCACCCACGTTCCTGAAACCTATTCGGGCGGTCCCGATCCGCTCGATCCGTCGGCGGCTTACGCGGAAGCCAAGCGGGTCGCCGAGCTGCTGTGCGGCGTGTATGGCCGGACGCACGGGCTCGATTGCGCCATTGCCCGCTGCTTCGCCTTCGTGGGGCCGCACCTGCCGCTCGACTCGCATTTTGCCATCGGCAACTTTATCGGCGATTGCCTGAACGGCCGCGACATCCGCATTCACGGGGACGGAACACCCTGGCGGTCGTACCTCTATGCCGCCGATCTGGCCATCTGGCTTTGGACGATTCTGGTGCGGGGAGCGTCGTGCCGGCCTTATAACACCGGGTCGGAGCGGGGCGTGACGATCGCCGATCTGGCTCGCGGGACGGCGGCGGCGGTTCGTCCGGGAACGCCCATCCGGGTGGCGCGTGTGGCGGAGCCCGGAGCGCCGGCGGCGCGCTACGTCCCCGATACCGGCCGCGCCCGCGCTGAGTTGGGATTGCGGGAGTATGTTTCGCTCGACGACGCTATCCGCCGGACGGCGGCTTGGCATTTGGCGGCGGGACGGTGCCAGCCGGTTTGGGAGCAGGCGCGGGCATGATCAAGCTATCCCATTACGTCGTCCGAACGCTTGCCGATTGGGGCGTGCGGCACGTGTTTCTGATCCCCGGCGGCGGGGCCATGCACCTGAACGATTCCTTTGCCCGCGAGAGCCGCATCCGCTACCTGTGCAACCACCACGAGCAGGCGTCGGCCATGGGCGCTGAATGCTACGCGCGGGTGACGGGGCAGACCGGGGTGGTAAACGTGACCACAGGGCCGGGCGGGATCAATGCGCTGAACGGCGTATTCGGCGCCTGGACGGACTCGGTTCCCCTGCTGGTGGTTTCCGGACAGGTGAAGCGCGAAACCTGCATGGCCGTCATGGGAACCAGGGGCCTCCGGCAACTGGGAGACCAGGAAGCCGACATCGTGCGGATGGCCGGCGGGATCACGAAATACGCAGTCCTGGTGGACGATCCGGAAACCATCCGCTATCACCTGGAAAAGGCCTGGTTCCTGGCGGCGGCTGGACGGCCCGGGCCGTGCTGGCTCGACATTCCCGTGGACGTGCAGGCGGCCAGGATCGACGAGGAACGCTTGCGCGGCTACGACGCCTCCGAGGACGCGCTCGTCTGGGACCGGGCGCAAATCGAACGGCAGTGCGGGCAGGTGATTCGCCGCTTGGCCGACGCCGAACGTCCGGTCATATTGGCCGGCAGCGGTATTCGCGCGGCCCAGGCTCTCGAGGAGTTCCGCCAGGTGACGCGGCGCCTGGGCGTGCCGGTGACCACGGCGTGGACCCACGACCTGATCGCGAGCGACGATCCGTTGTTTTGCGGCAGGCCGGGAACCATTGGCGAACGCGCCGGCAACTTCACCGTGCAGAATGCGGACGCGTTGTTGATCTTGGGATCGCGGCTGAATATCCGGCAGGTGAGCTACAACTGGCGTTCCTTCGCGCGCCACGCCTTCAAGATGCAGGTGGACGTGGACGCGGCCGAACTGGAGAAGCCCACGGTGCGGCCCGAGCTGCCGATCCACTGCGATCTGAAAATCTTCCTGCGGGAGATGGAGCGGCAGCTTTCCGAATCCACCTACCGCGCCAGCCGGCATGCCGGGTGGCTCGCCTGGTGCCGCGAGCGTAGGGAAAGATATCCGGTGGTGCTCGACAAGCACCGCCAGCCGGACGTATTCGAGAAGCGCTCGCCGCTCAACCCGTACTACTTTATCGAGCGGTTGTTCGACGCCTTGGCCGAGGACGAAGTCGTCGTGTGCGGCAACGCGGCCGCCACCATCGTGCCGTACCAGGCGGCGCGATTGAAGGCCGGCCAGCGGTTGATTTCCAATTCCGGCGCGGCCTCGATGGGCTATGAGCTGCCGGCGGCGGTGGGAGCGGCGGTGGCGCGCGAAGGCAAGCGCGTGGTCTGCCTGGCCGGAGACGGCGGCATCCAGATGAACATCCAGGAATTGCAAACGGTGGCGCATCACCGGTTGCCGGTGAAGATCTTCGTTCTCGATAACGGCGGATACCTTTCCATCCGGCAGACGCAGGCCAATTTTTTCGGCAAGCTGGTGGGAGAAAGCCCGGCCAGCGGCATTTCGTTTCCCGATCCGGCGAAGCTCGCCGCCGCCTACGGCATACCGGCCGGCCGGATCGAAAGCGATCGCGACTTCGCGCGGATCGCCGCCGTTCTCGATGCCCCCGGCCCGGCCATGTGCCACGTGCGCCTCGATCCGGCCCAGGAGTTCGAGCCGCGCCTGAAATCCCGGCAACTGCCGGACGGCACGCTGGTTTCTCCCGACCTGGAGGACATGTATCCTTTCCTCCCGGCCGAGGAACTGGAATCGAATCTCTCGATCGGACAGGAGGCATAGCCGGTGGAACGGATTCTTCACGCCATCTTCGATCTGGACGGAACGCTGGTCGATTCGCTGCCGGGGATCGAATGGTCTGTCCAGGCGGCGCTGGCGCGTTGCGGCCTTCCTCCGCTATCGCGCGATCTCCGGCCGCTGATCGGCCCGCCCATCCGGCGGATTCTGGCGACCGTCTCCGGGGTGCGGGAGCCGGCGCGTCTGGACCGGCTCGAATACGCTTTCCGCTCCAGTTACGATTCCGGCGGCTGGCGCAGAACGCGATTGCAGACGGGCGCCGCGGAGCTGCTGGAGCAGTTGCGGGACGGCGGGATCGGCCTGTGGTTAGTCACGAATAAGCCGGCGCGAGTGACCGAAAGGATTCTGGATGAATTGAAACTCGCCGGCTATTTCGAGGAGATCCGGTGCCGCGATTCGCGGACGCCCGCGTTCGCCTCGAAGGCGGAGGTGCTGGTGGACTTGTTACGGCGGCGCGCCCTGGTCCCCTCGGCGTGCCTGATGATCGGCGACACGGCGGAGGACTGCGGCGCGGCCATGGCTGCCGGCATCGATTGCGCCATTGTCGCCGGTGGGTACGGGGACGACACCTCGCTTCCGGCCGAAGCGAAGCGCGTGAGCGGATGGGACAAAATCGCCGAGCGATGCGGCGTTTCCGTCTTCGCGGAAAGGTGTTGAACCGCCATGATCGACCGCGACATATTTGAAGAGCTCTTCGTTCTCGAAATGGCCAACAACCATTGGGGGCGGCTGGAACGCGGGTTGAAGATCGTCGGCACGTTTGCGCAGGTGGTCCGTTTCAACAACATCCGGGCGGCCATCAAGCTGCAGTTTCGGGATGTCCCGAGCTTCATCCACAAGGATTTCCTCCATCGGACGGATATCCGGTATATCAAGAAGACGCTCGAGACCAGGATGGCGGAAGACGACTTTGCGGCGCTGGTGAAGGCTATCCGCAAGGCTTCCTGCGTGCCCATGGCGACGCCGTTCGACGAGCGGTCGGTGGACCTTTGCTGCGCGCTCGCCATACCGATTCTGAAGATTGCCAGCAGCGATCTGAACGACTGGATGCTGCTCGAGAAGATCGCCAAAACCAAGAAGCCGGTGATCGTCTCCACCGGCGGCAGTTCGCTGAAAGACCTCGACGACCTGGTGACGTTCTTCCAGAACCGCAACATTCCCCTGGCGATCAACCACTGCGTCTCGATTTATCCCTCCGAGGACCGGGAGCTGGAGATGAACCAGATCGATTTTCTGCGCGCGCGCTACCCGTCGCACACCATCGGCTTTTCCACCCACGAGTGCTCGGACTGGCATTCCTCCATGCTGGTGGCGTACGCCAAAGGGGCGCGCACTTTCGAACGGCATATCGACATCGACGCCGACGGCATGGCGGTTTCGCCGTACTGTTCGAAGCCGGAGCAGGTGGACGCGTGGTTCAAGGCGTTCCACAAGGCCAAGGAAATCTGCGGCGCGCCCGGCACGCAGAAGCGCATGCCGCCGTTGAAAGAAATTCAATATCTGGATTCCCTGGTACGAGGCGTATACGTGCGCGAAAACCTGCCGGAGGGGCATGTTCTGGGCGACGAGGATGTGTACCTGGCCGTGCCTTTGCTGCAGGGGCAGATTTCGTGCCGGGAACTGATGCGCGGAGAAGTTCTGCTTCATGCCGTCGAGAAAGACGCGCCCGTCATGATCGACGACATCGACAGCCCGTATGCCAGCATTCCCTCGCTGCGGGAGTTGATCTACCGGCGCGGCTTGCCGGCGCCGTTGCGGCTGGAAGCGGTTCGGGCATCATGAGGGGCACAATGGCGGCCGAGTCACTGCGCGAGCGCCTGGAAGAACTGCTGGCGGAAAGCGGGGAGAGGGCCGCGGAGCGGGAGCGGAACGCATTCGACGAGGCTGCCCAGGGGTGTGAGCGGCGAATCGTCATTTATGGTTCCGGTGGGTTGGGAAGGCGCACGCTGGCGGGGCTTCGCGCCAATGGGTTAGAGCCGTTGGCGTTCGCGGACCGGAACCCCGCGCGCTGGGACACTTCGATTGAAGGCGTGCCGGTCTTTTCTCCCGAAACGGCCGCCCGTCGCTTTGGCTTCGACTCGGCCTTCGTGATCGCGGTGTGGAGCCCGGTGGTTTCGGCCGGCATCGACAGCATTCGCGCGAATCTGGCTGCGAGAGGCTGCCGGCGCATCGTGCCATTTACCTGGCTCTTTTGGAAGTACTCCCAAACCTTCCTCCCGTACTACCTGTGGGCGTTGCCGAGTCTGGTTCACCCGCAGCGTGAACAGGTGCGGGAGGCGTTTGAGCTGCTAGAAGGCCGCCGCTCGCGGGCCGAATTCATCGGGCAGCTACAACTCCGCCTTACAGGCGACGTGGCTGGCTTGATACCGCCGGAAAGGGGCGTCCCATACTTTCCCGAGCGGCTGTTCGGGCCGCGCGACGACGAATACTTTGTGGATTGCGGCGCCTACGACGGCGACACGCTCCGCGATCTGATGGCATGGACCGGCGGCAGGTACCGCGGCGCTATGGCGCTCGAAGCCGACCCGGCGAATTTCGCCGCGCTGCAGCACCGCATTGAGGAAGACCCGAACCTCAGGGGACGCGCCCGCGCCATTCAGGCAGCCGTGGGCCGGCGCCGCGCCAAAGTGCGGTTTCGGGCGTCGGGCCTGGCCAGCGCCGCGGTCTCCGAATCGGGCGGCATCGAGGTGGATTCGGTTTCGCTGGACGAATGCCTGGCGGGCGAAAGCCCGACGTTTATCAAGATGGACATCGAGGGCGCCGAGATGGATGCGCTCGAAGGCGCATCCGAGGTGCTGCGGGAGCAGGCGCCCCTGCTGGCGATCTGTGCCTATCACACCCAGGGCCATCTGTGGCAGATTCCCCTGCGAATCGGCCGGCTGATGCCCGCGGGACGGTTGTCGCTGCGGGCGCATTGCATGGATGGTTTCGATTTGGTCTGCTACGCGGTCCCGCCGCATCGAGCGATGGATTCCGCGCGGGAGGACGGCTGAGGAGTAGCCATGAAAACCATCAGCGTGATTACCGGATGCTTTAACGAAGAGGATAACGTAGAGGAGTTGTATGTCCGCGTCCGCGCCGTGATGGAAGGGTTGGGCCGTTACCGCTACGAGCATATCTTCATCGACAATGCCTCGACAGATGGCACGGTTGCGGTCCTGAAACGTCTCGCGGCGGTGGATTCGAACGTGAAGATCATCGTCAACGCCCGCAACTTCGGGCACATCCGCTCACCCATGCACGCGTTTCATCAGGCCGCGGGCGACGCCGTCGTCGGGATGGCCGCGGACCTTCAGGACCCTCCGGAGATGATTGCGGACATGATCCGCGAGTGGGAAAACGGCTTCTCCATGGTGCTCGCCATCAAGCGGTCGAGCCAGGAAAACCCGCTGATGTTCTGGATCCGCAAGCGCTATTACCGCCTGGTGAATCGTCTCTCTTCGATCGAGACCTTCGAAAACTTCACCGGATTCGGCCTGTACGACCGGCGCGTGGTGGACCTGGTGAAGTCGTTCGCCGACCCCTACCCGTACTTCCGCGGCATGATCGCGGAAATCGGCCTGCCGCATAAAGAGATCTACTTCGACCAGCCGGCGCGCCAGCGCGGCCTCACCAAGAACGATTTCTACACGCTCTACGACATGGCCATGCTGGGCATCACCAACCTCTCCAAGGTGCCGCTGCGCATCGTCACTTTTTCGGGGTTTGTGTCGGCCGCGCTTTGCATCCTCGCCGGACTCGGCTACCTCGCCTATAAGCTGCTCTACTGGCAACGGTTTTCGACCGGCATCGCACCGCTGGTGATCGGCATATTCTTCTTCGGGTCGGTGCAATTGATTTCGGTTGGAATACTGGGCGAGTATATCGCGGCCATTCATACCCAGGTGCAGCGCCGCCCGCTGGTGGTGGAGCGCGAGCGCATCAACTTCGAATGCCCGCCGGCCGAGCCGTTGCGGGACAACAGCCGGATCGGCGACCGCGGCTGCATGGGATTGGCATCGCCAATGCCGGCGCGCGACTGCGCGGGAGCGGTGGTCGAACAGTTATGAGCCCGGACCTACACCAACGCCAGCAGGCCCAGGTTCTTAATGCGCGAGCTAAACCAGAGGTCGCGTTGCCACAATGTGGTCCTGCGCTCCAGCGGACCCAGGGAAAAGAGCTTCGCGAGGCACTCCAGCGCCACCACGTCCCGCGCGTCGAGACGGCTTCTATATCGCTCCACGAAAGCGCCGGCAATGGCCGAAGACTGGGCCACGACCTTCCGCAATCGCCGCCTGGCGGCGCCGGGAGCTGTAACGGTGCGCCGCAGAGCGCTTCCCAGCGCGCTGCTGTACGGGTCGGCCGTTTCGTTGCAGCCGTGGCGCCGGTACAAAATGGTCCGCTCCGGAAGTGGAATCAGGCGCCCAAACGCGGCCGCCACCAGGGCCAGCCACCAATCCTGGTACGGAGCGGCGTCCGGTATGGGCAGTGCCGCGTCCAGCAAGGCGCGGTTCATCATCATGGTGGAACCCAGGGCCACGCTCTCCATGGCAACCCTGGGCGCCTCGCCGATGCGGGTCAGCCCCAAGCGGGACCAACGCCAGTAGGAGGGAGCGATCGTCCGGCCGGCTCCGTCCACCACGGCCGCGTCGGTACAAATGGCGATGGGGGTGGTGGCGCCGAATTCCGCTTCGGCCCGCCGCATGGCTTGGCACGTCCGCGGAATCTTTCCGGGAAGCCAGACGTCGTCGGGATCCGCCGACATCACCCAGGACGTAGTCGCCGCCGCCAGAACGGCGTTGTAGTTGCCCGTCACGCCGAGATTGCGGGCTCCGGAATCCGGGAGGGTCGTCATCCGCTCCTCCAGCCTCGCCTGCCAGTCGGCCAAGCGCCGGCCGGTATCGTCCGCCGATCGGTCGTCCCGAACGATCAGGCGCCAGGCGGTGAAGTCCTGAGCGAGAATCGATTCGACTGCCTGCCCCAGCCAAGCGGCGCAATTGTACGTCGGCATGGCAATGTCGACGGTGACGCTCGAAATGCCGCCGTCCCGTTCTCCGTCGCGCGGTCCCATCGTATGTTCCGTTTCGTCCCATTATTGCGGATTCGAAACGGTGTTTGCCGTCCGTGTTCGTTCCCTATGGAGGAAACCCAATGAAGTCTCCCGCGGATATGAAAGTTATCCAGATCGAGATCACCAACGCCTGCCCGAAGCGGTGTTCCAATTGCACCCGCTTCTGCGGCCATCACAAAGAGCCCTTCTTCATGGACTTCGAGACTTTCCAACAGGCCGTCGATTCCATGCGGGGCTTCAAGGGAATTGTGGGGATCATGGGAGGGGAGCCTACGATCCATCCGCAATTTGAAAAGTTCGTGCGCTATTACCGGGAGCACATCGGGTACGACGACTTCTCCACGGCCTGCTATGAGCCGACCGCGGACTTCGTCAAACATATCCTGGCCAACGCCTATAACGTAGACTACAGCAACCAGCGCGGTCTCTGGACGTCGGTGAATCCCAGGTACTACGACCATTTCGAGCTGATCCAGGATACCTTCGGCTATCAATTGGTGAACGATCATACCCATCCCAGCATGCACGAGACGATGATGTGCACCCGCAAGGAGCTGGGCGTGGCCGACGACGAATGGGTGAAACTCCGCGACAACTGCTGGGTGCAGAATCTCTGGAGCGCCTCCATCACGCCCAAAGGCGCCTTCTATTGCGAAATCGCCGCGGCCATGGATGCCACCCTCGGCGGCCCCGGCGGCTGGAAAATCGAGCCGGGCTGGTGGAAGCGGACGCCCGCCGATTTCGCCGACCAACTTCACTGGTGCGAGATGTGCAGCGCCGCCCTGCCCATGCCGAAGCGAAATGCCAACGAAGAGGTGGACGATGTGTCGCCGGTCTGGCGCGAGAAACTCATCCAAATCGACAGCCCCAAGCTCAGAAAGGGCCTGGTCAATGAGTTCAGCCCGGCGGCCTACAACCGCAATGAACACGAGGTGATCTGTGAGGCGACCCCCTACCTGGAAGATCAGGAGCGGCGCATCGGGGCGGCGGGGAAAACTCTCAAACCCCGGCGAATCGTCTCCGTGGCGTGGCTTACCGGCGCCATCCCCGGCGAGGAAGCCGCGCGCATTCTCGACAGTTTGAAAGCCGCCAAACGGCTGGACTTCGTCGTGTCGTCCGAGGTCGCGCATCGCGAGCTGGCCGAGGCCGCCGGCGTGCCGTTCCTCGATGCCACCGGCCGCAACGGCGGTGAGGTTTATGCCGAACTCAGGGAGCGGGGCAAAGCCAAGGATTGGATTCTGCTGCTGCGCGACTGCGCGCCTCCGGAGAAGACATTGGAGTTGCTCCAGTCCTGCGTGTTCAATCCCGGGTGTATCTACCGGCAGAGATCGGGAGGCGGAAGCCCGCGCGGCATTCAATTCTTCAACGTGCGGGCGCACGCCCTCGAAAAAGGTGGAGACCTGTTCCATATTGCCGACGGCTACCCGGCGCGCAAGGTCGTCAAATTAGCGGCGGGGGAACCATCGCAGTACCGGCTGAACGCGGGCAGGATGTTCTACCGGCGTGCCATGAAGCGTGTTTACTGGGCGCAAAAAAGGATCGGGCGCAAGCTGGGCGGCGCGGCGGCGGCGGGATTGTGAAGCCCGGCGATTTGGGCGGATCGTGAGCGAGCGCGGTGTTTCTATTGGATTCGGGAGCCCCACAAATCGCGACTGAGTGCGCGCATCGGAGATGGCGGCTGCTGGGGGCCGCCGGCCGGTTTGCCGGGCTGGTGCCAACCCGCGGGCGTAACGGCCGGATTGTCTTTGCGGCCGGAGCGAGTGTACTTCAGCGGTTTGTTCAGGTGGCCGGAGCGCTACTGGTGATGCCGCTGCTGCTCAAGGCGCTCGGTCCGGCTCGTTTTGGAGTGTGGGGTGCGGCCACGTCTCTTGCCTGGCTGACCAGCATGCTCGATTTAGGGACGGGGGCCGCTCTGATCACGATGGTGGGCGGGGCAACCGCCGTCAACCGCCAGACCGACGCCCGGCGGCATGTCACCGGGGCTCTGCTGGTGGAGAGCGGAATGGCGGTGCTGACGCTGATAGCGGCCTCCCTAGTTGTGTTGACAGCCGTTCCCCGCGACCAAACCGGTCCCTACCTTATCGCTGTGGCGGGACTCGCCATCAACGTCCCGCTGAACGGCGCCAATTGCATTTGGATGGCCCTGCAGAAGGGCTACGTCTCCGCTTTCTGGGAACTCATCCAGACCCTGACGATACTGGCGGGGTCGATTGTCGCCACTTTGGTTACAGTCGACGTGCGAATCTATGTGGCGGTGGTGTATGGCGGGGTCGCGCTGGCCAACCTCGGCAGCCTGGTTCATCTGTTCTTGCGTCATCCGGAACTGCGGCCGGATGCCTGGGCCGCCCCGTTCGAAGCGGCACGGGGCGTAGCCAGCCAGGGAGCGATCTACTTCGCCGCGGGCGTGGCCGGCGGGCTCACCTACATGCTGGACAACGTTCTGGCCCTGCAACTTCTGGGGCCCGAGGCCTCCGCGCGCATGGCGATCGCATTGCGGATCTGTATCGGCGCCAGCGGGATGCTGACCATCGTCTCGCAACCGTTGTGGCCGGCGTTCGCCGAAGCCGGCGTCCGCGGCGATCTCAAATGGATCGAGAGAGGGTTAGTCCGGGGTACGGCGCTGGTGACCGGGTTGGCTATGGCCGCGGCAGTGTTTCTGGTGACCGCGGGTGGGCCGTTCTTGCGTTGGTGGCTGCACGCCGATCTCGGTATCGGACCGGACCTGTTGTGGGCCACGGCGGCCTGGATCCTGGCTCAGGCGGCGGGCCGGGTGCCCTATCTGCTGCTCAATGCGGTGGGGGTGGTCCGTTTTCAGGTTGTGCTGTGCACCCTCGCCACATCGGTCGCGCTGTGTCTCAAATTCGTTTGGGCGCCATGGCTGGGCGTAGCGGGCATTCTCTGGGCCACGGCGGCGGCGGCGGCATTCATCAGCCTTCCGGCGCTGACATGGCGCGACGTCCGCTGGTTGAAGTCGTGCGGTTCCCGGCCGGGGAATTCGCGGTGACATGTCGAATTGGGCGGATGTCAAAGGAACTCGGATGAAAATCTTGAACGATCCTGTTTTAGGCGCGTATACGCGCGATGGGGAGACCGCATCCTCCGCGCATGTCGATCGGGTGCTGGGCCGGCCTTTCCGCCAGGCGCCGGCCGAAGTGCACCTGCCATTGGTGTCGGTGATTGTCACCGCCTACAACTACGAACGGTTTGTCCGCCGGACTCTCGAGAGTATCGCGGCACAGAATTACGAGAATTTCGAATGTGTCATTGTCGACGATGGTTCGACCGATGGCACTCTCGGAGAGGTCGAAGGTTTCTTGGCCGACCGGCGGGACGCCCGCTTCCGGTTGCTGCGAAACGATTCGAACCGCGGACAACTCGGCGCTCAAATCGCCGGCTTCCAGGCATGTCACGGCGCCTTCACAGTTTTTGTCGACGCCGACGATCTGCTGTTTCCGGATTGTTTGGAGACTCAGGTCGCCGCGCACCTTCATTGCGAGCCCATCGCCGCCATGACGTGTCTGGATAGCGCCACCATCGACGAGGATGGGGCGCTGCTGTCGGCCCACCACCGCGAAATCCGGCTGCGGCTATGGCAATTTTTCCGGCCACGGGCATCGCAAAAAACGGTGGAAATACTCGGAGAGAGTCTCGAATGCCGCATCATACCGCCGTCGGTGGCGAATATGATCGTGCTCCGGGATCAATACTTCTGGACTACGCAGAGCTTCATGATGTTCCGCAGCGACTTCCTCAAGCTGGTATTGCCCGAGAAGACCGATCGCTTTCGCATTTGCTCGGACTATTATCTCGTACGTATGGCGCACGCGTTCAATTCGACCATCCTGGTGCATCGCTGCTGCGGCGCGTATCGCGTGCACGGCGCCAACCATTACGCTCAGCCGCTACTGATATCGGCCGATCAGGAGTCTGGAAACCCGGCGCGTTTTGCCTGGCAGGCGGACGAAGCCGCGGCGCTCGCCCTTCAGGTAATTACCGGGCGGCTGGAGCGATTTGCGGCTGCGTTCGGAGAGTTCAGGACGGTTCGCGCCCTGATCGGGCTTCCCCGCAAGGTTCGTCCACCGGTCTTCCGCTTGTTGAGGCGGCGTGTGAAATTCCGCGAGGCGCTCATCGTCTTTGCCGTCGCCTGGGTGAGCCGGCGGGTCGGCCGGCTGCGTGTGTCATGGGGAACCTTCGTCAGAGTCATTTGGTCCGGATGCTGACTTCGGCCCGGCAAGCAGGGACAGGAGCAGTGGTATGAACAATCGAGAAAACGGTGGTCTTCGCATGATGGCGGCCCGGTTCGTGGGAGCGGTCCGGCTTCGGAATGAGCCCAGGTGCGGCAGGGCGGCTCCCGATGAACTGGCGCTTTCACTAACTCCGATGATGGCTCGTTATAAAGCTCTCGTCCGATGGAAGGTGGCAAAGTATCTGTCCATGGGCCGCGTCCGGGCGGTTTCGTGTCCGGTATGTGGGAGCGCAACCGAAGTCGCCAACGCGGATACGAGATTCTCGGTTGTCAGATGCACGAGCTGCGGACATGCGACTGCCAGCCGAACGCCCCATGATGAAGAGCTACAGGCCCTCTACGACGGTCTCGTATATTGGCACAAAGATAAAGGACACGGGGGCATCGAGTCCTTCACCGAAGGCAATTGGGACGCGTGGCTGGCGCCACGCCTGGATTCCATATACAGGCTCGCCGGGTTTGTCGACACGCCGCCCAAGCAGGTACTCGAAGTCGGCTGCTCCGAGGGGCGATTGCTGTATGAACTGAGGCTCCGGGGCCATGACGTGTTCGGCTATGAATGCAACGCGCAGATTGCCGCGCTCGGCAGCCACGCCTTTTCGATTCCCATCGCGGGGGAGGGATTTGCCGCCTCGAAAGTGGCCGGCCGGTGGTTCGATCTCGTCCTCGCTTACCATACCCTCGAACACGTGGGCGACGTGGTAGCCATGGTCCGGGATATGGCATCTGTAATGAAGCCGGAGGCCAAAATGGTAATCGAGCTGCCGATCGAGACGGTTTACGACAATCCCGATCACGTGCACTTTTTTACGCACCAATCGATCAGGCTCCTGTTGGGCCGGGTTTTCTTAACGGTGGACCTTTTTCCACACGGCTTCATCGATGCTCATGGAACGCAAATCGATTCCGCGTTCGCGATTGCTTCGGGTCCAAGAAACTGAGCCTACGACCCCGAATCGCCGGCCTGGCTCAGGCTGTTCACCGACACCGGGAACAGCGGCGGGCGCACCGAATCGGGTTTCCAGCCCAGTAGGAATTCGACGGCGGGGCCGCAGACGCGGGACTGGCACGGGCCCATGCCGCAGCGGGTCTGCAGCTTGGCCTCCCGCCAGCCGGTCGCGGCGCGGACGCGGCCAAGCGATACGTCTTCGCAGCGGCACACCAAGGTATCGTCCGGGGCCAGGTGTTTCAACTCCTCGCGCAGCGTGAACGACCGCGCCAGAGACCGGGCGAAGTGGCGCTGCCGATCGCGTGCCTGAAACAGGCGGCTGGCGCGCTCGGTTTGGCCGGCGGCGGCGTGGCCGGCGATTTCTCCTTCGACCAGCGCCAGGTCCACGCCGCCGATGCCGGTGATCTCGCCGGCAGCGTAGACGCCTTCCACCGTTGTCCGCTGGTAATCGTCCACGGCCACACCTTCGCTCACGCGGCAGCCGAGCAGGCTGGCCAGCTCCGTATTCGGAACCAGGCCAAAGCCGCAGGCCAGGTAGTCGCAAGACTCGGTGAAAGTCTTGCCGCCGCGCGCGAGCGTCACCGATTGCACCCGGCCATCGCCTTGGGCCGAAACCGGCCACGAGGAAGTGAGGTAACGCACTCCGGCCAGCGATCCGCCAAAGATCGCCGCTTCGGCCAGCTTATGCGGATGGTGGAGCAGGCTGCGGGCGAAGCGCGCGAGCGCGGCCAATGGCGCCTGCTCGGCGATCAGGCGCACGTCGGCGCCGGCGTGCCGCAGGTAGCGCGCCACCGCCGGCAATAACGGTCCGCTGCCGGCGACAACCACTTTCTTGCCGCGCACCGGGAAGCCCGACTTGACGAGGGACTGCAGGCCGCCGGCGCCCATCGCGTTGGGCAAAGTCCAGCCGGGGAAGGGCACGAAGCGTTCGCGGGCTCCGGTGGCCAGAACCAGGCTGCGATAGCGCAAGTCGAGCGGCTCGCCGGCGCCGGTTTCGAGGGCGAGCCGGCCGGGCTCGGGTGCGGCGAAGACGCGGGCGCCCTCAATCATGCGCACGCCCAGGCGCGCGGCCGTGGCGATCCATGGCACGGCGGGGCCGGGAACGCGATCGAGAGAAGCGCGCCAGATTTGCCCGCCGGGGCGCGGGTTGTCGTCTACCAGGCACACGATGGCACGAGCCGCCGCAGCCCGGCAAGCCGCGGCCAGTCCGGCAGGGCCAGCGCCGATTACGAGTACGTCGAAACTGCGGTCGCCTTCACTCATGCTCGGCTCCGAGGCGGATGGCCGTGGGGCAGACCATCGTTTCTTGTGGTCTGCCATGCACGCGGCGCGCAACCGGGCTGTGGAGATCGCGCCTTGGTGCGGGAACCGGTGGAGCAGCATCGAAAAGAGCCGCGTGGCAGGGTCGAAAAACGCGCCGGGATGAGTCCCGGCGTGGCAGACTGAGAGTCCGCTCCACGGTTTTCATGAGCTTGCGCGGACCGTAGGCCCGGAGAGGGCAGACCACACAAAACGATGGTCTGCCCCACTGAGGAACACGTTCACTCATCCGTTTGCACCTCCATTCCGGAGGCGCAAGCTGTCTGACAGCTTCGCACATGTTGCCTGCCGCCGACGGTTACGCGGCATTCGAAGCAGATGCCCATGCCGCACAGAGGGCCGCGCGGCTGGCCGGTCACCGAACGGCGGAACAGGTCGAACCCGGCGGCGGCGATGGCGGTGGAAACCATCGCGCCCGCCGGTACCGTCACCGGCTTGCCGTTGACGCGCAAAGTTACCGCGTCATTCATGGAGCGGGTCTCCTTCGGCTTCGAGCTCGCGGGACGGCAGATACGGCTCCGGCGGAATGGCAAAGGGCCGGCCCGACAGATGGGCGGCGACGAGTTCGCCCGTAGCGAGCGAGGTGGTGATGCCCAGCCCCTCGTGACCGGTGGCCAGCAGCAAACGCGGACGGCCCGCACAAGGGCCGATGAGCGGCAGTTTATCGGGCGCCGCAGCGCGAAAACCGGTCCAGCAACGGATGACGGTGAGGTCCGCGAGCGGAGGCATATAGGCGCGGGCGCGCTCCAGCATGCGAGTCAAAATCGGTTGGTCGATAGCGGCGTGCTCGGCGCCGAACTGGCGCGACGAGCCGATCAGGACCTGGCCGGTTCGCCGCGGCTGGGCGTTGAATGCCACCGAATCGGCCGCGGTGGAATGCGCCGATTTCAGATAGCCCAGCTCCACCAACTGATGCCGCAAGAAACCCGGATAGCGATCGGTAATCGCCAGGTGACCTTTGCGTTTGCGGACGGCGAACCTGGGGGTCAGCTCCGGCGCCCAGGCTCCGGTAGCGTTCACTACCGCGCCCGCGGCAACCGCCTCTCCGCCGGCTAGGCGAATGCCGGTCTCCATCAGTTCGACAGCCTTGGCGCGTAGCAACACCGCGCCGCGAGCTTGGGCGCGCTCCAAAAAGAAACGGGCGGCGCAGGGCGGATAGCTGACGCCATCGTCGGGCACGAGCAATCCGCCGGCCAGGCCGGGGCGCAGGTTGGGCTCGGCTTCGGAGAGTTGGCGCGGTCCCAATACCTCGGCCCGAACGCCGATTCCCGCGTAAAGGGCGCGCTTGCGCTCCACCTCGGCCATCTCTTCGGCATCGGCCGCAACCCAGATCGTTCCGGCGGTCACGTACTCGGCATCGGCCGGAAGTTCTCGGGCCAGGGCCATCCACAGCGAGCGCGACCGCTCGGTGAGCGCGATCTGGGCGGGCGAATCGTCCATGACCACGATATGGCCCATCCCAGCGGCGGTAGCGCCGCCGCCGATTGGCCCGGCCTCCACCACGGCCACCCGCATGCCCGCCGCGGAGCAGAAATCGGCGCACGCCGCCCCCACGATTCCGCCGCCGGCAATAGCCACGTCGAAGCTGGCATTCATGTGGTGCGAATACCGGAACGGAACGGATCGCGATCGTCGAGGATCAACTCGATCTCCGCGTTGACGTAGGCGAAACCTGTGATCTCGGGATGGACGACGCCATCCACAACCTCGACTCGCCCTTCGAACACGGTGCCCACGATGCTCTCCTGCCTCCATACCTCGCCGGGGGCCAGCTTGCCATCGGCGTAGAGGCAGGCGAGCTTGGCGCTGGTTCCGGTGCCGCACGGCGAGCGGTCATAGGCTTTGCCGGGGCAGAGGACGAAGTTGCGGCTGTTGGCGCCGGGCACGGTTGGCGGTCCGAACAGCTCGATATGATCGATTTCCGCGCCCCCATTGCCGGTGATGCCGCTATCGGCCAGGGCGCGACGGATCCGCCAGGTGAAATCGGTCAGCTCCTCCACGCGGGCGAGCGAAAGTTCCTGACCATGTTCGCTCACCAGGAAAAACCAGTTCCCGCCCCAGGCCACATCGCCCACCACCTCTCCAATGCCCGGCACGGTAACGGGCACGCGGGCGCGGCTGCGGTAGCTGGGCACGTTGCGGATGGAAACGCCGCCATCGGGGTTGAGCCGGGCGTCGACCACGCCGCAAACCGTTTCCACACGGCAGCAATCGTTGGGAAGCCGCCCCAGGTATTGAAGCGTAACCGCCAGGCCGATGGTGCCGTGGCCGCACATGCCCAGATAGCCGACGTTGTTGAAGTAAATCACGGCGGCGTCCGCGGCGGCGTCGCTGGGCTCGCACAACAGCGCGCCGACCATGGCGTCGTTGCCGCGCGGTTCATTCACCACGGCGGAGCGAAACTCGTCGAACTGGTTGCGAAAGAGGTCGAGCCGCTCGGTGAGCGTACCCCGGCCCAGATCCGGTCCGCCCGCGGTCACCACGCGCGTCGGCTCGCCTCCGGTGTGGGAGTCTATGGCCGAAACGCGGCGCAGGCTCACCGCAGTGCCTCGCTAGCGGCGCGAAGAGTGGGGCGCGTGAAGATGGCTTTGCGGATCACGGCCAGGATTTCGTCGCGCTCGGCTCCCACCAGCGGCAGCCGCGGCGCGCGCACCCATTCCGATCCCAAACCGGTTTCCGCCATGGCCAGCTTGATATATTGCACCAGCTTGATTTTGGTATCGAGATGCAGCAGAGGCGTGTACCAGCGATAAAGCCCGCGGGCCAGTTCCCATTGGCCGGAGGCGGCCAAGTCCCAGAGAGCGCGATTCTCCTCCGGAAAGGCATTGACCAGGCCGGAAATCCAACCCTGCGCGCCCAGCAGAATGCTCTCCAGCACCAGATCGTCCACGCCGCAGAAAAGAATGTAGCGGTCGCCCACCTGGTTCACCAGGTCCGTGATGCGGCGTACGTTTTCCGACGATTCCTTGATGGCTACGATGGACGGCTCGTCGGCCAGTTCCTCGAACATCTCCGGGGTGACGTCCACGGCGTAGGAGACCGGGTTGTTGTACACCATCACGGGCAGCGAAGTGGCGCGGGCGACGGTGCGAAAGTGGGTCAGCGTCTCGCGGCGGTCGGCCTTATAGACCATGGCCGGCAGAACCATTAAACCATCCACGCCGATCTTTTCCGCGTCGCGCGCAAAGCGGCAGGCCAGCGGCGTGGTGTATTCGGCTACTCCCGTCAGTACGGGGATGCGGCCGTTGACGACCTGCTTCATTTCCGTTAGCAGAGTCAGTTTCTCCTGGTAGTCGAGCGCCGTATTCTCGCCCACCGTGCCCAGAAACACGACGCCGTGAATGCCGGCCTCGATCATTGCGTTCAAATGGCTTGCGGTAGCGGCCGGATCGAGGGACTGATCGGCGCGGAACTGCGTGGTAATGGCTGGGAATACACCCTTCCAATGGATCCTCATAACGGTTCGGCTCAGTCGTTATTGTAGTGGAAAAGTTGTAGACTAATTGGACGCGGTCCGGCCCTGCTGGAGCGGACGGGCTGTAAAAACTGTGTCATCAGGAGAAAAGGCTATGCCTTTGGGGAAGAGAGCGGCGGCGGAGCTGCTCGGGACGTTCTGGCTGGTTTTCGGGGGATGCGGCAGCGCCGTTCTGGCGGCCGCTTTTCCAGGTTTGGGGATTGGTTTTCTGGGCGTCGCGTGCGCGTTCGGACTCACGGTCCTGACGATGGCCTACGCGATCGGCCATATTTCCGGCTGTCATCTGAATCCGGCTGTGTCGGTGGGTCTGGCCGTGGCCAGGCGTTTCCCGGCCTCGGAATTGCCGGCCTACATCGTCGCGCAGGTAATGGGCGCGATTGCCGCGGCGGGAGTGCTGTTCGTAATCGCTACCGGGAAGCCGGGATTCACGCTGGGCGGGTTTGCCTCCAACGGCTACGCCGAGCACTCGCCGGGCGGGTACTCGCTGGTGGCCTGTCTGGTGGCCGAAGTGGTGCTGACTTTCATGTTCCTGGTGATCATTCTGGGCTCGACCCATAGTCGCGCGCCTAAGGGTTTTGCGCCCATCGCCATCGGGCTGGGGCTCACCCTGATTCATTTGGTGGGAATTCCGGTTACCAACACCAGCGTGAATCCGGCGCGCAGCACGGGGCCGGCGCTGTTTGTCGGCGGCTGGGCCGTCGGGCAACTTTGGCTGTTCTGGGTGGCGCCCATTGCCGGAGCGATCATCGCCGGCCTTGCGTTTGGCGCCCTGGCGGGCGAGCCGGAGCCAGACGTGGCCGGCGACCTGGCGCCGAAAACGGCAGCCGCGGCCGCGGGCCGCTAAGGCGGCTGGCTGTCCGCTGAATCGGACCAGCCAGTCCAAAATGGAACAACCCATCCCATTAGCGGACAGCCGGCGCCGCCTCGCCCACTGATTTTCAGCGGTTTGCCGGTGGCGATTCGGTTGCTCCACCGTCCCCAAGCCTATGCAACTTTGGCAGGACGTCCGTTACGGCGTGCGCACGCTGCGCAAAGCGCCCGGGTTCACGCTCACCGCGATTGCCACTCTCGCCCTGGGGATCGGCGCTACCTCGGCCAATTTCAGCGTCTGCGACGCCATGCTATGGAAACCCCTGCCGCTGCCCAACTTAAGCCGGCTGGCGATGGTGCTCGGCCGGGTTCCCGGCGAACCGAACGAGTGGAGGGGGATGGCTCCCGCCGACTTCGCCGACATTGGGCGGCAGCAGGCCGTGTTCGAGGGTGTGGCCGCGTGGGATGACGAGCTGTCGAATCTGGCCGGCAACGGCGCCGCGCCGGAGCGTGCCAGCCGCTACATGGTGACGCCCAATTTCTTCGCCTTGCTGGGCGCGCACCCGGCGCTGGGCCGCGGCTTCGCGCCCGATGAGGATCAACCCGGGCACGAGCGCGTGGTGGTTTTGGGCGACGCGCTCTGGAGACGCCGCTTCGCCGCCGATCCCGCCATCGTTGGCCGCAATATCCGCCTCGACGACCGGGATTACCGCGTCATCGGCGTCATGCCGTACCAATTCGTGTTTCCCATGACTTCCGAACTGTGGACGCCGCTGGTGTTCTCACCCGCCGAGCGCAACGCGCGCGACAACCAGTACCTCACCGTGATGGGTCTGTTGAAGGCGGGACGGACGTTGAGCCAGGCCGAAGCGGAAGCGGAAACGATCGCCGCGCGCCTGGCGCGGGAATACCCCAACACCAACAAGGAACGCCGCTTTTTCGCGATGGGCGCGCATGACTTCCTGATCGGCTCCTACACCCATCAATACTCGATCATGATGTTCGTCTCGGTGCTGTTCGTGCTGCTGATCGCCTGTGGCAATGTGGCCAACCTGCAATTCGCGCGCGCGCTTGGCCGCTCGCACGAGGTGGCAGTGCGCGCCGCTCTGGGGGCCGGGCGAGCGCGCCTGATCGCTCAGTATCTCACCGAGAGCCTCACCCTCTCGCTTGCCGGCGCGGCCCTCGGTCTGGTGATCGCCAGTTGGGACATCCGGGCCGTTCTCGCCGGAATGCCGGCGGAAGTCGCGAAATACATCCCGGGCTGGTACGACGTCCGGCTGGACAATCGCACATTGCTGTTCACGCTCGCCGCCGCCGTGGCCAGCGGCGTTCTCTCGGGCCTGGCGCCCGCCTGGCAGGGCACCCGCTCCAACCTCCAGGAAGCTTTGAAGGAAGGCGGCCGCAGCACTTCGGCCGGCCGCGGCCGCAATCGCCTGCGCGGTGTCCTGGTGGCCGCGGAAATCGCTTTGTCCATGGTCCTGCTGGTTGGCGCCAGCCTGATGATCCGCGGCACCGGCGCTCTCCTCGACAAAAGCCGAGCCTTCGAACCGGCCACCTTGCTCACCCTACGGCTGGCAATCACCGAAAATCGCTACCCCACCAGCGACCGGCAGGCCGCCTTCTACCGGCAGGTTCTGGAACGCACCAGCGCCGTCCCGGGCGTCCGCACCGCCTTCGCGGTGAAAGCCATGCCTTATAGCGGCCACTACTATGGCCGCCGTTTCACCATCGAGAATCGCGTCCCCGAGCCCGGCAACCAACCCGCGGCGCTGTTCCAGGTGGTGAGCCCGAATTATTTCTCCACCATGCACGTTCCCCTCCGCCAGGGGCGTTTCCTGATCCCGGCCGACGGGCGCGACAACCGGCGCGTCGCGGTGATCGGCGAACACACCGCGCGGCGATGGTGGCCGGGCGAGCCCGCGCCCATCGGCAAGCGGATTCAGTTCGATATGTCCCAAGGCTCCGGAGAGTGGGTCACGATTGTCGGGGTCGTGGCGGATGTGCCGCACAACCCGTTCGAACGCGGCCCTGGTTCGGTGGTCTATGTTCCGGTCGAGCAATTCCCACAGGCGCACATGGATTTCGGCGTGCGTAGTGCCGGCGATCCCAGACCGATGGCGTCCGCGGTGGTCAAAGCCGTGCATTCGGTGGATCCCGAAGAGCCTATCACCGACGTGTTTACCTTGGAGGATCTGGCCAAGCATCAAACCCTGGGATTGATCTACGTGGCCGCCCTCATGGGGTTCTACGGCCTGGTCGCCTTGGTGCTCTCGGCGGTGGGCGTCTACGGCGTCATGAGCTACCTGGTTTCGCAACAGACTCACGATATCGGCGTGCGGGTGGCCTTGGGCGCCTCGCGGCCGAGCGTTCTCGGCATGGTTTTCCGCCGCGGCATGATTACGGTTGTGGGCGGCATGGCCGTCGGACTGGTGGTGGCTTACGCCATGGCACGCCTGCTGGCGCTGCTGATCTTCGGCGTGCCCGCCGGCGACCCCGCCACCTTCCTGGGCATCCCGCTGGTCCTCCTCGCCGCCGCCGCGCTGGCCATCTACATCCCCGCCCGGCGCGCCACCGCGATCGACCCGATCATCGCCCTCCGCTATGAATGAGTGATCTGGCGCGTATTTCTCACCGAGGCTCCGGTGCGGTGTCGTGGCGCGGGCAGACCTGCCCAATGCCACATAGTCTTCACTTCGGCGACGTCCTGCACAAATCGTGGGGCAGCCAATTCTGGCTGCAGCCGGCTTTTTAGCCGGCCCTCGCCGGGATGGAAGACTCGCCACGCCTCGAAAGAGCCGCCTAAAAAGGCGGCTGCGGGCAAAATTGCCCGCCCCACTTGTGCAGGTTCCGCACGAATGCCTGCGCCACGGGCGACAAAGCGATACCCTTTGGGGTATGAAACTCGTTCGAGTACCAGTCGCGAATACAATGGCAGTCCTGTTGTGCGGCCTGTTCCTATGTCCAGCCAACGGGCAACCGGCGCGGCCGAAAGTCTTCGGCGTGGCCCACTACTCCATCTTCGTCGGCGACCTGGCCAAGGCGCGCGCATTTTATGAGGATTTTCTGGGGTACGAAGAGTCCTTCACGCTGCCCAAGCCCGACGGCACGGTGCAGATAGCCTTTGTGAAGATCAACGACCACCAGTACGTCGAACTGGTTAACGAACCGAACAAGGGTGAAGGCCAACTGAACCATTTGGGGCTTTATACCGACGATGTGGAGCGGATGCGGCAGTACCTGGCTTCACGCGGGGTCAAAGTACCTGAGCAGGCGATCCGGAACCGGATCGGGAATAAGAAAATCTCGGTCGTCGATCCGGACGGCCACACGGTGGAGATCGTGGAATACCTGCCCGACAGCTTGACCGGCAAAGACACCGGCAAGCACATGCCGGCGACCCGCATTTCAGACCGCATGATGCACGCCGGAATCCTGGTGGGCAACCTGGACGCGGCCGTCCGGTTCTACGGCGGCATACTGGGGTGCCGCGAGACGTGGCGCGGCAACGCGCTTACCTCGACGACGTTGAACTGGGTCAACATGCGCGTGCCGGATGGCGACAATCACGTGGAGTTCATGCTCTATAAGGAACTTCCGCCGCCGGACCGGCGGGGCGGCCCGCACCACATCTGCCTGGTTGTGCCCGATATCAAAAAGGCGGTGGCGACGCTGGAAGCGCGGAAGGCGCACGCCGGCTACACGCGCGAGCTGAAAATCAACCTGGGCGTGGATAACAAGCGGCAGGTGGGATTGTTCGACCCGGACGGCACGCGGGTTGAAATGATGGACATCGAGACCATCGACGGTAAGCCCGCGCCCTCTTCCACCCTCCCGGCGCCCAGGTAACCTCGCGCTTACCAGCCGACGGGTTTGCCCTTGTTTTGCTCGTCCAGCCACTTCCGCAGTGGCGCGAAGTAGTCGAGGATCGCCGAAGCGTCCAGGCCGCGCTCCCCGGTCATCTGGTACAAAGCCTCCTGCCAGGGGCGGCTCAGCCCCATTTCGAGCATCTTATTCAGCTTCTCGCCGGCCTCCCGGCTGGCATAGATGGAGCAGCGCGATAGTGGCGTGCCGCTTCCCGCCACCGGGCATCCCGCGGCTCTTGCCAGCGCGCGGTGAAACTGGAACTGCATGATGAAAGACAGAAAATATCGCGTGTAAGGGACATTGCCCGCGACGTGATACTTCGCGCCGGGATCGAAATCGAGCTCGGTGCGGCCGACCGGCGGGGCTACGCCCTGATACTTCTGGCGCAGGTCCCACCAGGCCTGATTGTATTTTTCGGGAGGAATCTCGCCTGAAAACACCCGCCAACGCCACTGGTCGACCAGCAGGCCGAAGGGCAGGAAGGCCACCTTTTCGAGGGCGCGTGCGAGCAGCAGCCCGATATCCTTCGAGGCGTCCGGCGCCCGGTCGAGCAGGCCGATTTTGACCAGATATTCGGGCGTCACCGACAGGGCGATGGTGTCGCCGATGGCTTCATGCACCCCATCGTTGGCGCTGTCGCGGAACAGAAAGGGCTGGTGGCTGTAGGCGCGCTGGTAGAAGTTGTGGCCCAACTCGTGGTGAACGGTGGTGAAATCCTCCGCCGTGATGTCGAGGCACAGCTTAATGCGGAGATCCTCAGCGTTGTCCACATCCCAGGCGCTGGCGTGGCAAACCACGTCCCGGTCGCGCGGTTTCACCAGCAGCGAACGCTCCCAGAAGGTCGGCGGCAGCGGGGCAAACCCGAGCGACTTGAAGAAGCTCTCGCCGTAGCGAACCAGGTCGGCCGGCTGGGCCTTGCGCGCTTTCAGAATGGCCGTCAAATCGTAGCCCGGATCGGCCCCCGCCGGCGCCACCAACGGATAAACGTTCGACCAATCCTGCGCCCAGATATTGCCTAGCAGGTGGGCTGGAATCGGGCCATCCGCCGGGACCACCGCGGCACCGTACTTTTCCCGGAGCCGGCTGCGCACGTAGGCGTGCAGGGAAACGTAGAGCGGCCGCACCTGCGCCCACAGCCGGTCCACTTCCTTGGCGAAATCGTCGGGCGGCATGTCGTACTTCGAGCGCCACATGGCGCCGGTATCGCGAAAGCCCAATTCCCTGGCGCCCTGGTTCGAGAGCTCGACAAAACGCGCGAAGTCCTTTCGCATGGGAGGTGAAACCCGATGCCAACCCTTCCAGGCGTCCAACAGCTCGGCCGGATTGGTACTGGCCGCCATGATGCGCGTGATGTCGCCGATGTCCAGGCACTTTTTGTCGGCATGTTCGAGAGCTTGTGGGCAGTACTTGCCTTTGCCGTACATGCCATCCAGTTCGGCGGCCAGGCGCGACACCTCCTCGCTTTCTTTCGGGTCGGACGGCGTGGCCAGCGTAAAGCCAATTCTCAGCAGGTGCATTTTGCGCGCCATGTCGGGAGGCAGCGCGAGAGCATCGAAGCGTTTGGATTGCTTGGCCAGCCGCACCTGCTCGTCGGTGGCCCGCTGGTTGGCGCGCGCCGCCAGCCCCTCGGTATCGAACGTGATGAAATTCTCTTCCACCCAGTTGGCCTGCGACGACTCGTTGCTCAGCACCAGCAGGCGCTGTTCGGCGTCGTCCAGAAACTTCCTCGCGTCCTCAACCGTCGGCTGGGCGGCGAACAAGCCCGGCAGCCATAGGGCTTGCCCCGCGATCAGAGCCATCGTCTTGTGGATGGATATCATCTTCCCCGCTCCTTGAACCGCACCGTTTCGCAAGTTCTCTAACGTATTCCCGGGCAACCGCTCCCTTGCGGTCGCGGCTCGGAAACGCGCGAAACCGAGCCGCGACCGCAAAGGGAGCGGTTGCCAAACGTGTGGCCGTAATTCCAAAATTGAGTACTTAGCGAGCCTCCAGTATAAGGCGGTGCGTGCCGCCGGAGAAGCAGGTTGGCCGCGACCGGGCCGTGCTCGTCGGAAGGCGTAAAGAGGCAGGGGCGGAGGAACGATCCTCCCTTATCCCGATCTGAGAGTCCGCTCTACTTTGGCGCGCCGGGGTCGGCACAAATGAAACTGCCTGCCTGGTTCGTTTCTCCGTAGCCCCGGTACCGAGCCACTTGCGGATACGGGCACACGGGACGTTCGACGGCAACGCCCCCCGGTTTGCCGCTGACGACGACCGAGTCCGGCGCGATTCCCTGCTCCACCCATTTCACCAGCGGGTCCATTCCGCTGAAGCTGGTCAGTCCCGGGCCGCCGCCGCAATGCGCCATGCCTGGAATCATGAACAGGCGGTAGAACCGATCGGTCTCCCGCTCGACGGCGGCAGGCGACGCCTTGGCGCCGGCATCGCGCTCGCGGCGCGTTAGCACGGCTTCGCGATAGTTGATCGCCTCGCCCGGCGGCACCAGCCAGTCGGCCCAGCCATGGTAGACGATCAGCTTGTGCCCGCGCGATTGAAACGCGCCGAGATCCGGATTGAGGGCATTCAATACCGGGCCCAGCCTGGCGGCCATGTCGGTATAGTCTCGATCGAAGTCGAAAGTCCGCCAATTCCATTCCGCGCCCATGGTCCATTTGAAGATGGCTTCAAAGGGCGGTGGCGCGGTCTTGCCGGGAGCGGGACCGAAGCGGCTCCAATCGAGTTCGCTGCCGCGCGGCACGCCGGGATAGATTTGTTCCCCGGTGCGCGGGTTCTTCGGGCCGGCATAGACGCGGCGCGCGGTTTGGACCTGAGCCGCGGTGAGGCAGGTGTCGGCGTCCGCGCCCCTGCATGCAATCGTCGCCGGATCGAAGCGGCACTGGCGCGGGTCGGCGATCAGGCCGTCGGCGACCCCGTCTGCCGCGTCACACGCCGCGAGCGCGGCGGATGCCAGCAGGGCGAGCTTCGAGGGTGGAATATAGTCGGCCGGCTCGCGCTGGGTCACCACGTAATTCCACAGAATGCTGGTATGAACGCCGGTGCGATTGTTGGCGGCGGCGCCACCGAGGATGCCGTCGTAATCGTCGGGAAAACGCTGCGCTTCCATGAGCGCCTGCTCGCCGCCGGTGGAGCATCCCGAAAAGTAGGAATACTTGGGCGCGGCCCGGTAATAAGCCTTGATGAGAAGCTTCGCGGCCGCGGTCATCTCGTGGGTTGCGCGGTAGCCCCAGTCCGCCCATTTCTCGGGATGGCCGGCAAAGGCGCTGGCATCGGAGCCGGCGGGCGGGTGCATTCCCATATCGGTATTGGCGACCGCGAAACCGCGGCGGATCTCCCCGGCTAACGCGTTCCAGGCGATGTTTCCCGCGAAGCCGCCGTTCCCCGTACCCTCGAACCGCGAGTTCCAGCCGGATTCGGGCATCCAGAGCTCGATTCGGATGTCGGAATCGGCGGTGGGCGCCAACGTGGCCGACACCCGGCAAAATGCAGGCAGGTTTCGGATCGGCGCGCCGGATGGAGGGGTGAATGTTCCGGCGGGAACCAGTTCGGCGGCGGTAATGGCGGTATACGGCAACTTCAACCGGGCCAGGCTTTCGCAAGTGACAGGTTGGGCTGGCGGTTCCCCAGCCAGTAAGGAAGCCGCGAGGAGCAGAGGAATGGCGTAACGGATCATTGTTGTCTCAGGCACAATTTCCATTTTGGACTTCCGGAGCGGAACCGGCATCACCCAGTCGGCGATCCTCGATCGTGCCATGCAGCCGGCAATCCGGGCCCATGCCGCCCGTTCTCACCAGGGCAGCGGCTTGCCCAAATGAAAGAACCCGCCGGTGGGGCCGTCGTCGCCCACGAGCGCCAGTTCCACGCCGGTCTTCGCCCCTTCCGGGATCTCCATCGGAGCGGCATCGGTGCCCATATCGGTCTTCACCCAACCGGGGTGCGCCGAATTCACCTTGATCTTGGTATCTTTCAACTCGTGCGCCAAGTGGATGGTGAATGAATTCAGCGCCGCTTTCGAAGCATCGTAGGAGAGCGACTTGAAATTGTAGATGGGGCTGGCCGGATCCGCCTGCAACGTTTGCGAACCTAGAATACTCGACATATTCACGATCCGTCCCGCATCGCTCTTCGCGAGCAGCGGTAGCAGCGCCTGCGTCAGCGCCACGGGAGCGAAGAAGTTCGTGTCGAATGTCCGACGAATCGCGTCCTCGGTGGTTGTACTCACTTTCCCGGTGCCCAGAGGCTCCGCTGAAACGCCGGCGTTATTGATCAGAATATCCAACCGTCCGAACTTCTCTTCCAGAAACGCGGATGCCGCCGCACGATCTCTCTTGTCGGTAACGTCCAGCTTCAGGAACTGGGCATCCAGCCCCTCCCCGCGGAGTTTGGCGGCCGCGGCTTCTCCCTTTTGCGGATCGCGCGCCGCCAGTAATACCCGCACACCCGCCTGCCCCAGTTGGCGCGCCATCTCGAACCCCAGCCCTTTGTTCGCCCCAGTGATCAGAGCGATCTTTTTTGCATTCGTCATAGCTACATAGATAACGAAGCCCGCCCAACGATTCAACCGGACAAGACCACGAATTCAGCGGAGCGTCAGGCGGCGTGTAGCCGGCTTGGCGGCCGGGCCGGAGCGAAACCACTCGACTTCGTGCGAACATAATACCAGCGGGCAGGGACCATATGCCGATAAAAAGGGCCGGAAGGCGAGGAATGTTCGCCAGCCAATACAAGACTCACGCTGACCATGGCAAGCATACTTGAAGGTATCGATTCGCCCGAGCAGTTACAGCAGCTCTCGGCTTCCGAACTCGAGCAACTGGCGGCGGAAATACGGGAACGGCTGATCACCGTCCTTTCCAGCAATGGCGGGCATCTTGGCCCGAACCTGGGAGTGGTGGAACTCACCATCGCGCTGCACTACGTATTTCATACCCCTAGCGACAGCTTGCTATTCGACGTAAGCCACCAGGCCTACGTACACAAGCTGCTGACCGGGCGCCGGGATCGGTTCCATACCATCCGAACTCCGGGTGGCCTGAACGGGTTCATGCTGCGCACCGAAAGTCCGCACGATTGCTACGGCGCGGGGCACGCCGGCACGGCGCTCTCGGCGGCGCTCGGCATAGCTGTGGCCCGCGACAGGACTGGCGGCAAGGAACACGTGGTCGCGGTGGCTGGAGATGCGGCTTTCACGTGCGGGATAACGTACGAGGCCCTGAACAATGTCGCCCACCACGCCAAGCGCATGATTGTGGTCCTGAACGATAACGAGTGGTCCATCGACAAGAACGTGGGTGCGATTGCCAGCTATCTTCACAAGATAGTCACCAACCCACAGTTCGACTATCTGCATGACCGCGCCGCAAAGCTGGTGGAGAAGGTGGGCGGCGTGACGGCCCTGCGCATGGCGCGCAAAGCCGAAGGGGTCGCTAAGGGAATGCTGTGGCCCAGCGTCATCTTCGAGGACCTGGGGCTGAAGTACTTCGGCCCCATCGATGGGCACGACATCGCCACGCTGATCAAGACTTTCGAATTTCTCAAAAAGCAGGACCGTCCCGTGCTGCTGCACGTGATTACCCAGAAGGGTAAAGGCTTCGAGCCGGCCGTGCAGAAGCAGAAGAAGTTTCACGGGCTGGGTCCCTACGATCCCGAAACGGGCGAGACAATACCGCTGGGCCGCCGCACCTACTCCGAAGTGTTCGCCGATACCATGGTGAAACTGGCCGCCTTCAATCCGAAGGTTGTGGCTATCACCGCCGCCATGCCCAACGGCACCGGTCTCGACCGCTTCCAGACCCATCATCCGGACAAGTATTTCGATGTGGGGATCGCCGAGGAGCACGCGGTTCTGTTCGCCGCCGGGCTGGCCGCCAAGGGTTTCAAACCATTCTGCGCCATCTATTCCACGTTTCTACAGCGTGCGTTCGATCCCATCGTGCACGATGTCTGCCTGCAAAACCTGCCGGTGGTCTTCTGCATGGATCGGGGAGGACTCTCCGCCGACGACGGCCCTACGCATCACGGCCTTTTCGACATCAGTTATTTGCGCGCCATCCCGAACCTGGTGCACATGGTTCCCAAAGACGAAGACGAACTAGCCGACATGCTGTTCACGGCCATGCAGTGGAACGGCCCGATCGCGGTCCGCTATCCGCGCGGCCTGGGACCGGGCAAGCCGGTGAAGGACGTTCCGAGTGCCATCCCGATCGGCAAAGCGGAAGTACTTCAGAGCAGCGATCAGGACCGGGTTGCTATCTTCGCGCTGGGCTCGCTGGTTCCCATGGCCGAAGAGATCGCCCGCAAGCTGGAGGGCCGGGATATCGCCGCGGCGGTTATCAATGCCCGGTTCGCCAAGCCGATCGACGTTGCGATGCTGGAGTTCTTCGCGGGCACGGTGGAGGTAATTCTCACGCTCGAAGACCACGTTCTCCGGGGAGGGTTCGGGAGCGCCGTGCTGGAGGAGTTGAACATCCTGGGAGTGAACACGCCGGTGGTGCGCATCGGCTGGCCGGACCAATTCATCGAGCACGGAAAGCTGGATGCGCTGCGCGTGAAGTACGGGATCACTGCCGAAGCCGCCGTCGAAAAGCTCCGTCCTTATCTGGAAGTCCGCCAGCCGCAACCGGTGTAACGCGCTCCGCTATTGTCCTTACGGACGCCTCACTCGATCCGGGATTTCGCGGTTCAGGCGTGGCAACCGCTCCCTCAAAAGCCGTGGAAAAAACTCGTCGAAACGCGCTGGGCAGGCGGAACCGCCTGCCCCACCATTGAAAACAATGCACCTGCTTTGGTGGCGCAGGCGGTTCCGCCTGCGATTTGTGATTTCTTCACAGCTCCTTACGGTCGCGGCTCGGTTACGAGTGCCGCGTGTTTGCGGTCACTTACCGAGCCGCGACCGCGAGGGAGCGGTTGCCCGGAACGGATTTCCCCCACATCGGTTAAGCACTCACGGCAGGATTGCCGACCCCCCGCTCCACCGTGGCAAGCTATGATGAATCGCAGGTCATCCGGATGCCGGAAATCATTCGTAAGAGCCCTGTTTTCGACGTGGTGGTAATTGGTTCGGGGGCGGGCGGAGGGACGGCGGTCAAGGTGTTGACCGACCACGGGATCGACGTGGCGCTGCTCGAAGCCGGGCCGATGCTAAACCCGGCGCGCGATTTCCGCGAGCACGTGTGGCCCTACCAGGTGGATCATCGCGGCGCCGGCGCCCATTCGGAGTTGTATTTCGGGCGCCAGCAGTGGGGCTTCTTTGCCGCGCCGGTGGGCTATTGGGATATTCCCGACGAACCGTACACGGCCGCGCCGGGCAACCAGTTTCGCTGGTTCCGCTCGCGCATTCTCGGCGGCCGGACCAACCATTACGGGCGCATTTCGCTGCGCTTCGCCGATTACGATTTCCAGCCGGAAGACGGGCTGAGCGACCCCTGGCCGGTCACCTACGCCGAAATGGCGCCGTGGTACGACAAGGCCGAAGGCTTGATCGGCGTCACCGGCACGCGGGAAGGGCTGCGCACGGCGCCGGACGGAAATTTCCTGCCTCCGATCGAGCCGCGCGTACACGAGGTGCTGATCCAAAAGTCGTGCCGGAAGCTGGGCATCCCCTGCATTCCGTCGCGCATGGCCATGCTGACTCGCTCCATCAACGGCCGCGCGGCGTGCCACTATTGCGGGCAATGCGGGCGCGGCTGCATCACGGCTTCGGCATTCAGCTCGAGCCAGGCGATGATCTTCCCGGCCATGAAGACGGGCAAGCTGACGGTGATTCCGGGCGCGATGGCGCGCGAACTGGTGACCGACGGCTCGGGCAGGGTGACGGCGGTTTCCTATGTCGACAAGGCGACACGGACGGAACGGCAAATCCGGTGCCGGGCCGCGGTGGTGGCGGCCAGCGCGTGCGAATCGGCGCGCCTGCTGCTCAATTCCCGCTCACTCCGGTTTCCCAATGGCCTGGCCAACGGCTCCAGCGTGGTGGGCAAGTATTTGAGCGATTCGGTGGGTTATTCGCTGAGCGGGAATGTGCCGGCGCTGGAGGGATTGCCGCGGCACAACAGCGACGGCATCGATGGCATGCACGTCTATGTGCCGTGGTGGCTATTGGGGGACAGGCGCAAGATTTTCCCCCGCGGCTACCACATCGAGCTGGGCGGCGGCTTCCGGATGCCGCAGATCGGATCGTTCCACCAAGCCTGCGCCGCGCTCGAGGGTTACGGGAAGAGGTTGAAAGACGGGATTCGCGAAGGCTACGGCGCGGAGGTGTCGTTTTCGGGCCGCGGCGAGATGATTCCCAACCGCAATAGCTACTGCGAGATCGATCCGGAGCGCGTGGACGCATGGGGCATCCCGGTGCTGCGGTTCCACTTCGAGTGGAGCGAGAACGAGATCAACCAGGTGCGGCACATGCACCAGACCTTTCAGGCGATTATCGAAACCATGGGAGGCAAGGTGAACGGACCGGTGCCCGATCCGAAAACGGCGGGGATTTCCGTGCCTGGCACCATTATTCACGAGGCGGGGACAGTGCGAATGGGGACTGACCCCGCCCGTTCGGCGCTGAATTCCTATTGCCAGGCGCACGAAGTCAAGAACCTGTTCGTCTGCGACGCGGCGCCATTCGTCAGCCAGCCGGATAAGAACGTCACCCTGAGCATCGTGGCTTTTGCCTGGCGCGCCAACGAATATCTGGCGGAAGAAATGAGGAAAGGAAATGTCTGAGACAGTCGACCGCTCGCGCCGCGAATGGCTGCGGCATATCGGGGTGTCGCTGAGCCTGGGCACGGCTGCAAACTCGGTGCTCACCGCCCAGGATGCCCATCATGTGCATGAGGCCGTGGCGGCCGACGAAGCTGTGTCGAAGGGCCCTTATCTGCCCAAAGCGCTTACGGCTCATGAGTTTGCGACGCTGGAGCGGCTGAGCGACCTGATCCTTCCCGCCGACGAGCATTCGCCCGGCGCGCTGGCGGCCGGCGCGGCCGAATTCATCGACTTTCTGTGCTCGGCCAGCGACGAGATGAAGCGCATCTATACCGGTGGGTTGGGATGGTTGGACGGAGCCATCCGCCGCCGCAACCAGGGCCAGACGTTCCTCGACGCTGCGCCCGACCGCCAGACGGCGCTCCTCGATGCCATCGCGTGGAGGGAATCGGCGGCGGCCGGCATGGAAGCTGGCGTGGAGTTCTTCGGCTGGGCGAGGAAAATGGTGGCTGACGCCTTTTATACCAGCCCCATTGGCATTCGCGATCTCGGTTACCAGGGCAATCGGGCCATGAGCGAATTCCATGTCCCGCGGGAAGCGATCGACTATGCTATCGAGCGGAGCCCGTTTAAGTAGATTCGAACCGCCCCTACGGCGAACCGACCCCACCCCCGCTGTTAAACTGAAACTAGGTACCTATGGAACGCCCTTCCCGACCGGCGGCGACGGCGCGCGAGATCATTCTGGAGATCGTGCGCAACATGCGCGAGGGCCTCGAACCCCTGCAGTATTCCACCCTGCCGCCTTCAATTTACCAGGTCTATCTTTATCCCGACGATCTGGAGCGGCTGCGCGGCATCGCGCCCCGCATCGTGGAGGAAGCCCGCCGCGCCCTCGACGCCGAGCTGGAATCGCTGAACCGCGCCTCGCTGGGCGAGCGGTTGAAAATCGCCCGCCGCGACCTGCCCAAGGTGAGCGCTCCCGAAGGCGGCTGGCAGATCGGGATTCATGAAAACACCGACGACGGCGTCGAGCCAGGGGACATCGTGGTGAATTCCGAGCTGGCTTTGCCCGCCAAAACCGAGTTCGGCGCCGGCAGCATGACCAAGCGGATCTCGACGCGCCGGCTGGAAAGCACGGCTCGGACCAGCCTCCAGCCGACGGTAGCCGTGGCTGCGGCCGAAGCCGGTGCGTTCGCGACCGTCGAATACGAGGATAACGGGGGCCGTAAGACGTTTTCGATTACCAAGAACGAGATCGTGGTGGGCCGCGGCGGCCGCGACTATTGGACCGACCTGAAACTGGATACCCTGCCCGACGTTTCCCGCGAGCATCTGCGCCTGCGGCGCGACCCCGAAAGCGGGCGCTTCTTTCTGAAGGACCTGAGCCGGCTGGGAACCACCATCGACGGCCAGCCGGTGCCCTCCTCGATCGAGGTGGTGGAAGGCGAGAAGCGCGATCGCAACCTGGAGACGCCGGTGCCGGACCGGGCGCGCATCGGCCTGGCCGGCGTGCTGTTTCTGGAATTCCGGAACGGCAGCACGCCCGCCGGGGAAGGCTGATCGCCACATGGTAAAGACCCGGCTGAAGTGCGCCGCGCTGAGCGACGCCGGCCTCGTCCGAAAGAACAACGAAGACGCGTTCTATATCGACCCCGACCGCGGCATTTTCCTGGTAGTGGATGGCATCGGCGGCCAGGCGGCCGGAGAAAAAGCGGCGGCAATCGCCGTCGACCGCATTCGCTCCCGCCTGGAACGCCAGACCGGCACCACCGAACAACGCATCCGGGAAGCCATCGCCGTGGCCAACAACGAAATCTTCCGCGCCGCCCAGCGCAACCCGGAGTGGCACGGCATGGCGTGCGTCCTCACTTTGGCGGTGCTGGAGGACGCCTGGGTGATCGTCGGGCACGTGGGCGATTCGCGCCTTTACCAGGTGCGCCACGGCGAAATCCGCAAGATCACCCACGACCATTCGCCGGTGGGAGAGCGTGAAGACGCCCGCGAGCTGAGCGAAGCCGAAGCCATGCAGCACCCACGCCGCAACGAGGTTTTCCGCGACGTGGGTTCGGAAGAACACGCGCCCGACGACCCGGATTTCATCGAGATCCAACGGCTGCCCTTCGACCCGGCGAGCGCGCTGATTTTGTGCAGCGACGGGCTGAGCGACCTGGTGGGCTCCGAAGCCATCCGCTCGTTGGTGGAGCAGCGCGCCGGCGATCCGGAGGCGTCGGCGCGAGCGCTCGTCGGCGCCGCCAACATCGCCGGAGGCAAGGACAACGTCACGGTGATCGTGGTGGAGGGCGAAGACTTTCAGTTGCCCGCCCCACCCGCGGCGCCCTCGCGCACCTGGGGCTGGAGCGTCGTGGCTCTGGCGGCCGTCGCCGCGGCCTTTTATGGAGGGCGCGCCACCGCGCCGAAACCACCGCCGGCGCCGGCCGTTCATGTGCCGCGGGTGCTGGCGGTTGGCAACGGGGCCACTTACCCATCGATCGGCGAAGCCATGGCCGCGGCCCAGCACGGCGACACGGTGACGGTGCTGGCAGGCGAGTATCGCGAGCAGATTCAGCTCAAGAGCGGTGTCACCCTGCGCGCCGCGGTTCCTCGCGAAGCCGTGCTCCGCGCCGCGCCCATGAGCGATGGTCCGGCGATAACGGCAGACCATGTTCAGGGCGCGAGCGTTTCCGGCCTGCGCATCGCCGCGGCTCCGGACCTGCCGATTGCGACCGGCATCCTGCTGCTGGATTCCGCCGTGAGATTGGAAGACGATGAAGTGGATGGCGCTAAAGTCGGAATCGAAATCCGCGGCGTTGGCAGTCCCGCCCTGGTCGGTAACGCCGTGCACGATTGCAGCGCCGAAGGCCTCCTCGTCAGCGGCGCGTCCACGCCCTGGATCTCGCACAACAGTTTCCAGCGGGACAAAGGCGGCGTGCGCGCCCGCGACGGCGCCCAGCCGGCGCTGATGGGAAACGTGTTCGAAAAAGCCGCCCTGCAGTTACTTCCCGGCGCCGACATGAAAACCCTCCGCGAACGCAACTTCTTTCTCGAGGAGCGGAGGGCCGGCCGGTGATTGGAACTGGTGGCACGTGCTTTAGCTTGGGCAAGGCCTCGTGTCAATGTCTCGACAGCGCGGAAAGCAACCGCTCCCTGACGGTCGCGGCTCTGACTCGTACGATGCGCCATGCTGCGAGTCCGAGCCGCGACCGTCAGGGAGCGGTTGCCGGCAATTGGAATGGTCACTTCCCCGGTGAACGGCCATCGGGAGTGAGAATATGATTGCCCCCGCCGGGCGCCGGCTCGGAAAGTTCGAGATCCGCCAGAAGCTGGGGCGCGGCGGCATGGCCGATGTGTACCTGGCTCTCGACGGCGAAACCGCCCAGACCGTGGCGCTCAAGCTGATCGAGCACAGCTCCGACGCCGACACCCGCGACGCCATCGAAGCCGAACGCCGCGGCGCCGAACTGCAAGCGCGCCTGGCCGCCATCGATCCCCACGTTGTGCGCGTATATCAATCCGGCGACCTGGACGGCTTCTTCTTCGTGGCCATGGAATTCATCGACGGCCGCGACTTGCATGAGTGGATGCGCGGCGGCCCGCTGACCCCGGAATTCGCTTCCGAAGTGGCGCAGGCCGTGGCCGAAACCCTGGACCACGCCCATAACCTGGACGTCGAGATCGACGGCAAGCCGTATCACGGTATCGTACACGGCGATATCAAGCCCAAGAACATCCGCATCGGCAGCCGGGCCGAAGTGCGTGTGCTCGATTTCGGCATCGCCAAAGCCTTATCGCTTTCCCGCCGGCTGACGCGCAACGAGTTCGGCAGCGTACCCTACGCTTCGCCCGAACGGCTCGATTCGGGCGACGTGGACGTGCAATCCGACCTGTGGGCGCTGGCCGTGATGCTCTACGAAATGGTCACCGGCCTGCAACCGTATCACGCCGCCAGCACCGAACGGCTGGAGAGCATGATCCGTTCCCGCATCCCGCCCCCGCCCGCGCCCGACCCCTGCCCGGAGGGGTTGCGCCGCATCCTGGTGCGCGCCATGGTGGGCGATCCGGCCGCGCGGTTCCCCTCGGCGCGCGCGTTTGCCCAGGATTTGGCCGCCTTTCGCGCCGTCTATTCGAGCGGCCGGCGCTATGGGCCGGCACTCGCAACTCAGGCGGATGCTACACCGGAATCGAAACCGGACGCGGACGTCACCCGCCGCACCGCCAGCCGCGATTCAGCCGACGATGCCACCCGCCGTACCCGGCCGGAAACCGCTCGCGAGCCGCCGGCCGATCCGCAACCCGTCCGGGAACCGGGCGGCAAATCCGTCAAGCCGGCCGACGCCGATGCCACTCGCCGCACCCCGCCGCCCGTGGTTTGGCCGCCGAAAGCTCCCGCCCGGTCAAACCGTCGCGCTATCTTCCGCCGCGCCATTCAGGTGGTAGCGCTGCTCGCCATCGCCGCCTTCCTCTACGGCATCTGGAGTTGGACCTCCTCCTATCAGGGCGGCCAGAACCTGGCGCGGCGAATTCAGTCCGAGCAGATCACCGATCCCGAACAGATCTGGTCCCAATGGACGGAACTTTCGCATGGCGATTCCTCGTCTTTCAGCTTGCGGGGGACGCGCAACCTGGTAAAGCAGAAGCTGAGGGAATCGGCCGAACGAACGATTACCGCCTATCGCACCAGCGACGGCCAGCCGGTGGCGGAGAAAGACTGGCAGCGAGCCTGGAACATGCTCATCCGCGCCATGTCGCTCGATCCCGACGATACCATGCGCGGCGAGCTGCGCCTGGCGGAAGGGCACATCGCGCGTATCGAAGGAGGACTGCACAAGGACCCCGCGCGCCTGCGCGATGCCATCGAAGAATTCGAGGAAGCGGCGCGCCTGCTCCCCAAATCGCCCGATCCCGAGCTGGGCCTGGCCCGCGTCTACCTTTCCGGCACGCTCGATATCGACAAGGCCTCCGCGGCGTTGGACGAAGCGGGCAAGCGCGGCTATCCGCCCGGCAATCGCGAAAAGCTGCAACTCGCCTACGCCTACATGGTACGCGGCGACCGCGAATTCTGGGATTCGCGCGACGTGCGCGGCCTGCCCCAGGAAAAAGACCAGGTGCAGCGCGCCGCCGACGACTACCAGCGCGCCGCTTCCCTCTACCAGGGCGTTGCGCCCTGGGGCAACGCCAACACCATGATCAAACGATTAGGCGATAGCCTCGACAGCGTCAACTTCCGTCTTTCCGAGATCGCGCAACCCGCCCAGGTGGCGCACTGATGCGGCGCGGGAACTTGGCGCCAGCCTCGTCGGCAACCGCTCCCTCGCGGTCGCGGCTCGGACTCGCGCATTTCCGAGCCGCGACCGCGAGAAGCTGTGAAAAAAGCTCTCCGAAACGCGCTGGGCAGGCGGAACCGCCTGCCCCACCATTAAAAACAATGCACCTGTTTTGGTGGTGCAGGCGGTTCCGCCTGCGATTTGTGATTCTTTCACAGGTGACGAGGGAGCGGTTGCACGGGGAAGAAACTCGCTGACCATGGCCATCACCCGCAGTACCTCGGCCGACCGGACCCAATTGCGGCGAAGCTCGGCTACCTTCCGCTGGCGCGTTCGCGAGCTCGCCTGGACTCTCGCCGCCGGTGCGCTGGTCGCCGCCGGGCTCTACCTGGTTTGGAATGCCAAGACGGCGGGCCTGGCTTCGATCGATCAGGATCTCGCCGCGCACCGCATCGCCAATCTGAACGGGCTCTCGGCCCGCGAAGACCTGCTGCCCGCGCTCGGGATCGTCGCCGATGGCCGCCTGCGCGCCGAGCTGGCGCGCAAAATCTACGACGCTTCGGGCGGCCTTCCCAACGTCGGACGCATCCGCCCGCTGGTTTCGGCCGACCAGTTTCACCTCCTCAAACCATTATTCGTGGTGCGCACTCCGGCCGAGCTCCGCGCCAGGTTTCGGCAGTGGATCGCGATCTTCTTCGCGGCATTCCTGCTGGTGAACGTCTTTTGGAGCCTGCGCGGATTTTCAGGCGACGAATCGCTGCTGCCGGTGGTCATGCTGCTCTCGGGAACGGGGTTGATGCTGATGGTGTCGCTGCGCGACCCGGTGCGCGACAATTTGCTGTTCGCCGATTTCGCCCAGGGCGCGGCCATGGGAGCGCTGCTGATGGCCGCCGCCGCGCTGGTCGATTACGAACACCTGATGGGGCGGCTGAGCTTTGTCCCGTTGATTGCGAGTTTCACCCTTTCCGCCCTGCTGATCGCGTTCGGCCGCGGCCCGGGCGCGAGCGACGCCAAAGTGAATCTGCTGGGCTTTCAGCCGGTCGAAATCATCCGCCTGCTGCTGGTATTTTTTCTGGCCGGATATTTCGCGCACCGCTGGGACCTGCTGCGCCACGCGCGGGAAACCCGCCCCAAGCTGGCCGCGCTCACCAGACGCATCGCCATTCCGCCGCTGGAGGCTACCCTGCCGGTCGCCGTTTGCGTCGCGCTCTCCATCGTCTTTTTCTTCCTGCAAAGAGACATGGGGCCGGCGCTGGTCTTCGCCTGCCTGTTTCTTTCGCTCTACGGCGTCGCCCGCGCCAGCGCCCTGGTGCCCGCCATCGGCCTGGCGCTGGTGGTGTGCGGATTCGTGGCCGGCTACTACCTGGGCGTGCCGCACACCGTGGGCGAGCGCGTCTCCATGTGGCTTTCGCCCTGGGACAACCTGGTTCACGGCGGCGATCAACTGGCGCATTCGCTGTGGGCTTTTTCGACCGGTGGAGTTTCCGGCATGGGCCTGGGGATGGGCGATCCGCAACTGGTTCCGGCGGCCCACACCGATCTGATTCTTTCCGCCCTGGGCGAAGAGATGGGCTTCTGCGGGGTGGTCGCCGTGTTCGCGTTGTACGCGTTCCTGGTCTGGCGGGCGCTGCGGATCGGCTTGCGCGCCCGTTCCGATTACGAATTCTTTCTGGCCGCCGGCCTGGCCGCCGCGACCGCCCTGGAGCTGCTGCTGATCGCCGCCGGCGCCTTGGGCGTGGCGCCGCTATCGGGCGTGGTGACCCCGTTCCTCAGCTATGGCCGCACGGCCATGCTCGCCAATTTCCTGGTGGTGGGTATTCTGCTGGCCATCTCCGCCCGCGGCGGCCGCGAATCGCGCGTTTCCTTTCGCGTTCCCGCGCAGCGCCTCGCGATAGTCTTCGCCGCCGCATTCGCCGCCGTAGTCGCCAAAGCCGCCTATGTGCAGGTGGCCGAATCCGGACCCATCATGGGCCATGGCACGCTGGTCTTGCAGGCCGACGGCATGCGGCGCTTCCAGTACAATCCGCGCTTTCTGGACGCTATCGAACGCATTCCCAAAGGCTCCATCTACGACCGCAACGGCCTGCCTCTGGCCACCAGCGATTGGAACGAGCTCGAAAAACACCGCGCCGAGTATCGCGAATTAGGCATCGATATCGACGCCGCCTGTTCCCGCACCGAATTCCGCCATTATCCTTTCGGCGGCCTGTTGTTCGACCTGCTCGGCGATTTGCGCACGCGCACACGCTGGGCCGCTTCCAATACGGCCTTCATCGAGCGCGACCAGGCCCGCCGCCTGCGCGGTTTCGACGACCGTCCCACGTTGGTGGAAGTGAAGGAACCCTCGGGCGCGACCGAACGCGTCATTCGCTACGATTATCGCGAGCTGGTGCCGCTCATCCGCCATCATTTCGATCCGCGGGACCCGGCCGTGCGGCGTGTGCTCGACCGTCCGCGCGATGTACACACCTCGGTCGATGCGCGCTTCGAAATTCGCGTCGCCGCCATTCTGCGCCACGCTGTCGAAACATCCGGCCAGCAGAAGGGCGCGGCGGTGGTGCTCGATCCCGCCAATGGAGATTTACTCGCGGCAGTGAGTCTGCCGCTCGCGCCCGATGCGGCCCAGGCGAACGTGGCGGAGAAGCCGGACGCCAATCCCTATCTCGACCGCGCCCGTTTCGGCCTTTATCCGCCGGGCTCGACATTCAAAGTGGTGACGGCGATCGCGGCGCTGCGCAAGGACCCTTCGCTGATTCACAAAACTTACGAGTGCATCCGCCTTCCGGACGGCCGCGTCGGCAACTATATAAAAGGTTCGAAACGCCCCATCCGCGACGACGTGCAGGATAGAGCGCCGCATGGCACGCTCGACCTCGAGCGCGGCATCGTGGTCTCCTGCAACGCCTATTTCGCGCAGCTCGGCGCCTACGACGTGGGTGCCGACGCGCTGTTCGACGCAGCCGGCATCCTGGGCATTGCCACCGGCGCTCCCAACACCGCCGCGCAATTGAAAAAGTCGCTGCCGCAATCGTCGTACGGACAGGGACAGGTGGTGGCGTCGCCGTTCCAACTGGCGCGCGTGGCTGCGACCGTGGCCGCCGGCGGCGCCATGCCGCAAGGCCGCTGGATCACCGATGAAACCAACCTCCGCACCGACCCGCCCAGGACCGCGCTCAGCGCCGATGCCGCTCAGACCCTGGGGCGATTCCTGCGCGAGGTGGTCACTTCCGGCACCGGCCGGAGCGCCGCCGGTGCTGCCGTCCCCGTCGCCGGCAAAACCGGCACGGCGGAGCTTGCCGACGCGCCTTCGCACGCCTGGTTCATCGGTTTCGCGCCTTTCGGCGCAACGCCTGCAGCCACCCAGCGCAAAATCGCGTTTTCGGTTTTGGTGGAAAATGGAGTGTACGGCGGCACCGCGGCCGCTCCCGCCGCGGCGGATATCGTCAATGCAGCCGTGAAACTGGGGCTGATTCATCCATGAGCCTGTTTTCGGAAATTGAAAAAACCATCGAACGCGGCTTTCGCAGCGCCACCGAGCGCCTTTTCGGGCAGGCCGAATCGGGCGACCTGGTTACGCTCCACCATGCTCTGCTCGAATCCGTCGAGGAGCAGGTGCAAGTGCTGGCGCACGGCCGGCGCGTATTTCCGTTTCCGCGCGTCCAGGTCACCCTGGTTGCCGCCGAAGAGGCCCGGCGCAATTTGCTGGCCGCGGCATTCGGCGAAGACAAGCGTCTGGAAAACGATATTCGCGAGGCGCTCGAGGCCGCCGGCTGCCAGATCCCGCGCAGCTTCACGGTGGAGATTTTGACTTCCCCCGCCGGCGATAAACCGTTTTTCATCGACTACCAGCGCGAACCCGCCAAACCCGCTGTGGAAACACCCGTCGGCCGCCTGGTGGTGGTAAAAGGCAAAGCCGCATGCGACGCGTACGTTCTGGATAAACCTCGCACCAACATCGGCCGCTTGAGTGAGCTCACCGATAGCGAACAGCGCGTGGTGCGCCGCAACGACGTGGTTTTCGAAGAGAACGCTCACGAAGCCAACGGCACCGTCTCGCGCCAGCACGCCCACATTCGCCGCGAAGACGGCCAGTATCGCGTGGCCGACGACGGCAGCGAATTCGGCACCCGCGTTTTCCGCGACGGCCGCTCCATCGAAGTGCCCGCCGGCAACCGCCGCGGCGAGCGACTGAGGCCGGGAGATGAGATTTATCTGGGGCGGGCGTGTTTGCGCTTCGAAGGGTAGGTAACTTTTTCTTATCGTGTGCCCCACGTGGAGAACCAGCTTCGGAACCAGCTAGACTCCTTGAGGAAGACAACTTGATGCGTTTGAGTCAAGTTTTACGCGGCCAGTTTGGCTTGATCCACCCACGCGTTGACCTCTCGTTCGAGTTTATCGAAACTACGGCGCAGCGAACATGGGAATGAGGAAGTGGCCGGGAGGCTAAGGCCGAGCCCCGATCGCAGGATTCGGGCGTAGGTTCGCGTGCAGAAGACGGCGGCTCGGAAGCCGAAACTGGTAAGGCGATAGCGATGGGTGTTGGGAATGCGTTCGATCAGCCCGTGAAGCCGGAGGCGCCGTAGCTGATAGGTCATGCGGCCTTGGGTGAATTCTTCAACAAGTTTTCCCAACAGAGCAGCGAGATTCGTCCGCAGGTCGCGGTTGGAGAATCCGGCCGGGAGCAGATCGAATAACAGCATAGCGTTCCAGACCGCCTGCACCATCGGATCGGTAAACCGCAGGGCCGAGGCCCGCTGTTCGTCTACGATGCGGGGACGATTCAACTGCTGGAAGATCTCCTCGGCGAGAATGCTGTCGTGGGTGATGGTCTGGGTTTCCAGGAGGCGGCGATTGGCCTGGAAGCCGATCTCGCGGAGAGCGGGCAAGTTTCGCAGGCTCTTTCCGATATAGAAGTCTCGCGTATTGTTGATGGTCGTCTCCGTGCGGAGCGCCTGACCTTCTTTATGGTATTGCTTGATGCGGGTCCCCTTATAGTCGACATGGAGGGAGGGAATCACGCCGTCGGTGATGACGCGAGTGCGGAACCTGCCGGGAGTGGTTTTGGTGACCCCCCGATCAAAAGCCATTTGCGGAGTAGGGCGTCGATCTTGCCCGCCGAGAGGGAATCGCAGATGGTTTGCAGGCGCTTGGGGTTGGCGCAGGATTGGACGCCGTTGTCTAAAGCTTGGTAGGAGATCTTTTCGCGCTCCAGTTGGCGCTTGGCATATTCGTGGCCGTTGAGGCAGAGCTTGGCGTTGTAGGGGAAGTAGGAGCAGAACTTGAGAAAGAACGGGCCGAAATCTTCGTCCACGCAATAGAAGTAGTAGTGATTCACCAGGGCGGTGGATTTGACGATCCAGGCATAGCCGGTATTCTTCCTGGGATTGTGCCGTTTCTCGGTGCGATAAACGGCGCACTTCTCCTGGGCCTTGCCGACGAAGACGACGCCTTCGCGATGGGGATATTGGGCTCGAAACTCGGCGGCGACCTCGTCCTTGCGCCGCCCTTTTTCGAAGTTCACCATAGGAATCCGCTGCTCTTTGACGAACTGCTCGATTGCCTGAACGAAAGCCCGCGTCATGGGCTCAACGGCATTGGTGGCAAGGACCTTAGCCTTGCGCCGGTGGCGGATAAAGTGCAACGCGCCTTCAAGGATCTGGAGCCGACCGACGAAGACGTTCAAATACATGCGGTCGATGGATTCGGTTTCCAGAACGACGTGCCGGTTCAGCACGTCGGCCACGGTCTGTGGTAGCTTTGTTTCCGGCTTCGCTTGCGGGGTGCCTTTCCGGCCAGGCGATCGCCTTACGGTGGTCCCATTCATGGAGGTGATATATCATCCTCCATCTCATGCGCGCAAGCGGAGCCGGTGCTTCATCAGCGAGCAGGAACAGGCCGGGGCGAAGATTGCAATTCCAGGGCGAGCGCACGATAGGGTGGCCGGCCAAGGGAAGAAAGGGATGCAAGGGAAGGAAACCGTAGGTGTCCTTCCCTTGCGCTGCAGGCCATCGGAACCCTGCTGACAGTGCAGCACCGAGATTCACATGCTCGTCGGTCTGAGGCGCAGCCTCGTTAGTGTGATGTCCACGAAATGGGTGGAAAGGCGTGCGACGGGAAGAGCCGCCTAAAGGCGGCTGCAGCCATGATTGGCTGCCCCACATGGCAGCATAGCCGTAACCAAAGACACCGGCGACGGAGATCGCCGGCGCTACGAAAGACACGAATCTTGGCTCGAAAGCCGACGCAGCGGAGTGAGAGTCCGCGCCACGATTCGTCGAGCCCCGGCGGGCTGTAATACATGGGGAGGCAAACGTCGGTACAACTGCCTACGCGGCAGGCAGGACTGCCGGCAGAAGTGCGTGCGCCACGGCGG
>PLRS01000082.1 GCA_003164035.1 Bryobacterales bacterium | reverse complement strand
GGTCTTCCTGGGGCATCCAAAACCCCACCTCCTTTCTGGTCGATTATCCCCGAACGCGCCAGAGGGCGAGGTTCAGCGGCGCGGGGCGCGGCCGCCCCGCAGACTGGTTACACGAACTCATCCGGTAAACGAGACTGGCTGGAACTTATATTCGCCGGGAACCGGTATCGGAGGGACATCGATCTTGGCGTTCATGTCCAGAACCTTCGGGAAGAGGTCCTGCTGCGACTTCATGATCATGTCCCACGTGATTTGCATTCCCGTGTAGGCCGACTCGCGCGCCATGATCCCCGTCAGCGTGCTTTCCGCTACTTGTATGCCTTGATTGATGTAAGGCCGCCGGCCGAGGATGCTGTCCACCAAGTCAATGTGCTCCTGAATGTACGGGCTAAGCTCCCCTTGCTTGAAATCGGAGTCCACCACGCGAGCCTGCGACATATCATGGCAGTTGCTCCGGCCCTTGGTCCCGATTACTAACTCATTCACATCCCTTGGGAAGGTCGACGGCGGGTATTGCCGCCCGTGGCTGGTCATCAGCGCGCCGTTCGGGTATTCGAAGACGCAGACATTATGGTCATAGATGTTGCCGTAAGCTTCGGTGTGCGGCCTCCAGGCAACGCCGCCCGAAGCCAGCGCGCTCACCGGGTGGGTGCCCATCGCCCAATTGATCACGTCGATGTTGTGGACGTTCTGCTCCACAACCTGGTCGCCGCAAATCCAGATGAACTCGTACCAATTGCGGTGCTGGAACTCCATGTCAGTCCACTTCGGGTCGCGAACCGCGGCACCTTTCAGTTCCGGGGAGACATCCCGGCGAAGGTGCAGGATAGCGCCGCTATTGACGGCCCAATTTGCGTAGGCCGCGACGATTTCGCCGATGGCTCCGTCGTGAATCTTCTGGATGGTCTCGATATACTGCCGGTGCGAATGCCGCTGCGCTCCGGAGACCACAGTGAGCTTCAATTGCTCGGCTTTCTTCGCCGCGGCCATCAGTTTGCGAACGTTGACCGGATCGGTGCCGAACGGCTTTTCGCAGAAAATGTGCTTCTTAGCCTCCACGGCGGCGATGAAATGCTGCGGATGGTAAGCCGGCGGCGTACAGATCATGATCACGTCGATGTCGGTGGCAAGCACCCTCTGGTACGCATCGAACCCCACGAACATGTGTTCGCGGTCCACTTTGAACTTCTTCTCGAATTGCTGCGGGGCTCTCTCCTTCAGGCTAGCCACACCCTTGTCTAGCCGGTCCTGAAAGAGTTCGCCTATGGCCACCAGTTGAACATTCTCGTTGCCGGCCCACGTGTCCAGGACCGCCTGTGAGCCGCGCAGCCCCACACCCAGAACACCCAACTTCAGCATCGCCTTGCCGACGCCGTGAACCTGTTCGGCCTTGACGATGGTGAACGTCGAGGCCACCGCGGCCGTCCCTTTGAAAAAGGACCTGCGGGTCACACCCTTCTCATCTTCTGAGTTCATTTTTCGCTTCCTCCTCGGCCAAGTAGTTTATTAACCGTGTACAAGAGCGGGCGGGGCAGCGCCAAGCTGCCCCGCACCATTCCCTAAAAGGTCAGTTGTAGCGCGAGATCCATCAACGGGAGACCTCCATGCGATGCCTGCCCCGGTTCGGTCACGAGCTTGGCGAAATTTGCCGGGTTCGAGAAATCCACCGCCGTCGTCGGGGCGTTGAAGTTGAACGTGTGCAGGCAGTTGTTAAAGTCCCAGCGCAATTGGAGCTTGACGCGCTCGGTGATCGACCAGTTCTTCTTCGCCGAGGCCTGCGACCACCTCATCCCCGGGCCGCTCATGACATTGCGCCCCAGGTTGCCCATTGTGTAGGCGCCCGGGTAGGCGAACCAGTTGATGTTCATGGTCGGATTCCGGTACTGCTGCACGAACCGGTTCGGACCCACGTCGCGCCAGTCCGAATACATCGTGAGGTGCTCGGAGGTGACGGCGTTGGGATAGTTCACCAATTCGGAGCCGCTTGCCGTCTGAAGGTAGTTGTAGGGGCTATTCACCATTGTGATGGTCATCGGGTTCCCGGTCTGGAAAGTCTGAACCCAGGCGATCTCATAGCCGCCAAAGATCTTGTCCCAGATGCCTGCCTTATTCAGAAACCGTTTCCCCTTGCCCACTGGCAGGTCGTAGGTGATCTGGCCGTTGAATATCGAGCCGCGGTTGAAGCCGGCGGTCGCCTTCTCCATAGCACGGTCCTCCATCGGGTCTCTGGCGGCGCATGCACTGAAGTTCTTGTCGCATTCGTCAATCGCCTTGGAGTAGGTGTAGTAAGTCTGGAAGGCCATACCGCTCGAGAAGCGCTTTTCAAGGCGGACCGAACCCGAATGGTAGGTCGAGTGGCCTTGGTTCGATGCGTAATTCAACTGGCCCCAATTCGGGAAGGGCCGGTAGTTCTGATAGTGCGAAAAGACGTCCTGCAAGGTCGAGAGCGGGGCGTTGGCAAAAGTCGAAAGCTTCACCTCGTTCGCCGGCCAGAGTTCAAATAGCCCAACGCCGGCCGAGCCCTGGTACATTACCTCCAGCATATATCTGGCCCCTAACTGATGTTGCACCGTCACGTCCCAGTTCATCACATACGGATTACGCAGGTTCGGGTCGACCCATGTCGCCGACCGTGAACTCGGGTTGACGCCGCTAAAGATCGAGACGCCGTTCGAGGCGTACGAGTAAGGCGCGTGGATCGGGCTCTGGCCGATCTGGAATATGGGCATCGGGTTGCCCACGACTTGCGATTCCGACACGATCGAGCTGTACTGGTCGAAACCATAGGCCTGTAGACGGCGGTCGACAGTGTTTATCGCAAATCCGCCTCTTGCCACCCACTGCGGGCGAAAAGTCCAGGCCAAGCCGATGCGCGGCTGAAAGTTGTTGCTGTCGCGGTTGGTTTTGACGGAGGAGCCGTTTACAATCGCGCCCGCCAGACCTGTTAGAGGATCTATGGCAGTCGGGCTGAAGTCGCTCTGCTGGCCCCACTTCGTGGTGACCGGGCTCTCATTGCTGTAGCGCACGCCCAGGTTGAAGGTGAGATTCGGCAAGTATCGCCAGTCATCCTGGAAGTACAGGCTTTGGATGTTCGTACGCGGCAGGTTGGCCGCGGTCGGCATTGCGAAAGCGGCGCTCATTACCGACCCGGTCAGGAAAGATGCGAACTCGTTGCCGGTGTTAGGCATGACGGCGCCGTTCGATTGCAGCCCGGCCGTTGCCCCGCTAAAGTTGTAGAAGCCCGACAGATTCCCGGTATACCAGTAGTCCTGGTGCATCGCTATCCACTCGTACCCCATTTTGAAAGCGTGCTTCCCAGACATCTTGCTGAGATCGTCGCGGAACGAAACCTGGCCTTGCTGGTTTAGGCCCGGTCCGCAGTTCGCTGAAGTGCCGGTGCTCGATGCCGTCGCGCAGGTGTCGGTACCCGAAAGTCCGAACCCGCCGCTCATGCTGGGCATCTCCAGGGTTCCCGCGTTGGGAATACCCTCCAAGCCAGCCCAGTTTTGGCCCGTCGCCTGGGAAATGTTCACGTTCTCGTAAAAGCGGTTATAACTAGCCTTGAACTGGTTTACGATTGTCGGTGTCAGTATCCAGGTGAAACCGACAGTCCAGATCCGATTGTACTCGGGTGAGTAGTTGGTCTGAGCGTCAAAAGCCGAGTTCTGAATGTAACTCAGCCGCCGGTTGAGGTTAGGACTTGACCAGTCGTTGTAGCTGCCGTACAGCTTCATGTTGGGGGTGATCTGGTGGTCTATCCGGATACTCTGGTAGTTCCAGAAATACTTGGACCACAGTGGGGCCTCGTAGTTGCCCGAGGTGCAGACCACCGAGGAGCAACTGCCCACCGCCGGGCCGGTGGTGTTGTACGCCCCGGGGTAGTTCGGTGCGGCCCACAGATGCATGTTCAGGATGTTCTGCGCCACCGGGGAGAAAAGGCTTTGCGGTATGATGTTGCCCGGAAATGGGTTGCGGGTCCAGGTGCCGTTGGCCGATTGTGTCGTGGAGAGCGGGTTATACAGTTGATTGGCCCCGGTCGGGCTTTGCGGAAAGCTGAAATTGCCGCCGAGCATCGCCGCGTCCGGGGTGGTTGAGAAATTCGTGCCGACGTCGTCTTTCTCGATCATCTTTTGGTAGGCCACGAAAAAGAAGGTTTTGTTCTTGCCGTTGTAAATCTTCGGGATGTAAACCGGGCCGCTCAGGTTGAAATCCGGCTCCTCCCAGTTACCCGACGGCGCGTAATTCGGCCCGACCTGCGACGTGCGGTACTGGTCGAAAAATGCCCGCTGTGCCATCGATCGGGTTCGGCCGTAATCGCCCGCTTCCCCGTGGAGCTGGTTGGTGCCGGTCTTCTTCACGAGATTGATCGTTCCGCCGGCGGTATGCCCGTATTCGGCCGGCAGGGCGGTCGTAAGGACCTGGACGTCCTGAATGGCATTTTGAATATCGTACACGCTGGTACTGCCGGTGCTGGCATCCTTGGCGGTCATGCCCTCTTCCATCACCGCCATGTCCGTCGAGCGCGATCCAGCAACGTTGAAACTGCCTATCGTAGCGTCCCACGCGTAGCCGCTCGTGGTAATGCCAGGCGTAAAATGCAGCGGCGTCATGGTGAACCGCTCATAAACGGGCAGTTCATAGAGCGTGTCGCCCGAAACCACTTGCTGCACCGAGGAAGTCTCCGACTCCAGTAGCGGCGCTGTGGCAGATACCTGCACCGATTCGGTAATCGCGCCGACCTCAAGCGCAGCGTCCAGGGTAAGAACGTCGCCTAAGCGCACTTCAATGTTCTCGCGAACCAGCTTCTTGAAACCTTGCGCTTCAAATGTGACCTGGTAATTGCCCGGCAGCACCGACGGGTTGCGGAATAAACCGTCGGAGTCCGTGGTCGCGGGAAATGTCATGTTTGTCGCTTTGTTGATTGCCGTTATCTTCGCTTCCGGTACGGCTGCCCCGGTCGGATCGGTCACCCGTCCAGTCAGCGTGGAGTTCCCCACTTGTCCTATGGCAAGCGAAGCGAGAATCAACATGGACGCCACTACGAGTGCAAAGGAAAGTCGCATCAATCACCTCCAGGCCGGAGACAACATGCTCCGGGAACTTGGCGCTTCTATGCGCCTTGGTGTCGTTGCTCAAAAGTCAATGAGCACTTCTTGCGGCGTCTTCTGTTGAGGAGAATCTGGTGGGGTACTACGCTCCGCCGCGCCTCGTTTGCGAGCTATTAAAGCCGCGGCGACCTTCAGGAAAGCGAACATGGGAAGGCCTCTCACGTGGATCTCCCTGCTACATAGCGACGCTACACCTGAAAACCTGATATATCAAATTAAGCGAACTCTAACCATATTTGACTTATCAGTTAAGGAGTATACGCACGGCAAAACCGCGTGTCAAGATAAATTTTGCGTTCGGACAAGCATACTACCTGCACCCTCTGTAGCGAATAGGGTTGGGCTATCGGCCAATGCCGGACTCATCGCAGGCTTATAAGCCAAGCGCACCGGAATGGGCTTATGATCGAGTGGGTGCATGATGATGAGCCATCCCACTACACGCAGAGAGTTCATGAGAGCTGCGGGCCTCGGGGCCGCCGCGCTCACGGCGGCGTCCGCTCCCGTCCATGCAGTCGCGAAAAATCCGCTGCCGCGCTGGCGGGGATTCAATCTCACATACCTCACTTCAACGCAACACCAGAGGGAGGGCCCGATCGAGATACCGGAAGACGACTTTCGGATGATCCGCGATCTGGGTTTCGACTGGGTTCGCATACCCATGAACTACTGGTACTGGGTGGACTCCGACTGGCGGAAAACAGGCGTCATGAACGGGAAAGACGTCCTGAAAATCAAGGAAAGCGCCCTCGGCGACGTGGACCGCATCGTCGAACTGGGCCGGAAATACACGCTGCACGTGAACCTCTGCTTTCACCGCGGGCCGGGTTATTGCACTGCGGACACCCATCCGGGTGTGGACAAACTCGAACCCTTCGACCTGTGGCGGGACAAGGACGGGGAGGACGCTTTCGTCTTTCACTGGGATCTGTTCGCACGGCGCTACAAGGGGGTCAGCCCTGCCGAATTGAGTTTTAACCTCTTGAACGAGCCGGCGAACGCGCGCCAGAGCCACAGGACGGCGGCGGAGCAACTGGTCGTCGACCTGGAGAATGAGGCGCTCGAACGCCCGCCTGCCACGATGACCCGCGAGGACCACCGCCGGGTGATGGCCAGGACCACCGACAAAATCCGGGAGTCCAATCCCGACCGCTTGGTGATTATCGATGGGCTTGATGTGGCCTGCTCCATCGTAGAGGAGATGATTCCGACGGGGGTGGCACAGAGTGTGCACACATACCTGCCGCTCGAAATCAGCCACTACCATGCCGCCTGGGTGGACGCCAAATCCGACTTTCCGGCTCCGCAGTGGCCCGCGAAGAGGCGCGACGGCAGGGGCATAGTGGGCCGCGACACGCTGGAGGAACTCTTCGCGCCGTGGGGGTGGCTGGTAAGTCAGGGCATCGGCGTGCACGCCGGAGAGGCCGGCGGCTACATCAAAACACCACACGATGTGTATCTGCAGTGGATGACCGACATCCTGGACATCCTAAAGGGGTACAACATTGGCATCGCCCTGTGGAACTTCCGGGGCGCTTTCGGGGTGCTGGACTCGGGCCGCGAGGATGTGGCCTACGAAGACTGGCACGGCCACAAGCTGGACCGGAAGTTGTTGACGTTGTTGCAATATCACTAAGGCCGCAGCGCCGGAAAAACGGTAAACGGCTCGCCCGGGTGCCAGCAAGCAGGGAGAAGGAATGGTTGCCGCCCACCGGCAACGGTCCCCGCGCGACGGGGGCCCCGGGGCATGCTGGGGAGTTTCCTGCACAGAAGGTGGGGATTTGTCCGCGCCCGTGCCGGAAGGTACGGGGCGTGGGGGGCTTTGGTGGGCGGCCCGATATTGTCAATCTGTGGGGTAGAGACCGCGGACCAACGATCTTAATTCCCCTCTGCCGCCACCGGGTTTGCCGAACCACTGCTGTGCCCGCAAGATTGCCGGATTACCAAGCGGAAGTTGAGCAGAACATCCCGAGCTGGAGAGTCAGGGTTTCGTAACCGTTGCACCATTGTCTCGACCGCGGCCAGCCCGATCGCGGTGCAGGGCTGGTGGATGGTCGTGAGCGGCACGGGGAGCAGCGTGGCGTATTTCACATCGTCAATTCCTGCCATCCGGACCTGGTCGGCTACGCTGACATTCAACTTGTTGAACGTCTTCATCAGATTGCCCGCCGTGAAGTCGTTCGCGCACACGACTCCATCGGGACGCACTTTTTTCATAATCTGGCCAACCGCGTCAGTGTCCGACGGGTCGATGCGGCAGACGAATTCGGAGTGGAACTTCAGCCCGCTATCCAGGATCGCTTCGCGATAGCCTGCGATTCGGGCGTCCACGGTGGGAGCCGATCCTGGCCGGCCAACGAAGATCACGCGCTTGCATCCGGAGCAAAGCAAATGATCAGTGACGACGTGTCCGGCTCTCCGGTTGTCGATACCGACGAGGTCAAAACCGCTACGCTCCGGGTAATCCACGAGATCGCGGTCGAGCAGCACCATTGGGATTCCCGCTTTCTGGAATTCTGCGGCGATGCTCCGGTTGATGTGGTCTTTTCCCGGAGTCAGCTCCAGCGGAGCAAAGAACACCCCAGACACCTTCTTGGCGATCATATGGCGGCACAATGGCGGAGCCTTCGCTTCGGAATCGTCCAGCGACCTGCTCAACAGGAGGGTATGGTGATCGGTCTGCTGCGCCTGCGTCATGCCACGCCAAATCGGGTCAAATATTTCGGTTTGGCCGAGTTCCGGGAGTAACAGGCCAAATGTATAACCCTGCGAAGGAATCGCGCGCACGTAACTGCCGGAACCCGCCCGGCGCTCAATGAGGCCGGCAAACTGAAGCTCGCGGAGTGCGCGGTTCACGGTGATTCGCGAAGCGCCGAATGCCCGGCCCAGGTCCGACTCGCTGGGAAGGCGTTGCCCCTGGGTGTACTGCCCGGTGGCGATCTCTTCGCGAACGCTATGTACAATCTGTTGGTATTTCGGGATGCCTCTAGCGATATCTAGCACAACCTGATAATACAGCCCACCGCACGCGTATTGCAAGAACTCTCTTGACGCGCGGTGTTGTCGAGGGTATACTGCAAAGCTGATAAGTTAGATTAAGACATATTGCTCTTAATGTGATATATCATAATTTGGGTTTTGTGTCGCCATGTAGCAGGAGGATCCACGTGAGAAGCCTTCCGGCGTTCGCTTTCCCGGTGGTTCTGTGTGGCGTGTCGGCAATCACGGAAACGGCGCCGTCCCGGGGTGTCAAAGGAACACAAAGCAGCCTACGCGGTGACCTTGAAAATCAAGGCGGCTATAGCTACGTGTCTTCTGTTGGCGTGCGCCTTTCAGGCGCCAGCCTAGCTCAATCCGGGCCGGCGGGCTTGAAAAAGTCCGTCCGGCCGGGCGTGGCCGTGAACGCCTCGCGCAGCGTAGAGGCGGATGTTGTGTTGAAAGGCCGGGCAGCGACGGAACCGGTTACGGTGACCGCGAGCGCGGCGGTAACACCGGTAGACACCGCCCGGATCGAAAGCATCGCCGAGAACCGGCAGATGATGTATTTGGCGGTGAAGGGCCGAAACCCGATTCTGCATGGCCGAGGTCGAGCCCGGAGCGATTGGCGAGCAGTTTAATTCCTTGAATCCGGACACCAGGCAGCAGACAACAAGGAGAGAACGTTCATGTTAAAAGGGATGTCGCGCAGAAGCCTGTTGCAGTTCGCCGGCGCTGGAGCGTGGCTCGGGAGTCGAATGGCGACGGCCCGACAGGCGGAGACCTCCGGAGCGCTCCGACAGCACATCGACGCGGACTGGTTCCGCAAGGCGCTGATCGAGGAAATCGATCACTGGCGCAAGTCCGCCGAACTGCCCAGCGGCTTCGTCCAGCAAACGATAGATCGCCAGTGGCGCCCCGCCGCTTCGCAGACGGCTACGTTGACATGTCAGGGCCGCCACATCTTCATGCGGGCCAGAGGCTATGAGGTGACCCGAGACCCCGTGTACCTGGAATCGTTGAGACGGATAGCCGACTTTACGCTGGCGAATTTTCGCGACACCCAATACGGCGGCATGTTTTTCAGCGTCACTCCGGACGGCAAGGTGGTCGATGACCGCAAGGATGGCTACGGCACGGCATTCGCGATCTTCGGTCTTTCGCACGCGGCGCGCGTCACGCGTGACGAGAAGTACCGCACCGCGGCTCTGGAGACGTGGGCGCAGACGAAGAAGGGCCTGAGGGACAAAGCCGGCTTTTTCAAATTTGCGACGACACGCGATTACAGCCAGGCGCCGGGGCCGACCCGCGGGGGCACAAATAAAAGAGGGGACGCGGCGGCATTCGTCCCGCCGCAGGAGTCCTCGGGGACAAACACACAGAACCCCATGATGCACCTGTTTGAAGCGCTGCTGGCGTGTTATGACGCCACGGGGTCCAGGGAGGTGTTCGCAGATGCCGAAGCTCATGGAAACGCCATGTTCACCAGGCTGTTTCAGGACACGGGCGGTTACCTGCCGGAATTCTATGATGCGGAATGGAAGCCACTTGCTGAAAGCACACAGGGCCATGTCGAGCTGGGGCACCAGTTTGAATGGGCTTACCTTTGGGGCCAGGCGGTGGACAGGGGTTTTCCCGGGCGCGACCTGCGGTTGTACGGAGAGCGCCTGCTCCATTTCGGCACGAAGGCGGCCTATGACACCGAAACCGGTGGGATACTCTCCGTTGGCGACTATGAGGGACACCCGGTGCAAGCGCCCAAGGGCTTATGGCAACAGTGCGAATTCCTGAGGGCCTTGATGAACTATGCGGCCGTTCGCAACCACAAAGAACTGTGGGCGGCTTTCGATAAATCGCTGGAGATGTTCAAAGAGCACTTCATGGATGCCAAATATGGCGGATGTTTCAGCACGTACTACGACCCGAGGACGCCGCCCGAAGAATCCAGGCTCGGCAAGAATGGAATCGACTGCTACCACGTGTGCGGCATGTACTCCGAGGCGTTGCGGCTGACCGGCGTTTTAGGCCGATGCACAGCGCCCCAATTCAGGGACCGAAGAAAAAAATGACGCGCGTAGCCACAATGCTATTGTTGGAGCTGGCCGTTCAAGCGGCGAATTACGACGCCACTAAGGCCGTGGTCGACGGTGTGGAGGTAGTCCGGCTGGCCGATGCTTCCCACCGGACGGAGGTTTCGATCGCGGCATCCATCGGCAATATTGCCTACGAAATGAAGGTAAACGGCAAGAACATCCTGTTCGTGCCATTCCACACGCTCGGGGAATTCAAGGACCAACCGACGCTGGCGGGCAACCCGCTTCTGGCTCCGTGGGCTAACCGGATCGACCAGCTCGCCTATTACGCCAACGGCAAAAAGTATCTCCTCAATTCCGAGCTGAACAATCTTGTTTTCCTGTACAAGGGCGGGATTCCGAACCATGGGCTGGTAGCGTTCTCGCCCGACTGGAAGATCGCCAAGCTGGGGGCAGACAGCCGTTCCGCGTGGACGACCAGCCGCCTGGAGTACTGGAAATACCCGGAGCTGATGGCGCAGTTTCCTTTTGCCCATACCCTGGAGATGACCTACCGGCTCGTGGGCGGCGTACTGGAAGTGGCGACGACGATCGAGAACAACTCGGCGGAGCCGATGCCGGTGGCGATCGGCTACCACACGTATTACCAGCTTGACGACGCACCGCGGGAGCAGTGGAAGGTTCACGTTCCCGCCAAAGATCAACTGACGGTTAGCAAGCAGTTATTGCCGACGGGTGAAAGCAGGCCAATGGACCTGGCGGATCCTCTGACGCTCGCGGATGTTCACCTGGACGACCTCTTCGCAGGGTTGATCCGAGGCACCGACGGCAGGGCGGAATTTTCCGTGCAGGGCGAAAAGCAAAAGATCTCGGTTTACTATGGGCCGAAGTACACGGCCGCCGTGGTGTACGCGCCTCGGGGACGAAGCTTCATTTGTTTCGAGCCGATGGCGGCCATTACGAATGCCTTCAACCTGGCCCACTCCGGCGCATACAAGGAACTTCAGAGCATCCCACCGGGCGGCCAATGGCGCGAGAGTTTCTGGATCGCGCCGAGCGGGTTCTGAGGCGGGTTCCCGTGACGGATTACTACGCATTAATAGCGGTGCAGGGTGTCCTAGGTGTCGTCTTTGTGATCGCCCTAGCAAGACCGCAGCTTGACCACCTGAGATCGGCGCTTCGGTGCTGCATATGGGTTTCCTATGTCGCATTTCTGCGGCTAATGATTGTTCGGAAGCGTTCAAAGGGCACAAGGTGCTCCTGAGTGGGTTGCTTGGAGAAGCGGTCCGCGCAAACGATCTGTGCCAGTTTATTGGAGACAGAAATTATGATTTCTGAAAAACGATCGTTCAGCGAGTCGAGGACCTTTCCACAACGGAACATGCTGCCATTTGTTCTCGTGACGGCACTGTTTTTCCTTTGGGGGATCCCGAGCAACCTAAATGACGTACTGATTAGGCAGTTTATGAAATCATTTGAGATGAACCGCTTCCAGGCCGGCCTGATTCAGTCGGCTTTCTATATGGGCTATTTTCTGTTGGCCATGCCGGCTGCGCTGATCATGCGCAAGTACACGTATAAGACACGTCTGGTGATCGGGTTGCTGCTCTACGGCACAGGAACTGTGCTTTTCTGGCCTGCTGCCGTCGTCCGGCAATACGGGTTCTTCCTGTTTGCCCTGTTCGTAACAGCCAGCGGCCTGGCTTTTCTCGAAACTGGCGCAAACCCCTTTGTCGCGGTTCTGGGGGATCCTAGAACATCTGAGCGGCGTCTGACTTTCTCACAAGCATTCAACCCCTTGGGGTGTATCGGCGGGGTTCCCGTCGGCACCGCCTTCGTGTTTTCGGGGATCGAACTGAAACCGGCACAGGTTGAGGCGTTGAAAGTCGCCGGGAAGTATGACGCCTACCTACAGCACGAAACACTGCGAGTCGTCACGCCCTACCTGGTCCTCGGCTGCGTCGTTTTTTCCTGCGCATTGTTGATCATGAAAACCAAGTTTCCCGGGGTCGCGGGGGAATCCGAGTCAGGCGGCGGCGACCAGCCGAAGGGGAACTTCAGAGAGCTGTTCAAATACCCGCACTTCGTTCAGGGTGTTTTGGCCCAGTTCGTTTACATCGGAGCTCAGGTGGGAACGTGGAGCTACTTCATCACCTACGTCCGGGACTACACGGGCCTTCCTGAGAAGCCCGCAGGGTACTTTCTGACGGGGACCTTGGTCGCGTTCGCCATAGGGAGATTCTCGGCGACGTATCTGATGACGCTTATTGAGCCCACAAAACTGATGGGGTCCTATAGTCTCGCCAACGTGGTTTTGGTAGCTCTGGGAGTGCTGATGCCGGGCTGGATCGGGCTTTGGTCGATTTTCCTAACTAGCTTCTTTATGTCTCTCATGTTCCCAACTATTTTGGCGCTGGGAATCAAGGGATTGGGGTCCAATACGAAGATTGGCGGGTCGATGATCGTGATGGCCATCATCGGCGGCGCCGTCTTCACGCCCGTCATGGGATCCAGCGGTGCTTTCCCCGCGCGGTAGAGGCGATAGGTGACAAGCAGCCGGTCGCTGGAATCGACGAGCGCACTTGCGTGGTGCACCTGGTTTAGCGTGTGAATCGTGCCGCCGAGGACGACTATCGCCGCCGCCTCGGGCATTTGGGCGACATCGGCGTCGCGATACTGTGCCTCCAGGGATCGCGCGATCGTCAGCGAGACTCCCGGACGCGAAAAGACGAGCAAGGCGAATATCGACGCGGCCAGCAATCGCAAAGCCAGCGCCGGTTTTTTCCAGCTAACGACGGCACCCACGGCAAGCAACAGAGCCCAGTGGAATGGATCGAAGAACAAGGCGAGGAATTTACTGGCATAGTTGAACACGGCGGACCCGTAGGCAATCATAATCCGCGTCGCAGGTCGTGCGCCACGCTTTCCATTTGTCGCCCAGTGGGGATCGGTGGAAGAGAAGCGGATCCTCGATAGGGCGCTCGATCTGCGGCGCGTGTGGAGCCCCACGCCCCTGCCCTAAAAAGCAAAAAACCCATAAAACTGGGGTTTTGTCGTCTCGGCTATTCTCCCGAAGGAGACCAATCCCTGCCAGCGGGCAGGGCTTCACCTGGACTTACAGTTTCATACTAAACGATTGAACAAAAATAAGTCAATGCAAACCGGAGCCGATGGAGCCGACCTTAACCTCTCCGATTTTCCCACGCTTTCCGAGGCAATGTCCCCGCGAGGGACTTTTTGGGTGTTTGAGCGGGGGCTGGGTTAAGACTCATCTTCCAAACCGCGCTTTAGCAGTTTGACGATTCCCGCGTTTACATCCTTGCGGTTCTTGCCCCACCGCATCCGTGACGTTTTCAGCACGTCCCGGTATTTTGACTCGTCAGGCGGCGCAGAATCGCCGCAACTGGTTGATTCAAGAAAGGGCGGCGCTCTCCATCGCCAAATCCTAGTGTCACGTCCGGTCGCAGAATATCGATAATCGTACTTGTTTATCGCTTTTGTGTTGAGCCATGATAGTGACACAGGATCGCGATTTGTTCGTTCGCACGCAGACCAACGGTTCCCGGACTTATCTGCTCATCGTGGATAACCAGTGGGTGGACGGCAAGGTTAAGCAGCGTGTCGTGCTTCGTCTCGGCCGCCTGGATGAGTTGTTGGCCAGCGGCCGGCTCGACTCGCTGATCCAGTCGCTCGGTCGGTTTTCCGAAAAACTCGCCATCCTCGGCGCCCATGCGCGGGGCGACAGCATCACCACGCACAGCACCAGGATCGGGCCAGGTCTGATCTTCCAAAGACTCTGGTGGGACTGCGCGATCGAGCAAGTCGTGACAGCCTTGCTCGCAGACAGGCGCTTCGAGTTTTCCGTCGAACGGGCCATCTTCCTTACCGTGCTGCATCGCCTCTTCGCGCCCGGCAGTGACCGTGCCGCTGAGAAGTGGAAGGACGACTACGCCATCCAGGGTGTCGGCGATCTGGACCTGCACCACCTCTACCGGGCCATGGCCTGGGTGGGAGAGGTTCTCCCGAAACAGCAGCAGGATGGGGCCACGCCTTTCGCTCCCCGTACCAACAAGGACCTCATCGAGGAGGCGATGTTCGCGCGGCGGCGCGACCTGTTCTCCGATTTGGACATCGTGCTCTTCGACACCACGTCGATCTACTTCGAGGGCGAAGGCGGCGAGACCATCGGCCAGCGCGGCCACTCGAAAGATCATCGTCCCGACTTGAAGGCTCCTCAATCGGTTCTTTCGCGCCACGTCTGCAGGCGATCCGCCCGGTCGCTGGAGCCATGCATCGAACATATTCCGCGTTAGCCGGTGCTGAGTGGCGGGCTCACGCGATTCCACGACGAATTCGCGAAGCCCTCTAGGGTCGTATTGCGCGTGCCGCGAAGCACCGGTAACTCCGCATAATCCGCCATTCTCGCATACGCTTCCAATGGCTCGGCATTTCTCCGAACGTCACCCGACGTCTGGTCACAGCCCCCGTGCCGGGCCGAACAACCTAGGGTGACTTTTCAAGCCGGGCGAGCTGAAGCTCGGGCTGAAGTGTGGACACGCTCAAAGGTCGGTTGCGATCACGTGGCCGTGTAGTCGTTTTAAACCGGGCTGGCACCCGACTTCGAAGCCCAAACCGCAGTTGTGGTCGCCGGCTCGGCCCCGAGGGACGGCTACCGATAGATTCTATTGGATACAAGCAAAGGAGAATATTTGGACGCTCGGTTCTGGCCGGTTGCGCTTCCGTAGCACTGCCGTCGGGAGCATTCAAATTGGCTTGCGATTGCGATAGAATGCGCGCATGGCCGACTTAGCACTTAATTGGGACTCCCTGTTCAAAAGTCTGAAATCGCAGCAGTACCCGAATTTCGTCGCCGACTCCGCCAGTTTTGATAAAGCCTTATTGGCAATGGCGCAAAACGGTGTTCGTCTGGTGATGCTGCAAAACGCCAAAGGAACCGGCGACATTTTCCAGGTTGGAGCGGCCCTGTGCTGCGAGGCCGATCTGGGCGTGATTGTCCTGAGCTGCGAGAATGACACCACCGGCCGTGACAAGCCGGGGATGATCGTGCCCCACTACCTCTCGGATTGGCAAATCCATCCGGCCCGTGTCGTCGCTCTCAAAACACCCGATCCGGAGAAGGCCATCAAGGCACTGCTTCCCGCGCAATCTCTGAAGGGCCCTGGATGCGAGTTCGCGCTCAGCACGGTCGGTCACGCCAGCAACATCCTGCAGGAAAAACTCCACGCGAGCGAGGGCAATGCGGCCGAACGGCTGCTGGGTTTCAGGAAGCTCCTCTTGAGCGGCGCCAACATAGGAGACGAGCAGATCTACCAATTTCTGGAGCTGAAAAATGTCAGAGTGAATCGGGACATTGTCGTCCTGTGGTCGCGGGGATCCGGGAAAAAAGGCGGATTGCACGACAACCTGGACTCCAGCGCAACCGCCATGTCGCAACTCTGCTCCAGGCTCATCAAGGAGCGAACCGTCATCGTCGCCGGCGACCTCGATCCGCGAAAGATGGCCGAACACGCCGGATTCGAGGGCGCTATCTTCTTCGGCGAGTTTTGGAACGACTACCCCTTCAAGGGGAAAACCAGGGCGTGCCAGTTGAAGCTCTTTGACCTGATTCTCTCCAAGAGCAGGAGCCTGGTCCATGTCGGCATGCGCAGCGGTACCCTCGACAGCTATGCATTGTTGATGCATCGCGTCATTTACATTGTCGATCGCGCCGAGGTCGGGCTTGGCCTGGACGCGCGCATGACGAAGCTGATCGGTGGCAATACCCCGATGACCTACGAGCGCTTCACCGCCGCGCGGGCGCCAAAGTTGTTCGGCCAGTTTTCCACCTATGCCGAGAAGGATAAGCGGTATTACCCCATTGCCGGCAAAACCGAGGTGCTCGGGTATCCTCTGAAAAATGCCCTGATTAAGTTGCAGCAAACGCTCAAGGGCGCGCACAAGGAGATGGTTGATAAGTTCAATCTTCTGCTCGCGGCGGGAAACGGCAGAGACCAGTACCGCTACTTCAAGAGGAAATTCGTGGTGGAGATGTCGGCGCTGTATTCCGAACCTTATGTGAAGCTGGAGGAGAGCAAGAAAGTCGCCATCGACGACAAGGTCCTGGCCATCATGGAGCTTTACGAGACCCTGTTGGAGCATGTTCTGAAAGTGGTTCGGGACCGGCGAGGATTCGGCCAGGAGGATCTGGACGAGCTGGTGCTGAAGATCCTGAAGTGGGTTTAAAGCGCCGCGCACACAGTCTCTAGCGGGTGCGCGCGGCCTTAGTTTTTCGGAGGATTGATCATGATGTGCGCCGCAGCCGTTCCCGCCGACATGAGCCAGGGCGCTCCCTCGCTGGCTCCGGCTTCTGGAAGCAGGTTACTCATGCCGTCCGATCCAGTGGAGTTCCCAATCCCGCTCAGACCCCTGCCGCCCTCGCCTCCGGCAACGTGCAGAAGGAGTGGGGTACGACCGCCAGCGAGCAGCATACCGGCAACTGACGGGGCGCCATATGGATGCGGCGGAAGCCACGTCGTAATCGACAACATCTATTGCTTCTTAAAGATGTCACTCAACCGAAAGTCGAGGTTGATCTTGTGTTGCTGCGCGAACTCTGCCTCGGCAAGGCTGTCTAGCATAGCCGTGGTTGGTGCATTTGGCGTTCCGGTCTGCATCGGGCGGTAAAGGCGAAAGGAGTCGGAGTTTGGCGTGAGCTGGGGATAGCCTTGGTTCTTCCCGTGGCGTAATTGCTCAACCGTTATAGTTGAATAGCCCTGTGGTTCGGCTGGCGAAATGGCCGTGACGAGGTCGATGGAGTTGGGAGAGAGAAGCTCGAAGACTTGAACCGGTAGTTGTTTCTTCTGGTCTTGATTGATAATTTCGTTCAGCGTCTTGATGAGCCCGGTCGATGATTCTTTCGGGAGCAGAAACACCTTCAGGTCAAAGGGGGCGAGAAAATCGGAGCCAATCAAAGCGGGCTGAGCTCCGTCAATGTGCCAATAAGAAATGCAGCCCCCCTCGTGAACAAATCCGCGTAGCGCGTACGAGGTGCGCGCGGCGGCCATTTGGTCGCATACTCGCATCAGAACTTCGCGGTATTTGCTGACACGTCGTCGAGTCTGGACCAGATTCTTCCCGTATAATCTGAGAAAGTCCGTGTCAATAAGCATTCTTGCGGTATCCGGATCATCTTTGACGGCGTTGGCTACTCTAGAGATGTCAGCCTGCGTTAGCTGGTGTCCTTTGGTTTTCTGATGAAGAAGGGCGGCGATACTGTCGCCGAGCTTCGTGCCAATTAGCTCGGGGGCCTTCGCGATCTTGTCTGCCAATTCCGGCTTACCCGCTGACTTGATGGCGGCGATGATTGCCCTGGTGATGAGCCCCGTCAAGTTTGACGGGAGGGCCAAGTGGCCGCCGGCATCGGGAGAATGATCGTGGTCGCCCATGCGTCCTTCCAGGAACTGTAGAGCGGTGATTCTAAGTACCAACTAAAGGGAACCATTATATCATTGCCTCGCAGATACTACCTCGCGCCCGAGAATAAGACCGTGTTTGATCATGATCAACTGAACCATCGAGACGCGCAAGCTCTCGGAAATAGAGCCCTACGAAAAGAACCTCCCGCATCTCGAAGGCGACTGATTCTCCTGTCGGGCAGTAACGCGCTGGTCGGGCAGCTTTCCGCAATGCATAAGTCGGCTTGAGTCCGGAGATCGAAACGCGCGGGCACGTTGGTGAGAAACACCCAAAACCATGGATGTGCCCGGGCAGGCAGGTGAAGGCTGGGCGGGCAGAGCGCTACCGATATCACGCCTTAACGCCGTCTAAAGAGCCGACTGCCCTCCGCTTCCACGGGGCCACGTTCCGAACGGCCAACGCACCGTCGGAGTTGGAGTGCGCCGGTCTGTACTGCGGCGTCAGGGGAGATTCTCGTGTGGGCCCTTCTTTGCGTCTTGGCGTGAGATGATTTCCCGCAACCTTACGGAGGCTCAGCGGCCGTAAATCAACAGGCGGAAGCTACCGGGCTTGGGGCGGGGCTGCGGATTGGGCTGTTTGGCCGTGGGCGAGGGGGTTTCGAAGTCGGCCGTGTCTACCAGCAGGTTGTGCGTCTTGGGATCGAGCGCCATGGTTTTCGCGCCGAACTCGCTCTTCACCGTCTCGACTGCCCTGAACTGGTTGGGGGAATCTTCGTGAATCAAATGGATCGTCCCCTCGCGGGTGGAGGCCGCGGCAATCGCGGTCTGCGCGTCGAAGACGTTGGTGTCCACGCGGTCGCCGATGGGGAACGGCGGGCCAATGATTTTTCCGGTATTGGCATCCATCACCAACAGGACCTTGGGGTTGCGGCACCCGATGAAGAGCCGGCGGTGCTGGCGATCCATAGCCATGGAGACCGGCCGTCCGCCGGGCGCAACGGGCCAGCGCGCTTTGATCTTTAGAGCTTTGGCATCGATGGCAATCACTTCATTGGTGTCTTCGAGGTTGTCGAAGATAGTGCCGTTGCCGTCGGCCACGGCTTGCTCGGGAGAGCCGCCGAGTTGCAGCGTGGTCAGGACCGTGCCCTTGGCGGGGTCGATGACGGTACTGCTCTTGGGATTGCCGTTGAAGACGAACACGCGCTTGGAAGCGGGATCGTAGAGTATGGAATCGGCATCTGAATCGGCCTTGACCTGGCCGAGGCTTTTGAGCGTTTTGAGATCGAAAATGACGGCCTCGCCGGCGTCACCGTCGCTGATGAATCCGCGGCCGAGTTCCGGAACCAGAGCAATTCCGTGGCAACGGTTTAAGCCGGTAATCTTGCCGATAGTCGCGCCGCTATCGGCGTCCACCACGATGACCTCGGTGCCATGCGAGAGGTAGGCGTGCCGGGCGGCGGCGTCAAAGGTGATGTAGTCGAAGTATTCGATGCCGCCCTCGGCCGCGCCGAAGGAAATCTTATCGAGCAGATGATAGCCGCCTGCGGTCTGAAACGCGAGGAGGGAAACGACGGGAAGCAGCAAGCACAAGGCTGCGGGGAAACGGACGGGACGAGAAAGTTTCATGTGACCTCGATTGAGCGCCGGGAAAGGTGCATCTTCGTGGGCAAGGATGGCATCCTGCTCGCCGGTTGTCAACTTGCAGCCTGATACCCTTACGACAGAGCAATGACGGAACTTCAACGGTCCCATGCTGAACTCCGCGCCGCGGTGATTCTGGCTGGCAAGGAGATTCGCAAGCTGGGCTTTGGGCGGGCCAACAGGCCTTGCCTTGCCGTTCTACGCCGCGTCCTGTCCGGCGCACTGCGCCGATTCAAGCTGGGCGCCCGGCCAACGCCCCGACGCGCGGCCTGGCTACCGATATCCGAAATAACGCCAAGTCTCCCGGATCGCCACCTGGCTCGCCGGGCCGTTCCTCAGCTCAGATTTCCTTGCCCACCGCGAAGGCGTGGCCCAGCGCGCTCCCGACTCCGTAGTACTCCCGGTTGCCGGGCGAGAAGATGAGCGGCAGCATCTTCAGGATGTCCGGCAGGCCGGCGGCGTCCAGCGCCTCCTCGTCGGCTTTCACGTCGAGGATCTGGCCGACGAACTGGGTGTGCAGGCCTAGCTCGTGGATCTGGACAACGCGGCATTCCAGCACCAGCGGGAACTCCTGCACGTACGGCGCGTCCACCAGGTCGCTGCGGACAGCCGTCAGACCCGTGGCGGCGAACTTGTCGGTGTCGCGGCCGCTCACAAGCCCGAAGTAATCGGCCGCCTTGACCTGGGCCTGTGACGGCACGATGACGGTAAAGGCCCGCCGCTCCATCAGGTTGCCGTGGGTGTAGGTGGCCGCGCGCAACGACACCGCGAGGCAGGGCGGCTGAGAGCAGCAGATGCCTCCCCAAGCCACCGTCATCCCATTGGGCTTGCCCTGTTTGTCGTACGATCCGACGATCCAGGCCGGCGTGGGGCAGATCAGAGTCTTTGCACCAAGTGAACGTTTCATGTGGATACTCCTATCCTAGGCCATTCCGCTGTGTGGGCTCATGCAGGACGGGCGCTCAACCGGAGCCTTCCGTTCGCCTGACTGGTTTAGGGCGGACTGATCCCGTGCAAGCGATAGTCCGGGGGAGAGTCCAGGAATCGTCGGTGGCAAGGATTTTTCGCCCGGAGTCCAGACCGGGTCGCGCTTGGTTTCAAACGCAATGTTTCTTGCCGTAGGTCAGAAGCGCCTCTCCCGTGCGGCACGTGAAGAAGCGGGCCAGAGCGCGTGCTTCGAGTCCCGCGGCTGGCCACGACTTCCCTGAACTTCATGTCGGTCTCGAAGGCACGCGATGCGTTCAGCGCGGCCGTGGTTAATCTCCCTGTCGGGCTCCGCTCTTGATGGGCTTGGAATCTGGTCTTTACCAGGCCGTAAATAAGGGATAAAGTAGTCTGAAACAAAGATGAACTGGACCATGAACTGGGTGGACTCGTGCGTGCTCGTGGCTTACCTCGCCGGCATCACGCTATTCGGCATCTGGGCGGGGTACCGCCGCAACGCCTCGTCCGAGCAATATTTCCTGGCCGGCAAATCGTTGGGTTGGTTCACGATCGGTGCGGCGGTGTTTACCTCGAAGATCTTCGAAGCAATCAACAAGATCCCCATGACATTTGCGCCGGCCGTCACTACCGTGTTCCTCTTCGGCATCTGGTGGAAGCGTGGCACCGCCCAGGCCGCGATGGCGACTCTCTATGCCGGGTCGTGCGCGGGTATTGTCTACTTCATCGCGGATTTGCCGCGGGTTGGCCAGGCGCTGCTGGGCGGCCGCGCTCATGCCGGTTTTGCAGGACTGATAACAGATCCGGTGCAAGGGGCCGGAATACCGTTCATGCTAGTGGGACCGCTTATCGCCGTCTTTTGTATCGCAGTCTATCTGGCAGTGAGCCTGAGCACTCCAGCGATGGACCTCGAACGCGTGGCGGCAGTCTGTTGGGATCATCCGTTTGCGTTCCTGCGTGGGCGTGTGTCGGGCGCAGGCGATCCCCGAGTGGTGGCACTGATCCTGTTCGCGGTGGTGGCGATACTGTACTGGAACTTGCGCTGAAAGGAGTGCGGATCAATGAACTACAGCATATTGGGCAAGACGGGGTTGCGAGTCTCGCGGCTCAGTTTCGGCGCCTCGGCCCTGGGAGGCGTCTTCCGTCTCGTGGATGAGGCCGAAGCGATCCGCGCGGTGCATGTGGCCCTCGATTGCGGCATCAACTACTTCGACGTGGCGCCAGCTTACGGCGGAGCGCGCGCGGAGATCGTACTCGGTAAGGCCCTGCGAGGTGTGGCGCGGAGCCGGTATTTCCTCTCGACGAAGGTGGGCAAGTATACGTCTCCCGATTGCTACGGCGCCGACACACTCGATTACTCGCGCGCGCGTATTCGCGCATCCATCGAGGAGAGCGCGGCGCGGCTGGGCTCAGATTATTTCGATATCATTCATATTCACGACATCGAGTACCAGGATCGCCGCCACACTGAGTGGGCTTTGAGCGAAGGCTACGAGGCGGTGTGCGAATTGAAACACGAAGGGCGCATCGGCGCGGTCAGCTTCGGCATTTATCCCATGGATCTGTGGAAGCGTATCCTCGGTGCGGTGGAGATCGACGCGGCTCTGATCCACAATCATTACTGCCTGTACGACACGCGGTTGCTGGATGTGCTGCCTCTGGCGCGGGACAAAGGCGTCGGCCTCATCAACGGCTCGCCGTTCGGCTCCGCCCTGCTCACGGAACGGGGACCGGCCGATTGGCATCCGGCCTCACCGGAGCAACGCGCCGTATTCCGCCGAGCGGCTGAGTTCTGCCGCGAGCAGGGCGTTTCGATCAGCCAGTTGGCGCTCCAGTTCGCCAGCCATCATCCCGATATTCCGACCACGCTGTTCAGTTCCGCCAATCCCGACTCGGTGGCGCGCAATGTCCGCTGGTGCGAGGAGCCTTTCGATGTTGTTCTCTTGGACCGGGTCCAGGAGATCCTGGAGCCCGTACACAATTACGAGTGGGATTACCGATAATGGCAAACAAAATCGACGCCCACCACCACCTATGGCAGGACGAATTCGCCGCCGACCCGGGACTGAAGGGCGTGCGGCACGTGCTGCACGACGAGGTCGACGACTTCTACATGTTGCGCGACGATTTCAACCGCGGGGTCTCGCTCCTGGCTGAGTACGGTCTGGCTTACGATCTGCTGGTGTTCGTGTCCGAAGACGAGCAGGCGAGGATTTGGGGCGGTACGGCAATGGACGCATACAGGTTGTGAGCAGGGAGACCGAGAATGAGCCATCGATGGTTGACGATTGTAGCGGTTGCCACAGCCGGCGCGTTTGCGCAAGGGCAGTCCGTGAAGCCGCTGGCACAATGGCGGTTCGACGAGAGCCAGGGCCCAACGGCACGGGACAGCGCCGGCGGCGTGTCCGACAGCATATCCGGCTTATACAAGTTCGCGCGCGGAGTATCGGGTAATGCGCTTCAGTTCGACGGTTACACCACCTATATCCAGCGGGAGTGGAAGCAGGCGCCGCCCGTCGCCGGCGGCTTCACCGTCGAAGCCTGGGTGGCGCTGGACGCGTACCCGTGGAACTGGGTCCCGATCGTCGATTGGGAGCGCGACTTTCAGGCGGGATACTTGTTCGGTGTCGATCCCTACGGCCGGATCGGGCTGCACGTCGCGGTGGCGGGATCGTGGCGGGTGCTCAGTTCGAACTCGAAGGTTCCCCTAAGGCGTTGGACCCACGTGGCCGCGAGCTTCGATCCGGCGCGCGGCATCGCACTCTACATCGACGGCAAAAAGGCAGGGGAAATGGCCGCGATTGGCGCGCTGACTCCGCCCGAGCGTACCGATCTGCTGATCGGGCGCGTCAGGGAGAAGATGATGCCAGTGCCGTCCGGGTTGATCCACCCCAGGCAGACCATCTACTACTCGTTGGAGGGAGTGCTCGACGAATTGACGATCCACGGCCGCGCGCTCGATGCTGCGGAGATCGCCACCGCCTTTGCCGCGGTCAAGGTTCCCCCGGGAACATCGTCGCCGTGGGCGGTGATGCCGGCGGGCGCTCCCGGACCGGGGCGCTTCGGCGCTTATTATGCGACGCTCAAATTCCAGGACACCTGGGACCGGCCGCGACGGATCGGGCCTGAGTCGGATGTGGTGGTCCGGTTCCCACAGTCGGGCATGCGGCTGGTCTTCTGGCAAGGCAACAACTATGTCCCGGCGTGGGTCACGGAGAACGGCAAATGGTACACGGACGAATTCCTGGAGGCGTACAACAAGCCGCAGTGCCCGGATGGCGAGGACTGCGAGCCCATGTCCGACAAGCAGAGCCGTTACTCGCGTGTGCGGATTCTGGAGAGCACGGACGCGCGCGTGGTGGTGCACTGGCGGTATGCGCTTTCGGAAACCGAGAACTACAAGGGCGCCTATTCCGACCCGCTCACCGGTTGGTTCGACTGGGGTGATGAATACTGGACGGTGTATCCCGACGGGGTCGCCGTCCGCAAGCAGGTGCTTTGGAGTTCGCATCTCGATGGCGTCCTCCCCGGCGACAAAGTGGGCCCGGCGCCGCACGAGTTCCAGGAGACGATTGTACTGAACGGCCCCGGCCAGTGGCCCGAGGACAACATCCAGTTCGATGCCCTCACGCTGGCCAACATGAAAGGTGAGACCTCGGTCTATGCGTGGAAGGAGAAGTCCAAAGACGTCTTCGATTATCCGCACGGGCCCGACGCGTTTCCGAATCCGGCGGATGCGAACATCCAGTGGATCAACCTGAAGTCGGCCTGGAAACCTTTTCAGATCGTCTCCCTACCGGCCAGGTTCACGGCTTATAACGGCGAGAAGACGCTGTCATCGTTCGAGTGGTGGAATCACTGGCCGGTGGCGCAGTTCGACTCCAGTGGACGACCGGCGCTGGCTCCCGACCGGGCGTCGCATACCTCGCTTTCTCACATCTACTGGCCCTCGGCGGAGGCCACCGAATCGACCGTGACCAAACTGCTGATGGACGGGCTTACGCTTAAGCCCGCGGCGGAACTGGTGCCGCTGGCGAAGTCGTGGCTCAATCCCGCCGCAGTTGAGGCGACGGGGTTGCGGTCCGAGGGCTACCAAGCGGCCGAGCGCGCCTACGTTCTGCGGTGCGAAGGGAAGGCAGAGAAAGCGGAGATCACGCTGCGCGCGACGGCCGAATCTCCAGTGGTGAACCCGGCGCTGATCGTCCGCAACTGGAACGGCGGTGCGCGCGTGCTGGTGAATGGCGAGCCGCAGGGACGGATCGGGCAGGTGTTCCGGCTGGAAGGTACGGACCTGGTGGTCTGGCTCGAGTTGGAGGCCACACGGCCGTTAAGGATCCAGATCAACCCGGAATAACGCGCACTTGGCCCTAAGAGCCATGGCCTAGCTATAGCTAGTGCTTTGGGCGCAATCGCAGAGCAAGGGATACGGCTCCGCCCTCTGGGGCACGTGCCAGCAATGGCAGGGGCTTGGTGGGCAGGTTCGCAAGGGTGAACACGGTTCGCCTGTCGTCTACTGGGGCACCTACGAAAAGTAGACCAGCGAAGATGAAGACGAGAAATCGCACCGTGGGCTGTTCGTTAAGGGGATACACGGTTTTCAACATCGAACAGTAGGCATCGTCACCAAACCGCTTTCCAAGCTGCCTGTCACACCGGGACGCGTGCGAAGTCCAATGCCCGACTCATGGGCAAGAACGCTGTAGTAATCAACGCGGTCCGGGAACTGGGTGAATCCGGGCATGTAAACCGCTTCGGGCACGTCTGGACGATAGAACCCGCGGTTTCCACGTCCCGGACCTGCACTCCAATGCCAGCGAAGAACGCCTCAGCGTGGGCGATTCGTTCGTTATGGCTGAGCTTCGGCTCAAACCGCTTCGGCAGCTTGCACCCGTCAACCTGCAGTCGAAGAACTTATCGCCGAGTTTGGCTCAGCCTACACCATGGCGCGCCTTGAGCTGGAGTTAACTCCTCGCGAGGATCATGCCCGGTACATCGGCTCATGGCTGAGGGTCCTGAAGGCCGATAAGCGGGCCATATTCACGGCAGCATCGAAAGCTCAACAGGCAGCGGATTTCATGAATCGGATGGCAGAGCGTAGCGCGGAGGTGGCAGCATGGCTGGGCGCTACCTGATCTACACTCCCGTGGAAAGCGCACGGGATGAAAAGCGCTTCGATACCAACTGGCGGAAGTTTGCGGAGGTTAAGCCAAGACCGATGAAGAACTGGTGGAAGTGGTCCACTGGGTAGCATGCTGCGACATTCGGGAGTCGGGGGAATGGCTATGAAGCCGGGCAGTATTCAACGGAGATTGAACGCAATCGCCAAAGCGCACAAAGCCGTGGGGCTGGAGTCTCCCACCCATACCGCAATCGTGGCCAACACCATGAAGGGGATTCGGCGGACACTGGGAACCGCGCCAGTTCAAAAGGCTGCCGCGCTGACGGACGATATCCGCGCCATGGTGGAGGCAACCGATACCGGCACGATTGGCTTTCGTGACCGTGCATTGATCCTGTTGGATTCGCAGGAGCTTTCCAACGTTCCGAACTTGTGGGGCTAACCGTCGAATATTGCGCTTTCGGCAAGGATGGCCTCACAATCACACTGCGGAGGTCCAAGGTCGATCAGCAAGGGGAGGGCCGAAAGATCGGAATTCCATACGGTTCAAATCCCGAGACCTGTCCTGTGCGAAATCTCCAATCGTGGTTGGAACAATCGGGCATCTCAGCAGGGCACCCGTTCCGCTCGATCAATCGCCACGGGCGGATTCAGACCGGCAGGCTATCCGGGGGCGATGTTGCGAGAATCGTCAAGAAACTGGTGAAGCGGTCGGGGCTGGATTCCGCCAAGTGTGCTGGCCATTCCCTCCGCGCCGGGCATGCCACCAGTGCGGCCATCGCAGGAGCGTCGGAACGCTCCATCATGAATCAAACCGGGCATCCGTCCGTTCAGATGGTACGGCGGTATATTCGAGAGGGGAACCCGTTCCGGGAGAATAGTGCGGCGAAACTGGGCCTGTAAACGTTGCGCTATGGCGGTGAGGGCCTGTATTCGCGAAGAACGGTGAAGAACGGTAGGGTGCGCGACGTAGAAGTGGAGGT
>PLRS01000050.1 GCA_003164035.1 Bryobacterales bacterium | reverse complement strand
GAGATGACGTTGGTGGGGATGTAAGCCGAAACGTCGCCCGCCTGGGTTTCGATGAAGGGCAGGGCGGTGAGCGACCCCCCGCCCAGCTCGTTGCTCAGCTTGGCGGCGCGTTCCAGCAGGCGGCTGTGCAGATAGAATACGTCGCCGGGATAGGCTTCGCGGCCCGGCGGCCGGCGCAGCAGCAGGCTGATCTCACGGTAGGAGGCGGCGTGCTTCGACAGATCGTCGTAGATGCAGAGCGCGTGGCGGCCGTTGTCGCGGAAATACTCGCCGATGGCGCATCCGGAAAACGGCGCTATGTACTGCATGGGCGCCGGTTCCGACGCCGTGGCCGATACCACGATGCTGTATTCCATGGCGCCGAAATCTTCCAGCGTCTTCACCACCTGGGCCACGGTGGAGCGCTTTTGACCGATGGCGACATAGATGCAAATCATGTCGCCGCCCTTCTGATTGATGATGGCGTCGAGAGCCAGCGCGGTCTTGCCCGTCTGGCGGTCGCCAATGATCAGCTCGCGCTGGCCGCGGCCGATCGGGATCATGGCGTCCACGGCCTTGATGCCGGTCTGCATCGGCTCTTTCACCGGCTGCCGGTCTACCACGCCGGGCGCCAGCCGCTCGATCGGGCTGAAAGCCGTGGTCTGGATCGGCCCTTTGCCATCGATGGGCTGCCCCAGCGCATCCACCACCCGGCCAATCAGCGCGTCTCCCACCGGCACGGACATGATCCGGCCGGTGCGCCGCACCTCGTCGCCTTCCTTGATCTCGGTGTAATCGCCCAGCAGCACCGAGCCCACCTGGTCTTCCTCCAGGTTCATGGCAATGCCCGACACCCCATGGGGAAACTCGATGAGTTCGCCGGCCATGACTTTTTCCAGGCCATAGATGCGGGCAATGCCGTCGCCCACGCTGATCACCGATCCGACTTCGGCTACGTCGATCGCATGCTCGTAGTTCTCGATTTCCTGGCGAAGAATGCTGCTGATTTCGTCCGCTCGAATTTGAGCCATAACTCTTCCTTACGATTCCCCTTCGGCGCTGAGGCTGCGTCCGATGGCAGCCAACTGGGCGCGTACCGACCCGTCGTAAATGGTGGACCCGATCCGCGCCACCACGCCGCCGATCAGCGCCTGATCCACTCCGAAGCGGGCGCGAATCCTTTTTCCCGTCACCCGCTCCAACTCCGCCGCAATCCCGGTCTGTTGCGCCGCCGTCAACTCGCTGGCGGCCGCAACCTCCGCGCGGGCGAAACCCAACCGCCCGTCCATAACGGTTTCGAAATCCGTGGTCAGGTCGGGCAGCATGCCGATGCGGCGGTGGTCCACCAAAACGAAGAGAAGGTTGCGGACGATGCGGGAAATTCCCAGTATGGCGCCGATGCGTTCCACCACGGCCCTTTTTCGGCTGGGCGCCACGGCCGGCGTCTCCAAGGCGTTGCGCAGCTCGGCGGATTCCGCCACCGCGGCGGCAAACGCGCGCAGTTCGGACGCCGCGGCTTCCGGATCGAGGGCCGCGCCGGAGGCGGTCACTACGTCCGCGAGGGCGTTCGCGTATCGGGAAGTTACTGCAGTGATCGGCATGTGGATTTCTAGTTGGAACTGCCCGGCCTCGGCCGGCGGTCCAGATCGGTCACGAAACCTTGGACGAGAGCGTCCTCGGTTTGCGGGTTCAAACGCGCGCGGACTTTTTGCTCCGCCAGTTCCAGCGCGAGACTCGCCGCATGGCGTTTGAGTTCAAGTGTTGCGGCTTTGGCGGCAGCGCCGATTTCGCGCTGGAGCGAAGCTTCCACCTTGGCCAGGGTTGCTGCGACCGCTTGCTCCAGCCGTTCGGTTTCCGCCTTGATCTCCCGCTCGGATCCCTGACGCAAGGCGGCAATGTCGGCTTCGAGGTTGGCCAGACGCGCATCGACTGCCGCGGCTTTTTCCTCGGCGTCCCGCCGGACTGCCTGGGCCTCCGCCTTCGCGCGCCGGATGTCTTCCGACCGGGCGGCCAAGAACGGCCCGCCGAATTTGCCAGCCAGGTACCCGAGGCCGACCGCCAGCAGCACGAAATTCGCCGTGCGCCAGATTGCCAGCCCGCCGTCTTCTCCCTTGGCTTCTTTTTCCGCCGCGAAACCTATCCCGGCGGCCAGCAAGACCGACAAAACGACGCGCGCCGGGAGCCCGAAAGGTTGCCTTCTCATGCCGCGCTCCGGCGGAAAACCGCTTCCGCGATCCGCGCCGCCAGCGCGTCGCTCTCAGCCGCCAGCGCGGCTTTGGCCTGCTCCGCTTCCAGCCCGATTTGCGCTTGGGCCGCCTGCAGCATTTGTTCGGCGTTCCGGCGCGCTTGGGCTACCTGCGCCGCCTGGCGCTCCTGCATCTCTTTATAAAGCCGCTCCTGCACCTGGTACACTTCGGCACGCGCCGCGCGCAGCCCGGCTTCGTAGTCGGCGGTCTTGGCCGCGGCTTTTTCCAGGCTCTCCGCCGCCAGCTTGCGGGCACCTTCGGTGGCGTCGTAACGCTCGTCCAGCACTTTCTTCAGCGGTTTAAAGAAGACGTATTTCAAATAAAAGTGGAGAACGACCACCAATAAAACTGTCGGCACAGCTTTGAGCAGGATCTCGCCGAGGGCGTGCAGCGTGGCATCCATGGGTTTTCAGGGAGATACAGGTTCTATTAAGCACAAAGAGTAACATCCGGCGGGAAAGCCCGTCAAACGCTAAGCGAGACGACGGGCCGGGAGCCCCGTCTTGCTAGCGAGGTGTGCGCGAAACAGGTGGGCAGGCGCGCCACGGGAAAAGCTGCAGCCAGAATTGGCCGAGCCGCGTCGCGGCGTAGCCGTAAGCAAAATCACCGGCGACGAAGATCGCCGGCGCTACGAAGAGGGGGCCGGACGGCCTGCGCCACGAAAAGGCGCTCTCCAGGAAAGCAGCCAATTGCGGGGCAGACCACGGAAAACGATGGTCGCTCCACGGCTAGCGCTCGAAGCGATGCGCGCCGGGTCCGGCTTCCACGGCACCGCCGGGGAGCAGGACTTTGGCTTTGGTGTTGGGCGGAACCTCCGCATCCACGATCAGTTTGCCGTGTTCCAGCTTCCAGGCGAGCGCGATCTTCCCCAGCGGGGAATCGAGCGTGGCTTTGGCCGCAGTCACATCGCCGACCGGGGTGGGCCGCAGCACGATCTGTTCGCCCGGGGCCCGCGAGAGGTCGAAATCGATCCCCGCCAGGTAGCGGTAGAACCATTCCTCCGCGTGTCCCAGCATGAAGTGATTCTGCGAGGAGCGCGGGCTGGCGTCCCAGGCTTCGGTGAGCGCGGTGGCTCCGCGGGCCAGTTGAGCGGCATAGCTGGGAGGTTGTGGATTCGAGAGCATGTCGTAGATCACGTCGGAGCGCCCGCCTTCGGCCAGCGCCTGGATCACATAATGGAAGCCGACGTCGCCGGCCGTGGTGTGGTTGCCGTGGGCGCGGATATCGTCCACCAGGCGGCCCAGCACCCGCGCGCGCAATTCCTCCGGCACCATGCCGAGGGCGAGCGGCATGGCGTTGGCGGTCTGGCTGCCGCGGTCGTAATCGCCGCTTTCGGGGTGGTAGAGCCTGGCCTGGAACGCGTCGCGGACCGCGCCCGCGGTGGCATCGAGCGCCGCCGCATCGTCTGGCTTATTCAGCAGCCGGGCCATCCGCGCCAGCGAGGTCAAATCCTGATAATAGGTTGCGGTCGCGGTTGTCTCGATGCTGGTCAACTGCGCCTTGCCGGGCGGATTGCGGCCGATATCGTACCAGTCGCCCAGCCCGTGGGAAACCAGCCCACCGGCGGCCTTGCGCCCCAGGTAGTCCACGTAGCGTTTCATCTCGCCGTAGTGGAGGGCCATGTTGCGCCGATCCCCGTAGTGGCGAAAGGCCAGCCAGGGATCCAGCACTACTGCGCTGCCCCATTCCGGAGAGTCGCGGAAACCGTCCTCGAAGACCACATATTCCGGCGCGATATCGGGAACCAGGCCGTCGGCGGTCTGGGTATCGCCCATGTCGTTCGATATTTTTTCGTAGAGCGTTTCCACGCCGAAGCCGTACATGATGCCGGAGCCCGACAGGTGCGACTGTTCCAGCCAACCCAGTTTTTCGCGGTGCGGGCAATCGGTCAGCACGCTCTGCATGTTGCTGAGGATGGCGGCGTCGATCAGGCGATGAATGCGGTTAAACAGCTCTTTGGAGCAGGAAAACTCGCCCGTGACCGGCGCGGCCGAGTGCAGGAACTGGCCCTCCAGGCCGGTCACGCGCGCTTTGCCGGCGATCTCCACCTGCACGTAACGGAAGCCGAGGTAGCTGAAGCGGGGATGCCAGGTTTCGGGCGCGCCGGTTCCCGCCAGGGTGTAGGAAAACCACTGCGGCCCGTGGAAGGTGGCCTGGGAAACCAGTCCCTGCGCGTCCAGCAGCTCGCCGCCGATCAGCTTCACCGTCGCGCCGGCTTCTCCCACCACGGTGATTTGCGGCCAGCCGGAAAAATTCCGCCCCAGATCGTAGACCGCGACGCCGGGTTTGGGCTCGGTGATTTTTTCGGGCCGGAACACGCGCGCCACTTCGACCGGAGGGTTCTGCTCCACGGCCAGTTTCCCGCCCGGTCCGGCCACTTCCAGGGCGTGAGACCAGCGGCGGTCGTCGAATCCGGGCCGATCCCAGCCGGACGGCTCGCGCCGCGCGTCGAAGTCCTCGCCGCCGAACTCCTGCGAAAAAACAATTGGGCCGGGATGGGTTTTCCAGGAATCGTCGCTGACGATCTCGGTGACGCCGCCTGCCGCGCCGGTCACGCGGATTTCGACCATCGCCCGCGGCTGCCCGAATGTGCCCACCAGCTTGGTGTACCGGTTGGGAGTTTTGAAGACATTGTAGAACCCGTTGCCCAGCATCACGCCGATGGCGTTCTCTCCGCCGTGCAAAGCCGCCGTCACATCGTAGGCGTTGTAGAGTACGGTCTTGCGGAAATTGGTCCAGCCCGGCGCCAGCAGCCGGGTGCCGATCTTGCGGCCGTTGATGCGGAGTTCGTACTGCCCCATGCCGGAAACGTAGGCGATGGCGCGAAGCGGGGCGCGGTCGAGCCGCATGGTGCGGCGGAATAGGGGCATCGCCAGCTCCGGCGGGTCGCCATCCGGCTGCGCGGCGATCCACCTGGCCTTCCATTCGCCCGGCTTCAGCCCCATGCCCCACCTGGCGGGCGCGCTCCAGGCGGAAGGCTCGCCGTTCTCATCCCAGACTTGCACTTTCCAGAAATACTCGGCGCCGGAGACCAGCGGTTTGCCGGCGTAGGCGATTTCGATGGTCTCGGCGGACATCGCCTTGCCGGAGTCCCAAACGTCCCCATGGTTGCGGGCGAGCTCCGCCGGCGAGGAGGAGACCAAAATGCGATAAGCCGATTGCGAGGTTCCCGGCTCGCGCGCCCGGGCCGGCTTCAGCACCCAACTCAAGCGGGGCGTGGACGATTCCACGGCCAGCGGATCGGACTGCGCCTCCGTCCGTAGCGTGGCCGGCAACAGGGTCGCCGCCTGCGCCGCCGCAACCATCGTCCAACCCGCCAACCAAGACCGTAAGCGCACCGATGAGTCCTTTCTTTGTGCCCGACTAAAGAGATTCTAGCAGCACATGTCGACAAACTGTATGCAGGCGGGTACAATTACTTTGGAACATGCCGAAACCAGCGAACCGGCTGGGCGATGTCTACGCCGCGCCGATCACCCCGCGCGATGCGGCCGGCCGGCTCGATGCCGCCGTCCTCGCGCACATGCTCGAGTTCCTGATGGAACGTGGCATGCGAGCCTTTGCCATCAACGGCGCCACGGGCGAATACTGTCTCAACTCGCAGGCGGAACTGGGCTGGCTGCTGGAGACGGTGGCCCGCACCCTGGCCGGAAAGGCGCGTTTCCTGTGCGGCATCGGCGCCGCCGGCTTCCACGGCGTGGTCGAGAACGGACGTCTCGCCATGGCCGCCGGCGCGGACGCGGTGCTGCTGCCGATGCCGCATTTCTTCCCTTATGAACAGGACGACCTCCGCGCCTTTTGCCTGGAAGTGGCCGGCCGGCTTTCCACTGACATTCTGCTCTACAATCTACCCCAATTCACCAGCGGCCTGGCCGACGATACGGTGTTCGAGCTGATTCGGACCTGCCCCTCCATCCGCGGCATCAAGGACAGCAGCGGCTCGCTCGATCTGTTGCGCGGGCTCACCGTCTCGCTGCCCGAGGCGGTCCGCCTGGTAGGCAGCGACGACGCTCTGCCGCAAGCCTTGCGGGAAGGCATCTGCGACGGCGTGGTTTCGGGCGTTGCGGGCGCGGTGCCCGAGTTGATTCTGCCCCTGTTCGAAGCCGGCGGGGTGTCGAATGCGCCGGCCATCGAGCGTTTGCGGGAATTCATTCGGGAACTGGACCGATTTCCGGTGCCCTGGGGATTGAAGTGGATTGCCGAAAGCCGTGGCATGGCGCCGGCGCACTTCAGCCTGCCGCTCTCCGGGAAACGCGCGGTGGAAGGCGCTCAATTGCAGCAGTGGTTCCGCGCCTGGGAGAAGAATGCCGCTGGCCAGCCGCGTTGAGGGCGGATTCGCTCATTCCCACAATAACGGCGGCAACCGATCCCTGGACGGCTGCGTGTCCGACTCAAGCCTTCGGTCCGCCATGCCGCGACCATCAGGAGGCGTGGGAGTTGAAATCATAGCCACCGACAAACACCGATAAGCCGTTTGGTCTCTTTACCGGTGTTCACCGGTGGCTGTATTTCCTAATCTCCCATACCTTTCATCGCGGCGACGTCCCTCACAGATCGTGGGGCAGCCAATTCTGGCTGCAGCCGGCTTTTAGCCGTCTCTCGCCGCAAGGGAAGACCTGGCGCACCCCGAAAAAGCCGCCTAAAAGGCGGCTGCGGGCAAAATTGCCCGCCCCACAACTGAAACAGTATACGGCATTGGGCGCCGCCCCCTTCTTCCACTTTTACTCGGTACTGCCGTGCGCCGCCTAGAACGAAATCCGCCCGCTCAACTGAATCGCGCGCGGGTCGTTCGAGGTCGAGGAGAAACCGCCCGTAGCCAGCACGGTCTGGCCGAATAATGCGGACGTAAGGGTGGTGTTCGGCGCGGGGAAATACACTGTGTTGGCCAGGTTGAACGCTTCGCCGCGGATTTGCAACTTCAACCGTTCCTTAATTTGGAACGTCTTGAAGATCGACATATCAGCCAGCGGGGGACGCTGCAGTCGAACGTTCGGTAACAACGCCGACAGGGTGTTCAGGGTAAAGGAAGGCTGCTGAATCCAGGCCACCGGCTGCGAGGCCGACGAGCAGTCGGTGCGCGCGCCCGCCAGGCTCAGATAGCAGGTATTGAAGTAGGCCGCGCGGGTCGGGTCCGAATAGGCCGCGTTGATGCCGGAGGAAAACGCTCCCGACGGCCCCGCCACCGGCACCCCTGTGGCGTAGGTGACGATGGCGTTGATCTGCCATCCGCCCAGCGTCTCGCGCAGCAGGCGGCTGCCGCTATGTTCGAAGAACGGCAGCCGGTAGCCGCCGCTGATGCGCACGTTCTGCGGCTGGTCGGAGGCGGTAAGTTGGCGCGCCAGCGTGCTCTGGGTGGTCCCGTCCTGCGCATTCAAGTAAGTTATTGCCTGCATGTTCTTCGAGTTGGTGTAGCTGATCAGCAGGAACAGGCCGTTGGCGAAGCGCCTCTCCAGCCGAAGCTGAAAGGCGTTGTACCAGGTGTAGCCGACGGGAATGTCCGCTTCGGTAACGCCGGTGAACTGCGGATACGGCAGCAGGGACTGCTGCAGGGTGATGGTGGACCCGTTGATGGACGAGCCAGGCAACAGCCCGGCGAACGGGTTGGCCACGGTGGTGTTCAGTTTGGTGCCCTGGGCGAGATTCGCCGTGGAAACAGCGTCCACATTCTGGCTCACCTCCACCTCCCGGGTCCGCGAACCGACATAAGACGCATCCGCCATGAATTTCAACGGCAACTGGCGCTGGACGCCGAAGGAAAACTGCAGGTTGTAGGGAATCGTGCGCTGCGGGTCGGAGAAGGTGATGCTGGTTCCCATCAGCGTGGCGAGCCCGTTCGCGCTCCCCGATGGCTGCAGCAACCCGCTGGGGTAGGGGTTGGAAAGGCTGTTGGCGGGCGTGGCGTTGCCATTGTTCGACGCCGTATAGGGCGTGGTTACGGCGAAACCGTTGTTCTGGCCGGTGTCGAAGGTGGGCAAATAGTAGACGCCGAAGCCGCCGCGCAGCACGGTTTTGTCGTCGACTTTATACGCCGCCCCGATGCGCGGCTGCACGTTATTGTAATCGCTGACGAACGGGGAGCGATGGTTGGCGGACACGAACAGCAGTCCCCCGGTCAAATTGTAGCCTGGCACCTGCAAGGGGCTGGTCGCGCCGAAGGCGAATCCGTCGTTCTGCCGGTTGTAGCGTTCCGTCAGCGGCGTCTCCACGTCCCAGCGGAACCCGAGGTTCACCGTCAGCCGCGGGGTCACCCGCCAGTCGTCCTGCGCGAACAGGGCGTAATAGTGGCCGCTGTAGGCCAGCGCCGGGTTGTAGGGCGCGCTGCCGCTGGTCGGATAGCCCAACAGCAGATCGGCGAAGGTGTTGCCTTGAAGCGCACTGGTCACCAGCGGGCTGTTTTGGGTGAAGGTGGTGTCGAAGGTGAAGATCGAAAACTCCGAAGTCGGCGAGTCGTAGTTGTTCAGCACCACGTTGAACTGGCCGCCGACCTTGACGTTGTGGCTGCCCATCAGTCGCGACAGGGTCGCCTGCACGGCGTGCGTGCCGGTGAGCGTGTAGCTGCTGGTGGTGCGGGTAGTGCCGCCGCCGGCCAGGCCGGTGTAGCCGGTCGCCACGATCTGCGGGAACGCCGCCGCCGGCTCCTGCGCCACCAGCGAGGCCGGGAAGCCCAGCTTGGTCGGATCGAAGCCGCTGGCATACAGATCCACCGCGAAGTTATGCCGTTCGTAGCCGTAGCGCACATCGAGCACCGTGCTGGGGCTCAAGGTCGCCGTCCAGTTCGCCGACCCCCCGTTGTTGACGCGGTAATGCAAATACAGCGGCGAGGCAGCAGGGCTGGCAAAATCGTAGGTCGGTTCCACCTGGTGCCGGTTGCCGCGGAAAAAGGAAAACGACATACGATTTTTGTCGTTGAGGTTCTCGTCCACCGTGGTGGAAAAGACATCGTACTTATCCTGCACCGTGCTGCTGCCGTAGAAATAATTGTTGAGATGATCGATGGTCCCCGCCTGGTTCGCCGCCGGATAGTAGCCGATCAGGTTGGCCGCGACCGGATTGATGCGGCTGGACGGAATGACGTTGCCGGCGAAAGGCGTACGTGTGTACACGCCCGAAGATGTCGTGGTGGTGGTCAAGGGATCGTAGATGGTGATCGGGGTACCGCCCGAGGTTGTGGTTGAAAAGTTTCCAGCGATCTGCGCCGCCGTCGGAACCGAAGCCGTGTATGGCTGCGGCAGCACGTCCTGAATACGCTCCCAGGAGAACATGAAGAAGGTCTTGTTTTTGCCGTTGTAGATCTTGGGAATATATACCGGCCCGTCCAGTTCCACGCCCGGCTCGTTCCAGTGGTAGGCCGGCCGCGCCACGCCGCTGGCGTTGTTCTCCCAGCGGTTGGCGATGAAGATGTTGTTGCGGTTGTACTCGTAAAGGGCGCCGTGAACGGTGTTGGTGCCGCTCTTCAGGTCGATGTTGATGGTGCCGCCGCCGCTGTGGCCGTAGCCGGCGTCGTAGGCATTGGTCTGCACGCTTACTTCGCGCACGGCGTCGGGCGGCGGCACGTAGGTCAGGCTGGCGGCGTTGCCGCCTTCATTGGCCGTATCCGGCAGACCGTTGATAGTGAAATTGTTGCGGTATGCCACGCTGCCGTTGATCTGCATGGCGTCCATGCCGCCGTTGTCGAACGGCCGAATGGAGTTCAGCGAATCGACCGCGCCGAAATAGAATCCCGCCGTTACCGCGCTGGACAGAAACGAATTCCGGCCCTCGTAGGGCAGCTCCGCCACCGCCTGCTGGCTCACCACCTGCTCGCGCGACGCCGAAGCCGTATCGAGTTGGGCCGCCTGCGCCGCGACCTCCACCTGCTCCGTTACGGCTCCCACTTCAAGACGGAAATCCGCCTGCACGCGTTCGGTGACGCGGAGCGGGACATTCGTCTGCTCGGCGCTCTTGAACCCGCCCTGGGTCGCCGTGATGTTATAAGTACCCGGCGGGAGCAGCGGAATCACATAGATTCCCGACTCGTTGGTGGTCGTCGGATAGACCACATTGGTTTCCAGGCACATGGCTGCGACTTTGGCCCCCGCCACCGCCGCGCCCTGCGGGTCGGTTACCAGACCCGTGATGCTGCCGCGCACTTCCTGCGCCAAACCGATCGAGCAAACCAGGGATAGCGTCAGCAGCGCGCCCAAAGTCCGCAGCGCCCACCGGAAACTGCGCGGCGCCCCGCAAGATTCTACGCCCACATGGCGTCCTGGCGATGTTCTTGTCATGGAACTCCTTATCCCACCCTGGCGCGATCCTTCCCGGATCCGCCGTCGATTCAAGCCCCCGGACACCGGCCCTCGCTGTGACGGCGCCCGTGTCCGGCCGCGATGAAACATGAGTATACGCCAATTGTATTCATACTGTCGACACTTTTTTTCGACTGCATCCCGGTGTATACTACGGCCATGAAAAGGACTGCGGAGACCGCCCGGCCCAGCGGGCCCGACTCGATGCGATCGAAGGCGTATCTCCACATTCAGCGGAAAATCGCCACGGGAGAGCTGTCCGCCGGCGGCGCGCTGTCCGAGCTGGCCCTGGCCAAGGAGCTGGGCAGCAGCCGCACGCCCATCCGCGAGGCTATCGGCCAGTTGGTGGCGGAGGGCTTCCTGGAACAGACCCCCAACCGCGGCGCCGTTGTCATCCAGCTCACCCGCCAGGACATCCTGGAGCTATACGAGCTCCGCGAGGCGCTGGAGGTTTATGCGGTGGGCAAGGCCGCCCGCGAACCCCTGCGCGCCTGGGAACTCGAGCGCCTCCAGGGGCTGGCCGACGAAATCCTGGCGCTCAAAGCGGAGATGGAAAAAAGCCGCGCCGACGCCCTGGATCCGAAACAGATGCATCGCCTGATGAGCTGCGATCTCGGCTTTCATACCCTCCTGATGCGCATGGCCGGCAACGCCCGCATCCTTAAAGTGGTCAACGAAACCCGGCTGCTGATTCGCATCTTCGCCATCCGCCGCACCGGCCACCGGGCGATCGAGCTCGACCAGATTCACCGCCAGCACAGGGAGATCCTGCAGGCCGTGGCCGACCGCCAGCCCGAGCGCGCCATGCAGCTCATTTCCGACCACATCCAGGTCAGCCGGCGGGAGCGCCTGGACGCCTTCGATCATTGGGACGGCGAAAACTCCCTCCGCCGCACGGCGCTGGAGTTCTTCGATTTGCCGCTGATTGCCGAGTCCCGCTAAGCCCAGCCCATGTCCACCGCAACCTATCAGTGGTGGGTGGTGGGGATGCTCTGGCTGGTCTGCTTTTTCAATTACGCCGACCGCCAGTCCATTTTCTCCGTCTTCCCTCTCCTCAAGACCGCGCTGCGGCTGAGCGATTTCGAGCTTGGCATCGCGGCCGCATCGTTTATGTGGGTCTACGCCTTGTTCGGTCCGGTGGCCGGATGGCTGGGCGACCGTTTCTCGCGCAAGCGCCTCATCCTGGGCGCCCTGGTCTTTTGGTCGGTAGTGACGGCCTCCACTTCCCTCGCTCACAATCTGTGGCAGCTCACTCTGTGCCGCGCCCTGGGCGGCCTGGGCGAGGCGTTCTACTTTCCCGCCTCCATGTCCCTGATCGGCGCTTATCACCCCGATTCCACCCGTTCCCGCGCCATGTCCCTGCACCAATCCAGCGTCTACGCCGGCACCATCGCCGGCGGCGCCTGCTCCGGATGGCTCGCCGAACATTACGGCTGGCGTCCCATGTTCGCCTGTTTCGGATTCCTCGGTATCGCGCTGGCGCTGCTTTTGTGGGGTCTTTTGCGCGAACCGGCGCGCGGCCCGGCCGACAAGAAATCGGCAGCCGGTCAGCCCCTCGTCCCCGTGCTCCGCGGCCTCCTCGCCAACCGCCTCGTCGTGCTCCTCATCCTGGCTTTCATCGGCGCCAACTTCGTGGCCCTGGTTTTCCTCACCTGGATGCCCTCCTACCTCTATCGCAATTTCGGCATGAACCTTTCCATGGCCGGCTGGAACGCCACCGCGTACCTGCAAACCGCGTCCGTGCTGGGTGTGCTCACCGGCGGCGTGCTGGCGGATTGGCTCTCCCGCCGCGGCGGCGGCGCTCGCGCCCTCACGCAATCCATCGGCCTCGCCTGCGGTGTCCCGTTCCTGTTTCTCACCGGCCACACCCGGTCGGTGCCCGTGCTGGCCGCGGCCATGGCGTGTTTCGGCTATTTCAAAGGACTCTACGATGCCAATATCTTTGCCTCGCTCTACGACGTAGTAGGCGTGGAGGTCCGCGCCGCCGCCGCCGGCCTGCTCAATTCGCTCGGCTGGCTCGGGGCCGGCTTCGCCCCCGTGGCGGTCGCCGCCGCCTCCGCGCGTTTCGGCATGAGCGCCTGCCTTAGCGCCACCGCCGCCATCTATGCCGGCTGCGCCGTGCTGCTGGCCCTCGCTGCCCGCGAAGGCAAGAAATGATGGCGTGGCGACCGCGCCAGAGGTCCGCTGCAACCTCGGTGTGCGGGATGAAGGTGGAGGCCAGCGGGATTCGTTAGTAAAACGTCCGAAATCCGAGCGTACGTGTACGCAAGGCAGCGTAGCTGCGACCAAAGGCGCGGGCCATCTCCGCGTTCGCGGGAGCACGGCAGGTTATGCGAGAGAAGCGCCGGGATGAGTCCCGGCGTGGCAGACTGAGAGTCCGCTCCACGAAGAAGTGTTGCAGCCGCTTTCAAGTCGCGCACCCGCGGCAACCTCGGTGCTGGCCGGGAAACCATCCGGCTGCTAAGATGATTCGCATGACTCGATTGATTCCGTTTCTGCTCACCGGCCTGGTGATGGCGATGGCAGCCGATTTGCCCAGCCGCAAGTACCTGAACCTGGCGGCCATCAAGACCATGGTGGCAGCCGCCGAGCAAGAAGCGCAGAAGCGCAACCTGCAGGTGACCATCTGCATTGTCGACGACAGCGGCAACCTGTTGTTCTTGCAGAAGGCGGACGGCGCGGGGCTGAACACGCTCCAATTCGCGCAGCGCAAGGCGCGATACGCCGCGATGTACGGCCGCCCCTCGAAAGCCGCTGCCGACCAGCTCAAGGGCGGCGACCTCGGTGTGCTTGCCTATCCGGACGCATTCCCCAACCAGGGCGGCGTGCCCATCAAAGTGGACGGCAAGACCATTGGCGCGATTGCCTGCAGCGGCGCCAAATCGGAAGAGGACGAAGCCATCTCTCAGGTCGCCGTGGATGCGTTGCTGAAATAACGGGTCCCTCGGGGGACTCGGTCCCTAGAGGGGGCTGTCAAGAAATAACCGTTCCTCCGGCGTGGCGCGCACACAGGCATGCTGCGTCAACAGCCGATGCCAGCCCTTGCTTCCGGCGCACACCCGGAGATAGACTGAGCCGCAGGAGGGCCTTGTGCGCCGCCTCGCCGTCGCAGGTCCCTCCTGCCGCGGCGACCGCATCGGACGGGTCGCGAACCGCATTGCAGCACCCCCATTGGGAATCGCTGGGAACCGAGACCATCGAAGGCATTTTGGTCACTGGTGCGCGAATGACCACAACCTTCCCGGTGGGCTCCGTCGGCAACGACCGGGAGTTCTCGTCATACACCGAAAGCTGGATCTCGCCCGATCTGGGGTTGACGATAATGGCCAAGACTGTCGATCCGCGCTATGGCGAAACCACCATGCGTCTGATCAATCTCAGCCGCAACGAACCGGAACCTAGCCTGTTCCAGCCCCCTGCCGATTACAGCGTGGTGGAAGAAACCGGCTCGACCTTCACCATCCAGTTCCAGCGCCAGGCCCAGTAGCGCCCGCGGTTCCGGGTGCTTAACCGCTCTGAAAATCTCGCAGTTTAGGCGCGGCAACCGCTCCCTAACGGTCGCGGCTCGGTTACGGACACCGCGCGTTTGCAGTCACTTACCGAGCCGCGACCGTTAGGGAGCGGTTGCGGGAAACTAACTCCCCCAAGTTCCCGGCCGCCCTGTCTGCCCGACCTTCTCGTATAGAATAGTCAAAATATATGCGCCGGTACTCTCTCGCTATTCGCCTTTCGTTTACGGGCCTTGTCTACCTCGCGCTGGCCGCGGCCCAGGACATCACCACTCCCGAAAAATTCTTCGGCTTCCAGCTCGGAGCCGATCGGAAGATTGCCCGCTGGGACAAGATCGTCGAGTACTTCAGGTTGCTCGAAAAGCAAAGCGGCGGCCGCATGAAGGTCGTCAACATGGGCCCCACTTCGGAGGGCAATCCCTTCCTCGAGGTCTTCATCACCTCGCCCGCCAACCTGGCCAAACTCGACCACTATCGCGAAATCAACGCCCGTATCTCCGATCCCCGCGGCCTCACCGAAGCCCAGGCTCACGCGCTGGCCGACGAAGGCAAGGCCATCATTGTCCAATCCATGAGCATGCACGCCACCGAAATCGGCGGCACGCAAATGGCGCCGGAGCTGGCCTTCGATCTGCTCTCCCGCAAGGACGAAGAGACGCGCCGTATCCTCGACAACGTCATCTTCATCGAAGTCCCCTGCTTCAATCCCGATGGCCAGATCATGGTCACCGACTGGTATAACAAGCAGCTCGGCACTGAATACGAAGGCACCAATCCCCCCTGGCTCTACCAGAAATACGCCGGCCACGACAACAACCGCGATGCCTTCATGACCAACATTCCCGACTCGCAGTACATGGCCCGCATCCTATTCACCGAGTGGAAGCCGGAAGCCTACGTCGATCACCACCACATGGGCGGCGACGGCGCGCGCATCTTCCTGCCGCCGTACGCCGAGCCCATTCGCCCCTTCGCCGACCCCATCCTCTGGCGCGAGCTGAGCTGGTACGGCGCCCACATGGCATATAAAGAGGAAGAGAACGGTCTCTCCGGCGTCATCAACGACGCCATCTATTCCGGCTGGGGCCACTTCGGATTCCACTGGATCACGCCCTTCCACAACATCGCCGGTATGCTGACCGAATCGGCCAGCGCGCGCCTGGCCACGCCTCAGTTCGTCCACCCCGACGAGTTGCGCGGCGATACCCGCAACCTTCCCGTCTATGAGCCCGAAACCATCTTCCCCAACCCATGGCCGGGCGGCTGGTGGCACTTGCGCGATATCGTCGACCGCCAGAAAGTCGCCGCCTGGGCCGCTCTCGATCTGGCCGCGCGCAACCGCGAAACCGTTTTGTGGAACGCCTATCTCAAGGCCAAGCGCCAGACCGAGCGCGGCGCCGCGGGCAAGCCCGCCGCCTATCTCATCTCCACTCTCCAGCACGACCCGCTCACTTCGATCAAGATGGTGAACAAGCTGCTCGGCCAGGGCATCGAGGTTCAGCGCGCCGCCAAGCCCTTTACCATTGCCAGTGGCATGACGTATCCCGAGGGCTCGTTCGTGGTCTCTCTGGCCCAGCCCAAAATGGGGCTGATCCGGTTTCTGCTGGGCCGCACTTTCTATCCCGATAACGAGTGGACGCGCAACCGCGACGGCTCCCCCACGCCCCCTTATGACATGGCCACCGACACCATGTTCGAGTTCATGGGCGTGCGCGTCGATACGCTCGACGATGGCGCCGAGATACAAAACGCCGCGCTGGCCAAGGTCTCCGCGCCTATCGCGCCCGCCGGCAAACTGACCCGCGGCGCCAATGGCTACTCCCTCGACGGCCGCCTCAACGATAGCTTCCGCGCCGTCAATCTCCTCTTCGACCGAAACATTCCCGTGCGCCGCGTCGATAAGCCTTCCGCCGGTCTGCGTCCCGGCGATTTCCTGGTTCCCGCGGGTTCCGAATCGGCGCTTGAAACCATCGCGCGCGAAACCGGCGTCGATTTCACTCCGCTGCCCGCTCCGGTCTCCGCCGGCGTACACGACACCAAGCGCCTGCGCGTCGCCATGTACCAGCGCTACGGCGGCGGCAACATCGACGAAGGCTGGACCCGCTTGATGCTGGAGCAGTTCGACTTTCACTCCACGCCCCTCTTCGACCCCGAAATCAAGAAGGGCGGCCTCAACGAAAAGTACGACGTCCTGATCGTCCCCAGCGATTCCACCGCCACCATCACCGGTGAAGCTCCGCCGGCCGGCGCCGCCGGCGGACGCGGAGGCCGGGGTGGGCGCGGCGGCCGGGGTGGGCGCGGCGGCCGGGGCAACATCCCGCCCGAATACCGCACCGGTCTTGCCACCGAAGGCGTCGACGCCATCCGCGACTTCGTCCAGAAAGGCGGCACGCTGGTCACTCTCAACGCCGCCACGGCCTTCCCCGTCGACCGACTTGGCATCGGCGTCCGCAACGTTCTCACCGGCAAATCCACCAAGGAATTCTGGTGCCCCGGTTCCACCCTCAAAGTGAACGTCGATAACACCAACCCCATCGCCTACGGCATGCCCGCGCAGGCTCTGGCGCTATACCTGGATAGCCCCGCCTTCGAAGTTACCGCCCAGAATTCGGAGAGTTACCAGGTCGTGGTCCGCTACGCCGACCGCGAACTGCTCGAAAGCGGCTGGCTCGTCGGCGAACAGAACCTGGCCAAACGCGCCGCCGTGGTTGCCGCCAAACTGGGACAAGGTAAAGTAGTGCTAATCGGCTTCCCCGCCCAGCACCGCGCCCAAACCCACGGCACTTACAAGCTGCTTTTTAATAACTTGATTCAGTGAGCGGGCGCAAGCCCGATGTGGCGCGGACTCTTAGTCTCCAGCGCCGAGACTAGTCTCCGAACTCTCCAGGAACCTCTGCGCAAGCCATTGTAAACAAAGAGTCGGGTGACGCGAGGTTTCTGACGCCAGAGACGATCTCGCCAAGGACCGTCCCCCGCTCCTGACGTCGTGGAAATTGGGTTGAGCCAGGTCCTGGAGTTTGTGGGGCAGGCCCTCGGCCTGCGGCGGCCTCCCAGGCCGCCCGCCGCGTCACACTATCCAAACGTGATCCCGAATAACCCCTTCCCGGACCCCCGGCCTGCCGGAGCTGCTTGGCCGCGACCGGGCGGCCTGGGGGGCCGCCGCAGGCCGCGGGCCTGCCCCACAAGCAGTGCACCACCCGCGCCAAGATGGGTCAGGCCATTTTCCTCATCACCAGAGATCCTCCGGGGCGACCTCAGGAGGCTCGGAGTCTCGCCGCGGCACGCCTCGCTGGTTCACCGGCGCTCGACTATCGGTAATGTTCCACCCGGCCAGCCCTGCCTTAGGTGGATGGCTCCTGCTATCCCGCGGCGCCGCGAATCTTAATGCCGCATGGGAGCGCATGCAAGAACGGCTCATTTGGGTTCATTTACACGCGTGCATGTTATGAGGAAATCAAAGATCGATATTTGACTCGACCTCATGCGCTAAACGACAACGGCACCAGCCGGTTGTACAACGCCTGGGACCTACCCAAAGCCACGCCGTGGAAGTCCCACGGATGTTAAACTTCTAGTGGGCCTTCTCCCATGACTACCAAACGCACCCACGTCGTTCTTGAGGAGTAGCTCGTCAAGGACATCGACAGGTTGGTCGGACCGCGCCAGCGCAGCAGCTTTCTGGCCGAGGCGGCACAAAAGGAGCTCCGGCGGCGCCGCCAGATTGAAGCCCTTAAGGGCGCCGCTGGAGCCTGGAAAGACAAGGACCATCCCGAATTGAAGGACGGCTCGGCTGCCTGGGTCCGGAAATTGCGGCAAGAAAGCGAGCGCCGGTTCAAGAGAGCCTCGATTCGCTAGGGTAGAATTGAAAGTGGAGGGCACCGAGTTGCAGTTCGGCAGGATCTCGATAGACCCAAACGTCTGCCATGGGCAGGCGTGCGTGAAAGGGACTCGTATGCCGGTCCACCAGATCGTTCGCATGCTGGCGAACGGCGATACGGTCGAGGACCTGCTGGCCGAATACCCGTTTCTGTCGCGCGCTGACGTTATGGCATCGCTCGACTATGCGGCCGCCTTGGCGGAGGAGCAGGTGACCCCGATCGAGGTTGCCAGCCTCTGACGGATGCGTGTCCTTGTCGATGAGAATATCCCAAGAATGACCGTGGACGCCCTTCGGGCGCTTGGGCATGATGTGAAGGATGTTCGTGGGACCTCCTGCCAGGGAATCCGAGACCCCGATCTCTGGGCGTTGTCGGCGGCGGAGTCCCGCGCGCTCATCACGACGGACAAAGGCTTCACCGAGTACCGCTCGGTGCCGCACCGCGGCATCCTGATCGTGCGCCTCCGGCAGCCTAATCGGCAGAAAATCCACCACTCGGTGATGCAGGCGATTGATCGCTTCCCTGAAACCGAATGGGCGAATCTGCTTGTCGTCGTACGGGACACCGCGATCAGCACGTCAAGAGGTGGCAGCGAACGGAGCTAGCTCGAAGGCCGCCGGCTGTTATACTGAGCTGTTCATGCTCAGGGTGCGTTTCGCGCCGTCTCCTACAGGGTTTCTGCATATTGGGAGCGCGCGCACTTTCATCTTCAATTGGCTCTATGCCCGCCGTCATGGCGGCGCCATGATTTTGCGTATCGACGATACCGATGTCGAGCGCAATACGGCGCAGTCGCTCGAATCGATTTTCGAGGGGCTGCGGTGGCTCGATCTCGGCTGGGACGAGCAATACCGCCAGTCCGAACGACTTGCGTTTCACCGCGCCATGGCTGACGCCATCTTTCGAAAAGGACTGGCGTATCGCGATTTTACTCCTGCCGCGGGTGGCGACAGCGAAAAATCCGGCGCCCAGGGCACCTGGCTTTTTAACCCCGACATGCGCGAGCTGCCGCGCGAGGAAAGCGACCGGCGCGCCGCCGCGGGTGAGCCGTTCGCCTTGCGCTTCCGTGTGCCGCGCGATCCCGAACGCGAGATTCGCTTCACCGACCTGGTCTATGGCCCGCAGGCGAAATCCACCGCCGATATCGAGGATTTCGCCCTGCTCCGTTCCGATGGTATGCCGACCTATCACCTGGCGTCCTGCGCCGACGACGTCGATTTGCGCATCAGCCACATCGTGCGCGGCCAGGATCACATCACCAACACCTTCAAGCACGTTCTGATTTTCGAGGCCGCCGGCGCCGACCTTCCCGAATTCGCCCACCTGCCCCTGCTGGTTGCGCCGGACAATACCAAGCTCTCGAAGCGCCGCCATGGGCCGGTGGTCAGCGTCACTACCTATCGCGATTCGGGCTTCCTGCCCCACGCCTTCGTCAATTTTCTGTGCCTGGTCGGCTGGTCGCCCAAGAACGATCGCGAACAGCTTAGCCGCCAGGAGTTGATCGAGCTGTTCTCCTTCGACGGCGTCCATCGCAGCAACGCCGTCGTCAATTTCAGCGAAGCCGATCCGTTCGATCCCAAAGCGGTCTGGCTCAACGCCGAAGCCATTCGCGCGCTCGATCCGGCCGAGCTGAGCGTGCTGCTGCTGCCCGTCGTGCGCGGCGCCGGTTTCCCGATCGAGCCCGATTACATGGCGCGGATCACCCCGCTGGTGCGCGAACGGATCCGCCTGCTGAACGACGTGCTCACCGTGGGCGATTTCTTTTTCCGCGACGAACTGGCGCTCTACGATGTCGCCGAATTGGTTCCCAAGAAGGGCGACCTGGCGCTGGCCGGGCGCGTCCTGGAAAAGGCCGGCGAAACGCTCGCCGCCACCGAGTTTTCGCACGACGCCCTGGAAGCGTCCCTGCGCGGGGCGTCCCAGAGCCTGGGAATCAAGGCCGGCCAGATGTTCGAGCCCATCCGCGTGGCCGTGTGCGGCCGCAAGACCGCCCCGCCGCTGTTTTCCACCCTGGAAGTTCTGGGGCAGTCCACCAGCCTGCGCCGCATCCGGCAAGCTATCGACAAGTTGCATTCACCGGTTTGAGAAGCCTATGAACCCGTCCAATCCCCCTAGCGGTCCTTCGAATTTCATCCGCGACATCATGCTGGATGATTTGAAGACCAACAAATTCGGAGGCCGGGTGCACACCCGGTTCCCGCCCGAGCCAAACGGGTATCTGCACATCGGCCACGCCAAGTCGATCTGTCTCAATTTCGGCCTGGCGGCGGAGTTCGGGGGTAAAACCAATCTCCGCTTCGACGATACCAATCCCGAAAAGGAAGAAGTCGAATACGTCGAATCCATCAAGGAAATGGTGCACTGGCTGGGATTCGATTGGGAAGACCGCTGCTTCTACGCCTCCGACTATTTCCAGCAGTTGTACGACTGGGCCGTGCAACTCATTCGCGGCGGCCAAGCCTATGTGTGCGATCTGAACGCCGAGGCAGTGCGGCAATATCGCGGCACGCTCACCGAGCCCGGTAAGGAGAGCCCCTTCCGCAATCGCCCGGTGGAAGAAAACCTGGATTTGTTCGAGCGCATGAAGGCCGGCGAATTCCCCGACGGCGCGCGCACCCTGCGGGCCAAAATCGACATGGCGTCGCCCAATCTGAATATGCGGGACCCCATCATGTACCGCATCCTCCACGCCGAGCACCACCGCACCGGAGATGCATGGTGCCTCTATCCCACTTACGATTACGCCCACGGCCAGTCGGATTCTATCGAGCGCATCACTCATTCCATCTGCACGCTGGAATTCGAAGACCATCGCCCGTTGTACGACTGGTTCTGCGACGCGCTCGGCATCTATCATCCGCAGCAGATCGAATTCGACCGCCTCAACTTGACCTACACCATGATGAGCAAGCGCAAGTTCCTGCAGCTTGTGCGCGACCATCATGTGCGTGGCTGGGACGATCCCCGAATGCCGACCCTGGCCGGCATTCGCCGCCGTGGCTACACGCCGGAAGCGATCCGCAATTTCTGCGGCGCCATCGGCGTCTCGAAAACCAACGGCACGCTGGAATTCGCCCTGCTGGAACATCACGTGCGCGAGGATCTCAACAAGCGCGCCGCGCGCGTCATGGCCGTGCTGCGGCCGCTGCGCGTCGTGATCGACAACTATCCCGAGGGCCAGGTGGAGTACATGGAAGCGGTGAACAATCCCGAGGACGCCTCCGCCGGCACCCGCCAGGTGCCATTTTCCAAAGTACTTTACATCGAGCAGGAGGATTTCCGCGAAGATCCGCCCAAGCAGTATTTCCGCCTCGCGCCCGGCCGCGAAGTGCGCCTGCGCTACGGGTATTTCGTCACCTGCCGGAACGCGGTGAAAGACGCCGCCGGCCGCGTCACCGAGATCCATTGCACCTACGACCCCGCCACGCGCGGCGGCAACGCGCCCGACGGCCGCAAGGTGAAATCGACCATCCATTGGGTTTCCGCCGTGCACGCCGTGGATGCCGAGGTGCGGCTGTACGACAGCCTCTTCACTAAAGAGGATCCCAACGACGTGCCCGAGGGCCAGGATTTCACTGTCAACCTGAATCCCCATTCGCTTGAGGCCGTGACCGGCGCGAAACTTGAACCCTCGCTCGCCGGCGCGGAGCCGATGCAGTTCTTCCAGTTCGAGCGCCTGGGCTATTTCTCGGTGGACCCGGACACAACGCCAGAAAAGCCGGTCTTCAACCGCACCGCGCCGCTGCGCGATACATGGGCCAAGATCGAAAAACGGGGGAAGGCCGGCAAGTGATCATTCTCGGCATCGGAGGGATTCTCAGCGACTCCGCCGCCGCTGTGTTGCGGGATGGCGAGCTGATCGCCGCGGTGGAGGAATCGAAGCTCGTCCGGCGGGGCAAGAACTGGGACCATCGCGGCCGGCTGCCCGGAAAATCCATCGCCACCTGTCTGGAGTTGGCCGGCGCCAAACCCGAACAAGTGGATGCCGTGGCCGTGGCGCGGCCCTTGCCCGGAGCGGACTTCTACCTGGAGCTGCGCGCCCTGTTTCCTTCCAGCCGCATCGCGGTGGTGGACCATCACCAGGCGCACGCCGCTTCCGCCTATTACCCCTCGCCCTTCGACGAAGCGACTGTGCTGACGCTCGACCGCGGCGGCAGCTTCTGTTGCGGCTCGCGCTGGCAGGCTACCGGCGCGCGCATGACCCTCGATCAGGAACAATACGCGCCCGATTCGCTGTGCGAACTCTACGGCCGCGTCACCGAGCTACTCGGCTTTGCGGCCAACGAGGACGAGCACAAAGTGCAGTGGCTTTCCACCGCCGGCGACGATCGCTACAAGGAGCTGTTCGGAGAAATCCTGAACGTCACCGAAGCCGGGCCGCGTATCGACCGCGGTTTTTTCGGCACCGAGCGGCTGGACCATGGCGGCTTCGGCCCGCGCTTTTACGAGCGCCTGGGGATCGACTCCGGCGCCGGCATTGCGGAGCCGTTGCGGGCGCACCTGGCGGCCGGCGTTCAACGGGCCGTGGAAGAAGCGGCCGTGCGCATGGCCGGCAGCGGACGCAATCTGTGCGTGGCCGGCGGGCTGGCGCTGAATGCGCTGGTGGTGCGGGCGCTCGAGACTTCGGCTAAATTCGAAAACGTGTTCGTGCAGCCGGATGGCGGCAATTCGGGTACGGCCATCGGCGCGGTGCTCGAAACCTGGCACGGCGCGTACCGCCAGGAAAAACGCGTGGCGCTCGCGACCCTCTGCCTGGGCCCGTCCTTCGCCGCCGAAGATATCAAGCACGCCATCGAAAACTGCAAGCTGCGCTACCACTACCTGCTGACCGTCGACGAAGTGGTCAGCACCGCCGTCGCCCAGTTGAACGAGCACAAAATCGTAGCCTGGATGCACGGGCGGATGGAGCTGGGTGCGCGCGCGCTGGGTAATCGCAGCATTCTGGCGTCGCCGCTCGACCCGTATTCCACCGAAAACCTGAACGCGTACATCAAGCACCGCGAGCCGTTCCGCAAGTTTGCCGCTTCGGTGCCGGCCGAGCTGGCGTCGCGCTATTTCGAAGTGGGCCCCAATGCCCGCTGGCTGGCCACGGTGGGGAGGGTACGCCCGGAATGGAAGGAAAAGTTCGCCGCCGCGCTGATGGGCGACGGCCTGGTGCGCGTCCATACGGTGGATCGCGACGAGCATCCGCTCTACTGGCGGCTGCTCCAAGCCGCCGGCGAATCCACCGGACTGCCGGTGGTGTATAACACTTCGTTCAACCTGTTCGGCGAGCCGCTGGTATGCACCCCGCGCGACGCCTTGCGCAGCTTCTATTCTTCCGGCATCGATTCCATGCTGGTCGGCAACTTCTTTCTGCAAAAATAAACATACATGCCCGAATCACCGATTACTCCCCGCAACCGGGATTTTGCCCAGTGGTACCAGGACGTCGTCCTTCAAGGCGACATGGCCGAACCCGCCGAAATCGTCAAGGGTTGCATGGTCATCAAGCCTAACGGCTACGCTGTGTGGGAGGGTTTGCAGCGCGAGCTGGACACCCGCTTCAAAGCCACCGGCCATCAGAACGCCTACTTCCCGCTGCTCATCCCGCAGAGTTTTCTGCGCAAGGAAGCCGAGCACGTGGAGGGTTTCGCGCCGGAGCTGGCGGTGGTGACGGTGGCCGGCGGCAAGGAGCTGGAGGAGCCCTACGTCATCCGGCCGACTTCGGAAACCATCATCGGCCACTTCTTCGCCAAATGGATTCATAGCTGGCGCGACCTGCCCATGCTGCTCAACCAGTGGGCCAACGTGGTGCGGTGGGAGCTGCGCACGCGCATGTTTCTGCGCACTACCGAATTCCTCTGGCAGGAGGGCCACACGGCGCATTCCTCGCACCAGGAAGCGATGGAGGAAGTGCTGCGCATCCTCGACATCTACCGCGAGGTGGCCGAAGACGTCATGGCCATGCCGGTCGTCAAGGGTGTAAAGTCTCACGCCGAGAAGTTCGCCGGGGCGCTGAAAAGCTACTCGATTGAAGCCATGATGCAGAACGGCCTGGCGCTGCAGGCCGGCACCAGCCACGATCTGGGACAGAATTTCGGCAAGGCCTTCGACGTGCAGTTTCAAAATAAGGAAGGCCAGCTCGAATACGCTTGGCAGACCAGTTGGGGCGTTTCCACACGGCTCATCGGCGGCCTGATCATGACCCATTCCGACGACAAGGGCCTGGTATTGCCGCCGCGGCTGGCGCCGGTGAAGACCGTGCTGGTGCCCATCTATCGCAAGGACGAAGAGAAGGGCGCGGTGCTCGAAGCCAGCCACAAGATCGCCGCCGATATCGGCGCCAAAGTCGACGACCGCGACGGCCAATCGCCGGGGGCCAAGTTCTTCCACTGGGAACGGCTGGGCGTTCCGGTGGTTTTGGAGCTGGGGCCGCGCGACCTGGCGGCCGGTAAAGCCGTGGTCAAGCGCCGCGACACCGGCACGAAACAGCCCGTCTCGCAGGAGGCTCTGGCCGGCACAGTTTCGGCCACGCTCGATGCCATGCAGAAGAGCCTCTTCGCCGCCGCCCGCGAGCGCCTGAAGGCCAACACGGTGACCGCCAATTCCATCGAAGAGGTGGAGAGTATCTTAAAGGATGCCAGCGCGGAAAAGGGCGGCGGCAAGTTCGTGATGGCGCACCTGGCTGACGACCCCGCCTGCGACGCGCGCGTCAAGGAATTCAAGGCCAGCGTCCGCAACCATCCGCTGGCGGACGAGTTCGATGGACCGGGCAAGTGCATCGTGACCGGCGTGCCGGTGGAACGGCGCGCGGTGATCGCCAAGGCCTACTGAAGCGACCGCTACTCCGCCAGGCGGACGCCGATGCTGTGCAGGAATTCGGCGTCGAAATTCGGGCTGTCGTCCACCTTCGGGCATTCGCGCCAGCAGTCGCTGAGTGGCTTCGAAGCCCACACCAGCTTACGGCAATCTTCGCACCACCAGTGGACTACTAACTCGTGTTCGGCGGTCACGCCGACCTCATCGATTCGGGAGGGCTGCTGCCCGCAACGGCAAGAGAATGAGAAGTGACGGTAGCTCATGGCGTCTTCTGTACAAATCTGTTATCTCACCTGACGCCGGTCCGGAACAGTGCTACGCGTTTATCGCCGTACTGGAACCGATAGAACCGTGGTCCCATGCGGATCTAGAATCCGCTGGGCACGATGCGAAAGCTCTCCCGCCACTGGCCGCCGGGCGGGATTGTTTGCAGGTTGGGAAACACACCAGCGTGCGCCAGGTTAAAAGCGTTGGTGACGGCCGACATGGGTTCGAAACACAGGAAATCGCGGCCGCTGGGAGCGAACACCACGGCCGTCGAGTAGCGCGGGCCGTAGGCCACCGTCACCCGCTCGCGAACGCCTTCGAACCAGAAACGGGCGATGCCGTCGGCGTCGCGTACCAGGCTGCCGAACACATCGTCCAACTGGATACCGGCCAGCGGCTGGGAATCGGCGAACGGGTTGGCTTCGGTCAGGCCGGTGGGAATCAGGGCGGCATTGAGCAGCAGGCGCTCGCGTGCCGCCACGTGCACGCGCCATTGGTCGCGCGCGGCGTCACCCAGGCGGAAGAAAGGGTGAAAACCGATCGCCACCGGCATGGCTTCCAGAGCGTGATTCCGGATCGCGGTTTCCACTTCGACCGAGCCCGCCGCCACCCGGTACGTCATCCGGATGGTGTGCGCGAAGGGGAATTGTGCCATCAGCGCCGGGTGCTTCCAGAACTCCAATTGACTGGTGAGCGAGGCTGAATCCCGATCCGCCTCGAGAGCCACGACGCTCCAAAGCGGCGAGAAATTCAGCAGGCCGTGGATGGGCTTGCCGTCGCCGTCGCGGCGAATGTTGTCGAGCCCCGGGTTCAGCGTGTAGCGTCTTCCGTCGGCCCAGTAGGAGTCGCCATCGATGCGGTTGGCCCATGGCGCCAGCAACGGTATACCGCACAGTACCGGTTTTTCCCGCAATTCCGCCGGGCTGGCGTATGGGAACCACAGAATGTTCCGGCCGCGCACCTCGATCCGGTACGCCATGTTGCCGATGGTAGGGACCACGCGGACTTCCATGGCGTGGGCGGCATCCTCCAGCGAGAACACCTCCATCCCATCCACCGTCAGGCGGTTTGCGGCATACGGATTCGGCGGGTTCATTTTTCGTCCGGGTCGCGCAGTTCGAGCACGGTTTCCCGCTGGCAGCAGGCGCACGGCCCCGGAATATAGGCGCGGATATTGCAAACGCCGCAAAAGTAGGTGACCAATTTGAGTTTGCCGTCCTGGCGCACCATCAGGCTGCGCAGGTGGGAGGGGTCCAGCAGGAACCGGCCGGCGGAGGTGAAATGGCCTCTGGCTTCAATCGAAAAACCGTTCAGCCGGGGATCGGCCAGTACCTTGCTTGTCGGCTCATCGCCATCGAGCGCGATAGTGCGATGGTCGTCGGTAATGACGGTTGCCGGCCCGCTCCCATGCACCTGAAGAGTGCCGCGCAAGGTTTCAGTTTTGGGTAGGGCATCCGCCAGCGCCAATCCGGCCAGCGCTAACAGGACCAAACAGATCCTCATTTAAATTCAGTGTAGCATTCCGGCTCAAATGAAGGCCGGCGTCTGGTACCCGAAGTTGTTCAGGTTCGGGAAGACGTAGTCCAGGTCGGCTTGGGCCGAAAGGCCGAACCATTTGGCCAGAGCGCCGATATACTGGTCCTCGGAGGTGCTGGAGACCCACGTGCCGCGGGTCCCGGAATCGTCGGGACCGGACAGCGCGAGGCTGGGGAAGGTGCCGTACAGGTTGCCGCCATTCACCGCGCCGCCCATAATCAGCGCATGGCTGCCCCATCCGTGATCGGTGCCGGCATTGCCGTTGGGCTGGAAGGTGCGGCCGAAGTCGGACTCGGTAAACGCGGTCACGTTACTTTGCACGGTGAGCTGGCCCATGGCCTGGTCGAAAGCCGCCAGCGCGGCGGCAAGATTGGAGTAGAGCGTAACCTGCTGCGGCAGTTGATTGGAATGGGTGTCGTAGCCGCCCTGGCTGCAAAAGAAGATCTGGCGGGTGGCGCCGAGCGCGGCGCGCACCTGGATGAGCTTGGCCACCTGGGCCAATTGCGTGCCGATATCGGTGTTGGCAAACGTGACGCCCAGGCTGCTGCTGCCGGCCACGGCGGTATTCACGGCCTGAGCCACGGCGATGGCGTCTTTCAGGGAACTCTGCGCCGCCTGGATGAGAGTCACCCCGCTCGAAAGGCTGAGCATGTTCAGCAAGGCGGTGGATCCCGGATCGGTGGCGGGCGCCACCAGTCCGAAATTGCTGGTGTTGACGGTAGAGGGCTGGGTGTTCTCGCCGATCAACTGAAGGGCGTTGCCGCTGATGCTGATGCAGGGCGGTACCAGGGTGCCGGAATTGCTTGCCAGCCTGTCCGCCAGACGGCCTGACCAGCCGGTAGTGGCGCCGCCCTGCGGCACGGCGTTCTGCCACTCGTTCTGCTGGTCGGAATGCGAATAGAGATTCACCGGCAACGGCACGGAGCTGAGCTCCGGCATGCCGTTTGAACCCCGCGGCACCGACTGCACCAGCGTGCCCACGTTGGCCAGCACCGCCAGCCGCTTGGAAGAATTATACAGCGGAGCGATGGGCGCGAAGCTGGGGTGCAAACCGTAGCTGGCATTGGTGACCGGGTCCTGAATGGCCACCAGCGAACTCTGCGGGAGTGCCAGGTTTTGGCGAATCTTCTGGTAGTTGGCGTAACCGGCCGCGTCGTTGGGAACCAGCATGTTGTTGGCATCGTTGCCGCCGAACAGGAAGATGCACACCAGGGCCTTGTAATCGCTGGACGATTGCGCCCGCGCGGTCATCAGCCCGGCCTTTCCGAAGGCAGCCGCCGCCCCCACGGTGGAAAGCGTGCGGTAGCCGAGGCGCAGAAAGTCGCGGCGCGATCGAAGATTTTGGAATGTCATGGCCGTTGTTCTCCTCTTACCGTTCGATCTCGTATTGCGGCGACGCCGCGGCGGCGTAGAGCGCGCTTCGCACCCGCGACGCCAGGCTGCTGGACGCACTGGCGGCAGTGGTTAGAAGGGCGCGCACATTGGCATCCATTTCGCCCCGAAAGAGCGCCTGGTTGAGCGCCTCCACCAGGTTGGACGGATTATTGGCCAGATCCTGCAGATTGGCCAGGTTCACGGCGATGCCGCTGGAGATGCCGTTGCTGGCCACCAAATAGGCGAAATTGGCGCGCGCCAGGGCGGTGGCCGCGTTCATGGCCTGGAATTCGGGCGCCACCGGTGCCGGCGTCATGTTGGGCACGGTATAGAACGGCGAGAAGTAGCTGAACACGCTGCCGGGTGTGAGCGGAGTCTGGCCCATGAGCGTAGCCTGGCTGGTGAGCGCGGCGGGGTTGGTTACGGTGGCATTCAGGGCCCGCAACAGCCCGGTGGCATAAAGGATCGGTTCGGCCAGCTTGCCGGTGCCTTCGGCCTGCGCTTCGGGATCGGTGAGCAAGGCGGTAATCACCGTCTGCAGGTTGCCCTGCGAAGACTGGAATGCGGCCGCCACCCGGCCCACGTAAGCCGGCGAAGGGTTGCTCAGCACCAACCGCTGAATCAGCCGGTAGGAAACGAATGGCGCCACGTTGGACTGCTGGCAGATACAGGCGATGGCCGCGCTCAGGTCGCTCTCGGCCGTTCCTCCGGCGGGGATCGTGCAAGGCACCGGCAGGTTGATGGTCTTGGCCGTGGTGTCGTGATAATTCTCGAACGGCACCATGGGCGCGAAATAGTACGGCATGTTGGTCCACAGCGAGGCGAAGCCGGGGGTCTCGCCGTAGGTCCAGCCGGTCATCACCTTGGCCATTTGCGAGACGTCGGCCTGCCCGTATTCGGGAACCGTGGAGCCGCCGGACAGGATCGGAACGCCCGTGGAATCGAGCTGCACCAGCCCCAGGCCGAACAGTTGCATCGACTCGCGGGCGTAGTTCTCGTTCGCCGCGGTACCGGCGGTGGCGTTGGCCTTGGCGTTGTTCACCATGTCCAGGAAGTAGCCCATGGAGGGATCCAGGGTAATGGCCGCCAGCAGGTCCGGGTAGGTGCCGAAGGCGTCGCCGGCCATCAACCGCTGGTACCCCACCATCTGCTCGAACAGCGTGTTCTTGACTGCCGAAGCCACCATGATCTGGGCCAGGGCGAAGGATGCGCGCTGGCGAAGTTGATCGCTGCCGTTGATGGCGACGTTGAAGAAGGCCGTCTGCAGGCGCGCCACCCCTTCGGTGGAGCTATCCGGATCGGGCCATGCGCTGGCCGGCGAGGCAAACTGCGCGGCGAGCCAGGCGTTCGTCCCCATGGTCTGAAGGTCCACAACGTTTTGCGGCGTGGGCCCCCAGGTTGTCATTTCGAGGAAGCGTACGGCGGCGGCGTACGGCACATTCTCAACCGCCAGGCGGACGGGCACGGCGATCGGGGTTGAGGTGGCCGTGCCGGGGTTCGGATTGGTGACCTTGACCGCGGCCAGCCGCCCTACCGGCATCGCGACCGTTCCGGTAGCCGTTAGCTGGGTGTCGGACACGAAAGTGGTGGGCAGCGCGGCGCCCGCAAAATAGACCACCGATCCATTGGCGAACCCGGTGCCGGTGACCGTGATGGTCGCATTGCCCGGATTCACCGGGTTCGGACTCACCGACGCGACCACCGGCAGAGGGTTCTGCAGGTTCACGGTCACGCTGGCCTCGGCGGCGGGATCGGCCTGGCTGACGGCGGTCACCGTGACGGCCCCGGAGCTCGGCAGATCGGCGGGCGCGGTGTAGACGCCGGTGCCCGAAATCGTACCCACCGCGGCGCTGCCTCCCGCCTGTCCGTCGACCAGCCAGACCACCGCGGGGTTGGTGGTGTTGGCGAGCTTGGCCGTAAGAGGCAGAGTGGCGCCGCAGCGAATGGTGCGGCCGGCGGGCGTGAGCGTCACCGTGACGGCCGGCCCCACCCAGTTCAAAATCGGAATAAAGACTCCCGGCTGGGAACTCACACCGCCGATGGTGGCCACAATCGGCTGATCGCCGTTGGCCAGTTGCGGCACGATCACGTTGACCTGGTACACGCCCGGGTCGGTGATGCCGGCATACTGCACGGTTGCGGCCACGCCGCCGATCGTCACCTGCAGTTGGGTGAGGTTCGACAGCGGCGCGGGACTGCCAACCGCCTGGCCGGCGGCCACGGCGGGTGTGGTGGGGCCCAGGCCAGTAGCGTAAATCTGTAGCGCTTCGCCCGGCTGGGCCGGCAGCGACGCGGCCGCGCTGCCGAAATATCCGGCCGGCGCGACGTAAGCGCCATCGCTGTTGTGCAGGGCGGAGGCGTACTTCGCCTGATAAGTGAAAAACGCGGGCGAGTAGCTTTGAAGAGTTGCCGTGCCGGTGGCGCTGCCCGAAGAGTTGCCGACCACGACCGGAACCTGCCCGACCGTGGTGTCGGTGGGCGCCTGAACGTTCAGCATTCCGGGGCTGATGTAGGAGATCGCGGCCTTTTTGCCGTCGATCTGGACGCTCACGCCATCGAGCGTGGTGGGAAGGTTATTGCCGGAGAAATCGGACGCCTGCCAGGACCGCGTGGTGGCGGACAGGCCGGTGCCGTAGATCGAAACCCACGAGCCGCTTGCAATGGCAAGCGCGCCGCTGGCGTTGTTCGATACACCGGTGATCGCCGGTTTTCCACCCGACGCCTGACCGAACAGGGCGAGCCCAACCGCCAGGAACAACAATCCGCCGAAACACGCTCGTTTCACATCGCACCCCCGTCAATCGGGCGAACGTATTTCCAGGCAACCACTCCCTAACGGTCGCGGCTCGGAAACGAGTGGAACCGAGCCGCGACCGTTAGAGAGCGGTTGCCTGATACGTGGCCGTAATTCCGAAATCAGGTACTTAGTCCGTAGTATCGCCTATGGCCCTCTGCAAGAGATGGCCCAAAACAGAATTCTCGCCCCCTCGAACGCTAATGCCCACCGGCCAGCGCGGGGCCGCGGAAGTCCACCGGGGCCAGGATGCAAAACCCGCGCTTGAAAATGCAGAATCTGCCGACTGGTCAAGGCGCGGATGTCATCCATATCTAGCCCCAAGGCCGCGCTGGAGTTGCGGTAACATCAAGGACTTTATTCGCATCGGAGCAGTCCTCGACGGCGGAAACGCCGAACCGAGAGTACGCAATCGCACTCTTCCATTAGTTGGCGCCAACGCCTCGCGTCTTGGCGAGCCAGGGCAACAGTCTGTCGGGAGCTGCCGCGATGGGTTGGAGATGAGGGCAGGCCAATCTTCCTTGATACGCGATGGGAACGATTGCGGCTTTGCCATCCTGAACGACGCCAAGCTTCAATGGCCTTGTGTTTGCACCTTCGATGGCCGCCATGAGAGCCTGCGGTGTAAAGGATTGGCCATTTACCGTATCGATCCGCGAACCAATACCGATGCCGGCGCGAAACGCGGGCCCTTCCCAGGACACCGCTTTGACAACTCCCGAGCTAGCAACTTTCATGCCAACGGAATAGGAGAGATCGATCGCTCCATCTTCAACTTCACTCTGCCGGAATACTTCACTCGGCCGATCGGAGAAGACGAGCCGGTAACCGGCACGAGTCAGACCGTCGAGCAGGTGCGTCCCGGACGGGACTGAGCCGCCGCGGCGTCGAGAGCCAGGATGTCGAGGGCTTGCGAAGAAGAGAGCTGGCCGGCACGGGCGGCAAGCGCCAAAGCCCAAAACTCGGTCTGCCCCTCGTACACCCAGAGAAGGCTGTCGCGCATGGGTGTATTCAGATCCGGAGTCCACAGGTCCGCCGGTTGCCGGGAGAGGCCATTCCACGAATGAACGTACTCATGCGCGGGAAGGAAATCAAAAGATCGTAATGTTTGTAATGGCTCGACTCGAAGAGTCGTTCGGTTTCGTCCACCATGGCGCGCATCCGGACAAGTTCTTCGGGCGAAACCGCCAGGTCTTCCGCGCTATCGGCGAAGACGCTGAGGCGAATTGGAATCGAGGCGCCGGGAGCCAGATCGCACCGCTGAAGGTAGCGGCCCGCGTACACCGGAGAATCCACCAGCGTTTCAAGCGAGGTTGGCATAAACACAGCCGGCCGCCCGCCATCCGGACCGGCCAATTCCAGAGCCGAAGCGAGCTGAAAATTGGCCGGCAGCCGCAGCGAGGCTTGTACCGTAATGTCGCGTGCGTACCAGCCGGCCGGATAGATCACCATATTCTGCCAGGGAATCTTGACGATGTCCGGCGTCATGAGCATCGCTCCCGCCCGAGAGACAGGAGGCGAGAGATATTGGAACTCCAGATTCAGCTCCTTGACTCCCGAGGGCACGACAACAGGACCTGGCCTCATTCGGTGTGCCGGCGCAAACCCAAACCGGCGTTACCGAACGAACCCATTCTTGGCGCAGAAGTAACTGACATGAAACCATTTATTCGAATCCCGGCAGGCGGTCCTCGAGGTTCTGGCCGCGCCGCGCCGTGCTATGCTAAGGCATCATGTCCCAGGTCTTACCCACGGTCGTGATCGTGGGACGGCCCAATGTAGGGAAATCCACTCTCTTCAACCGCATTACCGGTGGGCGGCGCGCGATCGTGGGCGACGAGCCCGGAATTACGCGCGACCGCATGCATGGATTTGCCGACCATTTGGGCCGCCGCTTCGAAGTGATCGACACCGGCGGCATCGTCGTCGACGACCGCGAATATATTCCCAGCCAGATCCTGCGCCAGGCGGAGACGGTTCTTCATACCGCCTCCAAAATCATCCTTTTGACCGATGGCCGGGACGGCATCACCGCGGCCGACCGCGATCTGGCGGCATTCGTCCGCCGCCTGGGAAAGCCCGTCGTCCTGGCAGTCAACAAAGCCGATACCGCCGCGCGCTCGGACCTGGCTCACGAATTCTACGAGTTGGGTATCGCGGACGTGCTTCCGGTCTCGGCCGAACACGGTACCGGCGTCGACGACCTGCTGGACCACGTCACCGAAGGTTTTCCCGTGGAGCCGGCCGAAGCTACCGCGCCGAGGCAAAGAATCAAGGTGGCCATCATCGGCCGCCCCAACGTGGGCAAGTCCACCTTGCTCAATGCCCTGGTAGGCGAAGACCGGGCGATCGTTTCCCCGGTCGCCGGAACCACCCGAGACGCCGTGGATGAGAGCGTCATGCGCGACGGCGTGGAATTCGTTTTCATCGATACCGCCGGCATCCGCCGCAAGGGCAAAACCAAGATGATGGCGGAGAAGCTCAGCGTGGTCATGGCCCGCCGCCAGATTCGGATGGCCCACGTGGTGCTGCTCGTGATCGATGCCACCGAGGGGGTGGTCGGCCTGGAAGCCACCATCGCGGGTTATGCCCACGAGGGCGGACGCGCCCTGATCCTCTGCGTCAACAAATGGGACGCGCGCGGAGACCGTACCAAGAAGGACATGGAGGAGCAGATACGCGACGAGTGTAAGTTCCTGGACTACGCCCCCATCCTGTTCCTCTCGGCTAAGACGGGCGCGGGAGTGGATCGATTATTTCCCCTGATTCGCGAAGTGTACGAACAGGCTTCCCTGCGCATTACCACGGGCGAGTTGAACCGTTTCGTGGAGCGGTTGCACTTTGAAGAGCGCAAGATATACTACATTACCCAGGCTTCGATCCGGCCGCCGTCGTTCGTGGTATTCACCGATGGGCACGGCGATTTGCATTTTTCCCACGAGCGGCACCTGCTCAACCAGATCCGCCGCCGCTTCGGATTCCGCGGCACGCCCATCGTGCTGAAGACGCGGGCTAAGGCCAAACGTTGATGCCATTGCCCGAAATTGGGAATTGCCTTTTCCCGAGCGGTAACCGTAGACTAGGAGTGCGGTGACAGAAGGTAATCGTTAATGATCATTGACCTAAGGAGGGCAGCCTGATGTGGAACAAGCGCCGGGACGAGGAGCAACCGCAGTCCTTCTCTCCTCCGGTGACGCCCGCGCCGCAGGCGCAGGCCCCAACCCAACCCAAAAAGGAGGCGACAGCCGTGTCCGGAATACCAGTGGGACGCATGGAAATGGATAGCAAAGTCGGTGGCACCGCCACCATTGGAAAAGCCGTCAAGATCGTCGGCCAGATCCACAGCAAGGAGGACTTGTTCGTGGATGGCGACCTGGAAGGCACGGTGGAGGCGCTGGAACATAAGCTGACCATCGGGCCAAATGGCACCTTGCACGCCACCGTGAAAGCCCGCGAGGTGGTCGTCCTGGGTACGATTCAGGGCAATGTCGAGGCCGCCGACAAGATGGAGATTCGCAAAGACGCCCGCCTGGTGGGCGATATTCGCACCGCGCGCATCGTCATCGAAGATGGCGCCTATTTTAAGGGCAGCATCGACATCGTGAAGCCCGAGATTGCAAAGTCCGCACCCAAACCCCAGGCCCAGGCCGCCGCGGCTGCTCCCACTCCGGTAGCTGCCGGGGCCGATACCAAGCGATAGGACTGGTGAGGGTGGCGCCGTGCTTTCCGACAGGTTGAAAAGCTTTTTCGGCGGGGGGACGCGAAGTCCAACCGGTCCCCTCCCTCAGCCTGCGCCGCTGGGCGGCGCGCGGCCCCCCGCGCGCACACAGCCGTCTCAGAAGGAAAGCAGGTTGCGCACCAGCCGCGGCCTGGAGGAGTTCTTCCACCACATTCGCGAACAAAGCGGCCTGACGATCCTCGATTTAGGCGGCGCCAGCCAGGAGAACGTGAGTTTTATCACTAATCTCGGCCATCGTCTCTATTCGGAAGACTTCCTCCATATCATGGAGGAAACTTTCGGGCTCGACAACAACGTGGACCAGTCCAATCCGGGCCGCATCGAGTACTTTTTGCAGCAGGCGCTGGATTACCCGGAGGGGCACTTTGACGGCGTGCTGATCTGGGATTCGCTCGAATATCTGACGCCTCCGTTACTGGCCGCCGTCACCGACCGATTGCGCAAAATCGTCCGCCCCGACGGTTACATGCTGGCGTTCTTTCATTCCGACGACAAGCAGGAAGCCGTGCCGCTCTATACCTTCCGCATCCAAAGCGTCAACACTCTCGAGCTGGTGCGGCAGGGCATGCACCGTCCCCCGCAGTTGTTCAACAATCGCAACCTGGAAAAGCTTTTTGGCCGGTTCGACTCGGTGAAATTCTTCCTCACCCGCGAGCAGTTGCGCGAAGTCATCGTCAAAACCTAGCCCAGCCGCGGCCGGTGCCTATGGCTGGCGCCGGTGCCCAAGGACGTCCGGCAGGAACTCCCGCGCCAGATTCAATCCCATCGACCCCAGCAGGCTGAAAGTGATTTTTCGGCTCACTGTGGCTGGGTCGCGCCAACTGGGCGGCGCCCACGATTGGGAAATTGCGCTGGCCCCGACGATCCCGAAAAAATTGGCCGCGTAAAATACGTTGTCGCCCTCCTCGTTGCGCGTATTGAACACCGATGCCACTGCGTGCGCCGCCCGGGGCATCAGTCCGTGTTTGTTGGAACGAACATATCGCGTGTCTTCATGCAATCCCGTCGCCAGGCCGAAAGTCAGGCTCTGGCGGACGGCGTTATATCCCAGATCGTTGCCGAACCGGTCGGCGAAGCCGGAAGCCCCCTGGCCCCATTCGCGCGGGCTGTTCAGGGATTGGCCGATGCCCGCCGACAGCGCTTCGGCGGCGAGCGGCACCGGTCCTACGATGCTGAGCAACAACCGATGCAGGCGCGGACGCAATTCCTCCGGCGTTACCGCCGCCGGCTGGGCGCAACCGGGCCCCGCGCAACCGACCCACAGGATGACTCCGAAAACGTATCCCCGGCCAAGAAGATCCATCGGCGGTTTTGTGGCACGCCGTTAGCCTTTGTGCAAAAAAACGCGAAACCCGGCCCTGCGTTTCATCCGCCGATCGGGCTCACCGGCCGAATTTCCCGGCTCAACAAGCCGCGGCTGCGCCTCCCAGAAGCCCAGGGCCAGGGCAATGGTAGCTGCCTGTATCGCGACCACGTTCAGCACGCACCCGAGCCAGCCGCCGCGAGCCCAGAAATAGCCGGGCAACGCCGCGCCCAGGCTTCCGCCCGCGTAGTAGAACATGGCGTAGAGCCCCACCGCCGCCGCGCGCGCTTCCCGCGCCACCGTGCCCACGTAGCTCGAAGCCGCCGAATGGGCGATGAAGACCCCGGAGCAGCATAGCGCCAGTCCCGCCAGCACCGCCGGCAGGCGATGGATCAGCGTCAGCGCCATACCGATCATCCCCCCGCCGAACGCCGCCAGCAGGGTCCAGCGATGGCCCAGCCTGTCGATCGCCCGCCCACCCACCGGGGTGATCGCGGCGCCCACCAGGTACACCGTGAACAGCAGGCCCAACGCCGTGGTTCCGAGCCCGAACGGAGGCGCCGCCAGGTAGAAATTGACATAGGTGAAGGTGGCAATCAGGGTAAACAATACCCCGAATCCCACCGCATAGGTCGCCAGCAGCCGGGGATTGGCCAGGTGCGCCGCCATCCCGCGGATGGTCGCCTGCGCCACTTCCCGCGCCGAGGCCGGCCGCGTGTTTCGGCGGCTGTCGGGCGGCATCCACCGCGCCATCACCAGCGCGCAGGCCGCATCCAAAATGGCCAGCACCACGAAAGCCCATTGCCACGGAAAGTGCGCCGCCACCAGGGCCGCCACCATCCGGCCGCTAAATCCGCCGATCACGGTTCCGGCCACGTATGCCGACATGGCCGCGCCCACCCCCTCCTTCCACTCCTCGTTGATATAGGCGATGGTCACGGCGAAGATGCCCGGCGTGAATACGCCCTGCCAGAAACGCCAGAACAGGAGCTGGCGCAGACTTCCCGCCGTGCCGGCCAGCAAAATCGGCAGCACCAGCAGGCACGCCGACCACACGATCACCGGCTTTCGCCCGAACCGGTCGGCGGCCGCGCCCGCGAACGGCGCCGCCAGTGCTACCGCCAGGGTCGACGCCGTGACGATCAAGCTTACCGCCGCCGCCGACGAGCCGAACTCCCGCGCCAGCAGCGGCAGCAGCGGCTGCGGCGCATAGAGCGTCACAAACGCGCAGAACCCGGCGAATACCACCGATGCCGTCCGTGTTCTCGATTGCTTCCGCGCCGCTGCCAGCGGGTGCGGCAGCCCAACTGGCGCGCCGTTGCCCATGTAGCTCTTATTATTGCGAATTCGGGCCAGCCGCCACGGCCTACCCCTCCAGCCACTCCAATCGCCGCGGTTTCCACCCGAGAATCCGCTTCGCCTTCGCATTCGAGGCCCCACTCAGCTTCGTCGCGTAGTACACAGCGTCTTCCCCTGCAATTGCCGTCACTTCCGCCTCGCTCATGTGCGGGGGCGCTGGAGCACCCACAAACTTAGCAAACGCCGGCAGCCACACGGTCTGCGGCGAAGGGTCGTCATCCACCAGGTTGTACACTCCCGGCTGCGCCGCCAGCAGCGCCACCGTTGCGATCGCCGCATCCTGGATATGCACAAACGACGACACGCCTTGGCCCTCGCCCACCACCGCATTCTGCTGCCGCATTACCATGTCCGCGGACGCCTCGCCGGGGTAATACCACGTCTTCGGCCCATAGAAGAATCCGTATCGCAATGCCACACCCTCAATTGCATTGGAACTGAACAGCCGCGCCTCCAGTTCCGTATACGTCCGCGCACTTGCCGCCACACTCGGGCTCGCATTTACATCCAACGGGGACGACTCGTCCGCCAGTGTCCCTGCCACTGCCTTCAAGAAGAATCCGCTCGATTGCTGTAGATACCGCCGCACACCGCTCGCAAGCGCCGCGCGAAACAGATTCCCTCCACCCTCGATCCTTAGCTTTCTGTCGCCCGCGGCGTATTTCGGCATGTCACTCGGCGACTTCGGCAGCGACGTCAATTCGTCGATTACCACCTCCGCCTTCGACCGCCGCAGCGCAGCCTCCACCGCCGGCGCATCGAACGCGTTCACGATCGCCGCCTCGGCACCCTGGCCCTCCAGATACTTCGCCCGCGCCTCGCTGGTTGTCATCCCCACCACGGAGTGTCCCCGCTCCAACAGCTCCACAATCAACGGTTCGCCGATCGCTCCGCTCGCCCCCGCCACAAAGACACGCATCGTCGCTCCTCTCAACTCCATCGCTTCATAACCAAATCGTCGCTAGGAACATGGTACGACGATAGCCGACTCACTGAGTTCTAGCGCGGCACGCCGAATCGGCGCTCTCAGGACGAGTGACGCGCCGCCCGGCTATTCTGAATGCGACTTACACGTTTCCGCGTTTCCCGAAAACGACGTGCCGATGCCGAAGCAGAACCGCTACTGGGAGAATCCGAACTGCTCGGGCGCCCGTCCGATCAGGATGGCGGCGAATACTTTCGGCACGTATTCCCGGGTCTCCAGCGGGAGCGCCTTCCTCCGATACAGATACCAGAAATTGCGCTGTTTGATGGGGTCGCTTACGTTGCGCACAACGGCCTGTTTCACCGCGGCCGCGCCGCTGTTGTAGGCCGCTAGCGCCAGCATGACCGAGCTTCCGGTGCCGAAATCCAAGATCAGGTCACGCAGATATTTCGCGGCGGCAACCGTCGATTTGACCCGGTCTTCGCGTTCATCCGCTTGGCTATCCACGCGCAGCCCATAGGCGCGGGCGGTGACGACGGTCATCTGCCACGGCCCTGCCGCGCCCGCCGCACTGGTCTGCCGCTTTTCGAGCGCCGATTCGACGATCGGAACATATGCCAGATCTGGCGGCAGGTTTTCTTCCGTCAGGATGCGGCGCATGGTCTGGAGTTGCGCGCCACCGTCCCGGAAAGCCCGTTCGATGAGGGCGCGATTCGGCCCCTCGTCGTCGGCGATATAGTGTTTCACCCGGTCCATGAACTCCGGCGGAATGCTATAGACCTCGGCCCCGAGATCCGTCATAACGGCCCGCATCTCCCGGGTGACGAAGGCGCCCTCCTCGTGCGGTCCGATCCGGTAGAGCAGGCTCTGCTGCAGTGCCTCGCCGAGATTCTGGTAATTGTCCAGCCGGGACAATAAGTTGTCGACGTCGGCGCCGCTGTCGGCTTTTTGCAAGTCCGCTTCCAACTGTTGGATGTGACTGTCGATCTCGTGCTTCTGCCGGTTGAGCGCGGTAATCCTCCAGATGCCGAGTCCGGTCACTGTAACCAGCGCTGCTGTCAGAACATAGCTGACGACGCGCAGCCGCCGATGATTGCGATCGAGCGCCTTATCGATGACGTCCCGCATGATGGTGAGGGTCTCGCCGCCGATTCCGTGTCTCCGCAACCGGCGCGCGCGAGTGACGGCCGCGAACAACCCCTGATGCGCGGTGGCAGCCGTGGACGGCGGTCGTGACCGCGGCACGGCATCGGCCAGGATCTCGATGGTGCGGTCCAGCTCCGACACCGGCGCCTCCTCCAGCACCAGCGCCAGCTCCGGTCCCAGGTTGCCGAGTTGGAGGGTCGCCGGTAGAGCGACTTCGGCTTCTTCGACGAGCTCGCCGTTCAGCAGGGTTCCGTTGGTGCTACCCATATCGCGCAGACGAAACGACGCGCCGTCTTTATGGATCTCCAGGTGGTTCAGCGACACCATCGCGGTATCGGCGCCACTGATGACCACGTCGTTTTCCGGTCCGCGGCCCACCCGCGTAGTGCCCTCGGAAATCGGAATGCGCGTCCCTGCCAGCGGACCCGAGTGGATTAACAGCCAGGTCTTGAATTGCGCGCCCGCGGTTGGCTGCTGAGGCATGATTCAAAATCCCTATTTGAGCTTACTCCGCTTTCAGGATAACGGATAACTCCCGGCCGGTCGGGGCTTCGCGGCCGCGGAAACGTGTGAGGTGTGACAAGCTCCCGCGCCGCCAGCGTGTCGTTTCGCACTCTGACTGTTCTAACCAAGAGATGGCGCCCTCGGGACCCGAATCGAATAGGAGCTATGGAGGAGTCGGTGACGATCCGCCGCGCCAGTCCCCGGGGTGCCTAACCGATCTAGGGATTTCGCAGTTCAGGCGCGGCAACCGCTCCCTCACGGTCGCGGCTCGGTTACGGACACGGCGTGTTTGCAGTCACTTACCGAGCCGCGACCGTCAGGGAGCGGTTGCCGGGAACTAACTCCCCCAAATCGGTTAAGCACCCCAGTCCCCGAAGCCAGATCGGCCATGCGACACTATTGGACATGAGGGCAACGATCAAGCTACCCGAGCCGGTATTCCAAATCCTGCAGGCCCGTGCCGAGCAGCGGAGCTTGAGCATACAAGCTGTAATCCTCGAGGCAATCAACAAGGAGATCGAACACGGACCAACGCCCGCTGAGGTCAAGGGGCGTGTGTCATTGCCGCTCATCCGGTCGAGCCGCCCAGGGTCGTTGCATTCGCTAACGAACGCTCAGATAGATGACATCCTCGGCTGACGCCGTCTGCCTTCCCGACGTCAACGTCTGGATCGCTGCCGTATCGGACCGGCACGAACACCACGCAGTGCCGCAAGCCCCAGCCCTCTACCCCAGCGCTGCTTCCAGCTCTGCTCGGTTCACCGTCGCCGTACCGAGCTTTCCTACCACGATTCCGCTCGCCAGGTTGGCCAGCTCGGCCGTTTCATGCGCGTCGGCGCCGGCGCACAAACCCAGCGTGAACAGGGCAATCGCCGTATCGCCGGCCCCGGAGACGTCGAATACATCCTGCGCGCACGCGGGCACGTGGTAGCACGGCTCGCCGGCGCGAAACAGCATCATGCCCTGTTCTCCCAGCGTCACCACCAGGTTTTGCGGCTGCCAGCGTTCCAGCAGGCGATTACCGGCTTCGAGCAAGGCCAGGTCGCGCTCGGCCGGCTCGACCGGCTCGGACGGCGGCAGGCCGGCGGCGTGGAACGCCTCGCTCCGGTTCGGTTTTATCGCCGTGGCGCCTTTCCATTCGACAGCCGTCCGCGGATGCGGGTCGACCGTCAGAACCTTGCCGTGACGCCGTGCCGCCGCCAGAACCCGATCCGCCAGGGCTTGGGTCACGAAACCCTTGTTGTAATCCGACACCACGATCCCATCCACCTCGCCGGCGGCGCGATCCACAAACTCGATGGCGCGCTCCAGCCGCGGCCCTTCAGTCGGGATGCGGCAATCGCGATCCACCCGCACTACCTGCTGATGGCGGGCGATGATGCGCGTCTTGACGATAGTGGAATAGCCCTGGTGCCGCATCACCCCGGCCGTATCCATGCCGGATTCGGCGAGCAGCGAGACCAGCCTGGCGCCGGCCGCATCCTGGCCGGCCGCCCCCAGCACGGCCACGTGGCTGGTGAATTCGCGCAGGTTGCGCGCCACGTTGGCCGCTCCTCCCGGATAGTAGGATTCCGAAGTCACGTCCACCACCGGCACGGGAGCCTCCGGCGAGATTCGCGACACTTTCCCCCAGATGAACTCGTCCAGCATCAGGTCGCCCACCACCAGCAGGCGGAGGCCGGCGAATCGCGCCGCGATTTCGGCCCATCGTTTCTTGTCCATGCTCATGGTTTTCCGAGCGAGCAGAGCGGATCTCCCAGCACCACTCCCTGCCAGCTCAACAACGCGATCGACATATAGTAGCTCTCGGCCAGGTTTCGCCCCTGGTAATAGGCCGGCAGCAGGTAATCGGGGCGCGCGCAGCCCACCAGGTACGGCTCATAGGTATTGCCGGTAACGGCGGTGGCGCCTTCGAACAGGTAATCCGCACTGAGGCCCTGGGGCGTTCCGGCGAAAAAGTGCGCCCGGTCCTCCCAGGTGGTGGGCAGCCATCCGGCCGGCGGGCGCTGGAAGGTGCGCGCGTTGGTCGAGACAAATTCGGTGGCGACCGCGCCCGGCAGCCACGAGTAGCCAAGCAGGCGCGCGATCCGCCCGTCGTTCGATCCCCAACTGGCGTAGGCGATGACGTCTTTCACGTGCAGCGGCTGGCCGGCGGTTTCATCCAGCAGCACCCGGTCCGGCGGCAGCAGCATGGCGGCGTTGCGCAGCCAGTTGTTTCCCTCGCCATTATTGGGGCCGTTCAGGTCGATCACGAACTTGCCCCGGTTGCTCGCCGCCAGCGCCCGGTCGATCATCGCTTTGACGTCCGTCACCGAGAACGCCGCCAGCCGTGTCACCATGTAGATCGGCACCGCGGGATGGCGAAACGGCATATCGCGCTTCATAAAGTACGGGTTCGGGATCCCTCCCGCGCGGATCACTTCGGCCCCGTGCAGCTTGCCGTAGAGCACCGTCAGCTCGGAATCCACCGAGGCGTGCTCGGCCGCGCGAATCGAGCCGCCGCTGCCATCCACCTTCAACGGCACACCTTTGGTCAGCACGATGTACAGGATGCTCTCCTTCAGCCCGCCCTGTTCGAGGCAGCGCGTAATCGGCTGCTCCACCTCGCGCACATAGGTCCCCCACTCGATCTCCTCGTCCGAGGTTGTATCCAGGTAACAGACGTTCTTCACCGGGACCGAGCGGCGCGGCCGGTAGTAATTGCCGATCTCCCGCGAGCCGGCGTCGCGGCGGTTCACCACCAGGAGCACGTTCTCCCCGCTTTGCGCCCACAGCCCAGCGGCCGCGAAAAGCGCGCTGAACCAGAAGCCCGGCCTAGCCAAACCCGCACTCACCATCTCAGATTATCAGCAGCCGGCGGCTTCTTCCCACCATCCATGGTGGGGCGGACCCCCTGGTCCGCTTCCCTGGTCCGCAGCCGGCCCCCTGGCCGGCTTGTCCGAGGCGCCGAGGGCTTGATTCTTCAGGTGAGGAGCGGGTCATGCCGCACACTTTTCTAACCAATGCCCGCCTGCGTAAACAGTGGGGCGGGCAATTTTGCCCGCAGCCGCCTTTTTAGGCGGCTCTTTCGAGGTGTAGCGAGTCCTCCTGCCAGGCGAATGCCGGCTCAAAAGCCGGCTGCAGCCAGAATTGGCTGCCCCGCAGCCGGAGTGAAAAGCATGCGGCATCAGACCAGGGGGCTCCGCCCCACCATTTGGGCAGGATCGCGTCGTTGGGGAAAACGGCTGGCCTAAACCGCTAACTTGTCTGCGGTTCTCGGGCTATCACCGGGCGGGCCCGAACTCCGGCGTCGCTGGGCATGGCGATCCACGCTACGAGATAGGCTATGAAACCGACTCCCGTGCTGAACGCAAGCGCAAGCCAGAGCACCCTTACCAGAGTGACATCGACTTCGCAATACCTCGCAAATCCGGCGCAGACACCGGCAATCTTCTTGTTACTTTTGTCGAGCATCAACGGTTGCGGTCCGCCGATCGGCGCCTCCAGGGCCGTTCTATGGCCGCAGCGCGAACAGAAGTGGTCGACCTGTCGCAATTCGAGGCCGCATTTGGTGCAGTACATTTGGGCTCTCCATGTTGACATACGGATCGCTCCCCGGCCATGTTCCGCGTATTAGCCGTGCGCGCCTACTGAATCAGGGTGATTTCCTTGAACCAGAGCGTCGGTGCGCCACCGTGGTGCTGAATGGCGATGTAGCCTTCGTCCGGCCGCGGCCCCCGGTCGGGCTCGTACTGTCCCTTCTTGGGCGGCACCGGCGCCACGCCGTCGTAATCCGTCACCACCACGCCGTTCAGCTTGACGACGGTGCGCGGTCCACGCAGTTCGATCTCGAGCGTGTTCCACTCTCCCGCCGGCTTATAAGGCCGCGCCTTGGCCTCGGTCATCGAGTATAAGACTCCGGTGCAGTGGTAATCGTCGGCGGAGTCCTGGATCTGCACCTCGATGCCCTTGTTGATAGCGTCGTCCTCGGACTTGGGCTCGTAGGGGATGCGAATGAACACACCCGAATTCGCGTCCGGCGCGGAGAACTTGTAGACCACCCGCAGGGTGGCGTTGCCGATTTTCCCGGCGGTGTACCAAAGGTCGTCCTCCGGGGCGTCGGGCACGGTCTCCAGCAGGCCGTTCCGCAGCACGAAGCCGGGTTTCTGATCGGCCGGTAGTCCTTCGTGGCGTGGCATACGCACCCAGCCGGCGATGTCGGTTCCGTCGAAGAGCTTCTTCTCGGCCGCCCACGAGGGAGCCGCCGCCAGCGCGAGAATTGCAAGCCACCTTTTCATAACGACCATCCCTGGCGGTACTCCGGTTTGAGCAGTTCGGTGGCCGCCGCATGGTTGGGGAAGCGCATTCCTTCGGCGTCCCACAGCAAAAACTTGCCGGTGCGCTGCGCCACCACGCCGAGCAGGGCGATCTCAGTAAGCGGCGCGGCGAACTCGAAATTGCAGTTGGCCGGCGCGCCGCCTTTGCAGGCGTTCACCCATTCCATGTAATGGCCCGCGGTGCGCGGCAGGGATTTGGGAGGCGCGGCGAGCGATTGTTGCTGCCGGTCGGAGAGAAAGCGGATGCCGCCCGAGAACTCGCTCCATAGCGTCCCTTTCTCGCCCACGAACAGCAGGCCATCGGCGCCCAGGTCGCGGTCCGGCGCCAATTCCGGCGGGCGCGGTGGGCGCAGGCCGCCGTCGTACCAGCTCATTCGGACCGCTGGCTGCTCCTCTCGCGCGGGGAAGTCCCAGGTGACGACCGAGGAACTCGGAAACGTTTCGGGATAGCTCCCGCGCTTCGATCGGGTCCAGTCGGGATCGGGTTTTTCGCCTCTATGGAGCGGCTCGCGGATCACCGTCCTTTCCGCGCTCACGCTGAGCGGCGCACCCAGCCCGAGCGCTTTCACGATGATGTGGAACGTGTGGCAGGCCATGTCGCCCAGGGCGCCGGTGCCGAAATCGTACCAGCCGCGGAAGTTGAACGGATGATACAGCGGGTGATAGGGCCGCACCGGCGCGGGCCCCAGCCAGATATCCCAATCGAGCGAGGCAGGCGCCGCCGCCTTGTCGACGGGCCGCACCAGGCCCTGCGGCCAAACGGGACGGTCGGTCCACACGTGCACCTCGCGCACCTTTCCGATCACGCCCGATTTCACCCATTCCTCGGTGGTCACGGCCGGGTCCGTGGAGGTGGATTGCACGCTCATTTGCGTGGCCACCTTCCGCTCCCGGGCCGCCCTGGCCAGCTCGCGCGCCTCGAACACCGTGCGCGTCATGGGCTTGGCCACGTAGACGCCCTTCTTCAGCGCGATGGCGGCGGAGGCCACTACCGCGTGGCTGTGATCGGGCGTACCCACGATCACCGCGTCGATGCCCTTTTCCTTTTCGAGCATCACGCGATAGTCCTTGTAGACTTTGGCGCCGGGATAGGTTTTGAAGACGGGCGCCGCGAAGACGTGGTCCACGTCGGCAATGGCCACGATATTCTCGCTGGCGCACCCCTTCACATAGTTCTTTCCCATTCCGCCCACGCCCACGGCGGCGATGTTCAGCTTGTCGCTGGGTGCGGTGTATCCGGCCCCCAGCACGTGGCGCGGAACGATGGTGAAAGCGGCCGCCGTGGCGGGCAGAAATCCGCGGCGGGTCAAGCCGGTCTTTTCGTCGGACATAGCTGCTACAAGTTGTAACGCGGAGAGGGAGCCGATGTCCATCGAAACCAGCCGGCGGCCCATCACCGTGGGGCAGACCGTCGTTTCTTGTGGTCTGTCGTCTCGGGGCCTTCGGCCGTGGGGGCCTTCGGCCCTCGCAAGCTCATGAAAATTGTGGAGCGGACTCTCAGTCTGCCACGCCGGGACTCGTCCCGGCGCGTTTTCGACCCTGCCCTACACACGGCACTCGATCATGCTCACTCGTCCTCGTCTTTCGCCGCACCGCCGGTACCGAGCCACCCCCGATGCATTGGCCGGATGGCAGACCACGGACAACGATGGTCTGCCCCACGGCAGCTTGGCCAACGAAAAAACTGCACAGCCTCAGCAGGTCGGAGACGTCTCGTCCGGGCCGTCCGGAAGCCTTTCGATCCGGCCCACCACCAGGATGTAGGAAAGGGCTCCGATCAGCGCCATCGCCGAAATATAGGCGAGGGCCGGCGCGAAATCGCCTCCCCGCACCAGAGCTCCAATCACCACCGGCACGGTGACGGAAGACATGTTCCCGATGAAGTTGAATACTCCGCCTGTGAGCCCGATCAGACGCTTCGGCGCCACCGCCGATACCAGCGACCAGGCGATCGATGCCAGCCCGTTTCCGAAAAACGCCAAAGCCATGAAGGCGACAATCCAGTGCGGCGTGCGCACGTAGTTGGCGCCGACGATGCTCGTCGACAGCAGCAGTCCGGTCACGATCGGCGTCTTGCGCGCGACGCCGAGCGAAAAGCCGCGCCGCACCAGAAAATCCGAAACCAGGCCGGAACAAACAACCCCGCAGAACGCCGCCAGGAACGGCAGCGACGCCAGCAGGCCGGCTTGGCGGAAGCTCATGCCGCGATACTGGACCAGGTAGGTCGGGAACCAGGTCAGGAAGAACCACAGCGTCGAGGTCAGCGCAAACTGGCCTATATACAGCCCCCAGAGTTTGGAGTGGCTCAGCACCCGGCCCAGATCGGCGGCACTGATCCCCCGGCCGGCACTGGCCGCGGTTCGCTCGCCCAGGTCCACCAGGCCGCCGCCGCGGCGGATGGTCTCGATCTCGGCCTTATTGGCGCCTTTATAACTCAGCGGCCCGCGATAAACCGCGTACCAGGCCGCGGCCCAAACCATGCCCAGCAGCCCCACGGAAATGAAAACGCCGCGCCAGCCGAAATGGACCTGGAGGGACATCAGGGCCGGTGTCAGGAAGGCCAGGCCGACAAACTGTCCGGAGGTGTAGAAGCCGATCGCCGTGGCGCGCTCGCTTTCGGGGAACCAGGTTGTCACTACCCGGTTGTTGATCGGAAACGACGGTGCCTCGAACGCCCCAATGGCCAGCCGGAGCGCGAACAGCATGGCCAGGCTGCCCGAGAATCCCAGCAGCGCGGTGGCCACCGACCAGAGCGCGATCAGAATGGCGTATAGCTTGCGCGGATGCACCCGGTCCACCAGCCAGCCGCCCGGAACCTGACAGAACACATAGCTCCAGCCGAAGGCCGAGAATACCAGCCCCATCCTGACGGAATCGATGGCCAGGTCCTTCGCCAGCAGCGGCGCGGCAATGGACAGGTTGGCGCGGTCCAGGTAGTTGATGACGACGGAGCCGAACAGCAGGGCCATGATGACGAAGCGGGTCCGGGTGGGCCGCTCGGCCGCGGCGGTTATCTTTTGCGGTGTGATGTGGGTGCTCCTTGGCTCGATGGCCGCCTCGTGGCGAATCTTAGAAATTGTCTCTCACAAAGTTCAGGTAAGCCTTTTCGTCCGGAACGAACTTGTCCGAAAGCAACAGGTAGAGGCCTTCGGTGGGCAGGGCGCGGAGAGCCGCGGGCACCTCCCCGAAATGGCCGTCCACCTGCAAAATCAGCCGGCTCCGCTCGAGAATCGCGCGCAGCGCCGGGACCAGTTCGGCCAGCGGAGGCCCGCTCTCTTCCACGGTGAGCTGCAAACCGGCGATGCCCGGAATCTCCAGCACGTGCCGGTAATGGCGGTACCCGGTGGAGTGCAGGTGAAAGAGCGTGTACGGGCCCAGACGCGCTACCAGCTCCGCGTTGTAGCGCTGGAACAGGTCGCGGTACCGCCCGGGCGCGCACAGGCCCATCACGTCTTCCTGCAGCACGGTGGCCGGGCCAGGCGCCCAAAAACCGAAAATATGCCCATAACCGCCCAGTTTCGGTTGGATCGTTTCGAAATGCATCCGCAGCACACGCCAGTGCAGTTCGTTGACGCGGGCGGCGGCAGCCTCCAGCATCGCGGGGGCGTCGCTCATGTCGAGACAGAACTCGCTCAACCCGCGCATGGCGGCCAGCACGTCGGAGCAGCCGCGCAGAATGGTGGTACTGACCCAGCAATCGGCGGGAAGATCGGCCGCCAGCGCGGCAGTCTCGGTCCGCAGGCGTTCGAACCATTCTTCGTTGGCCGGGATGGGGGCCGTAACCAGTTCGGCCGGCTCCGAGATGTAGCGTTCGGGAGCGAACGAGCCGCTGGCACAGTGAACGCGGCAGCCGCACATAGCCTCCAGCCATGGGACGGCGCGCCAGGCGGCGACGAAGGGTATCCAATCGTCGGAGATCACGCGGCGGCCCGCGCCGCAATCCTCGTACTCGGTCCGCACTTCAGCGCGGTTGACGCCGGCGGGCTCCAGATAGGGCTTCTGAAGCGGTTCGCGCCGAAAGCCGATCGGCGACCAGACCCGGTCGGGGACCACCCCGATGGGAGGCCGGTCCACGGTCTGCCTGTTCCAGAAACCTCGCTGAAACCGTTCGATACTGGCTTCGAGTTGTGAGTCCGTTTTCATAAGGTCATTCACAAACGCTTCCAATGGCGTCGATCTTTTCTTCGGTCAGGTAACCGTAGCGGTTAATCCAGACGCGGCGCCGGGATGCCCGCCAGGCGACCTGGAGACGCTGGCGGAAATCTTCGAGCGGGCCGTAACCGTGAGCCAGCGCGTACACCGGCGTGTCTCCGGCCGCCTGCTGCGCCGCTTCAATCTTGCGGCGCTGGGCGGAGGGGCCGGCGCCGTGCGGGGTGTCCGGGCCGGGATAGTTGTAATCGGCGAGGCGCGGCAGGCCGTTGTCGTCGGCGATATCCAGCGTCCGCACCAGCTTGCGCACCAGCACGGCATCGGAGATGGCGGGATTGGCTGGTTTCAACACGTCGCCGTAGAAGCGCACGATCATGGGCCAGTGCATGGTGTAGAGCTTCACGCTGAATCCATCGCAGTGCGGAGCGGCCAGACGGTAATCCATCCCGGAGGAGAAGGAAAACGGCGGCGGGAACGCGTTGGGGACCAGTTGCCGGGCGGTGCCGCCGGCTTCGGTCAGCGCGTGGCGGAAGCCCTGGAGCAGTTCTTTGACGAGAGTCGCCTTGAAGCGTCCCAGATCGGCCAGGCCTTCGTTCCGGCTCATGAACGGAAGCAACACGAAGCTGGCCGATTCGAGTTCCCCGTCCGTCAGCCCGCCGTGCAGATGCCGGTACAGATCGGCGGCGGCGCGCCGCATCCGCTCGAAGTCGAAGCCCAGGCGCTTGGCGGCGGCCTCGGCGGGGGCGCCGAAATCGAGGAAAGCGTCGTCCAGCAGGTATTGCGGATACTCGGGCCAATCGACGCGGATGCCGTCGATTTCCGGATACTGCCGGCACAAATCCGCGATCAGCGCCTGGGTGTACCGGCGGATATCGAGAGACGCAAGGCTGCCGGTGTTGCCGACACGGCGGGCGGGCCGGCTGCCATCGGGGAGGCGCGGCTGGTCCTGGTCGGTGGGGCCGCCGGAGGTGACGATGTAATCGGGCGGGATGGCGGCCTGGATCTGGAAGTAAGTCCGAAGCCCGGCGGCGCGCGCGGCAACCAGGAAATCGTGCACGATCCGGCCCTGGGCGCGGGTGAGGTCGTCGGGTGGCGCGGGCTGGTAGCGCAGCCCCTGGTAGAGCTCGAGGTTGGGTACGAAGCTGGGCGAGGACGCGGTGTAAAGCTCCCGCCGGCCCCACAAAGGCCGGTCGAGCAGACGCACTCCGCCGGCGCCGGCGTCGATCGGTGGTTGGCGCTGCCCGTGCTGCCGGTCGGAAGGCTCCATCACGTACGGCGAGGTAGCCACGGCGGTGGCGCGGGCCCGCGTTTTCACGTTGCGCAGGACCTGCTCAATCCCCTCCACCTGGTAGTCTTCGGGCATCACCGTGATGCCCACGAAGCGCGGCGGCGTGGCGGCTGGAAGCGCCGCCGGCGCGGCCAGTGCCTGCAGCAGGGTTCGGCGGGTCAGCATGTGCTCCAGTATAAGTGGCTTAGCGCTCGCGTTCGGAATTACGGCGACGTATTTGGTGGGACAGGCCTCCGGGCCTGTCGTAGCCGCGAAGCGGCTCTTCCGGACCGTCGACAGGCCAGGAGGCCTGTCCCACTCAGCAGCGGAATACGTCGCACGTATCAGGCACCCGCCCCGCGCCTAAGCCCGCGCCTGGTTCCAGCGTCCACGCGTGAAGTCGGGGAACGGGACCGGGGCGCTGCCTTTCGAGATCGACATTTCGCTCAGCGGCCCCGGGGCGCTCCAGGCGGCCGCGTCATAGACATCGATGTCCGGCGCCGTCCCTTCGCGCATCGACTGCACCAGGCGGTAGCACTCGATGAAGTCCATGCCGCCGTGGCCGCCGAGCTTCGCCGCAATCTCTCCCATCTTCGCCCAAATCGGCGGTTCGAACTCCTGTTTGTACGAATCGATGGGGCTCCAGTCTTCATTTCCGCGCCCGTCGATGTAGATGCGGGGAGGATAATCCTTGAAGATTCCTTTGGTGCCCGCAATCAGGTTGATGCGGTCGTAGGGCGATGGGCTGGTGACGTTGTGCTCCAGCCGGATCATGCGGCCCCTCGAGGTCTTGATCAGGCTGGTATTCTGATCGCCGCACGCATAGGTTTCTCCGCGGCGCGGATCGCCGGCGGGAAGGTGCGTGTCGCGGTAAAAAGCCAGCGAAGTGGACATGGAACTCATCGAGACCATGTACTCGAACCGGTCGCCGCGGTGGATGTCCATGTAAAACGCAACCGGGCCCAGACCGTGAGTCGGGTAGAGGTTTCCATTGCGGTCGAGATGCTCCCAACGGCGCCAGAGGCCCTCTCCCTGGCCGGAGAACAGCAGGCTGCGCAGATCGTGCAGGTAGGCCGCCCCGCCATGGAGCAACTCGCCGAAGACGCCGGCATGCACCATCCGGTTGATCAGCATCTCGTTATACCCGTAACAGCAGTTCTCGAGCTGCACGCAGTGGCGGCGGGTCTTCTCGGAGGTATCGACCAGGTCCCAGCAATCGGCCAAAGTTCGCGCGGCCGGCACCTCCACTCCCACGTGCTTGCCCTGCTTCATGCAAAAAGTCGATATCGGGACGTGGAAATCCCAGGAGGTCGCCACGATCGCCAGGTCGATATCGCCGCGGTTGGCCAACCCCTCGAACGCGTGGTCGCTGCCGGCGTAGATCTCGACGGGGCGGGTCTGACCCTTGGCCACGGCCGCCTGGCCGCGGGTGCATTTCTCCCGGACGATGTCGCAGAGCGCCACCACTTCGACGTTTTCCACGGCGCAAAAATTCGTGAGCAGCGAACTTCCCCGGCCGCCCACTCCGACAAAGCCCAGACGAACCTTGTCTTTGGGCTCGAATTTCACCCCGGCCATGGTGGCGGCCGGGGGTTCGGCCGTTGGCCGCGCCTGCCCGCCGGCCTGCGACAGTCCGACGCCTAAGGAGGTGAGCGACGCGAAACGTAGCAGGTCGCGCCGCGATGTTTCGATAGCGTCTTGTTTGGGCTGCTGTTTTTTCATTTCGAATCCTCTCGCCCGGAATCTCCATTTTGCACCAACCTGGAACGAACGCGGCTACGGCGGCGTCCCGGTGTCTCCGCCCAGCCGGGCGGCGGTCTCCAAATCGGCGCGCGCGGACGAATCGCGCCCGAGCAAGTTCAAGACGTGGCTACGGAGGATATAGAGGTGCGGTTCGTCGGGCGCCAGGCGAATTGCCTCGGTGAAATCCTGGAGCGCGAACTCGGCCGCGTTCGGTTCTCCCAGGCGCACCTGGCCGCGGTACTCGCGCGCCTGCCAGAGACGCGGGCTCAGCCGGAGCGCTTCATCCAGAAGGGCGAGCGCCCCGCCGGTTTCCCCCGACGCCGCCAGTTGGATGGCCGCGTCCAGAATCGCGGCCGAATCGGGGATCGGGGGCCGGCGCTCCCGCCCGGCAACGTAGAGATACCCGGCCGCGACCAGGAACAGGCACGCGATGCCGGACGCGCCGTCGAACCCCCAACTGCCCAGAAACAGCCGTGCCGTCAGTGGCAGGCTGCCGAACAGAAACGCCAGCGCCAGTGCGGCCCGACTCCATTGGCGAGCCCGTGGAGCCCACTCGTCGGGCCGCGCCGTATCCTCGTCATGCCGCCGGTCTGGCATGCTTTCACCATACCCCGTCGCGCGCCGCGAAGGCATCGTGAAGAAACAGAACGTGGCGCACGCACTCATGCGTGCCGTGTCGAGACTTTCTCGACACCTGGGACGGCATGGTTATTTCCCTGACAGGCCCAAGCGTGGCGAATATTACAAGAGCTTTGGATAGAAGCGGGTGGGGAGTGAAAAGGTAGGGAGAAACAAGAAAAGGGCGGCCGTCGACCCCTCCTGTCATTTACGTGCCCGCGAGCCATGGGACAGCGGTGCCAAGACCGCGGCGCCAAATCAAGTACTGCAAGAGCGCGTCAAGACTCGCGACCCATCAGCCGAGGAAGCCAAAAGCCGCCCGTCGTGTGGACTGGTTCTATGTAACTTCCTCCTTCTCAGTATTTCCCCGTATGCCGGGGATTGCCTGACAACGTCTTTCGGGAAAAGACATCTGAAGATGTCTCTCCATGCCACTAACAATTACACTATGCGCCTAATCCGGGAAGATGTCAACGCGGTTAATGCCGGGGATGCCGGGGCTACGGCTGGAGGTGTCTGAGGTGGGGCAGGCGATTTCGCCTGCCCTCTTCCGCGTTCCGCTGCAGCGGACGCGGCGAGGCTCGCTCTCATTCGGTCGGCACACTGGCGTGTAGCCTGAATTTCACTTGCTCGATGCGTCCGACTCCCAGCACCAGGAAGCCGGCCCCCGCGAGGGCGATGACGGCGGCGACCAGGAAGGCCAGGTAGAACCGGCCGGTGCTCTCGACTACCCAGCCGGTCACCAGCGGAGCGGCCACGCCGGCCAGGTTGGCAAAGCCGTTCTGGAGGCCGGTCCATTTTCCCGCGGCCAGCGGTCCGGCCAGCGTCTGGGTGATGGCGAACATGGTGGGCGTATAGATGCCGAATGCCACCGAGGCGAGGAAAAGCAGGGCCATGGCGGTCCGCTCGTCATGCACCATCGCCACCGGCAGGATGACGGTCGAAAGTGCCAGCCCGGTACCGGCGAAGGTCTTGCGCACCAGGGTCGGCGTGGCCCCATGCAGAATCCACCGGTCCGACAGCCAGCCGCAAGTGACGGAGACAACCCCAATCAGGAAGAAAGCGAACGATCCGAAAAAGGCCATCTTGTCCTTGGGAAAATGGCGTTCCTTTTCCAGGTATCCGGGCAGCCAGGTAATCAGGAAGTACCAGAAATAATTCGAACAGAACTGCCCCAGGGCGGTACACCAGGCAGAGCGCTGGCGAAGGATGTCGGCGACGCTGGGCACTTCGGCGGGATCTTTCCGCGCCGCGACGCTCTCGCCGCGCGGCATCCACCGATACCACGGCAGCAGCCAGATCATGCCGGCCGCACCCAGCACGATGAAGAAAGGGCGCCACCCGTAGCGCAACATCAGCAGGCCGCCAAGCAGCGTGCCCAGGGCGGGACCGGCCTTGGTGGCGGCATCGATGAGGGCGTTGGCGAAGCCCCGGTGGTGCTCGGGAAAATGGTTCACCAGAATGCGGGAGTAGGCCGGATAGGCCACCGATTCGCCGATGCCCAGCAGCAGGCGGAGTCCGAAAATGGCGGCGAAGGTCCGGGCCCCTCCGGTCCCGAGCGTCGCCGCGGACCACAGCAGCAGGCCGGCGCCCAGTACCCAGCACACGTTGAACCGGTCCGCCAGCCAACCGGCGATGGATAGAAGCTGAAACGATGCGTAGCTGAGGAAGAATGCCGACAGCAGCCACCCAAGCTGATAGTTGGTCAGGCGCAAGTCGCGCTGAATATCGGTGGCGCCCACCGAAAGGTTGGTGCGGTCCAGCAAACAGACGAAGCTGCAAGTGACGAGCAGGGCCAGGATACGCCATTCCCTGGCGGACCAGGCAGCCCGCACGGCAAGCGGCGTAGCCACCGAGCCACCGTAACACACTGGCGGCCGTGCGATGGAGGGTTTAACTGACTTGGGAAGTTAGTTAGCTCCCGGCAACCGCTCCCTTACGGTCGCGGCTCGGTAAGTGACTGCAAACACGCGGTGTTCGTAACCGAGCCGCGACCGTAAGGGAGCGGTTGCCGCGCCTAAGCTGTGAGATCCCCGGATCGGTTAAGCACCCTCCGGACAAAGGTGCGGCGCGCGCGTTTCCGCCGTCCGGAGCAAGTGTTCCACTTCGGCCCGCGTGGGAGCGCCCGCGCTCCCTCCGAACCGCGTTACTTTGATCGCCGCGGCGGCGCTGGCGAATGCGACCGCGGCTTCCATCGCCTGGCCTTCGGCGAGGGCCAGGGCAAAAGCGCCATGAAACACATCTCCCGCGCCCAGTGTATCCACCGCTTCCACTCGAAAAGACGGGTGATGCCGCAATTTGCCCGCTTGCAGCCAATAAACGCCCTCGGCGCCATCGGTCGCCAGCATGATTCCGGCGCCGATGCGCGCGGCTGCCCGCAATCCCGCGGCGATGCTCCGTTCTCCGGTGGCCGCCGCCAGGCCGGGCGCGGAAAAGGCAGCCACACCGGCGGCTCGAATCAACTCCGGAGCGCAGGTGGGCGAGTCGGCATCGAGAATAGTGGGGATGCCGGCCGCCGCGGCGCGGCGAAATAGCTCCAGGTCGCCCTCCAGCCAGTGGGCGTCGGCCAGCACGGCGCCAACGTCCGCCGGAATTGGCGGCAGCCAGTCGGGAGTACGGGAGATTTTCGGGTCGAAGTAATTCACGATCAGCCGTTCGCCCTTCTCGTCGATCATGATCGAGGAAAGCGACGAGGCGCAGCCCGGGAAACGATGCACCAGACTGCTGTCGACCCCATATCCATTGAGGGCGCCGACGATGGCGTCGCCGATGAGGTCGTCGCCGAGCCGGGCGATCAGGTGCGCGCGGCCGCCCAGACGCGCAATGGCAACGGACGCGGTGGCCGCATTTCCTCCACCCACGGCCTTGAAATCGCGCGCGCGATACTTCAAAGGCTGGCGTGGAATCTCCCGCATGCCGAAAATGTAGTCCATGGTGGCGCAGCCCATCGAAAGAACGGCCGCGGGGGAACCGGGCGGGCGAGAACCTACGATGGCCATCGGCGATTTCTTCGAAAAATGCGCACAGTGCGATTCCGAGCCTCTCTGCGGCTAATTGTACTCCGCCTCCAGCCGCCGTTTTGGATGCCGCCGAACACTGGGCGCCCAATGCCGCATGCTTTTCCGGCCAGCGCCGGCCTCGGTAGATCGTGGGGCGGGCAATTTTGCCCGCAGCCGCCTTTTTAGGCGGCTATTTCGGAGCATAGGTGGTCTTCCCGTCTGGCGAATGCCGGCTTAAAGCCGGCTGCAGCCAGAATGGGCTGCCCCACGATTTGTCGAAAATGGCGCCGGGTTGAAAAGTGTGTGGCAGAGCGAAGCACCGGCTATCCGGCCGCGTTCATCGGTGGTGGCGCGTAAGCGGCGACCGGTGCGGCGCCCAGTGAAGTGAACTAGAATCGAGCCGTAGGAGCTGACCCGTATTTGCCCGCGCGCCGATTCGCGTCCACCATCGCAACCGCGTGGGAGATGCCGAAGGTCGGCGATGAACAAGAAAGAGGTATGCATCGTGAATCCATCGAGTACACTCAGGACCGCGGTCCGGACCATCGCGATCATGTCCTCGCTTGCAGCGTTCTCCCTGCAGGCGCAGCCGGGACAGGCCTCTCCCGGCAGGGGACCCGCGGCCCGGCCCCCGGCTTCGCCGGAAATCCATCCGGACAAAACGGTCACCTTCCGGCTTTCCGCCCCCAAGGCCGCCGAGGTCACCTTGAATGGAAGCTGGGAGGGCGCGCGCGATATCAAGATGACTAAGGACGACAACGGCGTCTGGTCGGTAACCGTGGGACCTCTAGGCGCCCAGCTTTGGGGCTATTGGTACCTGGTGGACGGGGTGAAGTGCCTCGATCCGGGCAATGGGGAAACGCAGCGGGACGGATCGAGAATCGACAACCTGCTGATGATTTCCGGCCCAGAGTCCGACCTGTGGGGTTTCAAGGATGTCCCGCACGGGACCATACAGATCGTCTGGTATCCGTCGCCCACGCTGAAGCAGACGCGGCGCCGGATGTATATTTACACGCCACCCGGCTATGAAACCAGCCAATCCCGCTACCCCGTCCTGTATCTTCTGCACGGCGGCGGCGGCGATGAAGACGCATGGGTCACCATGGGCCGCGCCAACGTGATCCTGGACAACCTGATCGCGCAGGGCAAAGCCAAGCCGATGATCGTGGTCATGCCGAACGGCAACGCCACCCAGACCGTATCGCAGGGCTACGCCTACGGGCCGACGCCGGCGCCGCAGGCCGTTCAGGCGCCCGCTCCGCCACCCTTGCAGGCGGCCGGAGCCACGCCGGGTGGCGGAGCGCCGCGGCCGCCGCAGCCGTACGCCGGTTCCTATCCGGAAAGCCTGGTCAAGGACGTGATTCCCTTCGTCGAAACCACTTATCGCGCGATCGCCGCCAAGGACAGCCGGGCCATTGCCGGCCTCTCCATGGGCGGAGGTCACACGCTCGCCGCCACCAACAACAATCCGGGTGTCTTCGGATACATCGGCGTGTTCAGCTCCGGACCGCGGACGGTCGATGCGGCCTACGAAGAGCAACTGGAAGCGGTCAAAGCCGGAGGAGTCAAGTTCTACTGGACCGGTGCCGGAACCACCGACATGGCCCGCGAAGGCACGATGAATCTCCACGCGCTGCTCGAGAAGCATGGCTTTAAGACGTCGTATAAGGAAATCCCCGGTTCGCACTATTGGTTCCTGTGGCGCGATTTCCTCGGCGATTTCGGTTCCATCCTGTTTCGCTAACCCGCATTTCTACCGGTTGCAAGCCGCCGAGGCGCAGGCATTGGTGCGGGCTGTCTCGAGAGGCCGGACTCTTGAAAGCGCCGCATTCGCCGGCGCCCGTCTTCCCGCGCCGGCTCGCCAGGGACTACTCTATACCTGATGTCCATCAAGCGCCGCACCTTTCTAGAAGGGATCGCTCTTGCCAGCGCCGTCACCGAGGCTGGCGCGCAAACCCCGGCTCCGCCCGCGCCCGCATCGGTTCCCGCCGGGGAAATCGCGTTTCCCCGTGTTTTCAGCGGACGGCACCTTACCGCCATCGCTTTTCCCCTGGGTGGCGTCTGCGCCGGATCGGTAAGCCTGGGAGGACGCGGGCAGCTTCGCGATTGGGAAATCTTCAACCGCCCCGACAAAGGCAACGCGCCCGACTACGCCTTCCCGGCCATCTGGGCGCAGGCGGGCAATCGCAAACCGATCGCACGGGTTCTCGAAGCGCGCCTTCAACCGCCGTTTGAAGGCTCCAGCGGGCTGGGCTCGCACAACGCGCCCGGCCTGACGCGTCTCGCTTCGGCCACTTTTACCGGTGAATTTCCGCTGGCGCGGGTCGATTTCGCCGACCCCAGCCTGGCTGTGAAGGTCTCGCTCGAAGCCTTCTCGCCCTTCATCCCGCACGAGCCGGACGAGAGCGGACTGCCGGTCGCCATTCTGCGTTACCGCGTCACCAATCCCAACGCGGCGCCGGCCAAGGTATCCATCGCCTGGTCCATCGAAAACCCCACCGGCCGCACCGCGGCGAACGATACCCGCGTCAACGAATACAAGACCTCCGAACGGCTGGCCGGCATTCTCATGACCAGTCCGGAACTGCCCGCGGATGACGCGTTGAAGGGCGGCTTCGTGCTGGCGGTGCTCGATTCCGCCGATGCGCGGGTCACCCACCTGCGCGGATGGGAACGCGGCCGCTGGTGGAACTCGCCCATGTTTTTCTGGGACGATTTTTCCGCCGATGGCGAGCTCGGTCCCGAGTCGGCCGATCCCGGACCGGTGGGCGCCCTCTCGCTCGGCCGCACCATCCCGCCCGGCTCCCACGCCGATTACACCTTTCTGCTGGCCTGGCATTTCCCCAACCGCACCCCGCGCCGCTGTGGCTGGAGCGCCGCCGCCGGCGATGAAGATACCCTTCTCGGCAACTACTACACCACTCGCTTCGCCGACGCCTGGGACGCCGCCGAATACGCCGCCGCGCACCTGGAAGCGCTGGAGAAAAAGACTCGCCGGTTTGCCGCCGCCATGCGCGAGTCCACCGTCCCGGCCGTTATCAAGGACGCCGCCAGCGCCAACCTCTCGACCCTGGTCACCCAGGTTGCCTTCCGCACCGCCGACGGAGAATTTCACGGTTTCGAAGGCGCCAACGACCACGCCGGCTGCTGCCACGGAAGCTGCGCACACGTCTGGAATTACGAAACCGCCACTGCCCATCTCTTCCCGACGTTCGCCCGCTCGCTGCGCGCCTCCGCCTTCGGCTACCAACTGGACCACGCCGGCGCCATCCGTTTCCGCGAGCGCCTTCCCCACCGCGGCGACAGCTTCGGCTACGCCGCCGCCGATGGCCAGATGGGCCAGATCATGCACGCTTACCTCGACTGGCTGCTTTCGGGCGATACGGGTTGGCTGCGGGAAATGTGGCCGCGCATCAAAAAGGCCATTGAGTTTGCCTGGGTCCCGGGAGGCTGGGACGCCAATAAAGACGGAGTTCTCGACGGCGTGCAGCACAACACCTACGACGTGGAGTTCTACGGTCCCAACCCGCTCTGCGGCATCTTCTATCTGGGTGCGCTCCGCGCCGGCGAAGAGATGGCCCGCGCCACCGGCGACGCGGCCAGCGCGGCGGACTATCGCGCCGTCTTCGAGCGCGGCAGCAAATGGATCGACGCCAACCTGTTCAACGGCGAATTCTACATCCAGAAAATCCGCGGCGTGGCGAAGGACGAGATCGCGCCGAATCTGGTTGGCGACATGGGCTCGGCCAACACCGAAAGCCCCGAATACCAGGTGGGCGGCGGCTGTCTGCTCGATCAATTGATCGGCCAGTACCTGGCCGATGTCGCCGGGCTCGGCCCGCTGGTAGAGAGCGCCAACATCCGTAAGACGCTCGAATCCATCTGGCGCTATAACTACAAACGCACGCTGGCCGGCCACGACAACGTGGAGCGCACCTACGTGCTCAACGACGAGCCGGCTCTCATGGTTTGCGACTACGGCAAGGCCGAGCGCCCGCACGTGCCCTTTCCCTACTACGCCGAATCCTGGACCGGGCTGGAGTATCTGGCCGCCGCGCTGCTGCTTTACGCCGGCATGACGCGCGAGGGCGTGGAAGCCGTCGGCAACGTGCGTGCCCGCTACGATGGTGAGCGCCGCAACCCGTGGGACGAGCCCGAGTGCGGCCATCACTACGCCCGCGCCATGTCGAGCTGGAGCACGCTCGTAGCCGCCAGCGGCTTCCGCTATCACGGCGGCGAGCGGCGCGTCTCGATCGTGGCCGCGCCCGGCTCGCGCTGTTTCTGGAGCACCGCCACGGGGTGGGGAACCTTCCGCGTGAGCGCTGCGGGCGCCACCGTGCGCGTCGATCACGGCACGCTCCCGGTTGCGACCGCCAGCGTCAACGGCAGGAAATCCGCGCCCAACGCCACCATCGGCGAGGGCAGGGAACTGGCGCTGTGACGATTTTTCGTGGCGCGCGCACTCGTGCGTGCCGCGTCGAGACTTATCTCATGCCCGCGTTCCGCCTTCATAGCCCGAGAGATCGCGGCGCGACGAAAAGGAACCGCTCCTTTGGCCGCGGCTCGGTTGGAGGGCTTATCCGTCAGGCGGCGCCCGCGGCGGGTTTGCCGAGGCAGCAGTGCTTGTATTTCCTGTTGCCGCCGCACGGGCAAGGGGTGTGTTGAGGCCGTTTTCACCGCGACACACCGCGAGCCATCGTTGACCGCGCATACCGTGCGGTCTACAATGTTTAACAAACGTGGAGATAAAAGCGTAATACCTGCCATGAAAACCTACAGTTTCAAAGTCGTGGTGGAACCGGATGAGGACGCCCAGGGCAATCCGGCGTGGTTCGCGTACTGTCCGGCGCTCGAAAGCACCGGGGGCGCGACCTCGGGACGCACGAAAGAAGAAGCCCTCCGCCGCATCAATGAAGTTGTCCGCATGATCGTCCAGGAATTCATCGAGGAAGGCAAACCCTTGCCCGAAGGTCCGCACGACTCAGTGGAGGTCGTCGAGGTCTCCCAGCAGGAACCCCGCATCGCCGTCACCGTGTAGAGCATGGACGTCGACTATAGCCGCATCCGGTCGATCACCGCCCGAGAAGTCATCGCCGCCCTGAACCGCGACGGCTTCTATTTCATACGCCAAAGAGGGTCTCATCAACGGTATGGGAACGCGGACGGCCGCCGCGTGACCGTGGCGCCGCACGGGGGAGGGGACACCTTCACCATCAAAACCTTGAAAACGATGATTGAGGTGCAGGCTCGCTGGACTGAGGCGGATCTCATCCGGCTGGGGATCGTGAAGAAATAATCGCGACGATTCGTTCTTGGCGTGATTGGCAACGAACGTAGAGCGGGAGACCGTTGAAACGGCACGCAACCAACACAGGGTCCCGTCGTCTACGGCGTGTTCTCCGGAGCAGTCGATCCTCGTCATTGTGTCGTCCGGTTAGCGATCTCTTTTGACAACAGCAACATGCCAATGACCGCCGAAGGATGGTCTTAGCTTCGTCATCGCCACAGGAAACCAGGCGCTCCCTTATTGGCGCACCGTATTGGCGCACCGTCAAGGCCGCGTTGCCGCTTCAACTCGGGACGCGGCGCTGTTACAGCGGAACGGACGATCTCTCAACTTTCGTACTATCGAATTTCTCTGCCACCAGGAGTCGCCTCAATGCCTCAGTGTTTGCCGCCCGGAATGCACGGGACCTTGCCGGATACCCACAAGACTTTCCGTGCTGAACGGAATTTGGACATAGGGGACAAAATGTCCGTCGACGATTCTGAACTCCTCTGTATATCCGGACCCGAGGCCCGCAACGAGACGCCACTCCCGTTCGCCTTCAAAGGACCTGTCCTTGAGCCGGAACGGTAAAGCCCAAACCAGATCCACAGCAAGCTTGATCAACTGCATAGTCTGATCTTCAGGGAGGTCGATCCGTGAAAATACGTCGGCGATAGCGCCTACCAGGTTGCCCAGGGTCTCTTCTTGATGCCGGGGTTCGTAAAGGACTTGCGTTAGAATCACATTCTTGGTCGCGCGCAGGCTGGAAAATCGGAAAGCCATCGAGTACCCATCTTGCAGCCGAGAGTAGCCGCGCCACTGACTTAGCAGATCGCTCTGCGCACAGAACGATGTGAAGTAAATCTGTGCTTTCTCGTCGAGCGGGGGCGACCCGTGAAGAAGCGCCGCTGCAACAGGTCCGCTTTGGCTCAGCAAGTAGTCTCTAATAAGATTATGGCTGTAGACTAGTTCTGAGCGATCATTCAGAAAGTTCCAATCGGACGCCCAGAGTGACTTGCTTTTCAGTATCCCCTGTAAGCCAGCCGCGTTGGTGTAATGGTGAAGGGTCTCGGGCGCGGCGAAACCGGGCAAAAAGAACGGCCACATTGCCGCAGTCTGGGCTTGCCCAAGTTCGTCACGCGCTTCGTCAAACGAAATGTTCACATTTCACAGCCTGCCAAATATTCGGACTTTCGGCAATTCACGGAAAAGACGGGTCGGTCTGAAGTAATACTTTCTCGATCAGCCGAAAAAGGGGACGGGGTCGACTGATATCGTCACCGCCAGCCTCCTCTCGGCCAAGCGATTAGCCAGCGACATTGGCGAACCCGCCGAAAAAGGGAGTCGGAGCTGTCCGTGCCTTTTTCCCATTCAGCCTGGCGTGATCCCTTGGCGGCCGAGCGTTCGGAGGAGATGGTCTGAAAAGCCCGCAAGTGACTGCAGAGAATATGGTAGGTTATAGCAGTGGCGGCGTTCCGGAGGGTCAGTCGGAAGCCCGCCGGATGGGGTCGTTGTGCATTATTGTGCACCTATGGCCGGGAGTTGGCCCGATGAAGCCCATGCTCGCCATCGTCGGCGGTTTTCTGGGCGCCGGCAAGACCACGCTCATCCTCAGCGCCGCGCGCCTGCTCGGCCAGCGCGGCCTGAGGGTGGCGGCCATCCTCAACGACCAGGGCGACGACCTGGTGGACACCCACTACGCCGGCGCGATGGGCTTGGCCTGCGACCAGGTGACCGGCGGCTGCTTCTGCTGCCGTTTTCCGGACCTGGTGGAAGCGGCCGGACGCCTCGCTGAATACCGGCCCGACGTGATCTTCGCCGAAGCCGTCGGAAGTTGCACCGATATCGTGGCCACTACGCTTCGGCCGCTCCTGCGCGACCACGGGGACCGCTTCCGCATTGCGCCGCTGACCGTCGTCCTTCATCCGCAGCCGGCCTTCGACGATCCCGACCTCGATTTCCTATACCGGAATCAACTGGCCGAGGCCGATCTTCTTTTCGAGCGCGGGCACAGCGTGGCGGCCTGGCTCGACCGGTTGCTGTCCGGCTCCATCGCGGCCGGCGCCAGGACTTTGGACATCGATTACGCCCGCTACGCCGAGGCCGAAGCTGCGCTGGCGTGGCTCAACGCCCGTGTCACTGCCGAAGCCGAGCCGCCCATTTCGGCCGCCATGCTGGTTGGTCCCTTGCTGGATCGGCTGGAGGCGCGGATCCGGATCGTACACCTGAAGCTATACACCGAATCGGACGCGGGCTATCTGAAAGCCGCCCTCACCGGCAACGGCCGGGACCCGGCCATAGAAGGCGCGCTCGACGCCTCGCCATCCGGCCGGCACGATATTCTATTGAACCTGCGGGCGCTCGCCGACCCCGAGTCGTTGCGCGCCATCGTGGAGCGTGAATTCGCCGCCCTACCCGCTCGCCTCGCCTGGCGGAAGGTGCAGTGTTTCCGCCCGTCGCCACCGGTGCCGTATCAACGGTTGGGAGCTTGAAACGATGGTCTGCCCCACGCCGACACGGCACAGGGCAGGCGAATCGCTCGCCCCACTTGGTTCACCCGCTACGCCACCTCGATCGGCTCTGGCGGAAACCTCCGCCGGCCCAGGCGCAGTTCCACCTGGTGCCAGCCGGCGCCGATCTCGACGGGCAGCAGGAAGTTGAATTCCCAGCGGCCTTCCACCGGGTCGGTGCAAAAACTGTCGATCTCGAGCGCCGCGCGTCCGTCCACGGAGGCGTCGAAACCGGCGGCGTCGCTCACGTCCGACAGGCTCACTTTCACCCGGCGGGTGACGATGCGGTTGCCGCTCATCAGGTTGATGGCGTCGGTGAGGGCGGCGATTCGCGGCACCGCGGGCGGCGCCGGCATGATCCGCACCCACGCCGGGGCCGCCGCCGGGACGCCGCGCAGGATCGCTTCCACCGGGACCAAGCCGGTGCGCAGGCCTTCCGGCAGCCACGCAGTCACTTGCGAAACGCCATCCGCGGCGGGCTCGCCGATGTAGATGGGGCGACAATCGCGGCCGTCGGCGGTCACGCGGAGATTGTTCAAGTCGGCCTCCGGCGCCAGGTTCTCGATCCAAACCGAAAGCGCGGCCTGGGGGCCGGCGGCGGGCGCTACGCCTTCACCGGAAAAGGCATTGCTGACGTTGCGGATTGAGCACCGGCCGCCCGACGCGCGCGCGACGGCGCCGCCGGGCTTGCGGCAGGTAACCCACATATATTGGGTCCAGATCTGCTCCAGCCCCAGAAGGTGCCAGCCGCGCGCGCGGGCCATCTCGCGAATTTCGTCGGGGGCGATGCGCACCCCGCTCCAGGTGTCGTACTGGCGGGCGTGGGCAGGCAGCCCGTTGATGTGGACAGCCAGAACACCGCCCGGCTTGAGCACGCGCCAGGCTTCGTCCAGGTAACCGAATACCACTTCGCGGCTGGGAATGTGCTGGAACACGGCGTAGGAGTAGACGAAGTCGAAGCGCGCGTCGGGAAACACGCCCAAGTCCGAGCCGGAGCCGTGATGCGGAAAAGCGTTGGCCACGCCGGCCAGCCGTTCCCGCGCCAGGCGGATCATTTCGTCGGAAACGTCGATGCCGTGAATTTCGGTGAAATGCCGGCTCATGGGGCGCATGAGGCGTCCTGGGCCGCAGCCGATTTCGAGCGCGGCCTCGCGCGCTGCAAGGCGCGGCAACTCGCGCTCCAGGTGCAGCACCACGCCGGCGCCGCTGGCAAAGAACTCCTCGGTATCCTGGCTGCGCCGCCCGAAGGCGACGTAGTAATTGGCGTCCTCGCCGGCGCGCTGGTTCCAATCGGCGCGCATTCGCGCGGTTACTTCGGTGTCGTCCATGGCGCAGTTGTTATTCTAACGTTTATGGCTGTTGCCTTTCGCGGCGTTAGTGCCGCGCCACTTGCCGGTTTCGAGGCCGCCGCGCCGGATGGGGCCGTGATCGGAATTATCGGGGAAAACGGCGCTGGAAAAAGCCGGCTGCTGCGCCTGGCGGCGGGCGTCGAGCAGCCGTCGGCGGGCGTGGTGGAACGCTCCGGCGAGGCGCGTTGGCTGGGGCCGGACGATGCGCTGGCGCTGGCGCCGGCCGCGGTGATCGCCATCGATCAGAGCTTCGCCCGCCAGGACGGCCTGGTGCGCGAACGCGCGGCGGTGGCGCTCGACCGGCGGCGGCGCGGCGGCGCGACCATCCTGGTATCGTCGCATGAAGAAGCGTTGCTGCTGCGCCTGTCGGATGAAATCTGGTGGCTCGACAATGGCAAGCTGGCCGGCCGCGGCGACCCGGCCGAGATCCTCGCCGCCTATCGCAAACACCTGGCCGAACGGCTGCGCGCATGGGGCAGTACGGTTTCCTCCCCGCTCGCGCCACGCATGCGCCGCGGCGACGGCCGCGCCGAGGTGCTTTCGATAGCGACCCTGGGCGAGGACGGCCGGGCCACCTCCGTTTGGCGCTCCGGCGAACTGGCCGTCGTCAAAGTTCGCGTCCGCTTCAGCCAGGCCGTCGCTGATCCGGTCGTCGGCATGCTCATCCGCACGCGCATTGGCCTGAACGTATATGGCACCAACACCGAGCTGGAACGGCTGAAACTCGGACCGGTGGAGGCCGGCGACACGCTGGAGGTCGTCTTCGCCTTCCGCTGCGAGTTGTGCCCGCAGGAATACACGCTCACCGCAGCCTCGCACGACCCCGACGGCGTCTGGCACGATTGGCTGGAAGACGCCGTGGCGTTTTCGGTGAGCGACACCCGCTATACGGCCGGAGTGGCGAACCTGCGCGCGCAGGTAAGTTGGACGAAGGGGTAACGGGGAGGCGTTCGGTGGTTACTGGGTGTCTTCCAGGCGCTCGATTCGCTGGTCGTGCACCTCGGCGATGTGAGCGCGGCGGTTGATCATCCGGAGCGTTTCCGCGAATCGGGCGGCGGTCTGCTTCTGCAGTTCGGCTGTGGCGGCGGCGGTCTCGGCGAATCGGGTGGCCGTCTGCTTTTCCAGGTCGGTGTGGAGCGATGAGAGTAGCTCCAGGCTTTGCGTGAGGGCTTCGATTCTTTCGTCGATGTTCATGGGGCGGCGTCCCTCTTTCCCATTTTGGCACGGTGTGGGTTTTGGCTGCGGAGTTTGTGCCGGATGCCGGCGATTTCGTCTTGGTTGACGTTCGACCCTCAAGCCGGCCCCCGAGCAGGCGGGGCGCCGCCCGGCGTTGGTCCTGAGCCCGAAAATATACAACGCGAAGTCCGGCCTGGCGCTGGCGCGCCGCGACCAATTACTCGGGCGCTGAGCAGCCTTATCCGGGTCTTCCAATACGCCGACCGGAGACTGACCGGCTGACCATCCAAGAGCGGATTCCCGTCTGACCTAATCTGGCCCACGGACCACGCGCCGCCATGATGTCCGCTATTTGCCAGTCAAACGCGGCTGACGGGTCTAATGTGGATGACATGCCAACCCCTACCCGCTTTGCGGGCTTCGCGCTCCTCGCCGCGACCATCGCCTTCGGCCAGAGCCAACCGGCCCCTTCGGAACCCGCGAGTTCCGGTACATCCAACGATCTGTTCGTGATGTTCGGTTCGGATCTCGTGCGGCCCGGCCTCCTGCCCAAGGCGAACTACAACATCGGCCTGGGCCACACCTTTAAATTCTTGAGCAAGGACCCCATCGGCGACGAGATCACGTTTGCCTATACGTACGAAAACGCCGGCTCTCATGGGTTTCTTCACACGGACTTTGGGTCGCACACCGAGGCGCTCGGACTGATGAAGAATTTTGCCATCCCCCGGACCAAGCGGGTCACCGGCTACACCTGGATTCAGGGGGGTATTACCAGCATCACGGGCAACGCATTCGTCCAGAACCGGTTCTACGACGGCGAGGCCCTGGGCGCGATCGTCCACCTGAACGATCGCAATTCCATCTGGATTCAAGAGACCTTCAACAAGATTGTTACGATTCCGTGGTACACAACCGCCAGCATCGGATACACGCGAAGCTGGTAGCCGTATCCATTTCAAGCCACCGGGCCCGCGCTGTATAAATGCATCGCCGCATACGCGCGCCAGGGACGCCAGCATTCGGCGCTGCGAGGAGCCCGTGCCGGCGGAATCGGGAACGCATCGGGTTCGCCAAACGCCCGCATCGCAACATAGGTGGCCATCTGCTCGCTGATCCCCGGCACCGCGCGCACTCGTGCGATGGCATCGTGCAGGTTCAGCGAGGCTTCAAACGTCAGGTCTCTGTTCGCGGCCGCGCTGGCCAGCGCTCGAATCATGGAGGCCGGTTCGCCGCGAATGCGCGCGGCCCCGAGGTCCGCTTCGGCCAAGTCTTCCGGGCAAGGGAAAGAGTGCGTGAGCCCTGGGATGGATGTGGTGACCGGCCTGCCAAATGTCCGCGCGAGTCTTGCCAGGGAAGCTCTCGGAGCCTGGTCTGCGAAGCGCTCCCCCAGTGCGGCCCTGACCGCGGCTTCGAAGCCGTCCCAAATTCCAGGGACTCGAAGCCCTGGATTGGCGGTCAACGATGGCTTCAACTTCCGGTCGCGCGAGAGCCGGCCGGCAATCTGAAGAGGATCGGCATCCAGATCGAAGATGCGCCGGACGCGCTCCACCGCTCCCATCAGGGACTCGTAACGCGGCAATTCGATTTTCACCAGCAGTTGGCGCTCCCGCGCGGCATGGCGGACCTCGATCGCGCCCGCCACGCCGTCGATTTCGATGGTTCTCCGATATGCGTTGGATCGAATGGACTCGACCCCCACGATGGCGCGCCGAGCCAGGAAGGCGAGCAAGCCTGGCCAGTGGAAGGGCGGACGGTACGCCAGCCGAATCAGTAGGCCCGGCCGCGAAGTGGGAACCGGCGACACGCTGCGCATCCTGCGGAGTTCGGTGGGCGGCTCGCCGGCGGCGGTAAGCATCGCGTGATTGAATTGACGGATGCTCCGGAATCCCGCACAAGCCGCGACCTGGGTAATGGGCACGTCGGTTTCTTCGATGAGATTGCGCGCGAAGTGCACGCGCCGCGTGACCGCGATGTGGATGGGAGAGGCGCCGAGATGCTCCACAAACAGGCGGCGCAGATGTCGCGAACCAATGCCCACGCGGTTGGCAAGCTCTTCGACGTTGCCGCTGTCCAGCGCGCCTTCGACAATCAGCCGCAAGGCCCGCGAAACAACCGCCGATGTTCCCACCCAGGCGGGCGTGCCCGGGGACGCCGCGGCCCGGCATCTCCGGCAAGGGTGAAATCCCGCCGCCTCGGCGGCTGCTGCCGACGCAAACCATCTAATGTTGTCCGGCTTCGCGAACGGCACCGGGCAAATGGAGCGGCAATATACGCCCGTGGTTACCGCGCCAGCGAAGAATCGTCCGTCAAAGCGTGCGTCGCGGCTGTACGCAGCCTGCCAGCATACCTCCGGCTCCAAGTCGGCGTTCCCGTACTCCTGCCCGGCAAGGACATTCATACGCTCCATCTTAGGGCAGACCGTTGTTCTTGGCTAGCAATTTTCGGACATGATTTCGTCGCGAGTCAGCGCTATTGGAAGCCGGCCCGATATAGCTTGCCCACGCCCGCTCGCGCCCAATGGTCACTATCTCGCTTGCGTGCAGAGATTCCTTAGCGCTCGGTTTCGCAATTACGGTCACACATCCCGCAACCGCTCCCTTACGGTCGCGGCTCGGAAATGCGCGAGTCCGAGCCGCGACCGTAAGGGCGCGGTTGCCCTCGAATACGTTACCGAACTTCCGAAACGGTGTACTCAGCTTAGGGTAGCTCTTTGAATGGACTAGTTACCTTGAGTCCAGGGTGCCTGAAATCCCTATCATTGCCTGTAGCGATGGTCAGGCCATGCCGTGTCGAGTAGCCAGCTCATAGCTTCCGGCGCCTGACCGGCGCCCGGCGACGCGGCGGCACATCGTCCGGGCTGACCGGGCAGGCTTTGAGAACCGCGAGCCAATTCTCCTTACCCGGGAGCCGCCGAAACACCAGCGCATCTTCTTCGGCGTCGAAGCTTGCATCGAAATAGTCTCCGGGAGAGGCCGGGGCGAGACCAGCCGGGACTGTGAGGCGCCGCTTCGCGTCGAGCGTAACGATCACAAGTGGGATTATCCCACCGCCCTGCGAGCGCGTCAAACATGGACGCGACGTGGCGCACGCACTCGTGCGTGCACAAGTGCGTGCGCCACGCCAATTGTGCGGCATCCCCGTGAAACCGCCTCCACGGTTACACTAACCGCATGGGAGCGTTTCCGATTCTCGACGGTACCGGCGTGACGCCGCGTATCGGCTCGCTGCTGATTAAGCCGGCCTCGGCGGTCTGCAACCTGGATTGCTCCTACTGTTTCTATCTCGACCGGGAGGCTGATCCTTACCAGGCGCTTCCCGGCCGCCGCATGACCCTGGAAACGCTGGAGCGCCTGGTCGACAGCTTCCTTTTCTATTCCTATCCGGCCAGCGCATTCGCGTTTCAGGGCGGGGAACCGACGCTGGCCGGACCGGCGTTTTTCGAATCGCTGGTCGAATTTCAGAAGCGGCATGGGCGCAACGGACAGTCGGTTTCGAACTCCATGCAGACCAATGGCATCCTGTTGGACGACGCCTGGTGCCGGATTTTTAAGGCGACTGACTGGCTGATCGGCATTTCGATCGATGGCCCGGAACAGGCGCACGATCTCTACCGCGTAAATAAAGGAGGCACGGGCACCTGGCGCAAAGTCATCCTGGGAATCGAGTGCCTCAAGAAGAACGGCGTGGAATTCAACGCGCTGTGCGTGTTGAGCCAGGCGAACGTCCACCAGCCCAGGGAACTCTACCGCTTTTTCCGGTCGCTCGGGATCGACTACATTCAGTACATCCCGCTTTCGGAATTCGGTGCCCTGGGCCAACCGCTGCCCTTCACCATTACTCCAGAACAATATGGAAGGTTTCTGTGCGAGACGTTCGAGCTGTGGTGGCCGGACCGAAAGCGCGTGCGGATTCGCTACTTCGACAACATCGCCGAGGCGCTGGCCGGCCAGAAACCCGGTACCTGCACCATGCACGAAACCTGCGACAGCTACGTGGTGGTGGAATATAACGGCGACGTCTACCCGTGCGACTTTTTCGTGGAAGAGGGCTGGAAGCTGGGCAACGTGAATGAGGATTCCTGGAGCGAGATTGCGCGCCGCCAGCGCCGGTATAAGTTCGCCGCCACCAAAACCATCCCTCACCCCGAATGCCAGGTGTGCGAATACCAGTCGATCTGCCACGGCGGATGCCCCAAGCATCGCCACGACCAGCGCGGCCGGTTTGCCGACCTGGATTACTTCTGCCGCGCGTACAAAATGATCTTCGCCAAAGCGGTCGCGCCCCTGCGGGCGGAAGTCAAACGGATTGTGGAACGCCGGCGCCAACCATGATTACCGTGGGGCAGACCATCGTCGTTTGTGGTCTGCCCTACACCCGGCACTCGACCATGTCCACTTACCCTCGTCCTTCGCCCTGCCGCTCGCACGGGACCACCCTCGAGACGATGGTCTGCCCCACAGTCAGTTCTCCGTCGGCGTCTTCTCAATGTGGTCCACAATCAGGATTTCCATGGGCGCCTTGCGCGGTTCCAACTTCAAGCCATAGCGCTGCACCGAATCGTAGATGGAGGGGGCGCCTTCACTGGGGGCGCTGGACGGGCGTTCGCCGCCTGGAGGTGGCATCATGCCGACGGTGGATTCCGGTGAGAACAGCAGATCGAAATCGTACTGGCCCTGGATACTGGTCATATCGACCACGGGCCGCTCGGAGAACCGGGAGATGATTTCCGCCAGCCCGGCCAGCGTGGTAGCGGAAGCCTTCAGGTGGACACCGGCCGGATCCATCTGGATGGACTGCATCTGGCCGCCCCTACCTCCGCGACCGTCGACTGCAGTTTCCGCCGGTTTCAGCATCGCGCCGCCCTTCGCCGCCATCAGCGCATAGACCGCATGATCCTTGGTTTCGCGATGCAGGGTCAGCTTGAACCGGTCCTCGAGCAGCGTCTGGAGCATTTCCGGCACCTTCGCCTTGGAGGATCCGGCAGGCAGCTTGGCCGCGATATCGAAGCGCGCGCTTTCGATCCAATCCGGCCCCTCCACCTGAAACTCTTTGACGCGATACGCGTTGCGAATGCAATCCTTCAATGTGACGTTGCTGTAGCGCAGCATGCCGTTGTCGGCGCTCATTTCGACCCGCATCTGGCCCATCGGCGAGGGCTGCGCGGTTTTGATCGACGCCACTTCGAAGGCGATCTTTTCGGGCGGCTGCTGGCCGAAAGCGGCGCAGCAGGCAAGAAGAAGTGCAGATGGACTCCACGGTTTCATGCTCCCAGCATGCAGCGGGGGGAATGTTTCGCGCGCAAAATGTGTGTAAACAATGTAAGGGCGCAGCCTAGATGGCCAATTTGTAACCGGTGCCCTTCACGGTCAACAGGTATCGCGGATAGCGGGAATCGGCTTCGATTTTCTTCCGCAGCCCGGCAATATGCACGTCGACCGTTCGGCTCAACGTATCGCCGTGGAGACTCCAGACGTTCTCCAGCAATTCCTCGCGTGCGACCACCACGCCACGCCGCTCGATCAAATACTCCAGCAGCCGGAACTCCACTGGCGAGAGCGTCAACGGTCTTCCCTCGCGCGTGGCTTCGTGCCTGCGCAGGTCTACGCGCACGCCGCCGAACTCGGCGCGTTCGGGGCTCATGGCCGCGCCGCCGCCCCGGCGCAACAGCGCCTCGACGCGCGCCATCAGCTCCATCGGCTCGCAGTTCTTCTGCACGTAATCGTCGGCGCCGAGCTTCAACCCCACCACGCGGTCCACCACCTCGCCCCTGGCGGTCAGCATCATGACGGGCGTGTTCACGCCATCGCGCCGCAGGTCGCGGCAGATATCGAACCCGTTTCGGCCCGGCAGCATGATGTCGAGCACGATCAGGTCGAAGGCGTGCGCCCGCGCCATTTCGTATCCCGCCGGTCCCGTCTGGGCCCATTCGACTTGATAGCCCTCCGATTCGAGCCGGTCGATGGTGCCCACCGCGAACGCGGTTTCGTCTTCCACCAGCAGAATGCGGCGTTTCATACCGGCAGGTGCAGGGTGAACGTGCTGCCCCGGCCCGGTTCGCTCTCGAGCGTCACGTTGCCGCGATGGGCCTCGGCCGCGCTGCGCACCAGGCTCAATCCCAGGCCCGAGCCCGGAATCTGCGCCTCGATAGCGGCGCGCCCGCGGCAGAACGGCTCGAAAATTTCCGCCTGATCGGCCGCGTCGATTCCCGCGCCGCGGTCTTCCACCCCGATCCGCACCTCTTTGTGTTGCGCGGAGTAACTGGCGGTCACGCGAATCCAGTGCCCGCGATCGGCGTGCTTTTGCGCGTTGCTCAGCAGGTTGTCGAACGCCGTGCGCAGCAACGCGGCATCGCCCGAAACCGGCGGCAGATTCTCAGCCAGGGCAACCTCGATTTCGAATCCGCCGCGCGCCAGCTCTTCGCGCTGCCCGTCTACCGCTTCCTGAATCAGGCGGCGCAGGTCGACCTCGCCGGTCGCCGGCCGCCGCAGGCTGGAGTGGATGCCGGCGTATTGCAGCGTCTGCTCCACCATTTCATTCAGCCGCCGGCTCTGCTGATGGATCAGTTCGCCGTACTGTTTGACTCGTTCCGCCCCGGCCACCAGCCCATCCGCCTGGTTGCGCGAAAGCATGGCGATGGCCGAGACCGGCGTCCGCAACTCGTGCGAAACGCCGGCCACGAATCGCATTTTCCGGTCCGCCAGCCGCTCAGTGCGCCGCGCCGCAATCACCAGGAAAGCGATGGCCGCCAGCAGCAAGGCCTCCACCGTCATGCTGAACAGCAAATCGCGGCGTCGTCTTTCCTCGAACGCCGCGGCCAATGGCACGCCCTTGTGGGCGACGTCCAACTCCCAGATGCCTGGACCGAACAGGTCCGCCAGTGCCGTGCCCCCACCCGTAGCCGTCGCTTCCACGTGTTGCACGACTAACATTTGCCGCCGCGGCGGACCGCTGGCCGGAACCTTCGACAGCTCCAGAGGGCCGGGCATCGAAAAGAACGGCTTGCGCAGATCGGCGCGCCCCGGTGAGCCATACAAAGCGTCGTGCGGCCGGTGGAGCGGGACCACCGCGAAATCGTATTCGTTCGCCGCGGCCGGGCCGAAACTTCGGCGGATCAGTTGAGGGAAAAGCGTGTTGCGCAGGTAGGTTTCATCCATTCGCGCCACGAAACAGCGGTCCTGCCGCCATCGAAGCGTTTTCATGATGCGGGTGCCAGCCGCGCCGTGCCTTTCCGCGCTGGCGACGTCGTAAAGGGGAACGATCAATGCCGGCGGCTGTTCGGTGGCGAACCCGGCGCAACGCGCCAGCGCGATCCAGGCGGGCACCTCGGCGGGCTCGAAAAGGCCATCGGCCGACAGCCGGCGCGCTTGCGGCGCACCTTCCGGTGGGACGCTGAGATAGTACAGCTCGCCAATCGGCTTCGGGACCACGGTCAGCCGTTGGCCCGATTCCAGCGCGGTCCGGGCGTAGTTCTCGAGATCGCTCGCGGTTTGTCGAACGATGTCGTTGAACTCGCTCGCCCACAGCGAAGCCGCCGAATCCAGATGTTCCCTCTCGCGTTCGGCATCGGCGGCCGCCACCCGCGTCGACCACCGGTATTGCACGATGGCAAGCGCCGCCAGCAGAACCGCCAGCACGGCGCCGGTCGCGAGAAGTGTGCGCGAGCCGAACCGTCTTCCCATCCACCTGCATTCTAGTCAAAGGCGGGGGCCCAGGACAAGGACGGAGGGTGAGCGCTTCAGTGGTTGGGGAGCGTCTTCAGCCACGAGCAGGCCAGCAGTTGGGAGTCGGCGGTCGCCAGCGTAAGGTCGAAGACCAGGGCGGTGGCGGCCAGAAAGACATCCCCAAGGTCCGATTGGGGAAGTTCAATTTTCGACGCCCCCGCGGCGACCGCAAAAGTGAACGGCGCTTCCCGGAGCGGAACCTGGGCCATCACGTCGTCGAGCCATTGCGCGAAGCCCTGCCGCAGGCGAAGGCGCTTCCGCCGTACCAGGTGATGCGCTTCCCAAATCGACACCGGCGATAGGTACAGCTGGTTGCCGGCTCGCTCGAGCTCGCGCCGGACCGTTCGATCCAGCTTCTCGGGACTATGAAGAGCCCAAATCCAGATGTGCGTGTCAAGGAGTAACTTCATTTCCGGGCAGTCCAGCGGCTGAAGGCTCCGGCGGGTGCGGTGATGTCGCCGAGCATCTCGATGGAATCCTTCGCACACCCCAGCCAGGAGGCCGGCGTTTTCGGACTGGCTGGCAGCACGTCCGCTACCGGTCGTCCGAACCTTGTGACGCGTACCGGCGTGCCGGTCCGGCGCACCTCCTCCAGGACGGCCAAGCAAGTTGCCTTGAATTTGGAAATTGCAATCTCCCGCATGTTTCATTTGTACCATGGTCCAAGACCATGGTCCGATTACGCCGGTTCACCGATATTTCGAACGCCGGTCTTTGCCGGCGCAATCCGGGCGACCCGTCCCGCTGTCTGGTGCTATGCTGAGCGGAAAATGCCGACGGGTTTGAACGAATTCGAAGCCGGAGCTTGCCATCTCTGGTATTGGCGCGTTCCCGCGCAGTTGGGCCGTCCCCTGGGGGAACTGGAACGGCAGTTTTTGGACGCTGCCGAAGCGGAGCGGTATGCGCGCTTTCGGGTGGCGCCGGCGGCCCATCTTTTCCTGGCCTCGCGCATTCTGCTGCGGACTCTGCTGTCGCGTTATTGGCCGGCGCGGCCCGAAGATTGGCATTTCGCGGCGAACCGCTGGGGCCGTCCGCGGGTGGCCGAGCCGGCCCAGGCCGCGGGTCTTCATTTCAACCTGTCGCATACCGACGGGCTGGTGGCCTGCCTCGTCGGAGACCGGGAAGAGTTGGGTGTGGACACGGAAACTACGCGGCGGCCGATGGCGGATATGGCCCAGATTGCCGGGCGATTTTTCGCGGCCCGCGAGGTGGCGGCTTTGGGCGAAGTTACCGAAGTCGAGCGGCGGGAGCGCTTCTTCGAATTCTGGACATTGAAAGAGTCCTACATCAAAGCCCGCGGTATCGGCTTGAGCCTGGGGCTTTCGAATTTTGCGTTTACGATTGGCGTCGGCCGGGCGACGATTGCTTTCGAGCCAGGCTTCGGCGACAATCCGGCGGCATGGGACTTCCGCCAGTTCCGCGTGGATCCCGAATTTCTCATCGCCACGAGCGTGCGCCGGCGGCAGGGCGAGGCGATCACCGTCGCCATTCGGGACGCGGCGCCGCTGATGGCTGAAACCACGTCGCGCCCGGTCTAATCCCGCAACGATTTATTCGTCTGTTACCCTCTTACGAACGCACCAACGGCCGAAAAGACGGTTATGAGGACGATCCTTCTTTCCCTGTTGCTGGCCGCCGACCTATGCGCCCAGGCAAACGGCAAACTACAGTTACACTTCATCGACGCCGGCCAGGGCGATGCGGCCATCCTCATCTCGCCTGGCGGCCAGGTGGCCGCTTTCGACATCGGCCGCGACATGGTCAGCCAGAATTGCGACAAACCGCTCGCCTACTACAACCTCCTTGGAATCCGGCAGCTCGATTACCTGTTCGTCAGCCACTATCATGAAGATCATATTGGCTGCGTCCCCAATCTACTCTCCTGGGCTCGCCCGCCCCAGGTGGAGGATCGCGGCCAGTCGTACGACAGCACCTACTACACCGCGTACGCGGCCGCTACCCTGGGGAAACGCGCCACGCCTCTGGTGGGCGACACATTCGTGCTCGACGCGTCGTCGCCGAACCCGGTCACGATCCAGGTCTTTGCCGTGAACGCCAACGGCGCGGGCACGACCGATGAGGATTCCGTCAGTCTCTCCGCCCGCATCGGTTACGGCGGTTTCCGCGCCGAAATCGGCGGCGATCTGACCGGCGAAAATTCGGATGGCTACATCGACGTCGAAAGTGGTGTCGCCGCAGCTATTGGGAAACTGGACGTCTATAAGGTGCACCACCATTGCAGTAGCTCCAGCAGCAATACCGCCTGGCTTACCCTAACCAGCCCCACCATTGCCATTGTCAGCGCCGGAGACGGAAACACTTACGGCCATCCCACCGCTGAGTGTCTCGCACGCCTGCACAGCGCCGGCACGCGAACTTACTGGACCGAACTGGGCGCCGGCGCCGCCCCCGTTCCAGGTTGGGACACTGTGGCCGGCACCGCCGTTGTAACTGTCGATCTTGCCACCATGCAGTACGCCGTCGCCTACGGCACTAATACCGATGTCTATAGCATCGGCAGCGGCCCCGCTTCGGCACCGGCGACGCCGACTTACGCCTGGAGCAAGCACTCGAACGAATATCATTACATCGACTGCAATTATGTCAAATCGATCAGTCCGGATAATCTCCAGACTGGAAATGTACCGCCGGCCGGCAAGACGCTGCACCATGACTGCCCCGCGCCGCGGTAAGCCGGGCGAGCAGTTATATCTTTACGCGAAGCTCGCCAGGTGCCGCAGCATTTCGCGCAACGCGTGGCCGCGATGGCTGACGGCGAATTTGACGGTTTCGCTGGCTTCGCCAAAAGTGCAGCCGAAGGGTGGGTAGAAGAACAGCGGGTCGTAACCGAAGCCGCCGGTCCCGCGCGGCTCGTCGAGGATTACGCCTTCGACCCGGCCGGTGAAGACTCCGGCCGGTTGGCCGCCTTTGACCAGCGCGATGGCGCAGACGAAAGCAGCCTTGCGATCCTTCACACCCCGGAGTCTTTCGAGCAGCAGGCGGTTGTTGGACTCGTTGGTCGCGCCCAGGCCGGAGTAGCGCGCCGAGCGGACTCCGGGCGCGCCATCGAGAGCGTCTACGAGCAGGCCGGAATCGTCCGCGAACAGCAGTCCGTCGGTATGCCGGCCGTAGTGGCGCGCTTTGATGAGGGCGTTTTCCTCAAACGTGGAGCCGTCTTCGACGCAAGCGGGAATGGCGGCGAAGCCGGGCAGCAGTTCGATGGCCAGCGGCGGCGCGTCGGCTATTTGTTCGGCGGCGAGACGGAATTCGGCCAGCTTGCCGGGGTTCGAGCTGGCGCAGTAAAGCCGGATCAAATACGCACCGCTTTCTTCTGCAACTCCACCAGTTCGGCGATACCGCGCCGGCCTAGGGCGATAAACTCGGCCATCTGCGCGTCGTCGAACGAGCCGCGCTCGGCGGTGGCCTGAATCTCCACGAAGCGGCCCGCCCCGGTCATGACCAGGTTCATGTCCACGTCGGCCTGGGAATCTTCTTCATAACAGAGGTCGAGCATGGGGACGCCGCCCACCAGGCCCACGCTGATGGCGGCCAGGCAATCGCGCACGGGCATGGTCTTGATGATGCCGAAATCGACCAGCCGGCGGAGGGCCACGGCCAAGGCCACGAAGCCGCCGGTGATGGACGCGGTGCGCGTACCGCCGTCGGCCTGAAGCACGTCGCAATCCACGATCACCGTGCGCTCGCCGAGGGCGGACATGTCCACGACGGCGCGCAGCGACCGGCCGATCAGGCGCTGAATTTCGTGGGTACGGCCGGACGCGCGGCCCTTGGTCACCTCTCGCGGCGTGCGCTTGGCGGTGGCGCGGGGCAGCATGGAGTATTCGGCCGTCACCCAGCCTTTGCCGCTATTGCGCAGGAACGCCGGCACGCCGTCTTCGACGCTGGCGGCGCACAGCACCTGGGTGTGCCCCACGTGAATCAGCGCCGAGCCTTCGGCGGTGGCGAGCGGACCGGTTTGGATTTCCACCGGCCGCATCTGGGCGGGAAGTCGATTATCCGTTCGCATGGGTCAGTACGAAGTACAGGAACAGCATCACCAAGGCGATGCCGGCGATCACCAGGACCACGCAGGCCAAGCCGCCCGGCGGCGTTGGCGAAGCTCTCTTCTTGCCGCGCGCCGGCTTGAATTTTGGCATAACTCGGATGGTAGCATCCGTAATTTGGCGACGCATGGCAGAATCAAAGGAAAGATGAGACGACGGACTTGGTTGGGCGCGGCCGGCTGGGCCGCAATCGCGGCGTGCCGCAAGGCGGCGGCCTTGCCGGGGGATATTTTTCCCGAAAACGCCGCCGGCGGATGGCGGCGCACCGATCGCCGGCGGTTGAGCGCGTCGGAGGCGCCGGACCCGGTGCCGCGCAACGAGATCGAAACCCTGTTGACGGCCGGCTACGAAGGTCCGGGCAAACTGGACGCCCGGTTGTACGTGCTGGGATCGGCCGTGGTGGGCGTGGAGCTTTCCCAGCGCTGGAAACCCTCGGCCGATACCGTGTTTTTCAGCCGTGGACCTTATTTCGTGGTGGTGAAATGGCAGGCCGCGGAGCGCGGCGCGCTGCAGGCGTTCGTGCGCGAGGTGGAAAAGAGCGTGGCCGATGCCGCGCCAAAGAAAGACTAGCCGCCAATCGCCGGTGGGTGTCAGCTTAGCCCAACCTGGCGCGCAGGACACCGGCGCTACGGGATACAAGAACGTCGGCTCGAAAGCCGACGCTGGAGGCTTGACAGCCTGCGCCACGAGAGAGGGCAAGGCACACTTAGGGCAGAGTGCGCTCCACGGCGGCCTTAACGAGTGACTTTTTTTCGATCCGGCGGCCTTAGGCGGCCTTCCGGAGGGGCCTTTGGGTCGCCTGGAGGAGCTTTTTGGCCTCGGAGAGGCGGGTCAGGTGGGTGGCGAGG
>PLRS01000037.1 GCA_003164035.1 Bryobacterales bacterium | reverse complement strand
GTCAAAGTGTCGGATCGCGAAGTGGCCGAGATTGATCTCCACCGCGACAAGTTTCACGGAGATTGGAACTACACGCTACACCCTAGGCCGCGCTGAAGTTCTGCACACCTTATTTCGTTACGATCCTTAACTAGCAGCTTGTGCGCCATCAGTCATCCCTGCTAGCCAAGGGGCGAGTGATTATCACTGGCGGAACGATGCCGGGCCCACAGCCGCAGCCTACGCCCTCTCAGGACAAGTAGACCGGTGCTCATTCTTTAGTACACAAGTTCGTATAAGGTCGCCAACGTATTTCCGGGCAACCGCTCCCTAACGGTCGCGGTTCGGAAACGCGCGAGACCGAGCCGCGACCGTTAGGGAGCGGTTGCTTAATTCTACTGTGTCATATAGTCGTAATTCCAAAATCGGATACTTAACGATTCCTGGGCGCGCAATTCTTGACCAAGGGACGAGTGACCCCAACGACCGTGCCACGTCTGAATGGAATGATTATGTTCTGAAAGGTCCTTCCGCGGCGCTATCCGCCCTACTCGTGACGCAGCTCCGTCGCCGGGTCCGCCCTTGCCGCGCGGGCGGCCGGTACCAGGCTGGCGCACAATGCCAGTGCCACCACGATCGCCGCGGCCGCGGTCGGGCTCACGGGATCGTGTATGCCACTCGCCGAGTATCGATTCTTTCTGCCGATCCGCAAGCCTGGGCTCCTCCCCGTTGTCCGCGCCAGGGATGGCGGTGTCCGCCTCCGAACAGTCGTTGGGGCAGACTCTCCCAACCTGCGCCTCGCTTGGCGTGGCATAATGCGGTCGTGGTTCGGATGGTCCCCTTCCTCATCTTTCTTTCCTGGCTCGGCGGCCATCCGCTCTGGGCCCAGGACGTGCCCAGGCTGAAAAGCGACCTCGAAAGCGACCGCGCGCTAAGGCTTGGCTTCGAGGCTGCCCTAACCGGCAACCTGGACGCCGCTCGGCGCAGCCTGACCCTGGTGATCGACAGGCCATGGCTCGGGGAAGTGGATTTCCGCGGCGCCTGCGCCTTGGCGCGGGCGGTTGAGCAGGAGCCCGGGGATGCCGCTTTAGCCGAGAAGCTCGTGCTCGCCGCCGGGCTTCACAATCCGGCCTTGGCGCTGCGCGAAACCGGCCAATACCTGCCGCTCGCGGGCGGAGGCAGGCTCTTCGAGCGATTCGTGCTGGCCGCTCCGGATCAGGCGATGGGCTTGGCTTCGGGAACCAGTTTGTCGGCGCGCGCTGTGCGGGATCTGCTGTCGGCCAGTAAGTCGCCCGAATTGGTGCTGCTGGCTCGCCTGGCTGCCGATCAGTCAATCGACCTGCCGCGGCGCAGCCGGTTGGCCATTCTCGCCGGCCGCATCGCGCGCGGCGAGCTTTCCTTCGACTCGGCACTCGGGATTGCCGGCAGCACCCCACGGTTCTTCGCCACCGTGCTCGATATGCGGGTGGCCGGTGGTCAGGACGCGGCCTACCTGGACCGCGTGCTCGAAAACGAATCCCTGGTGCTGTGCCAGGCCGCCCAGCAAGATCTGGACGGGGTGCTAGCCAGCGACCTCGACCACTTCCGCGCCGTCGATCTTTACGCCTTGCTCGCACTCGGCCGCGCCGAAGCGGACCCGCGCGTCTTTGGCGCGATTTTCGACCGGCTGCTCCTGCCCAAATGGAAGGCCGAAAAGCCGATCGGAAGCTCATTCACCGGCTTACTCGATCGGACCGGGAATTGGGAGCTGCGCAACTTTGCCGCTGGTGCGCTGGCCGCCGGCCGCTTCGACCGCCTTCTCTCCGTCGCGGGTTTTGATGTTGTCAGTCGCCTGGCTCGCGGCGTGGACCGGACCGCCGACCCGCTCGCCGAGGCGATGCGCCTCGCCGAGATCATCGATGCCACTCGCGGCACGGCCTTGCGCGAACAGGTGGCCGCGATCGTCTCCGGCGAGTTCGCCCGCTGCCGCGAGGCCGGCGACCTGCGCGGCACCACTCTCTACGGCCTGTTGGCGGCCAAGCTCTCGATGGACGAAAGCGCCGAGAGCACCGGCGTCGCCGCGCCCTATCTGCCCTTCTTGCGCGCCTCCGGGTCGCTCGATACCGCGCTGCTGTTCGGCGCGGCCAACGATTGCATCGAACGCTATTTCTTCTACGACGACGACGATGGCGTCGAGTCTTTCGAATCTTTCCGCCAGAGTTACCAGCACGATCCCGCCTGGGAGATCGAAGATCGCGGCCAATATGTTCACCTCATCGGCCACGGCCCCGAGGGCCGCCGCATCGAGATCTTCGCCAACGTACCGGTTGACACTCACCTGGCGAAGAATCGGGCCCTCGAAGGCGAAGCGGAGCGGCGCCAGCGAGCCATCGCGGCGGTGCTGGAAGAGCGCAGCCTGGTGCCGGCTGTCATGGTTCACCGCGGCCATAGCTTCTGGGTGGAAAGGACGCTCAGCTACCTGGCCAAGACCACGCGCCTGGTGATCCTGGGCAGTTGCGGCGGTACCACCGAGATCCACCAGGTGATCGAAGCGTCGCACGATGCCCAGGTCATCGCGACCCGCGGCATCGGCGAAACCGAAATCAACGACGCCATCCTCAAGGCCGTCAACGACCGCATTCTCGGCGGCGAGCCGACACTCCGCTGGGACGGCTTCTGGCGGGAGCTCGAAAGTCACTGGGGAAGCAGCGCTCTGTTTCGCGAATATGAGTCGCCCGACCGCGATTCCGGCACGATTCTGCTGCGGGCGTATTACCGGTTCCTGGATGCCTGGAACTGAGCACCCGAAACAAAATTTCGCCGCGCGGTGTCTAAATCCCAATGACTGCGGACATTGCCGGCTGCTTCGAGGATCTGCGCCACGCGGCGCGTGCCCTGTTTCACAATCCGGTCTACGCGCTGAGCGCGGTGGGAGCCATTGCCCTTGGCATGGGCGCCACTACGGCCGTCTTCAGCACCGTCGACCGTGTGCTGTTTCGTGCGCTGCCGTACGCCCGGGAAGACCGGTTGGTGTCGGTCGGCATGATGGCGCCGCTCGATACCAACGAGTTCATGTTCGCCGACGAGCTGACCGACCTGCGCCACAATCCCGGCCCGTTCGCCGAGGTGACCTCGTTCGAAGCCGGTGCGCGGGCCTGCGATCTCAACCAGCAGAACCCGGTGCGCCTGGCCTGCCTCCGCGTGGCCGCGAATTTTCTCGAAACCCTCGGTATGCCGCTGGCGGCCGGCCGCGGTTTTTCCGCCGCCGAAGACCTGCCCAATGGACCGCGCGTCGCCATGATCTCCTACGGGCTTTGGCAGAGCCGGATGGCCGGCGACCGGCATGCCATGGGCCGCACGCTGCTGCTCGATGGCGCCGCCGTCACCGTGGTCGGCGTCCTTCCGAAGGAGTTCGAGACGCCCACCCTGGTGCGTGCCGATGTGCTGCTGCCGCAGGCTCTCAATGAAGCCACCGAGCACTCCGGCCGCGCGTTTCGCGTGTTTGCCCGGTTGAAACCCGGCGTCGGCGTGGCGCAGGCTACCGCGCAGCTCGGCCCGCACTTCGCCCGCGCGCTGCAGACCGTGCCGCCGCAGTTTCGCAAGGAAGTCCACCTGCGCGTGCAGCCGGTGCGCGACCGCCAGGTGGGCGACGCGCGGCTGGCGTCGTTGGCGTTATTTGGCGCCGTGCTGGCGGTGCTTTTGATCGCCTGCGCCAACGTGGCCAACCTGATGCTGGCGCGCGCGGTGATGAGGCAGCGCGATATCGCGGTCCGCCTGGCCTTGGGTGCGCCGCGCTGGCGGCTGGTGCGGCAGGCGCTCAGCGAAAGCCTGCTGCTGGCTGCCATCGGCGGCGCCGCCGGGTGCGCGCTGGCGTATGGCCTGGTGCGCGCGTTCGTCTCCATGGCGCCGGGCGCGCTGCCGCACATGGAGGAAGCCTCCATCGACGGACGCGTGCTGGCCTTCACCGCGCTGGCCTCCATCGGCGCCGGAATTCTCTTCGGCATCGCGCCCGCCCTGCGATTTCCCTCCGGTACGCTTGCCGGCGGCTGGCGCTCCATCGGCCCGGCGCGCGGCGGATTGCGAAGTGTGCTCGTCGCCGCGCAGGTCGCCGCTTCGCTGGTCTTGCTCACCGGCGCCGGCCTTACCCTCCGCAGTTTATGGAAGCTCGCCGCCGTTCCGCTGGGAATGGAAACCGAGCACGTGGTAACAGCTCACTTCGTGCTCGGGCGGCAACTGTACCAGCGCGACGTCGACCAGCTCGCCTTCTTCAACCGGCTGGAACAGCGCTTGCAGATATTGCCCGGCGCGCAGGCTACCGCCATCACCGACTCGCTGCCTCCCATCGGCGGCACGCGCGGCCGGCCGCTCTCCACCATTTTGGTGGAGGGCGTTGCCCCGCGCCCCGAAGGAACCGGCGGCATGGTGTCCTGGCGTTACGTGACGCCCGGCTATTTCGCCGCGCTGGGGATTCCGATCTTGCGAGGCCGCGGGTTCACCGAACCGGATCGGGATGCCGACGCCCGCGCGGTGATTCTGGGCGAGTCGCTCGCCCGCCGCCTGTTTCCCGGTCAGGACCCGATCGGCAAACATATCCTGCAAGACCTGGGATCGCGCGGCCCCTGGTATACCGTGGTCGGAGTTTCGCGCACGGTGAGGAACCGCGGTCTCTCGGCCGATGCGGACCCCGAATTCTACATGCTGCGCAAGCCTGTGGTCGACGACAATTTCCGGCGCGCCGAACCACCCACCGGATGGCGGGAAACCACCGCGGTGGTGCGCACTTCGCTCGCGCCCGCGCTGGTGGCGCGCGAGCTGCGGCAGACGTTGGCATCGCTCGACCGCACGCTGCCGGTGGAAACCGAGACCATGCACGAGCGCGTGGAGCAGGTGAACGCGCGGCCGCGGTTCTACGCTTGGCTCCTGGGTCTGTTCGCGGCCATTGCGCTGGCCCTGGCCGCCTTCGGGCTGTTCGGCGTGATGTCGTTCCTGGTGGCGCGCCGAACCCGCGAATTCGGAGTTCGCGTCGCGCTCGGCGCCACCCCGGCCGCTATCATGCGCGCCGCTTTGGGGAACGCCGCGCGCTGGGTGGGCGCGGGTATCCTGTGCGGCATTGCCGGCTCGCTCGCGGTGGCGCGCTCGTTGCGCTCGATTTTGTATGGTGCCGATGCGGTCGATCCCGCCGTGCTGGCCGCCGGCGTGGCAATTCTCGCGGCCGTGGCTCTGGCGGCCGCCGCCCTTCCCGCCCGCCGCGCCGCCAGGTTGCAACCACTCGAAGCGCTGCGCGAAGAGTAGCGTACCGAGCCGCGACCGCGAGAAGCTGTGAAAAAAACTCTCCGAAATGCGCTGGGCAGGCGGAACCGCCAGGCGGTTCCGCCTGCGATTTGTGATTTTTTCACAGCTCCCGAGGGAGTGGGGCTTACCCCGCTTTACGAGTTACCCAGGTACAAAATGTGGACGTAGACGCCCAGGCGGGAGTTGTAAGCCAGATAGTAACCGACGTGGTCGGGGTCCTCGTAGATCACGATATTATCGGAATCCCACAACCAGCCGTCGCAATAGCCGATATCGGCCGGAGCAACGGAAAAATAAAAGCCTCCGAACCAGAAGCGCGATGGGCCGCCTCCCCCCAGGCGGAAGACGTGGCTGGGGCCGAAGCCGCCGCTGAAACGGCCATGCTCCCAGGGGTGGTCCAAATGGAACTTCGGATCGTTCGCTCCGGTCGAGTGTCCTACCCACTTATTGCCATCCACGTGGGGAGCGTCGGGGTGCCCGGCCTTTTCGTTAAAGTGCGCCGGAGCGGGCGACTCGTGGCCCGCGCGAACCGGCGCCGGGCCCCGGGTAGGGGCCTTTGCAGGGGTGGATCCGTGAGCGCCGCCGCCGCGCTCTTGCGCGAATCCGGCGCTGAATGCCGCGAATACGAGTACAGTGAGGAAGCCGACGGCTGGTTTCATAGCTTTTGATCTTAACCCATTCGCCGCCATTTGTTCCACCCCCGCTTGTACCGGCGGGGCATTTCGCGGTAAGGTAGCAAAGAAAAGGCGAAAATGGAAATGAATCTGTCGCTCGGGTTTCCGGAATTCACCGAGGAGCTTTCGCATCGCTCCCGGCCGTCGCTGGATGCGGTGGTGGCGCGGTTCCGCGCGGCTCACCTGGAGCCCGATTCCCCGGTGCGGGCGGTGCATCACCAGGCGGCCAGCGAGGGAGTGTACGCGGAAATGCCGGCCGCCATCGACCCCCGCCTGCGGCGGGCGCTGGAGAAACGCGGCATCGCGCGGCTCTACTCCCACCAGGCCGAAGCCTTCGAGCGCGTCGACGCCGGCCGGAACGTGGTGATTGTCACCCCCACGGCCAGCGGCAAAACGCTGTGCTACAACCTGCCGGTATGGAACCGGCTGATGCGCGACCCGGACGCCCGGGCCATGTACCTTTTCCCCACCAAGGCGCTGGCGGAGGACCAGTTGCACGAATTTCAGAGCGCGGTGGACGATATGGGCGCCGAGATGCGCGCGTTCACCTACGACGGCGATACGCCGCAGGACGCGCGCAAAGCCATCCGGCAGCGGGCCAACGTGGTGCTGACTAACCCCGACATGCTCCATTCCGGCATTCTGCCGCATCACACCCGCTGGGCCCGTTACTTCGAAAGCTTGCGCTATATCGTCATCGACGAACTGCATTATTATCGCGGCGTCTACGGCAGCCACCTGGCCAACCTGCTGCGGCGGCTGCGGCGCATCTGCGAGTTTTACCATTCCAAGCCGCAATTCATCTGCTGCTCGGCCACCATCGCTAACCCGCGCGAGCTGGCCGAGGCCGTCACGGAAGAAGAGTTCGACCTGGTGGAACGCAACGGCGCGCCGCGCGGCGAAAAGTATTTCATCTTCTACAACCCGCCGGTGGTCAACCGCCAGCTCGGCATCCGCCGCAGTTACATCCAGGAAACCCGCCGCGTGGCGATGGAGTTTCTGGAGCGGAACCTGCAAACGCTGGTTTTTGCCAATAACCGGCTGGCCACCGAGTTACTGGTGACTTACCTGAAAGACGCACAGGATCGCGGCCGGGTGCCCACGGAAACCGTGCGCGGCTATCGCGGCGGCTATCTGCCCAAGGAGCGCCGGGAGATCGAACGGCGCCTGAGGGAGGGACAGATCCGGGCGGTGGTGGCGACCAACGCGCTGGAACTCGGGATCGACATCGGCTCGCTCGATGCCGTGGTGATGGCCGGATACGCCGGCACGATCGCCTCGAGCTGGCAGCGCGCCGGCCGCGCCGGAAGGCGGCAGGGAACCTCGGCGGCGGTGCTGGTGGCTTCCAGCGCGCCGCTCGATCAATACATCGTCGAGCACCCGGATTATTTCTTCGGCCGCTCGCCGGAGCACGCTTACGTCAATCCCGATAACCTGGAAATCCTGCTGGCCCACCTGAAGTGCGCGGCGTTCGAGCTGCCCATCCGCGAGGGCGAAAAGTTCGGCCGGCACGACACGGCCGAGATCTGCGGATACCTGGAAGAAGCCGGGTTCCTGCATCGGTCCGGTGGCGCCTGGCACTGGACCAGCGACACTTATCCGGCCGATGCCACCAGCCTGCGTTCGGTATCGAGCGATAACTTCGTGGTGGTGGATATTACCGGCGAGGCGGCGATCATCGCCGAGGTTTCCTTTACTACGGCACTTACTACCCTCCACGAGAAAGCCATCTATCTGCACGAAGCGCGCCAGTATCATGTGGAACGCTTCGATTACCAGGAGCGCAAGGCTTACGTGAAGCGGGTGGATTCCGATTACTACACCGACGCCATCGATTACACCCAGGTGAAAGCGCTCCAGGAGTTCGAAGCCGAAGCGTTTCCCTCGGCCGTGCGGAGGGTACACGGCGATGTGCGGGTGAACCGCCAGATCGTGGGCTTCAAGAAGATCAAGTTCTACACCAATGAGAACGTCGGGGCGGGAAAGCTGAACATGCCCGAGCAGGAGATGCACACCACGGCTTTCTGGCTGCACTTTCCGGCGGCGTTCCTGGCGCGGTTGGCCGGCGAATTCACGGCGGAGGAAAGGCAGAGCGGGATTGCCGGCCTGGGCGCGGCGCTGCGCACCGTGGCGGCGTTACTGTTGATGTGCGATCCGCGGGACCTGGGAGTGGCAACCAGCGAGCAGGACACCGGCAGCCTGGAGGCGTTCGAGCCCAACCTGTACCTGTACGACGCCTATCCCGGCGGCGTGGGCATGAGCGCGCCGCTGTACCGGCTGGCCCCGCGGCTGCTGAGCCAGACGGCGGAATTGCTGGCCTCCTGCGGGTGCTACAACGGCTGCCCGTCGTGCGTGGGCCCGGTGGGAGAAGTGGGCGAACGGGGGAAGGAAGTGGCGCGGAGGATTCTGGCGGAGATCGTCGGGTGAGCGATAGGGCAGGCGAAATCGCCTGCCCTACAGCTCGGCTGCAACCGCTCCCTGACGGTCGCGGCTCTGACTCGCGGCTTAGTTGTACGTCGCGTTGATTCCGACCACCACGGCGGCGGTTACGTAGCCGAGATCGAGCCCGGTGGCGGTGAAGGTTTGCGGATTAGTGGAGTTTTCCACCGAGAGACTTCCGGTGCCCGAGGGCAGCGCCAGCAACACGGATGGTGGAACCGTGAACTGGCCGGCGCTCACCGGAGCGTTGCAGACAAAACTGACGCTCACGGTCTGCCCGGCGATGGTAGCTGTCGAATCCCCGGAGATCTCGACATAGGTTCCCGAAGCCCCGCCGGACCAGGTAACCGTCGCACCCTGCGACCGGGTTACCGTACCGAGCGAGGCCGAGTTAGTCCAAGTTAGTGGATTGGTGAAATTGACAGAGGTGTTAAAGGCGCCCACGGTTTGTCCGCCCGTGCCGTTGAACGTGTACGATCCGCCGGCCGGGGGAATGAATCCCGACGGCAAAGTGGCCTCGTAGATACCTAGATAGCCTGAAATCGTGTTCAGAGTTTCGGTTCCAGCCGGGCCTGTCACGGTAACCGTACCGGCGTCCAGACCGGTGATGGTGGGAATGGTGCCGGTTGAAGACGACGTGGTTGCCGCGGTCACGATGCAACTGCCGATCGAGGCATAGCCGGAGTTGGCGGTAGAGGCGAACTGGACGCCCGAGACACTCTGGAAGATGCCGCCGGCCGTGCTGGTGGTGGTTGGCGCGGAACTGGAGCCGATTCCCGGTTCGGTCGACTCGATAACGCCCACGAAGCCATAATTCACCGTGGTCTTGCCACTCAGCGTCGAGGCGGTAGTTCCGCCGATACCGAGATTCGGATCGGTGCATGCGCCGCCGCCGGCATTAATCGGAAGCGTGATCGAGTTACTGACTACATTGCCGCTCACCGCCACCACGGATACGTCGCAGCCGGTGGCCACGTTGGTCGGAATAGTCACGTTGACCTGGTCCACGCCCGGGTATTGCGAACGCCCGCGGTATAGAATCGTGGCCGAGATTCCGCCGATATAAACCTGCAACGGAATGCCGGTGAGGTTGTCCTGCTGTTCGGGATAGACGCGGTCGGTATTGGCAGTGTCGGCGCCCACGCCGGAGCCCCATAGGATCACGGTCTGCCCCGGGCTGGCGGAATTGGTCGCGGTCAGAACAACGCCGTTGGCGTCGGTGACTACGCCCTCGCCGGTGCCGCTGCCGTAAAGCGTATCCAGGCCCAGAGCGCTGGTCACGACCTGAATGGGCGCGGTCAAGCTGGGTTGTCCGCTGTTAGTGACTGTGATGGTCCCGGTGCCTACCGGCGTGCTGGACGGAAGCACCACGCCGAGCTGCGTGGGAGAAGTGTAATAGATGGGCGGCTGAACGGTGGTGCCGCCGACCGTCACCGAAACGCTGGTGCCATTCAAGGTGAGAGGCAGGCCGGGCGCCGCGCTCGACTGCAGCGAGGAAAGCGGCTGGCTGCTCAGGTTGGTGCCCTTGATGATGAACAGGCTGCCGGGGGCAATCCCATAGTTAGGCAATCCGGGCAGAATGTAGCTGTAATTGTTCTGGAGTGCGGTGACGGTGGGAGTGGGCGTAGTGCCCCCCGAGCCACCCGTGGTGATGCTGCCGGCGCCGCTGAAACTCACCTGGAGGTTGGTTGTTATTGTTCCGGTGGAGGTGCCCGTTATGGTCGGAAACGAACCAGTCGCTCCCGCATAGGTACCTGTGCCTCCGGTGACCGTCGCCGACCCGGAGCCGCCGGTCGATTCGCCCAAAAACAGCGCGGTCGGCACAATGAGGTTTCCCGTGATGGTGTTCGCGCCGCCCGACAGGGTGATCGTGAACGGGGCGGTGACATTGGTACCGGTGACGTTGGTGAAAGGAACCGTCGCGGCGAACGCCCCGTTGCCGATGTTGGATAGCGTCGTGGACGGTCCGGCCACGACCAGGCTCGTGCCGGACAGAGCTACGGTAGCGTTGGTAACCGTGAGCGTGGTCTGCGTGGTCGTGGTGGCCGCATTGGCGATGGCTCCCAACAGAGCCGCCAGGGCGCAGGTTTTCATAATTTGCGTCATTGAAATCTCCTCCGTAATACAAACGCCGGAAAATGGCACCGAACGGCTCAAGGCGGGTGGCGTTTTGTGTGTAATCTCACGCTGCCACGGTGACAAATTCTGGGGCTCTCAAATGATACAACACCACGAGGACAACTTACTCGGGTTTTCCCCGGCGGGGGTACTGAAGCGATTTGGGGAGGTTAGTTTCGGTTCGACCGCTCCCTCGCGGTCGCGGCTCGGTAAGTGACTACAAACATGGGGTACCCTTACCGAGCCGCGACAGCAAGAAGCTGTGAAAGAACTCTCCGAAACGCGCTAAGCAGGCGGAACCGCCTGCTCCACTATGAAAACAAAGCACCTGCTTTGGTGGCGCAGGCGGTTCCCCCTGCGATTTGTGATTTTTTCACAGCTTCCAAGGGAGCGGTTTCCGCGTCTAAACTGCGAGATTCCCAGATCGGTTAAACGCTCCCCTTGCGCCGAACGGTCCTCGTCCTTTGCCATGTCGCATGGCAGGCCACAAGAGACGATGGTCTGCCCCACGGTGGGGCTCTCTACTCGCTCCGTAAGGCGGCGGCGGGATCGATCCGGCCTGCCCGTCGAGCCGGCAGATAGCTCGCCAGCAACGACACGGCGACGAGCAGCGCGGCCGAGCCGGCCAGCGCAACGGCATCGGTCGGCGCTACCCCATAGAGCAGCTTTTCCGCCAGCTTTGCGAGCGGGATCGAGGCCAAGGCGCCGGCGGCCAGACCGAGCGTTACCCGCCAAAGCGTCTCGCTCAGGACACCCCAGACCACCTGGCCCGGCCGCGCGCCGAGCGTCATGCGGATGCCGATTTCGGCGGTTCGCCGTCCCACCGAATACGCCAGGACGCCGTACAATCCTACCGCCGAGAGCAGCAACGCCAGTGCTCCGAAACCTGTTGCCAGAGTGGAAATCAGGCGCTCCCGCAGCAGGCTTTCGTCGAACTGCCGCGCGAGCGTGCCGGTTCGAAGGACGCGAATCTCGGGCCCCAGCCCGCGCACCCGCCGCTCAAAGGCGCCGATCAAGCGCCGCGGATCGCCGGCCGTGCGAATGCTCAGCGTCATGAAGGCACCCATATCGATGGGTTGCCGCAGCGGAATATAGACGAAGTCGCCGGCTTCCTCTCTGAGATCCGTCTGTTTCGCGTCCTGGACCACGCCGACGATCCGGTATTGCGGGCGACCCATCAGTTTCACTACCGTTCCAACGGGATCGCGCCCGCCGAAGAAATGTCTTCGGGCGCTCTCGTTGAGCAGCGCGACGTTTGGCGCTCCCTCCCGATCGCTCCCGTTGAAGTCTCGGCCCTGTAGTAAAGGTGTCCCCAATGTTCTGAAATAGTCCTCACTCACGGTATTGAGACCGAGGCCTATGTCCCGAACGGAACGAGGCTGGAATCCGGGCACTTCGAAACCCACGCCGCGAGAGTTGCCGTCGAGCGGCGTCATGCGCGAGAGGCTGGCGGACCGCACGCCCGCCAGGCCGCGGACCTCGGCCAGTATCCTGTCCCACCCGGCAATTCGCGCCGCCGGATTGTGGTAAGTCGGGTCGGGTAAGTGGATCAAAAGCAGGGCGACCTGGTCGGCGTGGAACCCCGCGGCCTTCGAGTAGAGATTCTGGAGAGTGCGGAGGAACAACGCCGCGCCCACCAGCAGAACGAGCGACAGCGCCACCTGAAACGCCACCAGAAAGTGCCGCAACCGGATGCCTCGCGCCTCGGTGGTGCGCCCGCCATCCTTCATCGCCCGGTGGGGATCGGCCCGTAGCGCGCTTAAGATCGGCGCGGCCCCGAAAATAACAGTCGCCAGCAATGATAGGCCCGCGGTGAAGCCGATGACGCGCCAGTCCCAGTCGACCTCGATGAGGATGGGGTGCGCGCCGCCGGCGAAAAAGCCGACCACGGACCGCGCCACCCACCAGGCAACCACAGCACCCGCCGCGGCACCCGCCGCGAATAGCAGCCCGGTCTCCACCAGCACCTGGCGGAACAGGCGGCTTCGCCCGGCGCCGATGGCGACCCGTACCGCGAACTCTCTTTCGCGCCTGGCGGCCCGCGCCAGCAGCAGGTTGGTGATATTGGCGCATCCCACCAGCAGCACCAGGCCGACCACTGCCATTAGCGCCCACAACGGCCGGGAAAAGCGCTTTCGCAACTCGTCCAGGCCGCGCGAGGCGGGGGTGAGCTCCATGTTGCGGAAGTAGTCGCGGCGGGCGTCGGCCAGCGGCGGGAATTCATTCATGAAGGATTGGAAGATGGGGTCGATCTCGCCCCGCGCGCGTTCGGCCGTTATGCCCGGCTTGAGCCGCGCGACGGCCCTGAAGAACCAGGAGCCGGTGTCGCGAAGAAGGTTGGGCCCGGCGATGGTAAACGGCATGGTCACATCGTCATGCTGGCCTGGCGTCAAGCCGTTAAAGCCCGGCGGCGCGATTCCGACGATGGTAAATTTCGTGTTGTCCAGATAGAACGTCTTGCCGATGGCGTCGAGCTTACCGGCGAAGCGCCGTTGCCAGAACCCATAACTGATGACGGCCGCCGGAGGGTCGAGCTGGTCGTCGGAGGCGGCGAGCAGCCGGCCGGCGAACGGAGTCACGCCGAGCAGATCGAAGTAATTGCCGGAGACCGTCGCGCCATCCACCTGTTCCATCGGGCCATCGATGCGGATGCCGAAATCATGGGCGGAATAGGCGGCAATACCGGTGAAAGACGTTGCCTGCGAGCGAAAGCGTTCGAAGCAGGGGTAGGGCGGAGATCCACCGACCTCACGAGCGCCGGCGTTGTTCAGAAAATAGAGGCTGGCGGGGTCTTTCACTGGCAGCGAACGCAGCAGCACGGCATCGATCAGGCTGAAGATGGCGGTGTTGGCGCCCATGCCCAGCGCCAGCGTGAACACCACCGCCAAGGTGAAACCCGGACTCTTGCGCATGCCGCGGAGGCCATAGCGAACGTCCTGAACCAGGTGGTCAAGCCACAGCGGCCGGCCTTTCTCGTAGAAACGCTCCTGGGCCGCCGTCACATTCCCGAACGCTCTTCGTGCCGCGTTGCCGGCTTCCCGGTCAGCGAGGCCGTCGCTTTTCCATTCGTCGGCTTCGAGCTGGAGATGAGCGCGAATCTCCTCGGCAAAATCGGCCGGTGTCCGTTTCCGCCGCCAAAACATTTGTTATCCCTCCTGCTCTTCAGGGCCGAGAATGGTTCCGATGGCGCGGGCCAGGCGCCGCCATTGGCTGGTTTTCTCCACCAGGCGCTCCCGGCCTTTCTCCGTCAGAGAATAAAACCGCGCCCTGCGGTTGTTCTCCGACACGCCCCACTCCGCGCCGATCCAGCCCTTCTCCTCCAAGCGTTGCAGGGCCAGGTAAAGGGAGCCGTGGTCGACGAAAAAGACCTCTTCGGACTGGCGGCCGATGGTGCGGGCAATGCCCTGGCCGTGGCAGCGGCCGGTGACGAGGGTTCTGAGAATGAGTAAGTCGAGCGTGCCTTGCATGAGAGCAAGCCGGTCGTCGTCGGGTTTTCGGGTCGGCATCCGTCCCCAGTATGCGGCCATTCGGGTCGGATGTCAACCCGTAGCGAATGGCCCTGAGCGTGCTTCGGCGCCGGGCGCGTTGGGCACGGTTGTGCAATTGCCGCACTGAACCACCCAGATTGTCGTGGGAAGCGGGGCCATGATTCGAGTCAAGTCGATGAGGCATTGAAAGGACCCCACCGCGTACCTACACGTACTTACAAACGCGACGGCTCGGCGCGGTAATTGGCCGCGCCGAGCGTCGTAATACCCCTTATTGGAAATACCCGTTGGTGTCGATGACCACGTGCGTAGCGTTGGTCACGAACACGTTGACTGCACCACCGGTCCCGGCCGGAACCAACGCCGCGTTGGCCACGAGCTGACCTTCCAGCGCGTTCAGCGTCGATACGACTGGTTGCGCGTCTCCCGTGGGCCAGAGAGTCAGGTAGCCGAGATACCCCGATGGCACCACCGTCATGTTGAGCGAATACGCCGCCGCGCTGTCCGATATTCCACAAGGACCCTGGGACAGGGGGAACGCCCTGGTCGTGGACGCCCCCATAATCGGACCGGCGAATGTCCCGTCCGCTTTCCGCGTATCCACGATCCGGCACGGGGGCACCGCGTAGAAGTTGAGCCCGCCCGCCGCCGGCGCCGCGAAGTAGCCGTTGATGTCCACCGCCAGGTCGGTCGTATTGGTGGCATAGAAACTCACCGCGCCGCCGCTCCCCGCCGGTACGATGGCCGCGTTGGCCAGGATATTTCCGTCCAGTGAGTTCAACGTGGACACAACCGGCCGCGACTCTCCCGTCGGCCAGACTGTCAAATAGGCCAGCACTCCATCCAGCGGCGGCACTACCGTCACATTGAACGCATAGGCGGCGGCGGTGCCGGGCACATTGCACCCGCTCGACTGAATCGGGAACGACCGGCTGCTACCGCTCGCCAGAGACGGTCCGGCGAACGTCCCGTTCGGCGTCTTCCGCGTGTCCAGAATCCGGCATGGGGTCAAGGGGTAGAACTGGAGCGATCCGGTGGTGGGCGGCACGAAGTAGCCGTTGATGTCGATCACCAGGTCCGTCTCGTCGGTGGCAAACGCCTCGATGGACCCGCCCGTGCCGGCGGGAACGATGGCGGCGTTGGCCAGGATCTCCCCGTCCAGCGAATTGAGCGTCGAGACAACCGGTTGCGACTGCCCTGTCGGCCAGACCGTCAAATAGTTCAGGACGCCCGCCCTGGGTACGACCGTAACATTGAGCGAATAGGCCGCCGCGCTCGACGGGATCCCGCAACTGCTGGACGGCACCGGAATCGTGCGAGTGGCACCGGCTGGAATGGTGGGTCCGCCGAGAGGTGCGTCCGGGTAGCGCGTATCCATGATGCGGCAGGGAGCGACGGGAATCAACTGCAGCGGCGTCGTGGTCGTGTTGGGAGTCAGGAGGTAAGCGAGGTTATTGTTTGCCTGGGCTACAATCTGTCCGGAATCGTTGATCGCGGTGGCGTATTCAAGGTATACGCCGGAGGGAAGGTTGGAAACGAGACTGTTCAGATCCGTCATCGTCGCGTTACTGTACAGAAAAGCGTGCGGGATTCCGACGGAGGGAGTGCTATACCCCACAATCTGCCCGCCGCTATTGATGCCCGTAGCGACACTGGTTACATAGCCGCTGATAACGCCCAGGTCGGTCATCCCGGTCCCACTGGTGTAGAGAAACGCGTGGGCGGACGCCGTGCCGGTGTTGCCGAATCCCACAATTTGCCCGCTGGTGTTGATCGCCGAGGCGATGCTCTGGTTTCCGCCTGAGAGGGTGCCCAGATCGGTCATCGACACGCCACTATAGAGAAAAGCGTGTTGCTGTGCGCCGGAGGTAAAAGACCACCCAACCACCTGCCCGACGCCGTTGATGCCCTCGGCCGCGCTTTCGGCACCCCCCAGCGTACCCAGGCTTTGCGGGCTTCCGCTGCCGCCGTACAGAAACGCGGCAGGGATACTGGGGAAACCGGAACTACTGGAATATCCCGCCACCTGCCCGCTGCTATTGACCGCGGTGGCGACGCTATAGGGATCGCCGCTAAGCGTGCCCAGAAGAGTCATGTTTCCGCCGCTGTACACAAACGCGTATGTAGCCGCACTGCCGTAAGACGGGGAGGCAAAACCGACAATCTCCCCGCTGTTATTGATGCCGGTTGCCTGGCTGTATAAATCGCCGCTCAGCGAACCCAAGTCATTCATAATCGCGCTGCTGTAAAGAAACCCGTGTACGGCTCCGGACGAGGTATTGGCATATCCAACGACCTGCCCGCTGGCATTGATGGCGGTCGGGTAGCTCGTCGACCCTCCGGAAAGCGTGCCCAGCCCGACAGCGGTATAGGCTTGCGCCCACGCGCCCGGGGCGACGCTCATACACACTACCACTAAGCCGAGTCCTTTAACTTTGCTAAGAACCGTTCTGGAATCCCTCAAAATGCCCTCCTCCGGTTGGCCGATTACATTCCTGGCCGTTAAGAATCTTGACTCGGATCACGAGGTTCGGATGCCGAGCCTCCGAATTGTACACCCGGTCAATTCACTCTGCAAGGATCGCTCCCATATCATTAAGCTGTGAAGGTAATGGCAGCGGGACGGACGGTACTAGACATACTAGAAACGGCCGGCGAAATTGCGCAGACGACACGCGGAATGGACCAGACGGCGAGCCGCGCATCCGGTCACTCGCCTTCGCCGGACAAGCGGCGGCGGCAAACGAAAGGGACAGACTAACCATGTGGATCGACCCATCGACGGTGCACGCACTGGATCATCCCGCGGGAAGGCGGGAACTGGCGAGAGAGGCTACGGCGGTGGCACGCGCGGCGGCGCCGGCCGTGGACATCGAAATCCTGTGGGACGGGATGTGGATGCGGCGCGTGGGTCCGCACTACTTCCCCGACCCGGATCTGTTCCAAGTGGGGGAACCGAACTGGCGGCGATGGAGCCATGCCGCGGAGAAGTATCTGCGCGACGCCGACGACTACTGGTTTCACGTTTACAAACCGCAGCCGGGGGATGCGATCGTGGACATCGGCGCGGGGCGCGGCGAAGACGTGTTCGCGTTCTCCCGCGCCGTGGGTCCGGCGGGGAAGGTTTACGCGATCGAACCGCACCCGGTTTCGTTCCTGGCTTTGGAGAAATTCTGCGAGCGCAACCGGCTATCGAACGTGACGACCATCCAGCGCGCCTGCGTGGACGCGCCAGCCGGCCTTGAAATCGAGACGCTGCCAGTGTGGGAATCCAACTACGTGCGCGGCGGAGCGGCCTCGTCCACGAGTTTCGCGGTGAAGGGCGTACGCTTCGACGACCTGGCGATGGCGTACTCCATCGAACGAATCGACTTTCTCAAGATGAATATCGAGGGCGCGGAGCGGCAGGCGCTTCCGGGCTGCCGCCGCGCGCTCGATCGCACTCGCTACGTCTCGATCGCGGCGCACGATTTCAGAGCCTCTCGCGGCGAGGGCGAGCAGTTCCGGACGCTCGCCTTTGTCCGCGAGTTTCTGACGGAGTGCGGTTTCAAACTGACCACGCGGGACGGCGACCCGCGGTATTACGTGCCCTTCCACGTACATGGCCGGCGGTGAGGCGGGGGTTTTGTAGCGGACAGTAGCTGTAGACTAAGCCGGTTCCTGGTGTTTCCCGCGCCCGCGGAAGCCGAGCAGCAGCAGACCGGCTAAACCGGCCCGAGGCAATCACCGTTGTGGCGGGCTCGGGAGTCACCACGGCGTTGAAGGTTTCGCTTCCCGTTCCCAGAGTGGTGAGGGTCAGGGTTCTGTAGCTGGTGTCGACGGCCACAACGGTTCCAAGCGCGGTCGATGACGATACCGAATTGATCGAAGTCTTTAGCTCATAGTTGGTAAGGCTCGATGAGGTAAGCGCCAGCATCTCGCCGTCGAGCGCGCCGCCATACAGGTCTAGAACTGACAGGCGGGATGCGCTGCCAAGAACCAGACTACCGATTCAACGGATTTACCCACCTCAAACCCTCGAATCGCGCAAAATCGCCGTCCGTCGAGCAGAGGTCGAGTCCGTGCTCGATCGCAAGGGCTGCCAGATGAGCGTCGGGAATCAGTTTCGCCCCACCGCCCAGCCGAGTCAAAAGGCGTCCCAGGATTTCCTGGTGGCGATTGCCCGGCAGCGGTACCCACGCATTGCGGGCACTCAGCCAATGCTCCACCTGCCCCCATGCCAGGTTCACCGGCGCAGGTCTCTCGTAGATTCGGGGATTCGTGACCACCCGCATAAAGCCGAGCAGGCACTCCCAGGGTAGCCCCACGCGGGTGGATTCGCTCAGCTTTCTATCCAGCCAGCCAACAGCCGTTTCGTGTTGTGGAGCCCCGCGGTCCCAAGAGTAGACCAGCAGGTTTACGTCCACGAGAATCATCTTCCCGACCCGCTACGTTCCACCTCGTCCAAAACGTCCCAGACATTGTCCAGATTGGGATAATAGCAGTTCCCCAAATCGACCGGCCGGGTACGAAATGGCTGCGGTTCAGCGGGAGAACTCAATCGCGCCAGACCTTCCCGGAGGGCGGCGTTCACGACCTGCTTGAAAGTCGTATCTTTTGCCTTCCGAATCTGCTCCAGTAATGCGGCAACATCGTCATCCAGGCTGAGCGTCGTACGCATACATCTAAGCATAATATAATTGATGCAATGATGTCCACAGGCGGTTGTGCATGGTTGTACCTGTTGTGGCTTTGTGCAATTCTGTGCACGGCGCGCGAAATTCGTGCCGGCTCAAGAAGCGTAAACGGAGATGCGGGTGACGGTGCGGTAGCCCATGCGCCGGTAGAGGTGGAGGCCGGCGGGGGTGGATTGCAGGATGCTGCGCTCGATGCCAAGGTCGCGGGCGGCCTCATTCAGGGCGAAGCGCATGACGGCTTCGGCGTAGCCCCGGCGTTGGTGCTCGGGGAGGGTAGCGACGTTGTAGACGCCGATGGCATCGCCACCGGCAACGATGGCGGCGGTGGAAACGGCTTCGCCATCCACGTAACCGTTATAGGCGCGAAACCGCTCCCAGACGCCGGGGCCGTCGAAGACTTCGCGAAACCAGTGGATGGGCACGTGAAAGCACACCGACCCGACGAAGCAGAAGCCGTCGCGCTCGGCGCGGGTCGAGACGCGATGCACCTCGATTTCGGACAGCGGTCCGTGGGGCGGCAAGACGCGTTCGGCGATCATGCCGGGCAAGTCCACCGAATGGCGAAGCCCCTGGCGCTCAAACACTTGCCGGCACTTGCGCTGAGCCCGCGAGCCCAGCAAGTCTTCGCAAACCCAATAGGCCCAGGAGAGTCCGCGCGCCCCGAAATGCACCGAGGGAAGGACTATTCGCCGGGCGAGTTCGACGTCGGTTTCGACAGGGGTGGAAAGGAAAGCCGCGTTGAACATTTGAAAGGTGGTGCCGGCCGAAGCCAGGCTGACCCCCGGCAATTCGCGCAACTCGCCCGCGGAACGGCTGGCGGCGATAATGCGGAAGGACTCGCGAAGGTTGACTGCGACGCTTTCAAATGACACCGTTACTCAGTATCGCGCAGACGGCCGGGCGGGCTGCGGCACGGGGTGAAACACGGCACAATGGAATGGACTAATGCAGGAATACGACGTAGCGCTGAAGCTGCTGTTGCGAGGGTCGGC
>PLRS01000030.1 GCA_003164035.1 Bryobacterales bacterium | reverse complement strand
TTCGGAATGAGCACCGCGAGCGCCGCCCAGGGAATCGGCGGCATACCGCGCCGCACTGCATCTGCGTAAACATAGCCGGCGAGAAGAAAGTAAGCGCCGGCAAGCGTACCGCCCGCCAGACCGATCAAGGTCCGGAGGTCGCTCGCGCGATGCTCCTCCAAGACCCCGAAAAAGAAAACCACGAAGGCTAAAGCGGCCAGGATTTTGGCCGGACCTGGAATGAGACCGAATCCGCTGCGCCAGCTCATATGGTCTGTCCTTTGCTATCGGAATGCCCTCCCAGAAGTGTTCTTCGAAAGAGCGGCAGCAACGCGAGCATAAGGGATGGCAGCAACCAGAATGCCACGAATCCGATCTGCCATACGCGGCTGGGGAGATTCCATTGACTGGCCAGCCATGCCAAAGTGTGCCACGTAACGGCAGATCCCGTGAACGTGAGGAATATGGCGACCGCTGTGCCGATCCAAAGGCGTTTTGCATGCGCCTCGGCCGATCTCATCTCCTCGGCACGGCTGCGGACTACGTTCTCAACCCGAAGTGCTGCTGCCGGGTCGAGTTCCAGCGCGAACCAATCCAGCGCTCGGACGGTACGCGCCGAGAGATCGGCATACCGTCCACATTCGGCGCATTGTCCGACGTGAGCATCGAGCCAACGCCGATCCTCCAGCGAAATTCCTTCAACGAGGGCCCGATGAAGCAGAAAGCGGGCTTTTTCATGATTTTCAATCGGCATCGGCGCCTCCTCCGAGAGCGGCTTGCAGCATCGAGAGGCCGCGATGAATCCGCGATGAAACGGTCGAGATGGGAGCGCGTGCGACTTGGGCAATTTCCGCGAGCGACAGTTCTTCCTGGAAACGCAGAAGAAGCGCTTCCCTGTAGATTGGCTCTAGCGCCCCCAAAGCGGCCGCGATTCGTTTGGCATCTTCGCTTCTTGCGGCCGCGAAGAACGGCGATTCGAAATCCGGCGCCGGAAGGTCCACGCCCGCTTCGTCCTCCCGGCACATCCGCTGCGTTGCCGTCTGTTGCTTTCGCAGGTGATCGATCGCCAGGTTTCGTGCGATGGAGAACAACCACGGCTCGAAACGGAGGCGGCCGTTATATTGCCCCGCGTGTTCCAGAACACGCAACCAGGTTTCCTGAACGAGGTCCTCGGCGACTTCACGCCTGGATGTCCAGTAGACCAGATATCGGAGGAGCCGATAGTGATACTGCGACACAATTCGGCCAATGAATTCCGAGTCTCTTCGCCGCAGTGCACGCGCGATGCACTGAGACTCGGGTTCCGCCACACGCGAAAAGGCCGTCACCACGGCAACCATACACTATATACGAGGTCGAGCCTCGGAATTATGCATGGCCACGCATCTTGAAGATGCCCAAAGACTTTCCAACGCGCCTTACCAGCTCGGGTGGCTGATCCGTCCTCTCTGGCCGCCTCAGCGCTTACCGACTCCGGCGGCCGGTTCAAGGTAAGGTAAAAAAACGGGTCAAGAAAAGAAGAAAACGGAAGAAAACGGGTCAGCCTGAACTAATACCTTTTCGACTCATCGAAAAGGGGGCAGAGCGGACTGGCACAATATTCCAAACTGCAGGCCAACAGGACCCAGGCAGCGCATACCCCGCGGACTCCTTTGCCTGATTGGGTTTCCAGCAAGTGCGCGCCCGAGGCAGCCCGTACGCGGCCATCACCGGCCGCGGTGAGTAACGCGGCAGTTCAGTCCGTGTTCTGGCCAAAAGGTGCAGGTTCAGGCCGACCCGTTTTGGCCGACTCCCCAGTCGGCGTCGTGAATGGCGCGCCCTCCCGTCACACCTTCCAGCAGATCAGCTTCATCTCCGTCATCTCTTCGATGGCGTAGCGCGGACCTTCCCTGCCGGTGCCGCTTTCCTTCACGCCGCCGTAGGGCATGTGGTCGGCGCGGTACATGGGGATGTCGTTGATCATCACTCCGCCCACCTCCAGCCGCCGCGCGGCACGAAAAGCGCGCTGGATATCGTTGGTGAAGATGCCCGCCTGCAGGCCATAAGGCGTGGCGTTGGCGCGCTCGATGGCATCGTCCAGGTTTTCGTAGGCGTAGACTGCCACCACCGGGCCGAACGCTTCCTGGCAGGAGATGTGGCAAGCGGCCGGAACGTCGAGCAGCACCGCCGGCCGGACGGTAGCGAATTCACGCGTCCCGCCGGTCACGAGCCTGGCTCCGCCCGCCCGCGCTTCGGCAATCCACTGTTCGATGCGGATGGCTTCGGCTTCGTCGATGAGCGATGAAACCTGGGTGGTTTCCTCGTAAGGGTGGCCGATCTTCAGCGCCTCGGCCGCCGCCTTCAGCCGTTCCACCAATTCGCCGGCGATGGAGCGGTGCGCGAAGACGCGTTGCACCGAGATGCAGACCTGGCCGCTGTTGGCGAAAGCGCCTTGGGTGGTGCGCGCGGCGACGGTGGGCAGATCGGCTTCCGGCTCGACGATCACGGCGGAGTTGTTGCCGAGCTCGAGTGTCACCTTCTTGAATCCGGCGCGGCGCCTGATGGCGCGGCCCACCTCCGCGCTGCCGGTGAAGGTCAGCATGGCGATACCCGGATGCTCCGCCATGGCGGTGCCGAGGCGGGCGCCGCTGCCCGTGATCAGGTTGTAGGCGCCCTTGGGCGCGCCGGCCTCTTCCATGGTGCGTGCCAGGCGCGCCGCGCTGAGCGGCGTCTTGGTGGCGGGCTTGTGTACCACCGCGTTGCCGGCGGCCAGAGCCGGCGCCACTTTGTGCAGCGCCAGGTTCAGCGGGAAGTTGAACGGGGTGATGCAGCCGATTACGCCCAGCGGCTCGCGCACAGTTAGAGCCATGCGCCCCTTACCCATGGCGGCGAAGTCCATCGGAACCACTTCCCCGTGCAACTGCCGCGCCTCGTGCGCCGCGGCGAGCAAGGTCGCAATCGAACGCTCCGCCTCCACGCGCGCCTCCCTGGCGGGTTTGCCCGTCTCGGCGCAGACGAGCTGCGCGTATTGGGCGACGTCGCGTTTCATCAGATCGGCGATGCGCAGCAGCAGGTCGGCGCGGTCGCAATTGCCCATCTCGCGCATCTGGGCCAGCGCCTGGCGCGCGGCGGCCACGGCTTTGTCCACGGCGCCGGTATCGGCCTGCGGCACCACGCCCACCGGCGTGCCGTCGTAGGGTAGTTTCACCACCTCGTGGTCGGCGGCGTCCACCCACTCGCCGCCAATGCAGTTCAGACTGGTTTCTTGCAGTTTCAAGGAAGTCACAGGGATGGAACCTCGGTAATCCACTTTCATGGTACCGTGGCGCACGCATTCCGTATTCGAAGGCAACCGCTCCCTTACGGTCGCGGCTCCGAAATGCCCCAGTCCGAGCCGCGACCGTGAGGGAGCGGTTGCAGGATGTGTGACCGTAATTGCGAAACCGGATGCTTAGGTTCCCCGATCTATTTCCGCGCCGCGTAGGTCTTGCTGAAGTTGTTGCGGGTGTTCGTCACGGTGAACGATCCGTCGGCTTCGGCGGATACCTTGATCCAGAACGCCGGGCCGGTGTGACCGCCGCGGCCTCTCCCCGGGAAACCGGCTCGGCCGGCAGGTGGAGGAGTGGCCGGCGCACCGGCGGCCGGCACCGCTCCTGGGGGTGGGCCGGCAGGCCTCGGGCCCTGTCCAAACGTAGGCGGAGGGTTCAGCAGCACGTTCGCGATGGTCGCATTGTCGTCCAAGTTGGCGATAAATAGCGCCGGCGAATTGTACTCCAGGCCGGCCGCGTACGCCCAGTGGAGCTGCCAAATGTCCTGCAGCCCCGGCGACGTGTGCAACACCTGCATGGTTTGCACGGCGCCGCCTTTGTACGCGCCGTTGTGCATCACGGCCACTCGCGGCTGCAGGGCGTGTACCAGCGCGGCCGAACCCGATTGGTCGATTCCGTGGTGCGAGGTAAGGTAAAGATCGACCGTCCCGATCTGATTATTCGGGCACATCAACTCCTGTTCCTTGTTCCAGGTGAAGTCACCCAGATTGATGGTGCGGAACTTGCCGTAGGTGAACACCACGCCTACCGACATCGGGTTATCGGGATCGACGTGCGACTCGTCCCGCGGCTTAAAGTCGGCGCATGCCGGATTGGGTTTGCCGCCGCCGGGAAGAGGCGTCTTCAACACCTCGCCGTTGGACGTAACCACCGCCACCGTAATGCCGTCGAACGGAATCTTATCGCCGGGCTTGGCCACCGTGTGTTTGACCTTGCCGTACATCTCCGCATACATTTTCTGGAATCCCGCCACCTGCTCTCTTGGCTCCGAGGTGGGACCATGATCGATGAAATGCAGGATCGGAATCCGCTTCGCCAATTCCTCCAGACCGCCCACGTGGTCGACATGGTAGTGCGTCAGGATGAGGTGGTCGATCTGCTTCACGCCAGCGGCTTGAATCGCCGCCATGATGCGGTCGGTATCGCGGCCGCCCGGGTTGCCCGTGTCCATGAGGAGCGACTCTCCGGTGGGGGCGACATACAGCGTAGCGTGCCCGCCCTCGGTGTCGATGAAATATATGTCCAGAGACTTGGACGGCTTGTTCTGTGCGCTTCCCATCGCCGCAGCCAGGGCGAAGGTCGCCAGGAACACAAATATTCTGCGCATTTGAGTAACCCTAGATTGTATCAGCCACCGGCCAACGGCAAACGGGTGCTTAGCCGATTTGGGGGAGTTAGTTCCCGGCAACCGCTTCCTGACGGTCGCGGCTCGGTAAGTGATTGAAAACACGCGGCACTCCACTCCTCTGTTGTATCCTGGTGGCGGGAACGATGTGGTGCGATGCTCTCGGTTGTCCAAGAATGGGTTTGGGGTCGGCGCTATTTTGCCGATCCTCTGTTCGTTCGTAACAGGTGGTTTATGGGTCTTCTAGTGGTACAGTCCTCCCGGCTGCTGTTCGCCCTGCTGGCATGCTCCCTGCCGCTGTGCGCCCAGATGGCCCAGCCCGAAGACCGCTCCCACCCCAGCCAGGCGATGGGCGACACTCGCACCTACCGGCTGTATCTCCCGCCGGCCTATGCGGCCTCGCAGAAGCGCTATCCGGTCATTTATTGGTTGCACGGTTACGAGCGATCCGCCGAGCAGGCCGATTACGGCCGGTCTATCGCGGCGTATGTCGGCGCCCACGACGTCATTGTGGCCGATACCGGGCCCATCGAAACCATCGGCGAGTTTCCGCTCTACCTGCCGGAACTGGTCGACCAGCTCGACCATACCCTCCGCACCATCGCCGACCGCGACCACCGCGGTGTCACCGGTTATTCCGCCGGCGGGTTCATGGCTTTCTGGATCGCCGGCAAGTATCCCGATCTGTTCTCGAGCGCCTCCAGCTTCATGGGGCCGACCGAATATGCCGTCGGCCCCAAGGGCTTCGCCGCCGAATGGAATTTCGACGATTTCCGCGCCAACTACGCCGGCGTGCGCACCCGCCTGGTCACCGGCAAGCGCGACTTCATCCGTTTCTATCACCGGCGCCTGAACGCCATCTGGCCGCTCGGCGGCGGCTCTCATGAAACCGAGGAATTCGATTCCGAGCACGGCTTTCCGGAAGTGGCCAAAACGCTCGATTTCCACCTCCACGCCTTCGCCAGTCCGTTGCCCAAACCCACGGTTTTTACCCACGCCGATGTCTATCCCAATTTTGCGGTGTGGGGCTGGGAAGTCACCTCCAGCCGCCGCCAGCCTGGCTTCACCGTGATCGAAAACGCCTCCGCCGCCGGCTTCCGTTGCGCCGTGCGGGAATGGGTGCCGGGCGGCGCCACGCTTCCCGAAGTGAAGCTGTCCGTCGCCACGCCACCGCATTCGTTTGCGCCCGCGAGTTCCCACCCGGTGGCCTACCTGCGGCTGCGCGACGGCTACCTGAGGCGAGCCACGCTCAAGGCGGATGGGCAAGGCCGCTTGAGTTTCGACCTCGATGGCGACGCCTGGCAGGTCGCCATCGGCGAGCCCGCCGCGCCGCTGCCGGTCGCCTATGAAATCGAGGGCGCAAGCTGGGCGACCGCCTCGCGGCCGATTCATCTGAAAGTCAAATTCTGGAATCCCGGCACGCTGCGTCTGCCCGCTACCTCCGTCACTTGGGAGAGCCCCGATAAGGGCGTGAGCTTCGACCCTCCCGCCGGCCGTCTGTTTGCGCTCGCGCCGGGCGAATCGGCCAGCGTTCCGGTTGCGGTCACCGTAAACGATCCCAGGCGGCCGCTGGTCCATATCGAAGCCGTCCGCGGTAAGGAGCGCAGCGCGCTGGAGGTGCCGCTGTTTCCGCCCGCCGAGCCCCTGAAGAATTTCCTCCTCGCCGATGGCCGCGCCATGGATATCTTCCACGAGGCCACCAATCATTCCGACCTGACCCTGGGTGACGGCAACGGCGATGGTTACGCAGCCCCCGGTGAATCCTTCGCGATTCTGATCCCCGATGGCGAGGACTTCCGCGCCGCCGAGTTGTTCTCGAACGATGTCTGCGTCGACCTGAGCGTGCGCGTTTCCGACCCCTGGAGCGACTACGACCATACCGGCGCGTCGGCCAAATATACCGTCGCCAGAATCCGCCCCGAATGCCAGCCCGGCCAACCCATTCACCTGCTGGCCCGCGTGGTTTTCCCCAATGCCCCCGAGCACCAGGTGCGATATTACGCCATCGAATTCCCCGTCTGGTACCGGAGGGGAGAGGAGCCGAAGGGAAAGTAGCCGGGGTACTTTCGCTTTGGACCTGCATTCTCGTTACACTACGGAAGACGCCTACGCGATCTCTTGAATGGAGGAGCAGCCCCGCATCGAGCGCAGCCCGATGGCACGCACGAATGCTCCCGGGCTCGGGCCGGATGAATGAACCCAACCATTGAATCGGCGGTCGCCGCCTTTGGCGCTAAAGCCAAAGCGAAGCTGAGTAACCCGGCCGCGACGGGACAAGCGGAAGATCAAATTCGCGCACCATTCGAGGGCTTGCTCGCGGCGCTAAGCGAGATTTGCCATTTTCCGTCAGGTTCGGTGGCGGCGGTCGGCGAATCGCCGGTCACCGATCTTAAGACCCGGCCCGACTACGCCGTCTCCGTCCGTAATGCGCTTGTCGGGTTCGTAGAGCTGAAGGCCCCCGGCAAGGGCGCGGACCCGCGCAAGTTCAAGGACCCCCACGATAGGGAGCAGTGGGAGAAGCTGCGCGCATTGCCAAATCTCATGTACACGGATGGCAACGCCTTCAGCCTGTGGCAGAACGGTGAACCCGCCGGCGGGGTCGTCCGCCTGATTGGAGACATCGAGACTGCCGGCAGCAAGCTGCAAGCGCCCCTGGAACTGTTGGGCCTGTTCGAAAGTTTTCTCCAATGGCAGCCAGTTCCACCACGGAGCGTGAAGGAGTTGGCCGAGTCCACGGCTCGCCTTTGCCGACTGTTGCGGGACGAGGTTACCGAGCAGCTCATCCGGAAAAGTCCGGCACTGACCGAACTCGCCACTGACTGGCGGAAGCTGCTTTTTCCGGAGGCGACCGACGAGAGGTTCGCCGACGGCTACGCCCAGGCGGTTACCTTTGGGCTGCTCATGGCGCGCGCCAAGAACATCGAGCTTTCGACCGGGCTCCAGCAGGTCGGCGCAACGCTCAGCCAGACCAGCTCCCTCATCGGTGGCGCGCTCCGCTTGCTCACCGACAATGCGGAAAACCAGGAGACCCTTAAGACAGCCCTCGGGACGCTGATCCGTGTGTTGGACGAGGTCGACTGGACCAAGATCAGCAAAGGCGACCCCGACGCCTGGCTGTACTTCTACGAAGATTTCCTCGAGGTGTACGATAACCGGCTCCGAAAGCAGACCGGATCCTACTACACGCCCCCCGAAGTGGTCCACGCCATGGTCGGCCTTGTAGACGACGTTTTGAGATCTCCCCGCTTCGACCAGCATGCCGGACTGGCGTCGGCATCGGTAACGGTTGCCGATCCGGCGATGGGCACGGGCACCTTCCTCTTGGGCGTACTCCGAAAAATCGCCGAGACGGTTGAGAGCGACGAGGGGGCGGGTTCGGTAAAAGGGGCCATCCATGCCGCGGTCAGACGATCGCTTGGCTTTGAGATACAGTTGGGGCCATTCGCCGTGGCGCAGCTCCGCTTGCTGGCGGAAATGGTCGAACTAACTGGCGCACTGCCTAGAACCCCGCTGCGGATGTTCGTGACCAACACGCTGGGCAACCCGACCGACGATGAGGGATGGATTCCCGGCATCTTAGCGCCCATCGCCAACTCCCGCAAGGAAGCGAACAAGATCAAGCGCGAGGAGCCCATAACGGTTGTCATCGGTAATCCGCCGTATAAGGAAAAAGCTAAGGGGCAGGGCGGCTGGATCGAGAGCGGCAGCAAGAACGAGAAAAAAGCCCCGGCACTTGCGGCTTGGATGCCACCGGCGGAGTGGGGCGTCGGCGCGCACGCCAAGCACCTCCGGAACCTTTATGTCTACTTCTGGCGATGGGCGACATGGAAGGTCTTCGACCATCACCCGGCCCATAACACTGGCATCGTCTGTTTCATCACCGTGGCCGGATACCTCAACGGGCCTGGGTTCCAGAAGATGCGCGACTATCTGCGCCGCGTCTGCGACGACATATGGGTGATCGACTGCTCACCCGAAGGCCATCAGCCCGAGGTCAACACTCGCATATTTCAGGGTGTCCAACAGCCTATCTGCATTGTGCTGGCTTCTCGTTCCGCCAAGAGCGATCCGCACACACCCGCCAGGGTCATGTTTCACGCGCTGCCAGCGGGTCACCGGAAAGAGAAGTTCGAGGCCCTTGGCGGCTTGCGACTGGAAGGCAATTGGACCGAGTGCCCTTCCGGGTGGCGCGCCCCGTTCCTTCCGGCGTCGACAAGCGCCTGGGCGACCTACCCCAAACTGGAAGATATCTTCATCTATAACGGCTCGGGTGTAATGCCGGGCCGCACGTGGATCATCGCCCCGGATGTCGAGTCGCTGGAGAGACGTTGGCGCGCGCTCATTGACGCCCCAGCGGAAAAGAAGGAAGCGCTGTTCCACCCGCACCTGCGGAACGGCCAGCCGGGGGACAAACACAGCAAGCGTGTCGTATCCAACCCGCTGTGGGGCCATGACCCGCGCCCGAAACCGGTTGCCGAGGAAAGCGGCCCCTGCCTTCCGCCAACGCGGTATGGCTTCCGTTCCTTCGACCGCCAATGGATCATCCCCGACAACCGTCTAATCAACCAGCCCAATCCGGACCTGTGGAGGTTGCACTCACAGAACCAAATCTATATAACCGCACCGAGCGACAGGTCCCCCACCAGCGGTCCGGCCCTTACCGTGACGGCACTCATACCAGACTTGCATCACTATAACGGGAGGGGTGGGCGCGCGATTCCGCTCTGGGGAAACTCCGTGGCCACGACCTCCAATATCCGGCCGGATCTCTTGTCGCACCTGGCGCAACGTTACGGTTTCAGCGTCAGCGCCGAAGACCTCGTCGCTTACATCGCGGCCATCGCGGCGCATCCCGCCTTCACGGTACGCTTCCGTGGCGACCTCTCAACGCCGGGCTTGCGCATCCCTCTTACCGCCGACGCGACCACATTCAAGCAGGCTGCCGAACTCGGCCGAACGGTCATCTGGCTTCACACCTTCGGGGAGCGCATGGGGGACCCGAAGAAGGGGCGCCCGGCACATCCGCCGCGTCTGCCGCCTTCGCGGATGCCGCGCATCCCGGCGGCGGGCGAAATTCCTCAAGACCCGTCCGCGATGCCGGACGCGATCGATTATGACGCCGAGAAGAAACGCCTGTTAATCGGGCGAGGCTACGTCGAACGGGTAGAGCCGGGCATGTGGAGCTATGAGGTTTCCGGCAAGCAGGTCCTCGCGCACTGGTTCAGCTACCGAAAGGCGAACCGGGAGCGCCCGCTCATCGGCGACCGGCGTCCCCCGTCGCCCCTCGGCGACATCCAACCTCACTATTGGCTCGCCGAGTACACCACCGAGCTAATTAACCTGCTCAACGTGCTGGGCCTGCTGATCGACTTGGAGCCGGAGCAGGCGAAGTTATTGGGGAAGGTCTGCGCCGGCCCTGCTGTCACATCCGAGCAGTGGGGCGAAGCCGGTGCGCTGACGACTCCCGCGGTATCGAGGGCGACAAAGAGCAGGGCCGTGGCGCCAGGACTTTTCGGCTGGGATGACTAAAGGCGGAGCAAAGGCGCAGGCCGCGATTATCGGTTTCCAGCTTGCATCTTCCCGCTTGAGACCGCCGGCAGCCGCATCTCCACTTCCAGCCCCGGATGCGCGTTGCGGGCGGTGATGGCTGGGGGACCAGAGTCGCCGAGTGCGGACGCGAAACCGCGCAGATCGCTAGGCCTGGGACGAGACGGCCTCAACCGCTCCAGCCGGGCGTCTCCCGCGTCTCCCCCTCGAGATTGCAAGACTACGCGATAATACTCTAAGAGGATACCCACCGTGCGCGTCGATCTGGACGTCCCCGAAGAGATAGTACAGCAGTTCGCCGCTGAACCAGGCGGTGTCGCTAGAGCGGCGGCCGAGGCGCTCGCCGCCGAGGGTGTACGTTCCGGCAGGTTGACCGTCTATCAAGCCCGACAGATGCTGGGGATTCGATCTCGTTATGAGATGGATGGATTTCTCAAAGCGCGCGGCGTATTGCTTCCCGATGCCATCGAGCAGGTCCTCACCGATAGCGATACGGCAATCGCGTTTTCGAAATGACGGTCGTCGTCGCCGACACGTCGCCTATCAATTATCTTGTGCTCATCGGTCAGATTTCGATTCTGCCCAGTTTATATGACGAGATCGCGATACCGCCGGAAGTCCTCGCCGAACTGAAGGACGGCAATGCCCCGCCCGAGGTGCTTCGGTGGATCGAGGCACCTCCGGAATGGCTTCGCGTCCGCCAGGACCGAACGGTCCACGACGACCCGGCCTTGCATAAGATCGATTTGGGTGAGCGGGCGGCGATTCTACTCGCCCAACAAGAACCTGACGTGCTGTTGCTGATCGACGATGCCGCCGGCCGCGCCGAAGCAAACCGCCGCGGCATTCCGAACGTGGGAACCCTCGGTGTACTCCGAGCCGCCTCCATCCGTAAGCTCTTAGACTTGCCTGCCGCATTGAAGCGCCTGGCTGAAACTAATTTCCGCGTCACGGAGTCCCTGCTGGCGGATCTCCTCGCTGAGGATTCTGAACGCCAGCGGCGTGCGAATCGATAGCGTTCGGCGCGGACTGCCGCAGTTCGCCGGTCCGCAAATGGGCCGCTGCTGGGACGATTGGCGTTCCGCCGCCATCAGCCGCCCGCTTGCACCTTCCCGCTCGAGACCGCCGGCAGCCGCATCTCCACTTCCAGCCCCGGATGCGCGTTGCGGGCGGTGATGGTGCCGCGATGGAGTTCGATGGCGCGGCGGGCGATGGACAGGCCCAGGCCGATGCCGCCGGAGTTGCGGCTGCGATCGGCGCCCACCCGGTAAAAGGCGTCGAACAGGCGCTGCACCGATTCCTCCGGCACGCCCGGTCCGTAGTCGCGGACCGTCGCCACTACCGAGCCGTTGGCGGTTTCGAGCGACACTTCCACGTCGGAATCGCGCGGCGCATAGCGAATGGCGTTGCGGATCACGTTTTCGAGCGCGCGGCGCAGCAGTTCGGGATCGCCGTCGAGCGTCGCCGGAACGCGCGTGGTGTAGCGGATACGGCAGCCGTGCGCGGCGGTTTCGATTCCCGCGTCCTCGACCACCACCGCCAGCAGCTCGTCCAGCCGCACCGGCTCGCGGCGCAGCAAGCTGGGGTCGCCCTCCGCGCGCGTCACCTGCAGCAGTTCGCCCACCAGCGAGTTCAGCCGGTCGGATTCCTTTTGGATGCGGTTGAGGTGGGATTCCAGATCGTCGCCGGAGCGGGCCAGCTCGATGGCGACTCCCAGCCGGGCCAGCGGCGAGCGCAACTCGTGGGAGATGTCGAGCAGCAGGCGGCGCTCGGCCGCCAGCAGGGTTTCGGTGCGCTCCGCCATGCGGTCGAAGGTGCGGGCCAACTGCCCCAATTCGTCCCGCCGGGTCGATCCCACCCGCGCGCCCAGGTCGCCGCGCCCGAACCGTTCCACGGCTTTCTGCAGGGCGCGAACCGGGCTGGTCAGGTGCAGGGCGAACCAGTAGCACAACATCACCGCCGCCACGAAGAAGAACAGGTGGTCGGGGGTCAGGAACCAGGAGCCGACTTTAGGGTGCGGCACGATGAAGAACCAGTAGCGGCCGTCGTCGGCGGCGCGGGGAATCTCCGGAGCCGAGTCCCCAAGGAGCGTGAGAATCGGATGATGGCCGGCGCGGCGGATCAAGCCGGAACGATCCTGATTGGTCAGCAGATCGTGCCCGTTCTCGTCGGTGAGCATTCCCTTGGCGTCGTAAATCCGTGCCAGGGTATCCATAAAAGCCTGCAGCGCGGGCCTGCCACCGCTTTCGTAGGCGGCCCGCGCCTCTTCGAGCTGAAAAGTGAGCAGACGTGGATTGCGGCTGGCGTTGAGCGCCGACAGGAATGCCGAACCCACCAGCGTAATCGCCAGCGTGCACCAAAACCACAGCAGGATCTTGGCGAACAGCGAGTTCATTCGGCCGCGGCGTCCTGGGGCGTACGGGTAAACTGGTAGCCCACTCCGCGGATGGTCTTGATGAGCGTATCGCCGTGCTCGAGCTTCTTGCGCAGGTGGCTGATGTGCATGTCGATCGACCGGTCGAAAGGCGTGGCTTTCCGGCTATAGAAATTTTCCATCAGGGCGTCGCGCGAAAGCACCCGGCCCGCCGAGCGCATCAACATTTCCAGGATGTCGAACTCGAAGGTGGTCAACTCCACCGCTTTACCGTGCGCCACTACCTCGCGCGTGCCCGTGTCGAGGGCGATGCCGTTCACCTCCAGGCGCCCGCCGGAGGCCGCCGGGCGGGGTTCATAGCGGCGCAGAATGGCGCGAATGCGCGCCGCCAACTCGCGCGGGTTGAAGGGCTTGGGCAGGTAGTCGTCGGCGCCCAATTCCAGGCCGATGATGCGGTCCACGTCCTCGCTACGCGCGGTCAGCATGATCACCGGCACTTTGCTGCGCTGCCGCAGCCGGCGCAGGATCTCGAAACCGTCCATGCCGGGCAGCATCACGTCCAAAACCACCAGGTCGACGGTGCCGCTGGTGGCCCGCTCCAGGCCCTTCTGGCCCTCCAGTTCGCATTCCACGGTGAACCCTTCACGCTTGAGGAACTCGGTCATCAGGGAGCCGAGCTCAGCGTCGTCGTCTACCAGTAAAATGTTCACGGCTCAACATTATCACAACCCCAAGGCGGCTCAAGTAAGGCTATTCGGCAGATGCGTAAGAGTTCGTCAAGGCACTGAGAGAGAGCGTTCTGGAATGCTGAAAAGCCCGGCCCACCGTTTTCGGCGCGCCGGGCTTTTTTCGCATTCTACGGAGTCTGCTTATGGTTGTCGCCAGATGATTGTGCGGCGGTTCCGCCCGCCTTGTCGTGGCGAGAGGTTTGCGAATGTCATAGCCCACCGTCTCAACCGCACCACCCGGCCTCTGTTACAATACTTACCAAAGCCGTGTGATGCGGGGGAAATTCATTATTTCTATCCCTCCCATTCACAATATTTTGCCGAAGCGGCACTATGGAATCGGGAGAAGGCTCGTCGAGCGGGCGGGCTCTCCTGGGATTCGTGCCGTTTCCGAGGTTGCGGCTGGGACTTTATGGACTTCGATCAACTCCACACGTTTCTTGAGATCGTTCGCTTGAAGAGTTTTTCGAAGGCCGCCCAGACCTGCTATCGCACCCAACCCGCTATCAGCGCCCAGGTTCGTCAACTCGAGCAGGAACTGCGGACGGAGCTTTTTGAGCGTTTTGGCAGCCGCATTTCGCTTACCACCGCGGGCCGCATTTTCGCCGAGTACGCCGAACAGATGCTGGACTTCCGTCGGCGGGCGCAGGATGCCATCGCCGAGCTCGAAGCCAACCCGCGCGGCGAACTGGTAATCGCGGCCAACGAAGCCACCTGCATCTACGTACTCCCCAGAGTGTTCTCCGAGTACTGCCGCCTGTTTCCCGCCGTGCAACTCCAGGTGGAGCGTTCCTACGCGGCCCACGTGGTGGAAGCGGTGCTCGACAATTCGGCCGATTTCGGCCTGACGCAACTGCCGGTGGAAGAGAAGCGGCTGCAGGTGGTCAACGTCCACCACGACGAAATCCGCCTGCTGGTGCCTGCCGGCCATCCTCTGGCCGCACACGCTTCGGTTACGCCCGCCGACGTGGTGGAGAGCTTCCTGTTGCTTCCCAAGCACGGCAAGACCCGAACCCGGCTGAATCAATGGCTGGAACCGGTCGAGGATCGTCTGCGCATTTCGATGGAACTGGATTCCACCGAGATGATGAAGCGCTTCGTGCTAGCGGGACTGGGAGTGGCTTTTGTGGCCGTTTCCAACAGCCGGGAGGAGGTGGCCGCCGGTACGGCGATCACGATTTCGCTGGCGCCGGATCCGATGGTGCGGCGGCTGGGATTAATTTACCGGAGGGATAAAGCGTTATCCAAAGCGGCATTGGGATTCATCCAGGTAGTGTTGGATAATGTCGGTGACGAAGCCGCGGGGGCCAAACGGCCCAAAGCGCCGAAAGTGGTCGCTTGATGACTTGCCACCGATGCCGAAAGACGATTGACGAACGCGATGTTCGCTGCCCCTACTGCGGCCTTGCCAATGCCGGCGCCAACGGCCTCTATCAGACTTCGGTGGTGAGGATCGCCTCCGGCGCCGCGGATTTGGTATACCGGTCGGTGGATGAGGTTCCCGCCCCGCTTCGCCAGAAGCTGCTGGCGTCCACTAACAGTTCGAATTCGGCCACCATCCTGATCGCCGACAGGCGTGGAAGGAAAGAGATCGCCAAGGCCGTGCGAGGCCTGCCGGGTTCCGCCAACCGGAAGCTGTACCGCTCGCTGATGCCGGCGGCGGATCCGGAGAAAGCGCCGTCCTGGTTCACCACGGGCCGCCGCACGGCGATCCTGCTCGCCATGGGTGTTCTGGTGGTTTCGTTGGCGGCATTTGTGCTGCACAGTCGCTGGTAATGTCCCTGTCGGACGATGGGAAATCGGCAACCTGGCCGGGCGGTGCGCCAATTCCGTACTATAGTTCCGCTCGCGATGTGCCGATAACTGTTGCATGGAACGGCGACGCGAGCCTAGGCTCAAACCTCAACAACCAGTGGTGGTAACCATCCTCGACGACCGCGGCCAGCTTCTGGACGCAGTGGTTCAGGATGTTTCCGGTCGTGGCCTCGGATTGCTGGTCACGCAGCCGATCGGAGCCGGTAAAGCATTGAAAATTCAACTGGAAAATGCAATGATCCTGGGTGAATCGGTGTACTGCCAGGCGGCCGGCACAGGTTTTTACGTGGGTGTGGAACTCGACCAGATTCTGGACAGCCTGACCAGTCTGGCGCGATCGCTGGAGGAGTTTTCCTCGGAAGCTCCCGCTCCCGTAACCGACCCGGTACGCTTACGCCGATGACCCGCTACGCCGCATGTTCCTCGCGGCCCTGTGGGCGCGACAGATGGGGTTCGGGAGCCCGGTGGTGCCAGCCTTCGCGGATTTCCCGCCACCAATCCGCGCATGCGTTATTCTGAGGGTTCGTATGAATCGAAGAGCCGCGGTTTTTGGAGCTAACGGCCAATTGGGAGTCGAATTGGTCCGCGAATTGAAAGCCAGGCAATATGGCGTGACCGGCTGGGACCGCCAGCAGGTGGATATTACCGACGCTTCGGCGGTGGAAAAGGCGCTCACTCAATTCGATGCCCAAGTGGTCTTTAATGCCGCTGCTTACAACCAGGTGGACGTGGCCGAGAAAGAACCCCAAGCCGCCTTCCTGGTAAACGCTCTGGCGGTGAGGAATCTGGCGCTGGTCTGCCGCCAGATGGATGCGCGCCTGGTTCAGTTTTCCACCGACTACGTTTTCGATGGCCATCACCGGCACCCTTACGCCGAGGACGATCCCCCCCATCCGCTGAGCGCCTACGCGGTGTCCAAACTGGCCGGAGAATTCTATGCGCGCGCCTATCTGGACCACGCTTTGATTGTGCGGACTTCCGGGGTGTTCGGCCCAGGCGGGCTCGAAACCGCCAGGGGGAACTTTGTCGAGTTGATGATGCGGCTGGCCGATTCCGGCCAACCCATCCGCGTCGTGGAAGATCATGTCGCATCGCCCACTTACGCCCCCTTGCTGGCGATGCGCGCCGTGGAACTGGTGGAACGCGGGCAAACCGGGATCTTTCACGTGGGCGGTGGCGCGCCGATTTCCTGGTATCAATTTGCCCGCATGATCTTCGACGTGGCCAAACGCCAACCGATGCTCCTCGCCACCAACGAACGCGAGTACCGCACGGCGGCGCGGCGTCCGAGGTATTCGGCGCTATCGAACGGTAAAATGGAGCGGATCGGGCTGGGACCCATGCCGACCTTGCGCGAAGTCCTGGAACGCTATTTCGCCGAGAGGAACCGGCGGGTCAGCGGGTTTCCGGTTTGATGGCGTAATACCCCTTGCGGGCCTGCGCCTTCAGATCCTTGCTGGAAAGCTTGATTTCGAGCTTGCGGTAAGACCCGTCTTTGACGTCGTTGATGGGCGTGTATCCGATCGAGTATTGCGTGCGCATTTCCTCCTGGAGCTGGTGAAACACCTCTTCCAGGGAATGATTGCGGTCCACCCGGTAGACGTGCCCGCCGGTGTCGTCGGAAAGCTTGTGCAGGGCGGAGTCTCCCCCTCCACCCATGCCCATACCTCCGAACGGCCCCATGCGGGAGTAAAAATAAGGGTCGAGATATTCAATGCTGTAGATTACGGCGTCGGCTTTCTGCGCCGCCTCCACCGCCTGGTTGATGTTCAGGCGGCTGCCCTCATCCACCCCGTCGGTAATCACCACGATCACCTTGCGGCCCACTTCGGTGCGAAGCTTATCGCTGGCAGCCAGGTAAACGGCGTCGTAGAGTATCGTGCCGCGCGGGCCGCCGGCGGTGGGAACGGGACCGGGACCGATCCCACCCACTCCGGAGCTGGGCCGCAACTGGTTGAGGGCGTCGTTGAGCAGCCGCGCGGAGTTGGTATAGTCCTGCAACAATTCGGCCTCTTCGCCGAACATGATCAGGAACGCTTCGTCTTTCTTGTGCAGCACCTGGGAAAAGAACTGGGAAGCGGCGTTGTGTTCGATGCCGATCAGGTTGACCTGGCTGCCGCTGGTATCGACCAGCATCCCGATCGTCAGCGGGAGGTCGGTTTCCCGCGTGAAGTACTTGATGGTCTGCGGCTTGCCGTCCTCGAGGATAGTAAAATCGTTCTTTTCGAGGTTGGGTATCAGGGTGCCGTGCTTGTCGCGCACCGACGCCAGCACGTTCACCACGTTGACGTCCACATTAATCGACGGCAGGTCTTCGTCTGCCGGCTTCTGCTGTTGTTGTGCCCCCAGCGGCGCCAGAGCGGCTATCAGGGTGAGGAGTATCGCGGTTCGCATGCCGGTAGAATAAAGACGTAGCGTGGAGCGCCTGTGTTTCAGAAGGAAGCACTTCTGTTCAAAGCAGGTCCGAATGAAGCAAGCCATTTACCACCTCAAGAAGTCCGACCCGGTTCTGGCGGCCATCATCGACCGCGTTGGTGACTATGGTATCGAATTCCTCGACCCGGATTTCACCACGCTGGTAAAATCCATCGTCTATCAGCAGCTCAGCGGGCGGGTAGCCGCCGTCATCTTCGCACGGCTGGTGAAGGCCGCGGGCGATCCGCTGACCCCCGCGAGCATCCTGAAGCTTCGTCCCGCCCGCATGCGCTCGCTCGGGCTATCCACCCAAAAAACCAAATATATCCGTGACTTAGCTCGGCATACGCGAGACGGAGGGGTGGTTTTCGAGGAGTTGGCCGAGCTCTCCGATCAAGAGGTCATCGACCGGCTGACCAGAGTCAAGGGGATTGGCGCCTGGACCGTTCATATGTTCCTGATCTTCGCCCTGCGCCGCCCGGACATTCTGCCGACGGGCGATCTCGCCATCCGCAACGCGATTCGCAAGGCATATGGATTGAACGAGTTGCCGCTCGCCGCGGAAATGGAAGAGCTGGCTCGGCGCTGGCGCCCTTACTGCACCGTAGCGAGTTGGTATCTCTGGCGCAGCGTGGAACCGAACGCGAATCTCTAGCCAACCGGATGACTGCGTGAAGTGCCCCAAGTTCTCACTGAAATTTGATTTTTCAGTCCATTTTTGTTGTATTTCTCCACATCGTCGGTGATATGATCGTAGGGTAAGATTCAGACTCAGGAGTATTTTATTCCTGAAGGATCTTCAATAAAGGAGAATTTATGCGCGCATGGAAACTGGCGATTCCCTCCGCCATCCTGGGCCTGGGCTTTTTGTTCTGCGGCACGGCAACCTACGGCAAACCGGAGTATGCCAAGAAGGAAAGCAAGAAGTGCGTGGATTGCCACGTCAAGATGGGGTCGAAGGACCTAAATGCCTACGGGCAGTGCTACAAGGATAACAACCACTCGCTGGCCAAGTGTAAGCAGTAGCGAAAACCTCGTTCCGGGAGCGGGCCCGTCGGCGTCCGCTCCATCCCTTTACCCCGAATAATTCAACTTCCACTTCTGAATCTCATCCGCGAGAGCGCCCCTGACCGAGACGTACTGGTCGTTGTCGGCCAGGTTGGTGTGTTCGCCCGGATCGGTCGCATAATCGTATAATTCGTTCGGCCCTTTGCCCTGGTTGCGCAGGATCAGCTTGTAGCGCTCTACCCGCGCCATCTCGGTGTCCCGCTCGCGCGCGCACACGGTCTGGCGCCAGGACTGCTTGCGCGTCAATAGTTTACCGGTGGCGAGTGGCACGTAGCTGCGCCCGCAAAGGTTGCGTTTTGGAGGATCGATTTCGGCGATGTCCGCCACCGACGGCACCAGGTCGTAGGTGCTGACCAATTCCACTTGCACGCCCTCGGCGGGCACTCTTCCCGGCCAACTCCAGATCAGGGGTACACGAACGGACTCCTCGAACATGTTGGGCGGGTCGGAGGCGTCTCCAGCTCCCCAAAGGCCATGGGCTCCGAACAGGGAGCCGCAAGTTGCGGTCAGGATCACCAGAACATGGTCGACGGCCTGCTTCTGATAAATCTTGTGAATCAGGCTGCCGGCCGCGTCATCCACGGCCGAGATGGCGGCTGCGGCTTGGCGCCGGCTGAGCAGGCGGTTGGCCAGCAACTCCTTATCGCCAGCGGCGTTAGGCGCGACCGGTTCGACGGTATAGTTTTCGAATCGGCGATTGGCGTAGAGGTCCAGGAACTTTGCCGGGATGCCTTCATAGGGCGGCCGCAAACCGGTATAGCGGACCAGCCAGAATGTTTGCTTGCCGTCGAACTGGTCCAGGAGTTTGAGGGCCTCGGCGGTGACATCGGCGGCCGGTTGGCGGGCGGTGGCATGGCAGGCGTAACCGCCTCCGCCCAGCATCTTTTCGAGGGTGATATCGTCGGGCGTAAGCGTTCCGGACGGGCCGATTTGCATGGGCGTGCGGCCGGTGACGAGCGTACGGAAATTCGCCTCCGCTTCGGGAACGGCAACAAAGTGGTTGAGGAAGCGAGTACCGGTGCGGGCCAACTGGTCGATGTTGGGCGTAAGAATCTCTTTATTCCCGTAACAGCCGATCAGCCAGCTTGGCAGGTCGTCCACCACGATCAGCAGGACGCTGGGCTTTTCAGGCGCGACCTTCGGCTTCTTGGCGGCCAGCGCCGGCAGCGCAAGGCTGCCCATCAAGAATTCGCGGCGGGAAACGGGCATAGTGAAATACAAGTATAAGCCGCCGATGGGCGGAACTCGTAAGCTCGACGAGGACCGCCTGTGTTACAGTGCAGGGTATTATGGCTCGAAGCGTCAATAAAGTCATTCTTGTTGGAAATCTCGGCAAGGATGCCGAGACCAAGTTCACGACGAGCGGAATTTCGGTTTCCAAGTTTTCTCTGGCCACCGGCCGGCGGACGAAGGATTCCCAGACCGGCGAATGGAAAGACATTACCGACTGGCACAATATCGTAGTGTGGAAGACCGAGAACATCGCCAACTACCTCTTGAAGGGTAAGCAGGTGTTCCTGGAAGGCCGTATCGAGACCCGCAGCTACGACAAGGACGGCCAGAAACACTACATGACCGAGATCATCTGCGACGCGAACAACGTGATGCTGCTCGGCGGCGGCGGCGGCCGGGGCGAGGCGCCCGACCAGCCCGGCGATTTCGACCGTCCCGTCTCCATGCCCCGCTCGGCGCAACCGCGTCCCCAACCCGTCGCCGCTCCGGCCGAAGAGTTCCACCAGGGCATCACCGACGACGACGTGCCGTTCTAGCTGGAGGTGGGGAAACATCGTCACAACTGGCCGGAGGCGAAGAAGCTCTGCCGGCTCAATCAGAACGACATCGCCATGGCCAAGAGCCTGGGCTTTGGGCCGGACAGCCTGGTTCGAAACCGGCCCGACCCCAAGCAGAAGTGGAAGCTGCCGGTGAAGTACTGGATCCACGAACTGCACTTCAAGCGCTTTGGCTTCGTCCTGGGAGAAAAGCCGGAGCCCTTACCGGCACCGCGACCCACCACACCTGAAGAAGACGAGGAAACCCAGCGGCTGTTTGAGGAAGAGCTTTACTGGGAGGATTACAGGGCGCGAAATCAGGAGGACGCACCCAAGCGCCGGCCCGGCAAGGCCGCCCCGCCGGCGCCAGCACCTGCACCTGCGGCCCCTGCCAGAGCGCCGGAGGACGCCTGGATGGACGAAGTCTTCATCGAGGACGCTGGGGATAGGGACGTGCCGTTTTAATACGGGGCGTTCATCAGTCAGAGGGAACCCGGCTCCGCACTTCACCCAATGTGGGCCCCTTGATCAGCCACGCCCCACGAGTACCGCGGTGCCCTGACGCCCTGGCTCATCGTCTTCACAATTAGTTAGTGAGAGCTTTGGGTTGGGCCAGGTACTACATCAGCGTATCGGAGGTTAAAATTTCGTGGCTCTACAGAACGAAACTAGCTCGCCAGTGGTCGATTTGGCCCGGTTCGAGGATGAGTGGACCAAAACGGCGACGTCGTCAGATGAGATGTATAACGACGTCCCGGACGGGACCTACGACGCTGTCATAGAGGACGCTCGGGTCTCGGAAACCGTATCAACGGGACGCCCGGTAGTGATTTGGAAACTGAGAATCAAGGGACCGCAGGCGGTGAACCGGGTTGTGACGAAGAACCGGGTAATCACTGAAAACACGCTGGCGTACCTCAAAGAGGACCTGGAAAAATGCCGGACTCAGGTCTCGCGCCTCTCTGAGTTGCCCGCTTGCCTGGCAGGCTTGGTAGGTCGTCCGATCAGCCTCGACAAGCGCACGAAGGACGGGCGCGCCAATTTCTATTTCCGTTGGGCATCCAACCGGACCGGGGAAATTAGTATGGACGACATACCGTTCTAGATTCAAGCTAGGGCTCCGGAGCCGCTCCTCAGCGACGACTCGTCCCGCGCCAGCCTAGGGGGGCTGGAATCGTTATCTGAGTGCTTGTCAGGAAATAATCATGCCATTCCGACGTGGCGCACGCACTCGTGCGTGCCGTGTCGAGACTCCGAACTGATGTCGTGGAATTTGCGTTGAGCCAGTTTCGGCGGCGAGCGGGTGGGACAGACCATCGTTTTTCGTGGTCTGTCGGCCCCTCGCCAGGCCCTAACAGCCTGACAGACGACAAAAAACGATCGTCTGTCCCACCGCTGGGTCATTTGCCCTTGGCCGCTCAAAATGCCGAGGTGACATCAGGAGTTCGGAGACTCTTCTCGACACCCGCTCGCGTATGGTGTGCCATCCGTCGGCAAGAGTGCCGACGCGGCACGCACGTGCGTGCGCCACGTCGGGCTTCGAGCTTTGGCATGGTTGACATGGAATCGTCCTCATTTCGCTGGCTGCGGTTCATAGCGCAGGATCACGCATCCGTTCACCAATGGCCGCGCCTCCAGCAATTTCATTGCCTGCCGGCTCAGATCGCGGCCGAACAGGGGCGTGCCACGCCCGACCACCATCGGGACCAGGCAGAGCCGCAACTCATCGAATAATCCGGCCGCGAGCAGCTTTGCACACAGGTCGCCGCTGCCGAACACAAGGATATCTCGCGAACCCCGTCCCTTGAGTTGCTGCACCACCGGCGAGCTGCGGAAGTGCCTAATCAATTGAAGGCACTCGGCTTATGAATCCGAAGCCTCAAAATCCGCGTAAAACCGTTCTAGGAGTGGGGTGGACGCCGCCACGCTGGCAACCAAAAAGAACCGCGAGGAAGATCGCCGTCACTACGAGGAACGCGGGGCCCAGGAGCCGCCCGAAAGGGCGGCTGCAGCCAGGATTAGCTGCCCCACAGCGCAGCATAGCCGCAGCCAAGAGCGCCGGGATGAGTCCCGGCGTGGCAGACCGAGGGTCCGCTCCACGAAAAAGTCGTTGCGGCGGGGGAAGAATCCGACGGGCTGTAATACATCCGTCGGACGGTTAGGCCGTGCTGGGGGAACAGACCACAGAATGCGATGTCTGTCCCACCGACCCAGGTGCCCTGCCTGCGATCGACGTGCTGGTGGGCATGGGGCTATTGCCGGTCTCGCGGGTGGAGGATTGGCGGAAGGGGCGTGTCGATTCTCTCGAGCGGGTGATTCAGGGGAACCTGGAGAAGATTTCATTCTCCATGGCTGCGTTTCGGCGCTGGGCTGAGGCCAAAGGGCTCCGGCCAAGCGAAACCCGCTATGTTCGCACAACGCGGGCGGGGACCGTGGAACTGCGGTTCAGCGAGAGCGGAGACGCGTCGATTGAGAAGCGATATCGCACGCATTTTGTTTCCGCCGCGCTGCCCGAGCGCAAGCGGGAAAAGGTCGAGCAGCGCTTAGGACAGGCGCCGAAGTTGGTGGTCTTCGAGATCTTGCGGGACTCGCAGTGCTCGGAATGCGCGACGGCGCTGCCGGAGGGCAGCTTTCTGGTCATCGAAGCGGAGCAACCCTTATGCCTGGCGTGCACGCGCCTGGGCGATTTGGAGTTTCTTCCAGCGGGCGACACCGCGCTGACGCGGCGGGCGGGGAAGTACAGCGAACGAAGCGCGGTGGTGGTGCGCTTCGGCCGGTCGCGCGGACGTTACGAACGGCAAGGCATCCTGGTGGAGCAAGCCGCACTGGAAAAGGCGGAGCGGGAGTGCGTGGAAGATGCCGAAGAGCGGGTGGCGGCGCGGCTTCGGGCGGCCGAGACGCGCGGCGAACAGGATCGGGAACTGGTTCGACTCATGATGGAGCGGCTGGCCGACCTGTTCCCTGGCTGCCCGCGCGGCGAAATCCGGGAGATCGCCGCCCACACCGCCGCGCGAGGCAGCGGGCGCGTGGGCCGGACGGCGGCTGGCCGGAACCTGGAAGAGCGGGCTCTAACGGCAGCCGCGATCGCGGCAATCCGGCACAGGCATACGAATTATGACTCCCTGCTCGCCGGCGGCGTGGACCGGGGACTTGCGCGCGAACGGGTTGCGGACAAGGTCGAGGAAGTCCTGGACGGTTGGAGAAGGTGACAGACCTCGGAATGCGATGGTCTGTCCCACTGATACAATTCGCACATGGTGCATCGCCGGCAATTTCTCGCGGGGCTTGGTGCGAGCGTGGCTGGGCCCATCCTTTCCGCCTTCCAACCGCCGGCTGGCGGCGCGGGCAAGCTGAAAATTGGGGCGGTTGAGGTCTGGAAGCTGGAGGGCACCCGGCAGGCGGAGACCGGCGTCAATCAGCAATACCAGGTGAATCCGCTCCATGTGTACGACGAGCTGCGGCCGGAGCCGTACCACGATTCAGCGGCGCCGGGCATGCGAACGGCCGCCGTTTCCGCGCTCTATCTCAAAATCAAGACGGACCAGGGGCTGGAAGCGCTGTACGGTCCGATAGACCGGGAAGTGGCCATCGTGGTGATCGAGCAACTGCGCCCCTTCCTTATCGGCAAGGATGCGCTGGCCGGCGAGGCGCTGTGGGACCAGATGTACCGCTCGAACCGCCACTCCCGCGCCGGCTTGTTTCTGATGGGGATCAGCGCCGTGGACAACGCGCTTTGGGACCTGCGCGGGCGATTCTTCCACGCGCCTGTGTACCGTCTGCTGGGCGGCCCGACGCGCGCATCGGTGGAGGCCTATGCGAGTTGCCTCGGCTACTCGCTCGAGCCCGAAGCCATGCACAAACGGGCACAGCAATTCAAGGCCGACGGCTTCCGCTACGAGAAGTGGTTCATGGCGTATGGGCCGGGCGACGGGCCCGAGGGACTGCGGAAGAACGTGGAAATGGTGCGGATGCTGCGCGACGCCGTGGGCGACGACGTGGAGCTGATGTTCGACGCGTACAGCGGCTGGGACCTGACGTATGCCCTGGAGTGGGCCAGGCAGGTGGAGAGGTACCGGCCACGCTGGATTGAAGAGGCGTTTCACCCCGAGAAGATCGAAAGCTTCGCCGCACTGCGCCGCGCCATCTCCTTTCCGGTGGCCTCAGGCGAGCATTTCTATGGGCGGTGGGAGGTGGAGCGGTACCTCGCCGCGGGCGCGCTCAACGTGGTGCAGGCGGACCCGGAGTGGTGCGGCGGGGTCAGTGAGCTGGTGAAGATTTGCGCCGTCAGCTCGCTGCACGACGCGGAGGCGATCCCGCACGGGCACAGCATCCACGCCGCGCTCCACGTGATTGCCAGCCAGTCGCCGATGACCTGTCCGCTGGCCGAATACCTGGTGCTGAAGATGTCGAGCTACTACCACTTCGAGAAGGATCCGCCGCGAGTGGAACGTGCGAGACTGGCGCTGCCGACGCGGCCGGGATTCGGGATTGAGCTGGATCCCGCGAAGGTGGAGCGGACGAGCCAACTCAAGCTGGAGTAGGTGCCACAGGGGCCGCCCGCGTGAAAAATCAAATTCAAGTGTGGTATCCACGAAATAGGTGGGCAGGCGCACAGCGGGAGGAGCCGCCTGAAAGGGCGGCTGCGGCCACGATTGGCCGCCCCACGGAGCAGCGTACCGCAGCCAAGAAGCGCCGGGATGAGTCCCGGCGTGGCAGACTGAGAGTCCGCTCCACGAAAACGTTTCCACGGTTGCGGCCAGGCATCCGGCGGGAGGTTCGCCCATGACCATCCGTCCGGCCAGCGACCGCGCCCTGCTGGTGGAGTTCGACCGGGAGATTTCGCCCGCGGCCAACGCGCAGGTGCGCAGCCTGACGGCGGCGCTGGCCGGGGTGCGCGGCATTCTGAATCTTCATCCCGCCTTTGCCAGCGTACTGGTGGAGTTCGATCCGCGCCTGCTGGCGCACGATGCCGTGGCGGCGCTGGTGCGCGAGCGGGCCGGGGCGGCCACGGAGGCAGGCGAGGAGGGGCGGCCGATCGAGATTCCGGTTCGTTATGGCGGCGAGGATGGGCCGGACCTGGAAGACGTCGCGCGGCACGCGGACCTTTCCGCCGAAGCGGTGGTGAAGTCGCATGCGTCGGCCGTCTATACGGTTTATTTCGTGGGCTTCGCCACCTGCTTTCCTTATCTGGGCGGATTGCCGGAGCGGTTGGCCACGCCGCGCCTGGCCGCGCCACGGAAGCTTGTTCCGGCGGGCAGCGTCGCCATCGGCGGCAGCCAGGCGGGCGTCTATCCGTTGGCATCGCCGGGCGGATGGCGGTTGATCGGGCGGACGCCGCTGGCGCTGTTCGACGTCCATGGCGAACCTCCGGGGCTGTTGCGGATGGGCGACCGCGTGCGTTTCGTTCCCATGGAAGGGCAGCAGCGATGAGCCGAATCCGCGTGATCGCAGCGGGCCTTGAATCGAGCGTCCAGGACCTGGGCCGGTTCGGCTGGGCGCACTTCGGCGTATCGGCTTCGGGCGCGGCCGACCCGCTGGCGCTGCGCGCGGGCAACCTGCTGGTGGGCAATGCCGAAAATGCCGCCGGAGTGGAAATGACGCTGGCGGGAGCGGAGCTCGAGTTCGAAGCGGCCGCCGTGATTGCGCTGACCGGGTCGGATTTCGGCTCCAGCCTGCCGCTCTGGACGCCGGTCGAGATACCGGCGGGCGGCCGGATACGCTGCCCGGCTACGCGCGGTGGGGCACGCTGCTACCTGTGTGTCCGCGGGGGTATTGAGGTTCCCAAGATCATGGGCAGCGCCTCGGCGCATCTGGTGACGGGAGTGGGCGGCGGCAGGCTGCGCAAGAGCGAAGTGCTGGCCGTTGGCGATGCCGCCATCCGGCGTCCGCGGAAGCCCGCGCGGGGATTTCCATCGTGGGAGAGGGCGGCCACAGTGCGGGTTACCGCCGGGCCGCAGGCGGAATGGTTCGGCGAAGAGATTTATCGAAACGCTTACCGAGTGTCGGAGGAATCGAACCGGATGGGGTTGAGGCTGAGCGGCGCGGCGCTCACCGCCGGCGGCGGGCATATGATCACTGAAGGCGTACCGCTGGGCGCGGTGCAGGCGCCTCCCGACGGCCAGCCGATTATCCTTTTCGTGGAGCACCAGACCACCGGCGGCTATCCCAAACCGGCCAACGTGATTTCGGCCGATTTCTGGCGCCTGGGGCAAATGCGGCCGCGCGACGAAATCCGCTTTGAGCGGGTCAAGATCGACGAGGCGCTCGGCTTACTGCAGCGGCAGGAAGAGTGGCTGTACTCGTTGTGAGGCAACACATTAAGCAACCGCTCCCTTACGGTTGCGGCTCGGTTTTCGCGCGTTTCCGAGCCGCGACCGCAAGGGAGCGGTTGCCCTGCAATAAGGTTGCGAACTTCCGAAACCGCCTGCTTAGGTTTCCACTTCCTCGGCGGCCTCGCAGATGGTGGCCTCGGTGGTGAGCATGAGAGAGGCGATGGAAGCGGCATTTTGTAACGCCGTGCGGGTTACCTTCGTGGGGTCGATCACGCCGGCTTTCACCAGGTCTTCATACTGCTCGGTGGCGGCATTAAAGCCGAAGTTGGGATCCTGATGGACCCTGATCTTCTCGACCACGACGGCGCCCTCGGTATCGCAGTTGCGCACGATCTGGCGCACGGGCTCTTCGCAGGCGCGACGCACGATGGTTACACCGAACTGTTCGTCGCCGTTGAGTGTCAGCGTCCGCAGTGCGCCGGATGCCCGCAGCAGGGCCACGCCGCCGCCGGGCACGATGCCTTCCTCGACGGCCGCACGGGTGGCGTGCAGGGCGTCTTCCACGCGAGCCTTTTTCTCCTTCATCTCGGTCTCGGTGGCGGCGCCGACCTTGATGATTGCCACGCCGCCGGCGAGCTTGGCCAGCCGCTCCTGCAGTTTCTCGCGGTCGTAGTCGGAAGTAGTCTCTTCGATCTGAGCGCGGAGCTGCTTAATCCGGCCCTCGATGGCCTTCGGCGCTCCGGCGCCGTCGATGATGGTGGTCTCATCCTTGTTTACGGTGACACGCTTGGCGCGGCCCAGATCCTCCAGCTTGACGCCCTCCAGCTTGATGCCGGTCTCTTCCATGATGGCTTTGCCGCCGGTAAGGATCGAGAGATCCTCCAGCATGGCCTTGCGCCGATCGCCGAAACCGGGGGCCTTCACGGCGCAAGCACTCAACGTGCCGCGCAGCTTGTTCACTACCAGCGTGGCCAACGCCTCGCCTTCCACATCCTCGGAGACCACCAGGAGCGGCTTACCTACTCGCGCGATCTGTTCCAGAACCGGCAGCAGGTCCTTCATGTTGGCGATCTTCTTATCGTGAATCAGAATGTAGGGATCCTCGAAGACGCACTCCATGCGGTCGGTGTCGCTCACGAAATAGGGTGAAAGGTAGCCGCGGTCGAATTGCATGCCATCCACGGTCTGCAATTCGGTAGTCATGGTTTTGGATTCCTCGACCGTGATCACGCCGTCCTTGCCGACTTTCGTCATAGCCTCGGCAATGATGTTGCCGATGGTGGGATCGCTGTTGGCGGAAATACTGGCGACCTGGGCGATCATGCCGCCGGACACCGGCTTGGAGAGCTTCTGGAGTTCTTCCACGGCGAGGGTGACGGCTTTGTCGATGCCGCGTTTGACGGCCATGGGATTGGCGCCGGCGGTCACCGCTTTGACGCCTTCGCGGAAGATTGCCTGAGCCAGAATCGTGGCGGTGGTGGTGCCATCGCCGGCAACGTCGGAAGTCTTCGATGCCACTTCGCGCACCATGCGGGCGCCCATATTCTCGAGCGGGTCCTGGAGCTCGATTTCCTTGGCCACGGTCACGCCATCCTTGGTGATGGTCGGGCCGCCGAACTTCTTTTCGAGAACGATGTTGCGTCCCCGGGGTCCCAGGGTCACCTTTACGGTGTCGGCGAGCTGGTTGACGCCGCGCAGGATCGCCTGGCGGGATTGGTCGCTATAAGTGATAGTTTTTGCCATGGATGTTTTCCTCGTGATTCAGATAGGTAATTAGCTCGCCTTCAAGAGCGCCTGGGCAGTCGGGTCCACCACTCCGAGGACGTCGTCTTCGCGCATGATGATGTACTCGATGGCGTCCAGTTTGATCTCGCTGCCGGAGTACTTGCCAAAAAGGATGCGGTCGCCGACTTTGACATCGAGGGCAACCAGTGTGCCGTCGTCGAGGCGTTTGCCTTTCCCGACAGCGATCACTTCGCCCTGCTGGGGCTTCTCCTTGGCCGAATCGGGAATGAAAATGCCGTTCTGCGTGGTGTCTTTTTCCTCGATCCGCTTTACCACGATGCGGTCGTATAAGGGTCGAATGTTTTTCATACTGCTCGCCTCCTTTAGATTGAGTCGGTGAAAACCGGTTACCTGCCAGATCCGCTTCCGCTACGCCTGCCCGGAGAAGACGAGGCCTTTCTGAAGATGTCGCGGGTGAGCGAAGACGCTAACATAGGGCACTTTCAGGAACGAGTGATCCCTTACCGCGGTAATCTCGATACTGTTGCATTTCTGCGATTTCACGGTTTTGATGAGCCGCGCCAACGCGGTGCGCAGCGTCTTCTGTTTATCGAATCCGAAGACGGTGGCCTTGATCTCTCCCGCCATGAAAAAGAAGGTCCATCCCGCTTCCGGGACTTCCTTGTCGAAGGTGGAACGTGCATTCCGGACCTCGGCCCACCCGCTCGAATGAGACTCCCTGCGGAGCAATTGGGAATCCGGCAAAGGCGCGCCTTCATCGACGAGAATGTCGCCCACTGCGATGGTGTCTGTCATGGCGCGACTACGCTGCGTGGGAGAGCCATTCGACGGGGTGCTCGCGGACGCCGCCATTGCGTTCGGTGATGTCCGCCCATTTGATGTCTTCTCTCAGGTGGAGAAACACGCCGGGAGTGCCCTGGTATGTGCCATTGGCCAACACAACCTGGTCGCCTTCATGGAATTCGGGAACGTCGGAAATAGTGTTCATGATGAGTCCTCGCGTCAGGGCCGAAACTTCGATTTGTTCACCAGTCTGGCCTTATCCAGCCTGGCTTGCTCGGTGCCGCTATCCTTGGCCAGGCGTTCCGCCTCCCTTTGAGGCGCTTCGTTCAGATCGAGGCGCGCGGCTTCGGCGTTGGCGGATTGCGCTTCGATCTCGAGTGCCTTAAGGACACCGGCCAGCTTGAAACCGCGGCCGTACGGGGAACGGATCAGGTCGAAGCGGTGCAACGGGTCCTGCCACGTCGCGAGAACTTCTTCCTGGTCGCCGTAGCTTCCCGGCACGGCCTTTGCCGGCGCGGCCGGCAGTGTGGCAGGCCCATAAGTTGCGGAGATGGCTTCAACCAGATCGTTGGTGGTGAGCCCCTCGGTTTCGTACCGGTCGTAGTTCACGGCAATGCCAAACAGTTGGCCGTCGTAGAAACTGAAGACCACCTGCTGCGCGGACTCAGTCTGGGACGAGGCGCCGAGCGATTGGGGGCGCCACTCGAGTTCCTGGATCAGGGCCGGGCGGCTATGGATTGCTTTCACGTCGGATGGATTCGTGCCCGCCTGTTTGGCCACGGTCGCGAGGCCGGTTCCGAACTGGAAGCCGCGGTATTTGGAGAGATCCCCGGCTGGTGCCGCGGCCGATAGCACTCCGAGCACCACGAATGAGGTGACCGCGGATCTCGATACCAACTTAGTCATTGTCTTTTGTCCTCGGGTCGCGCCATATGAGCGATGCGACAAACGGGAAGACGCTTGCCAACACCAAAGCGCGTTGCCAGTCGCCCGCAAACCCGAATACCGGCGCCACCGGATTGTAAAGCAGCACCATGGCTCCGAACACAGCCGCGGAAACGTAATGCCCGGTACGGAAGGCTTGGAACATCACCACCGTCGATGCGGCAGCCACCATGAATCGGAACGCCACATCGTACCCAGCCAGTTGGGACCAGAGCACAGCGGCCGCGACCAGCGCGACAATCGATACCCACTTCACCGCCTTCAGGCCTGCGTCGTTGCTTCGACGCTCCCGCGCACGTCCCTTCGCGACCCAGATTTGCCACACCGTTTCGTTGAGCGGCGTTGCTGCAGGCAGCGCCCACGCTTCCTGTGGGGACGGCAATGCGACTGAAGCAGACATGTCTAATCCTCTTTCTCCGGATGGGCTAACATCCCGCAACCGCTCCCTTACGGTCGCGCCCGGATTGGGGCATTTCGGAGCCGCGACCGTAAGGGAGAGGCTGCTGTGTGGCCGTAATTCCGAAATGAAGTACTAAGGGGAAGCGGGGATCAGATCGCCTGACTTAGTTCAGATGATCCGCGAGTGGGCGGGAATCGCTCAGACATTAACTATTATGGGTTAAGCATACTTGCTTGTCAAGCCCATTTGTGGCAATATGGAGGTGCGTATTAACCAAATTAGGTTAAGAAAGGCACACAAGGCACTCCGTGGACGTCTCCCTCCTGATCAAGCAACGCCTGAAGGAACTTGGCCTTGAACAAAAGGACCTCGCGGCGGCCGTTCAGGTGACCGAATCGTACATCTCGCAACTGCTGGCGCGGAAGAAGGCTCCTCCGGCGCCCGGCCGCACGGATATCTACGAGAAGATCGGCGCAGCCTTGAGGCTTCCGAGCGGAGAACTGTCGAACATGGCGGAGGTGCAGCGTAGGGAGGAACTGAGGAAGAAGATATCCGAGCCGCCACGGCCCCTATTAAAAGAGTGCAGGGAGTTAGTTCTGCGCAAATGCGATCCTGCCAGGCAAAGCGAGCTGCGGAGGATTTTTGAAAAGGCGCCGTTTGGGGAACTCGAGCGCCTCGTCACCCAGAAACTTCTGGATGCCGCCCAGGGAGTGGCTAAAGAAGAGTTGGGACGGGAAGAGTGGCTGCGGCTGATTGCCCAACTTAGCGGCCGCAGCTATGAGCAAATGCGCGTTGCCACTCTCGAGTTCCTGGATACCGACGTCTTCAACATCTCCGTCGAGAGTTGCGCCTCCTTCCTGGATCCGATGATCGACTCATGGGATATCGACCTCAGGACCTTCGGCATTGAAGTCGTTCTGAATCGCCAGCTCACGGCAGGCAGCCCGAAGCGATTCGAGTTCACCGAACAGGAGTCACGGCCCTTCGCCATCGAGCCAGGGCTCGAGCAATTCCTGAAGGACGCGTCTTTGAGCGGCGATGTCACCGACGAGGAGATCGCGTTTCTGAAGGCGCTGAAGTTAAGAGGGAGGCAACCGTCCCCAATCTATTACTACCGGGAGCTACAAAACCTGAGGGATCCGCTTCATTTTCCGCTTGTCAAACAGCCGGAGATTCGGACCGATTGAAGCGATTCGGAGTTTTGCCTGCCAGCTACGGAGTGCTCTATGAAAGAAACTTCTAAAGTCCGCAAGATCGCTTTCGTCGGCGATCACCTGCCACGCAAGTGCGGGATTGCCACCTTCACTTCCGACCTGCTAGCCGCGGTGGCGAGCGCGCATCCGCAAAGCCAATGTTTCTCCGTATCCGTCAACGACATAAAGGGCGGCTACGATTACCCGGAGGCGGTTCGTTTCGAGATTGAGGAGCAGGACCTCTCGTCCTATCTGCGCGCCGCGGATTTCCTGAACATCAGCAACGTGGACATCGTCTGTCTGCAGCACGAATTCGGCATCTACGGCGGGCCCGCGGGCGGTCACATTCTGGCGTTCCTGCGGGAATTGCGGATGCCGGTGGTCACCACACTCCACACCGTTTTGCGCGAGCCCAGAGCGGACCAGCGGCGCGTCATGCAGGAACTGATCTCACTTTCCACCCGGCTGGTTGTCATGACCGAGCGCGGGCGGCAGATGCTGCAGGAGGTCTACGGCGCGCCGCCGGCGAAGATCGATCTGATCGCGCACGGGATTCCCGACGTGGGGTTCGTCGATCCGACTTATTTCAAGGACCAGTTTGGAGTGGAAGGAAAGGTGGTGCTGCTCACCTTCGGTTTGCTTTCCCCCAACAAGGGCATCGAGTATGTGCTCAAGGCTCTGCCGCAGATTCTGGCGGAGTTTCCCAACGTGGTTTACATTGTGCTGGGCGCCACGCACCCGAACGAATTGCGGGAGCACGGCGAAGCCTACCGGGTGAGCCTGGAAATGCTGGCCAAGAAGAACAAGATCGAAAAGAACGTAATCTTCTACAACGATTTTGTCGACATCGAGAATCTGAAGGAGTTTATCGGAGCCGCGGACCTTTACATCACGCCTTACCTGAACGAAGCCCAAATCACGTCGGGCACACTGGCGTACGCGTTTGGCGCGGGCAAAGCGGTGGTTTCCACGCCGTACTGGCATGCCGCGGAACTGCTGGCGGAAGATCGCGGGGTGCTGGTACCGTTCGGCGACGCCCGGGCGATGGCCCGCGAGGTAATCGGCTTGCTCGGGGACGATACGCGCCGGCATGCGATGCGCAAGAACGCCTACCGAATGGGGCGGGAAATGGTTTGGAGCAACGTCGCGCAGCTCTACATGCGATCGTTCGAGTTGGCACGGCTGCAGGGCGCCGCGCCTTCCCGGAAATCGCTCGTCACGAAAACGCTCGACCGGAGACCGCGCGAACTTCCCACTCTGAAGCTGGATCATCTCTTGCGCATGACCGATTCGACCGGAGTCTTCCAGCACGCCACTTTCAGCGTGCCCAATTTTTCCGAAGGCTATTGCACCGACGACAATGCGCGCGCATTCATACTGGCGATTCTGCTAGGCGAATTGGGCGAGGAATCCGAACCGGTGCGAGGCGTGGCGACCACCACCGCGGCCTTTCTGCAACACGCATTCAACGGCCAGACCAAGCGCTTCCATAACCACCTCAGTTTCGACCGCCGCTGGGTCGACAAGCAGGGATCCGAGGATTGCCAAGGCCGAGCCCTATGGGCCCTCGGGGTCGGGGTGGGACGTTCGTTGTTCCCGAGCTTTCAGGCCATGGCGGGACAACTCTTCGCCCTGGCCCTGCCGCCCTTGACGGAATTCACGTCGCCGCGGGCCTGGGCATTCGGCTTGATCGGTATTCATGAATACCTGCGCAGGCTAAGCGGTGACAGCCTGGTGAACCAGACCCGTGAGACTCTGACCGCGAAGCTGTTGGGCCTTCTCCAGCAAAACACCACGCCGGACTGGTGCTGGTTTGAGCAAGAGCTATCCTACGACAATGCGAAGCTGGCGCATGCCCTGATTCTGAGCGGACGCGCCACCGGACAGCCGGAGGTATTTCAGCGCGGCCTCGATGCCTTACGCTGGCTGAACGAAATTCAGATCTCCGAGAATGGTCACTTTCGGCCCATCGGCAGCAATGGGTTTTACCATCGTGGCGGCCAGCGCGCCAATTTCGACCAGCAACCCATCGAAGCCCAAGCCATGGTTTCGGCCTGTCTGGAAGCTTATCGCGCCACTTCGGACGTCTGGTGGTACGAACAGGCACAACGCGCCTTCGATTGGTTCATCGGCTGGAATGACCTCGGGTTGGAACTCTATTGTCCCGAGAGCGGCGCCTGCGGCGACGGGTTGCACGTCGATCGGGTCAATCGGAACGAGGGAGCGGAGTCCACGCTGGCCTTCGTGCTGTCATTAGCGGAAATGCGCCTGGCCCAAAACATGCTCACCAGTTTCAAAGAACCGATCGCCATCGGCGCCTAGGCATCTCCATGAACACCAATTCCATTCACGTCACGCGTACGCCGACGATCCTCAGCCCCGACCAGTCGCGCGTGTTGCTACGGCCATTCAGTCCGGGCGATTCCGAGCGGGTCGGAAGGATCGTCGAACGGATCATGTCGCTTCCCGAAGACGAAGTCGGTCTCCTCCTCAAGGAAATATTGGCCGAGTTCTCCGCGCGCCATCACGACATCCGCAGCCTGTTCCTGGAACGCTTCGAACAAATCCGCGAGTTCGTGCCGGCGGATGCGGATGTGTCCGAGGAACGGCGACTCCTGATCGGCTCCTATTTCCTGGCCGAGTACTCCCTGGAATCCGCCGCCCTATTCAATCCCTCCATCGTTCCGCATCCCGACCAGACGGATATGCCGCCCGGCGCGCTGCGCTTTATTCTCAGCTTGCGGGCGACCGGGGAAGGGCACATTTCCTCCATCACTTTTCGAACCGGTATCATCCACGCCGATCAGCGGATCGAGGTATTCACTCCCAACGGGTCCCTCACCGAACCGCGCCAGATCCCCAATCCGCGCTACGAGAAGGCCCTGTTCGGCCGGAAACTCTTCGAGCTGGGATTGCACGACGAATTCACGCGCCGGGTCATGAGCCGGCTGGGCGAGTCGTTCGCTCAGGAAGAGCTGCGCGCCGCTCTCCAGGCCGAACAGTTCCGCCTGCCGGATGGAATGGCGCCGGAAGATCAGGAAGACTCTCAGGGGATTTGGATGCTGGCCCGCTCCAACTACCAGGTTCAGTTCCAGCCCGACCAGCAGATCTCCGACCGCATTCTCTTCCCGGTCACACCTTCGCAGCGCAACGGCATTGAAGACGCCCGTTTCGTGTGTTTTCGAAACGACGACGGCAGCCACATCTACTACGCCACCTTCACCGCCTACGATGGCAAGATCGTGGTGCCGGAACTGGTGGAGACCGACGACTTCCTCCTATTTCAGTTCATCACCTTGAATGGCCCCGCCGCGGAAAACAAAGGACTGGCGATCTTTCCGCGGAAGATCGGCGGTATGTATGCCATGCTCTCGCGCCAGGACAACGAGAATATCTACCTGATGTTCTCCGACAACGTCCACTTCTGGAACGAGTACAGCGTGCTGCTCAAGCCTGCGTTTCCCTGGGAACTGGTCCAACTCGGCAACTGCGGATCTCCGATCGAAACCGACGCCGGGTGGCTGGTGCTGAGCCATGGTGTGGGCCCGATGCGAAAGTACTGCATCGGCGCGTTTTTGCTGGATCGCGACGATCCCAGCAAGGTAATCGGCCGTCTCCGCGAACCCTTGCTGAAGCCGAACCAGAACGAGCGCGAAGGCTACGTGCCCAACGTCGTCTATACCTGCGGCGCTCTGGTCCACGACGGCGTATTGATCATTCCGTACGGCCTGGCCGATCATGCCACCGGTTTCGCAACCGTCCCGCTGGCGGAAGTGCTGGCTGCCATGGAGTAAGGAGGTGCGTTTGCCGCTATGAAAGTTTCCGTTACCCACTCCACCGTATACCGCTACGATTTCCAAGTGTACCTGGAACCTCACATCTTCCGGCTTCGGCCGCGCACCAACGGCTCACAAAGCCTGTTGGCGTTCGACCTCCGGATCGCCCCGATTCCCGCCGGCACCACGGAGTGCCTGGATCAGGACGGCACCCTCGCCCTCAACGCCTGGTTCGATGCGCCCACCAGCGAGTTGAGCGTTACCAGCCAATTCACGGTGGAGATGCTTCGCGAAAACCCTTTCGACTATGTACTTACAGGTAACGCGTTGAACCTTCCCCTCTGGTACCAGGAGCCTTTGTGTACAAGCCTGGCTCCGTACCGGAACGACCTGCAGGTAGCCGATTCCGTTAAGCAATATGCGCAATCCACGGCCGCCGCGGCGCAATGGAACACGCTCTGGTTTCTGACGACATTGAGCCGGCAGATCTTTCAAACCTGCCGCCAGGTGGTCCGGCCATACGGTCCTCCCTGGCCTTCGGACCGAACGTTGAGCTCGCAGGAAGGATCCTGCCGCGACCTGGCCGTCCTGTTCTGCGACACTTGCCGCGTGATGGGAATCGCGGCGCGCTTCGTCAGCGGCTATGAATGCTCGTCGGCCGGCCGCGACGATTCCTACATGCACGCCTGGGCCGAAGTCTATTTGCCGGGCATCGGCTGGCGGGCATACGATCCCGCTCGCGGACTGGCGGTGTCCAACGGGCACGTAGCGGTGGCCGCGGGTTTCGACCACGATCTCGCCTCCCCGGTGGCGGGTTGGTATGCCGGCGGATCGCCGTCGCAAATGGAAGCCTCGATAAGAATGCGGATCGACCATGCCAGCTAGTCAAGTGGGACAGGCCTCCTGGCCTGTCCAATGCACAGATGGCACACGGTTCAGCCTGGGCATTCCCTCAGTGAAGCCGGGTGTGACAAATGCCAGCTAAGAGAATCGCGGTGCTCTCGCCGGTAGCCTGGCGAACGCCTCCCCGGCAATACGGCGCGTGGGAGACTGTCGCCAGTAACATCGCCGAAGGTCTGGTCTCTCGCGGTTGGGACGTGACCCTGTTCGCCACCCGCGACTCCGTCACTCGCGCTCACCTCAATGCCGTGATCGACCGGGGATATGAAGAAGATCCCGCCGTCGATCCCAAAGTGGCCGAATACCTTCACATCTCCGAAGCCTTCGAGCACGCCGGTGAGTTCGACCTCATCCACAGCCACTACGACTTCATGGCCCTTAGCTACACACGGCTGGTGAAAACGCCCGTTCTCACTACCATCCACGGATTCTCATCGCCACGAATCATGCCCGTCTATGAGAAGTATCGGGACGGATATTTCGTTTCCATTAGTAACTCCGACCGGGCTCCGGGGCTGAACTATTTGGCGACGGTCTATAACGGCATCGACCTCGATTTGTACCCGCTCCGGAAATCGCACGGTGACGAGCTGATCTTCCTTGGCCGGATTCACCCGGATAAGGGGGTCCATCTGGCGATCGAGGTTGCCCGCCAGAGCGGCCTGCCGCTCGTCATCGCGGGCATTATCCAGGACCGAACCTACTTCCGCGAGCAAGTCGAGCCCTACCTCGATCGTACGATCCGCTACATCGGGCCGGTCGACGTCGCCGGCAAGAACGAGTTATTTGCGCGCGCCCGCGCCCTGCTGCACCTGAACACCATTCCGGAGCGATTCGGATTAGTCCTGGTGGAAGCCAATGCCGCCGGCGTGCCCGTAATCGCCATGGACCTCGGCTCCTGCCGCGAGGTGATCGAGGACGCGCGCACGGGTTTCCTGGTCGACGGCGTCCGGCAAGCCGTGGGTGTGTTGAACCGCCTTTCGGAAATCGATGGCGAAGTCTGCCGCCAAAGAGTCCGGCAGTGCTTTTCGATCGAAACGATGGTGGCGGCGTATGAACGGGTGTACCTCAAGATTTTCGAACTGGAAGCGAACAGACGAACATGAAGCCGGACATTGTCAGACGATCCCCTCACAATCCCATCCTTACTAAGGCCCAGATCCCGTATCCGGTGGAGACGGTTCACAACGCGGCGGTGGTGAAGTACGGCGGCGAATACATCATGTTATTCCGGTCCCATTTGCGCACCGGACGGTCCATCATTGGCCTGGCGCGCAGCCCCGATGGATTCCAGTTCACCGCCGATCCGGAGCCCTTCCTGACACCAGCGCGAGACGGCCCTTTTGCGGCCTATGAAGAGTTCGGCGTGGAAGACCCGCGCGTGACTTGTATGGATGGTGAGTACCTGATCACTTACAGCGCCTACTCGCGAAATGGAGTCCGGATCGCGCTGGCGAAGACCACGGACTTCATTCAAGTGGAAAGGTTCGCCCTGATCACGGAAGCGGACTATCGAAACGTGGTGATCTTTCCGGAAAAGTTCGGCGGCCTCTATGCCCGCCTGGATCGCCCTCATTCGGAAATCGCACCCTGGTCCATCTGGATTTCTTATTCTCCGGATCTGCGTTTTTGGGGCGAATCGCAGTTGATCATGCGGCCCGAACCCTATCATTGGGACGAAATGAAGATTGGCCCGGGCGCGCCGCCGATCAAGACGGAGCAAGGCTGGCTTTCCATCTATCACGGGGTTTTTCAAACCATGGACGGGTCGGTCTACCGGTTGGGAGTGGCGCTGCATGAGCTTGCAAACCCCGCCAGGATCGTCGGCGTGAGCGATTCGTGGATTTTGCAGCCGGAAGATCCGTGGGAGGTGACCGGATACGTCCACAACGTCGTGTTCACGTGCGGAGCGGTTCCGGAGTCCGATGGGACGGTGAAGATCTATTGGGGCGGCGCGGACACGGTCATGTGCGTGGGCGAAGCGAATGTCACCGAGTTAGTTGCGTTGTGCCTGGAGCACGGTAGACCGGCCAAATAGACGAGTTCGACTGAAGCCGGACCGGCATCGCGGCCTTTTCGTCCAATTACCATCGAATCGTGCATCCTCTCTTCTCTCCCGAACATCCAAAAGTATCTGCAGCTATGGCGAGCCCCGCAATTCTCGAAGCCGGCTCCGATGAATCGATCGCCGCGCGATACGAATCGCTGATCCGCCTTGCCGATTCCATCCGGGCGCACCGCGCACCGGGGGACTTGTTCGGCGTTCTGGCCAAAGAACTTCAACAGATTGTTCCCTTCGACGGCATTGCGCAATTCGACGAAAGCGCCAATAAGATTCAATGGCACCTCTGTGAGGAATGTACGAAAAGTAACCTGCTCCAGCCGCGGAAGGAGCATACCGTCGCCTGGTGGGTTTACCAGAACCAACAATCGGTGGTGATACACGATGTGTGGCACGAAACCCGGTTCCCGGAGCAGATGAGGGCGGTGGGGGACTGTGGGCTGCGCTCGCTGTGCGTCGTGCCTCTTACCACCGCGCACCGCCGGCTGGGCAGTCTCGCGCTGGGCAGCAGAGCGCCCTACGCCTATTCCGAAGAAGAGGTTCGTTTCGTATCGCTGGTCGCCGCCCAGATTGCGCTCGCCATGGACGACGGCATGAATTCCGACGCCTTGCGGCGCGCGCAGGAACGTCTCGAACTCCTGCTGGCGCTCACGAACCGGATTGTTTCGAACCTGGATCTTCGGGTGGTGCTGCGTGAAATCTCGGCGAGCATCCGCCGGGTGATGCAGTGTGAAGGCGTCAGTGTCGTCCTGCCGGATAAGGAAACCTCTTCGTTGCGCATATTTGCGCTCGATATTGACGGCGCTCACGACCATATTCGGGAAGGAGTCGAACTCCCCGCCGCCAAGCGCGACAGTCTGCTGGAGGTTCTGCGAAACGGCCAGCCCGCTGTTCTGGACATGTCCGGGGATACGGATCCGGCCCATCACGGGCTGAAATCTCTGTGCTATCTGCCGCTGGTCAGCCGGGAACGGGTATTGGGCATTCTGACTCTGGCCAGCAACGCCGCGCGCGCTTTCCCTCCAGAAGATCTGGAGTTTCTGCGCCAGTTGGCGAACCAGGTGGCCATCGCGGTGGAGAACGCGCTGGCTTACGGCCAGATTACCGAACTGAAAGAGAAGTTGGCGCAGGAAAAACTCTACCTCGAAGACGAGATCCGCAGCGAACTGAATTTCGAAGAGATCGTCGGCAAGAGCGAAGCGCTGCGGCAAGTCCTCAAACAGGTGGAAAGCGTAGCGCCGACCGACTCCACCGTGCTGATTTATGGTGAGACCGGCACGGGCAAGGAGTTGGTGGCGCGCGCACTGCACAATCTCGGCTCGCGCAGATCGAGCGCGTTCGTGAAACTGAATTGCGCGGCGATTCCCACCGGATTGCTCGAAAGCGAATTGTTTGGGCACGAGAAGGGCGCGTTTACCGGGGCCATCGCGCAGCGCGTGGGCCGGTTCGAACTGGCCAATCACGGCACGGTCTTTCTGGATGAGGTCGGCGAAATTCCGCTCGAATTGCAGCCCAAGCTGCTTCGCGTGCTGCAGGAGCGGGAATTCGAGCGGCTGGGCAGCTCCCGGACGCTGCGTACGGATGCGCGCCTGATCGCGGCCACGAACCGCGACTTGGCCGCCATGGTGGATGAGAACAGGTTCCGCCCGGACCTCTATTACAGGCTGAACGTTTTCCCCATCCGCGTGCCTTCCCTGCGGGAACGGCCGGTCGATATCCCGCTGCTGGTACGTCACTTCGTGCAGCAGTTCAGCCGCCGCCTGAGCCGGCATATAGACACGATCCCTTCCGAGGTCATGGAGGCGCTGGTTCGCTATCACTGGCCCGGCAACATTCGGGAGCTGCAAAACGTGCTGGAGCGCGCCGTGATCCTCTCCACGGGATCGGTCTTGCGCGTGGCCACCGACGATTTGCGCATCGCCAATCGCGGACGCGCCGAAGTCCGGGAATCCGCTGGCGGGACGGGCATGCAATCGGTCCTCGACGATACGGAACGACAACAAATCCTGGCGGCTCTGGAGCGGTCGAACTGGGTAGTTGCCGGCCCGAACGGCGCGGCCGCGCGTCTGGGAATGAAGCGCTCCACGCTGCAATCGCATATGCGCAGGGTAGGTATTTCGACATCCCGCTCCGGCCGCCTGACTCGTGCCTGAAATTCGGCACTGCCGGGTTCCAGGCATCGCGATCGGCGGGCACTCGCGCGTCGCGCTCCAATCAATCTCTTCGTTTCAACCAGCTTAGCCACGCAACGCTTTTGGCCCCCGGCATGCACTGACTGCAGCGTCATATGCTTCGCATCATCAGCAGCCGGGACACAGGAAGCCAGGATTGGATGCTGTGCGGTCAACTGGCGGGGGCCTGGGTCACCGAACTGCACGAACAGTGGATGCGCCAGCGCCGCGAGTCTCCGGACCTGCTGCGTCTCCTCGATCTGTCCGACGTCACCTTCATCGATGAAGCCGGCGCGCGATTGCTGCGCGAAATGCGAAGCCAGGGCGTGAGGTTTGTCGCCAAAGGCGTGGAAACCCGGCATCTCGTGGAAAATCTCGAGAAGCGGGAGAAGCCCGAACTGCGCAGGTTCTTTGGCCAACCCGGAGACAGGGGCTGTTAGCTAACGGGACCGCGAAGAGGACCTCGCGGTTCAAACACAATCGCACCACGTCGCGTGCGCGCACTTCAAAAGAGGGGATGAATTCATGACAACTCGGTTTCTATTCACACCAGCGTTTTGGACCGGAGGCATCCTGGCCGCGACGGTCCTCGTCACGGCGGGCTGCGTTACCCAGACCGCGGCCGCTCCACCTTCGCTGCCCACGGTCGAGGTTGTGCCGGTGGAGCAGCGCGACGTGCCGGTTTATCGCGAATGGATCGGCACATTGAACGGAATGGTCAATGCGGACATCAAGGCGCAAGTCAGCGGCTACCTGATGAGCCAGAATTACGTCGAAGGTTCTTTCGTCAGAGAGGGTCAGCTTCTGTTCCAGATCGATCCGCGCCCATTTCAGGCCGCCTCCGACCAGGCGCGGGGGCAGCTCGCGCAGGCGCGGGGGCAGCTCGCGCAGGCACACGCACAACTGATACAGTCGCAGGCGCAACAACTGACGGCCCAGGCCAATCAACACAAGGCGCAGCTCGATGAAGACCGCTACGTGCCGCTCGCCCGCGCGCAAGCCGTGACCCAGCAGGATCTGGACAACGCCACGCAAACCAACCTCGCGGCCAAAGCCCAGGTAGAAGCCGCCAAGGCGCAGGTAGAAACCGCCAGAGCGCAGATCCAGGCCGCCGAAGCAGCGGTGGAGGCCGCCAACGCGGCGCTCGATACGGCCAAGGTGAACCTCGGTTTCACCCGGCTGACCTCTCCCATCGGCGGGATCGCGGGCGTGGCGCAGACTCAGGTGGGAAACCTCGTCGGACCCTCCAGTAACGCGGTCACCACGGTATCGACTCTCGACCCCATCAAGGCCACCTTTACCGTGAGCGAGCAGGAGTACATCGGCTTCACCCGCCGCACCGCCTCCATGCGCAATCTCGAGCTCGAACTGATTCTCGCCGACGGCAGCACTTACTCGCACAAAGGCAAATTCTCGTTCGCCGACCGCGAGGTGAACCCCAATACCGGCGCCATCCAGTTGATCGGACTGTTTCCGAATCCGGGCAACACGCTCCGCCCCGGCCAGTACGGCAGGGTGCGGGCGATCGTCGCCATGGATTCCGGCGCTTTGCTGGTGCCGCAGCGGTGCGTGACCGAATTGCAAGGCACTTACCAGGTTGCCGGCCTGGATGAAAACAATATCGTCCACATCGAAACGGTCCAGGTGGGCGACCGCATCGGATCCCAATGGATCGTCAAGGAAGGGCTGAAACCGGGCGAACGCGTGGTTGCCGACGGCGTAATGAAGATCCGTCCAGGGCTTCAAGTCAACCCCACACCGTATGTGGCACTGGCCGGCAACGGAGGAGCCAACTGAATGTCTAAGTTCTTCATTAACCGGCCGATCGTCGCCATGGTGATTTCGATCCTTCTGGTCATGGTGGGCGCCGTCACCATTGCGGCTTTGCCGGTGTCGCAATTCCCCAACATCGCTCCGCCCGAAGTGATGATTCAGGCGAACTACGTCGGCGCCGATGCTCAGACCGTGGAGCAGGCCGTGGCGACTCCCATCGAGCAGCAGATGAGCGGCGTCGACAACCTGAACTACATGTATTCGCTCAACGCCGCCAACGGCCAGATGACCTCGATCGTCGATTTCGACGTCAAGACCGATCCCAATACCGATCTCATGCTGGCCCAGATGCGCGAAACGCAAGCCGCTTCGCAGCTCCCCATCGATGTTACTAACTACGGCGTCACCGTGCAGAAATCGGTCACCGCCCCGCTCATGGTGATCGGGCTTTACTCTCCCCACGGTACCTTTGATGCCCAGTTCCTCGCCAACTACGCTTACATCAACCTCAACGACCAGATGACTCGCGTGCCGGGCATCGGCAACGTGCAGGTCTTCGGCGCCGGTCAATACGCGATGCGGCTGTGGGTCGAGCCTCACCAACTGGCGAAGCTGGGCATCACCGTCCCCGAAATCGTCTCCGCCATCCAGACCCAGAACACGGTGAATCCCGCCGGACAAATTGGCGCCGCCCCCATTCCCAAAGGCCAGGAGTATACCTATTCCGTGCGGGCACAGGGCCGGCTGACCTCGCCCGAAGAGTTCGGTGAAATTGTGATTCGCGAGACGCCGGATGGGGGCACCGTGCGGCTGAAGGACGTCGCCCGCGCCGAGCTGGGCTCGCAGGATTACAGCGTCGTCGGACGGCTCAACGGCAAGCCCAGCGCCATCATGGCGCTTTACCAGTTGCCCGGGACCAACGCCGTCCAGGCGGCCGCGGGCGTTCGTAAACTGCTGGCCCAGGTGAAGAACCGCTTCCCGCAAGACATGGACTACGTAGTCTCCCTCGATACCACGCTCTCCGTATCGGAAGGCATCAAGGACATCGTAGTCACGCTGGTGATCGCCATCGCGCTGGTCACCGCGGTGGTCTACCTGTTTCTCCAGGGCTGGCGCGCCACACTGATCCCGCTGCTGGCGGTGCCGGTATCGCTCATCGGCACTTTTGTCTTCTTCCCCGCATTCGGATTCTCGATCAATACGCTCTCGCTTTTTGGCCTGGTGCTCGCCATCGGCCTGGTTGTGGACGATGCCATTGTCGTGGTCGAAGCCGTGGAGCGTCACATCGAGGAAGGCTTGTCTCCCAAGGACGCGGCGCTCCAAGCCATGCGCGAGATTTCCGGGCCGGTAGTCGGCATCGCGCTGGTGCTCGCCGCCGTCTTCGTGCCCACCGCGTTTATTCCCGGAATCACCGGCCGGCTATACCAGCAGTTCGCCGTGACGATCGCGATTTCGGTCGTGCTGTCCGCCTTCAACGCGCTGACTCTCAGCCCCGCCCTGTCGGCCCTCATCCTTCGCCCCCGCACGGAAAACCGAGGTCCGCTGCGCCGCTTCTTCGATTGGTTCAACCGCGTTTTCAGCCGCGGCACCGATAGTTTCGTCTATTGGTCCGGCGCGCTGATTCGCAAGAGCGCGGTAGCTCTGGCGATGCTTCTGGTCTTTGGCGCCGCGGCGGCCCTGGTGAGCCGGAAAGTACCGGCCAGCTTCCTGCCGGATGAAGACCAGGGCTACATGTATCTGCATTTGCAGCTCCCTAACGCCGCTTCGCTCGAGCGCACCAGCGACGCCTGCCGCAGAATCGAAACGATCCTCGCGCACACGCCCGGCGTGCAATACACCACCAGCGTGGTTGGTTTCAGCCTGCTCAGTTTTGTGCGCACCACCTATAACGGTTTCCTGTTCGTTACTTTGAAAGATTGGGACGAACGCAAATCGCGCGGGGAGCAATACCAGGAAATCCTGCAGCACATCAATGGAGAGCTGGCCAAGCTGCCGGACGGCTTCGCCATGGGTTTCTCGCCGCCCGCCATTCCCGGTGTCGGCACATCCGGCGGGTTCACCTTCGTGCTGGAGGACCGCGGCGGTAAAGACGTCCAATTCCTGTCCGATAACCTGGGCAAATTCATGGCGGCCGCTCAGAAGCGCCCGGAAATCGGCGGCATGGTCAGCACATTCCTCCCCGCCGTGCCCCAGCAATTCATCGACGTGGACCGCGACAAAGTTCTCAAGCAAAGCGTGCCCCTCGCGGACGTCTATCGCACCCTCCAGGCGTATATGGGCGGGCTGTTTGTCAATTACTTCAACCGTTTCGGCCGCCAGTGGCAGGTCTACATCGAAGCCGACGGCGACTACCGCAAGAGCCTGGACAACCTCGACCAATATTACGTTCGCAACGGCCGCGGCGAGATGGTTCCCCTCACGGCACTGACGAAGTTCGAAGCCCGCCCCGGCCCGGAATTTACCATGCGCTACAACCTGTACCGCTCGGCGCAGATCGTGGGCGGTGCCGCTCCCGGCTACAGTTCCGCCCAGGCCATGAAGGCGCTTGAAGATACCTTCGCCGCGACCATGCCGCGCGAAATGGGCTATGACTACATGGGCATGTCTTTCCAGGAAAAACGCTCCCAGGAAGGCATCTCGCCCGCGGCGATCTTCGGCTTCTCCCTGCTGTTCGTCTTTCTCATTCTCGCCGCGCTTTACGAAAGCTGGTCGCTGCCGTTTAGCGTACTCCTCAGCACCCCCGTTGCGGTGTTCGGCGCGTTCCTGTTTCTGTGGCTGCGCCGCGTGGTGGCGGGCTGGTTTTTCCCCGCTTACATGATCCAGATCGAAAACGACGTGTATTCGCAAATCGGCCTGGTCATGTTGATCGGGCTGGCCGCCAAGAACGCCATCCTGATCGTGGAATTCGCCAAGGATAAATACGAAGACGGGATGGGCCTGGTGGATGCCGCGCTCGAGGGCGCGCGCTTGCGCCTTCGTCCGATTCTCATGACTTCGTTCGCTTTCATCCTCGGTTGCGTGCCGTTATGGATGGCTACGGGGGCCGGCGCGGTCGGCCGCCAGATCATGGGCACTACGGTGATTGGAGGAATGATGGCCGCCAGCGCCATCGGCATCTTCTTTGTGCCGGCCATTTTCTACCTGGTTGAAAAGCTTTCCGGCGCTACGCGTCAGGTGCCGGGAATACTGCCATCGCCGGCGCAGGGAGACTAATATGCGATCTCGCATTCTTGCGGTTGGTATCGCGGCCGGCCTGCTGGCCGGGTGCACGGTGGGTCCCGATTATAAGCGCCCGTCCGTGCAGGTGCCGGCAACGTTTCGCGCGCCGGAGCCCGTTCCCAATAATCAACCAGCGTCTTTGGCCGATCTCAAGTGGTGGGAGGTCTTCAAGGACGAGCAACTGCAGCAACTCGTTCGCCGCGCTCTGGTAGAGAATTACGACTTGCGCGACGCCGTGGCTCACGTTGAGGCCGCCCGCGCCAACCTGGGCCAGGTCCGCTCCAACCAGTTTCCCCAGGCGGGCGTTTCGGGTAGCCTCGAGTTCACGCGACTGTCTCGCGATGGCTCGCTGCCGCTGCCACAGTCTTTCGTGCCTTCCCAGAATCGCAACTGGGGCGAGGCCGGGCTCAACCTGCTCTCGTTTGAACTCGATTTATGGGGACGCCTCCGCCGCGCCACCGAGGCGGCGCGAGCCAATTTGTTGAGCGCGGAAGAAAACCGCGAGGCGGTAATCGCGACGCTGGTGGGCGACGTCGCCACGTCTTACTTCACCCTCCGCGAACTGGATACGGAGCTCGATATTTCCCGGCGCACGCTCGATACGCGCCGCGAATCCCTGAGCCTCACACAGACCCGCCAGGGTGGCGGCGTATCGAACCTCCTCGATCTCAGGCAGGCGGAGCAACTGGTGGACACCGCGGCCGAAACCATTCCGACCTTACAGCAGCAGATAGAGCAGACGGAAAACCAGATCAGCCTGCTGCTGGGGAACAATCCCGGCGGCGTGGTTCGCGGACGCTCCCTGAACGACCAGGAAATGCCCCCCGACGTTCCCACCGGTCTGCCTTCCGCGCTCCTCGAACGGCGGCCGGACGTCCGCGCGGCCGAGCAAAACCTGATCGCGGCGAATGCCCAGATCGGGGTCGCCAAGGCGGCTTACTTTCCGCAGTTGAGTCTAACCGCCTTCCTGGGCGGCCAAAGCACCCAGTTATCCAGTCTCTTCAGCGGCCCTCACAGCGCATGGAGCTTCGTTCCGCAGGTGTCTCAGCCGATCTTTACCGCCGGCCGCCTGAAATCGACTGTCCGTCTCACCGAAGCCCAAAGACAGAGCGCGCTCATCCAGTATCAGAAGACCATTCAGACCGCCTTCACCGAAGTCTCCAACGCGCTGATTGCGCACCAGAGAGTGAGAGAGAGCCGTACCCAGCAGCAAACCCTGGTGGCGACGCTCGAAGACCGGACGCGGCTCGCCTACCTGCGTTATCGCGGTGGAGTCGACACCCAACTGAACGCCCTCGATGCCGATCGCGATCTCTTTCAGTCCGAACTCACTCTGTCCGGGATCAAGCTCAACGAGCTGGTTTCCGTCGTTCAGCTTTATAAGGCTCTCGGTGGAGGCTGGCAGCAGTGACCGTGCGCGCGCTACTGGCCGGCCAATCCGTTTCGAGTCAGAAATTCGCGTATGGCCAGGTAGATTTTGGTCCTCTCCTCCGGCGTGAAGTTTCCGTGTTTCCCTCCGGGGATGGTCACCAACTGGTGCGCCACTCCGGCCTTCTCGAGCGCCTCTTGCAGACGCACGGAGTGGCTGTAGGGGACGGTCGGGTCGGCGTCGCCCTGGATGGAGAGAATGGGTGGCAGCCCGGACCGTACATAGGTCAGCGGCGACACGGTGCGGGCTATCTCCACCCGGTTCGGCTGGCTGCCGAGCCACGCCACCGCATACGACTTTTGATTGGATCCGTCCAGGAGGTCCCCCACATCCGTAATGCCGTACCAGTCGATGATGGCGGCCACTTTGGGCAAGGGAACTCCGGGACACTGGCGGTCCAGACCCGCGGATTCGGGAATCATCCCGGTGGTCAGTGCCAGGTGGCCTCCCGCCGAATCGCCGCTCACCACCAGTCTCGCGGCGTCGATATCGTAGGTCTTAGCCTGGGCCGCCACGAAGCGCAGAGCGCAGAGACAATCCTCCACCGCGGCGGGCGCCAGCGAGACGCGCGCCAGCCGGTATTCGACGTTGACCACGTTCCACCCCATTTCCAGCCACGGCATCAGCGACATGACGGAGGCCTCCTTCGAGCCTCCGGTCCAGCCGCCGCCGTGTATCCAGATGAGGGTGGGCTGCGGACCGGTGGTGTCGCGCCGCTTGTAGATATCCAGCTTGGATTCGTAGTTGTTGTTTACCGAGTAGGTGATGTTGGGAAAAATCTGGTACTCATTGGCTGCGTGCGTTGCCCAGGTCGCCTGAGGAGACAATTGGGCGAGAGCCATCGGCGGAACCAGAACCAGTGCGGTGAGCCAAAACTTGCGCATGACAACTCCTCTCAGACACTCTAGCACCCGGGAGAAACCTCGGCGCGACCGGGGGGTGCTTAACCGATGTTGGGGAAATCCGTTCCCTGAAGACACGGGTCACTCGTAACCGAGCCGCGACCGCGAGGGAGCGGTTTTCGCGCCTAAACCGCGAAATCCCCAGATCGGTTCAGCACCCTCCCCGGGGACGCGAAGCGCGGATGACGCGTCCCGGCGGCCCGCCTCCCTTTTCGCTATAGTCGAAAAGAACCTTTCGCATGCGGACGATCCGAAAAATCGCACTGTGGGGATGCCTGGCGCTGGTGAGTCTCGCGGCCTTGATCTATGTCGCTGACGACCTCTGGGCGCGCTTGCGCGTCCCGGTTTCCTGGCCTCCCATGCACAAAAATGCACAAAATTGCACAAAGCGGCCGCAACAGCCGACAGCCGGGGACGCTTCCCGAACGAAGCCATCGTGGCCGTAACCCATGCGGCTAATCCTGGTGCAGCGCCTGCAGTGGATCGATACGCGTGGCGCGCCGCGCCGGAACGTAGTTGGCGACGAGCGCCACGGCCAGTAGCAAGGCTGCTACTCCGGCCATCACCGCGGGATCGAGCGGGGCTACGCCGTAGAGCAGGGCGCGCATGGCCAGAGCCAGCGCGGCGGCGCCAGCCATTCCGGCCCCGAGGCCGATCAGCGCGGTCGTGAGGCCGTGGCGGATCACCATCGAAGTCAGTTGGCCGGGCGTGGAGCCGAGCGCCATGCGCAGTCCGAATTCGCGCGTCCGCTGGGCGACGCCGAAGGAAACTACCCCGTGAATCCCGAGCGCTGCCAACAACATAGAGATGCCCGCAAAAAGCCCCAGCAGAATGGTCGAAATGCGGGGCGCCGTATTCGCCAGCGACAAATACTCGTCCATGCTGCGGATTTGAAACACGGGTTGGCCTCGGTCCACCGACCACACCGCTTGCTTGACGGCTTTCACTACGGCTCCGGTCTCGATAGTGGTGCGCACGGCCAGTACCATTGCCTTATCCGACATTTGCTCAAAGGGCGCATAGATAGTCGGCTCCGGCTCTTTCTCCAGTCCATAATGGTGCACTTGGCTGACGATGCCGGCGATTTGCCGGAATTCGCCCCACAATCGCATGCGGCGGCCGATCGGGTTCTGGTTGGGAAAATACTGGCGCGCCAGGGTTTCGTCGATCAGGATCACCGGCGGGGCGTCGGGACCGTCGCGATCCGAAAGCAGGCGGCCATTGACGAGCGAGATCCCCATGGTACGGAAATACCGCGGGCTGACACGCCGAAAGTCGGCGGTGAACGTCTGGCCCGGCGGCATGGGCCGGTTTTCGATGGTGAAGTACTCCCGGTCGTTTTGCTGTCCAAGAGGAAGCACATCGGTAAGGCCGGCGGATTGAATGCCGGGTATCCGGTCCACTTTGTCGATTACGCGCCGGTAGAATTCGGCCTGTTCGCGGTCGCTCTTATAGAGATTGTCGGTGGGCAGGCGCATACGAAACGTCAAAACATGGTCGGGCCGTATGCCCGGATTCACGTGTTGCAGATTCACGAAACTCTTCATGGCGAGACCGGCGCCGATCAGCAGCATGCTGGCGAGGGCGATCTCGCCGGCCACGAGGAAACTCCAGACCCGGTTCCGGCCAGGCGACGGGGAAGATGTGCGGCCGCCCGCCTTCAGTGCGTCGTTCACGTCGGCGCCGGCCACGTACAAGGCGGGAATCAATCCAAAGAGGAGCGCGGCGGCGGTTGAGATGGCGAGGGCGAAGACCAGGGCCCTGCCGTCCACGGCGATGGCCGGCCGCACGATCTCGGCTCCGGCCTCTGCCATCGGCAACGTGGCCGGCAGCGCCGCGGTCAGAAGTTCGACCCCCCAGGAGGCGAAAAGGACTCCCAGCGCGCCTCCCATCAGGCTCAGCACGAGGCTCTCGCTCAAGACCTGCGCGACCAGGCGGCCGCGCCGCGCGCCCAATGCGGCGCGAATCGCCATCTCCTTGTGCCGGCTGGTGACGCGCGCGAGCAATAGACTGGCCACATTCACGCAGGCGAGCAGCAGAAGTAGCCCCACCGCCCCGAGAAGCAACAGCAACGCCGGCCGGATATATGCGAAAAGCGCCTGTTTCATCCCCACCACGGACACATCCCAGCCCGCCAGCCGGGGCGTTTGGGCATCGATGCGGCGCGCGATGGCGCTCAGCTCCGTCTGGGCCTGGGCGATAGTGATACCCGGTTTGAGGCGGGCAATCACGCCGAAATCATGGTCGCCGCGGCCCTTGGCGCGCAGTTCCGAGACCGGCCATGGCACGTAAAGATCGGTGGGTAGCAGGTGGTAGAAGTCCGGCGCGAGCACGCCGATTACGGTATACGGCTCACTATTCAGGGTGAAGGTTTTTCCGATGACGCTGGGGTCGGCTCCAAAACGGCGCTTCCAATAGCCATTGGCGAGCACGGCGACCGGGTAGCGTGCCTGGCCCGCGCCCTCAGCCGCGGTGAAGTTGCGTCCGAGAACGGTTCGCGCCCCGAGCATCGACAGGAAGTTGGTGGTCACGCGCAGACCGGTGACCTGTTCGGGCTCTCCCTCCCCGGTTACCGTGCCGGTGCCGACCTCGAACACCGCCATGTCCTCGAAGGATCGGCTCTGTTGCTTCCAGTCGAGAAAATTCGGCCCGGAGCCCCCTTCGCGCTGGACGCCGTCCTTCAAATCCGTCTCAAAGATCAGGGCCAGCCGGTCGGAACCGGGATACGGCAACGGACGCAGTACCACCGAATTGACCACGCTGAAGATGGCCGTATTGGCTCCGATGCCGGCCGCGAGGACGAGGAGGGCTACGATCGTGAAGCCCGGCATCTTGCGCAAGGTGCGCAGGGCGTGGCGCAAATCCCTGAGGAGGGTGAACATGCGGTCCGGGAAGCAAGCGAAGGTCCATTTCAGGAGCTGGCCAAATGAGTGAAAACATTACTGGCAGTAGAATCACGTCGAGCCGGAGTGTTCGCTTTCGGGATTTCTCGCGGGGTTCCGCCTGAGCTCCATACACACACCGCCGCCCGAGGAAACTCCAGTTTTGGCGGCGCTGGAGTCGATGTGCGCCAGGGATTCCGGGTATTTCGACGCCGCCGACCCGCTATCCGAGCACCTTTTGCACTACGTTCACCAATTGCTCCGGGCGAAATGGCTTGACGATCCAGGCCGTGGCGCCCGCCGCGCGAGCTTCCTGCCTTTTGGCCGTCTCCGATTCTGTGGTCAACATCACGATCGGCACGTACTTCGACCTCGGGTGGGCGCGCAAACGTTTGATGAGTCCGATACCGTCCAACCTAGGCATGTTCAGATCCGTCACCACCATCGCCAGCGGCTGATCGAGCTTTTGAAGCGCATCCTCGCCGTCCTTCGCCTCAATCACGTCGTAGCCGGCGGTCTTTAGGGTAAAAGCCACCATCTGCCTGGCGGTAGCTGAATCGTCCACGGTGAGAATCGTCTTATTCATGCGCGTACTCCCTTTGCCTTAAGCCGGCGATCGCTTTCGCCCGGGGCGCCCGGTTGGGGAGAACCGCCAGCGCCGCCCAGGCCCGGAAAAATTCGACGTGGCCCGCCTCCCGAGCGGGCGATTCGGGTTTCAGTGGCACAGGTGAACCACCTCGGGAGCGATCGAGCCGAGGGGCATGACCCGGTCCACGGCGCCCATTCGGATGGCCTCGGCCGGCATCCCGAAAACCACGCAACTCGATTCATCCTGGGCGATATTGAACGCTCCGGCCTGCTTCATCTCCAGCATCCCCTTGGCGCCATCGTCGCCCATTCCGGTCATGATGACTCCCACCACGTTCCTGCCGCCGTAGCGCGCCGCCGACCGGAACAACACATCCACCGACGGGCGGTGACGGCTCACCAGCGGCCCGTCTCTCAGCTCGACGAAGTACCGGGCGCCGCTGCGCTTCAACAGAAGATGGCGGTTTCCGGGCGCAATGAGAGCCTGCCCCCGAATCACCGTATCGTTGTCGGCCGCCTCCTTCACGGTGATGCCGCAGGTCTTGTCGAGCCGCTCGGCGAATCGCGCCGTGAAGGCCTCCGGCATGTGTTGTACGATCACGATTCCAGGAGCATCGAGCGGCATGGCCTCGAGGAATTCGCGCAGCGCCTCGGTGCCTCCCGTCGAGGCGCCCACCGCCACCACTTTCTCCGTCGTCTGGATCAACGCGTTCGAGGCAGGTTTCGGCAATACGGCGTCCGCGGTCAGCTTCGGGTTCACCGCAAGGGGCGGCGTCCGGTTCTTCCCGATCCGGGCGCGCGCGGCGGACTTCACTACGTCGCATATCCTGATCCGCGACTCTTCGAAGAACTCCCTGGCGCCCAGCTTGGGCTTGGTGACGATCTCCACCGCCCCCTTTTCGAGAGCGGCGAGCGCGGCGTCGGACCCCGATCCGGTCAGCGTCGAACAAATCACGACCGGGATGGGATGTTGGCCCATAATCTTGTCCAGGAAAGTCAACCCATCCATGCGCGGCATCTCGATGTCGAGCGTGATCACGTCGGGTATTTCCTTCTTGATGCGCTCCACGGCGACGTACGGGTCTGAGGCGACCGCCATCACTTGGATCTGCGGGTCGGATTCGAGGATCTCTTTCAGAACCTGGCGAACCGATGCGGAATCGTCCACGATCAGCACGCGGATTTTCTTGGGCGTTGTCATAGACGCTATCGGCCTCGCTCCGGTGAGATTGGTTTGCGGTAGATGGATGCCTTGACGACTGTCACCGGAATATCCAGCCCGGCCAGCGATTCCGAGTGGCCGGCGAACAGATACCCTCCCGGTACAAGGTGGCGGCAGATTTTGCCGATCACGGTTTGCTGCGTGTCCCGGTCGAAATAGATCATGACGTTGCGAAAGAAGACCGCGTCGAATTGGTCCTTAATGCCATAGTCGCCATTCATGAAGTTCAGTTGGTGGAAGCCGACCCGTTGCCGCAATTCCGGGACGACGCGGGCAAGCCGCGCCGCGTTGTCCCGGCTGCGCAGCAGAAATTTCTTTCGCATATCCGGAGGTACGGGAGAGATCTGCGATTCCTGATAGATGCCGGCCCGGGCGCGGTTCAACACTTTGGTGGAAACGTCAGTGGCGAGAATCGCGAAATCGAAACCGGGCTGGCTGCCTCCATATTCGGCCAGCACCATCGCCAGGCTGTACGGCTCCTCGCCGGAAGAGCATCCGGCGGACCAGGCCTTGAACCTTACCCCGCCGGCCCGCTCGCGGCTCCGCGCCGGCAAGACAACCTCCCGCAAATAAGCGAAGTGTTCCGGCTCGCGAAAGAAGTCGGTTTTATTGGTTGTGATGGCATTGATGAAGTGTTCCCGCTCCTCGCCGTTGGCGGAGGCGAAGAAGTACTCGGCATAACGCTCGAGCGACTCGAGCCCCAGTTCGCGGACGCGGCGCAGGAGACGGCTCTGCACCATCGCCGCCTTCGAAGCGGGCATCTTGATGCCGAGCTCGCTGCCGATGAAGCGCGCAAATCGGCAGAAGCTCGCGGGCGAAAGCTCGACCGGGTCGGTGGGGTGCGCGCACGGCGTCAATGGGCCAGATGCCGTCATTGGTGGGGCTCCCGGTTCCACGCCGCTGCCACCGCATCGAGCAGGTCCTCGCGCGAAAATGGCTTCTGGAGAATCTGGCAGGCACCCAGGTGCCTGGCGACGGCCAGCATGTTTCGTCGTCCGGCGACCCCGCTCATGGCCACGATGGGCAAGCACGGGTGAACCCGTTGCGCGTCCCGGATTACTTCCAAACCGTCCTCATCCGGCATATAGATATCGGTGAGGATCAGATCGAAAGCTTCGCGTTGCAGCATTTCGACGGCGCGTTTCCCGTCGCTGCAGGTAATCACCATATGGCCGGCATTGACGAGCATCGTCTCGATTACCTGCAGCGCGGAAGGCGAATCGTCTATTACCAGAATCCTCGGCATGGCGTCTCCCCAGCGCTCGTCAGCCTTCCGCGGCCGGCGCGGGTTCGCCAAGTTGGTGGCCCGCCGCCTCGACCCGCGCCACGTCCTCCGACGAAAAGACAGCGTTGACGTCGAGGATGATGATGAAATCGTCGCCGCGTTTCCCCATCCCCTGAATGAAATCCGTCCGCCACCGCATGGCGATCCGCGGCGCCGGATCGATCGAGCTCGGTTCGAGTTCGATCACTTCGTGCACGCTGTCGGCGATCCCGCCCAAGACCGTGGCTTCACCGTCCAGCTCCAGTTCCATCACGATAATCCGCGTGTGCACCGTATCGGTTCCCGGCGCCAATCCGAAGCGCAGACGCAGATCCACTACCGGCGTCGCCTGCCCGCGCACGTTCACGACACCGCGCATATAGGCGGGTGCCGTGGGTACCTTGGTGATCTGCGATACTTCCAGCACCTCGCGCACCTGGGCCACGTCGATGGCGAACAGCTCGTCGCCCAGTTTGAACGTCATATACTGCCGTGTCTCGGTAATCATTTTTCCTCTCCGTTTCACGCCCGATAGGGGGCGAACTCGCGATCGCGCGCGTCGGCGCCGCCGCTGTCGGTATCGAGCTCGATGGCGGTTCCATCGGAATTGACGGCCCGCTGCATCCCGGTCAGCGAGATTGCCGTGCCGCTTCGATCAGCGGCTTTCTGGGGGATCGGCGCCTTCCTGGCCTGGGGCGCACGCGCGTGTTCGTCGCCGCCGACCTTGAAGAAGGCGATGCTGGACTGGAGCACTTCGGCCTGGCCGGACAGTTTCTCCGCCGTCGAGGCCATCTCTTCGGAAGCCGCCGAGTTTTGCTGGATCACCTGGTCCAGTTGCTGGATGGCCTTGTTGACCTGGTTGGCGCCGGTGCTTTGTTCGGCGCTGGAGGCAGCGATCTCCCGCACCAGTTCCGCCGTCTTCCGAATGTCGGGAACCAGCTTGGCCAGCAGCTCACCGGCGCCCTCCGCCGTCTGCACCCCCTCTGCGGTGAGCCGGTTGATCTCGGCCGCGGCGGTCTGGCTGCGCTCGGCAAGCTTGCGCACTTCCGAAGCGACCACCGCAAATCCCTTGCCGTGCTCACCAGCGCGGGCAGCTTCCACCGCCGCGTTCAGCGCCAGCAGGTCCGTCTTGCGCGCGATTTCTTCGATGATGCCGATCTTCTCCGCCACTTGTTTCATGGCGCACACGGTTCGCACCACCGCCTCGCCGCCGGAGCGCGCGTCCTCGGAGGCTTTCGAAGCGATTTTGTCGGTCTGGCGCGCGTTGTCGGCGTTCTGGTGGACGCTGGCCGCCATCTCCTCCATGGCGGCGGTAGTCTCTTCGGCCGAGGACGCCTGCTCCGAGGCACCCTGCGAGAGCTGCTGCGCCGTCGCGCTCATCTCTTCGCTCCCCTTGGCGACGTAGGCGGCGGCCGCCGTTACCTGGGACACCGTCTTGCGCAGGTTCTCCAGCATGCGCACCAACGCGTGCCCCAGAACGTCCTCCTCGGAAACGGTTCTGGCCTCGACGGTCAGGTCCCCCTGGGAGATCTGGCCGGCCACGTGAGCTACGCTCTTCAACGTATCGATCGACTGGTTGACGTTCAACTTGAGGGCGTCGAACTCGCCCTGGTAGTGGTCCGAGATCTTCGGCGGAATCTCTCCTTTGGCGATCTGGGCCAATCTTCCGCCAGCGGTGTGAAGCGGACCCGCGATCGCCTCCAGGGTGTCGTTCATGCCCTCCATGACCCTGCGATATTCGCCCTGGTGCTTGCCTACGTCCGCACGTTTCGAGAGATCGCCCTTAAGGGCGGTGGCCGACAGCTCTTGTGCGTCGCGGACCAGGGCGTTGAGGTTCTGCACCATCCGGATCAGCGCCTGGCCGAGAGCGTCCTGCTCGGAAAGGGCGTTGGGTTTGACGCTCACATCGCCCTCGGAAATCTTGACGGCCACGTTGGCCGCGCCTTTCAGGTTCTCCACCATGGCGTTCATGGCCGTGAGCATGCGGCCGAACTCGTCGGTGGAGGTCGTCTCCACCGTGTGGGTGAGGTCCCCCTGGGCGACCCGGTTCACCAGCCCTACGGCCGCCGCCAACGGGCGCGTGATGCTCCTCACGATGAACCATGAGATCGAGGCCGCGATAAAGAAAGCCAGGCAGATGCCGATCAGCACGCCGATACGGGCGCCGGTCACGGCCTCCTGAACCTCTTGCGAGCGCTCGTCGGCCGCCGCCTTGCTGTTCGAAACCACGTTGGCCGCGGCTTCCAGGTATTCCGCCTCCAGCGATCTGACCTTTCCTTCCACCAGTTCCGCCGCCTGCTTTTTCGCCCCTGCCGTCCCGGTGCGGCTGAGTTTCAAAGCCTCGTCGCAAGCGGCGACATAGGCGTTGCGGGCCGCCATCAGAGCGTCGAACAGAGTGCGCTCCTTATCGGTCGATATCAGTTTCTGGTACTCGTCCCGAAACCCCCGGTTCCGCGTGCGCGATTCTTGCAAGTCGGCTTCCATGCGCGCCATCTCGCCCTTATCGGCGGCTCCGATGTGCTGCAGAATAAGGCTGAATTCCTTCTGAATGCCATTCTGCACCTGACCGGCGAGATACACTCCCGGAAGCGAATTCCTGGCGATTTCGGCGGATAGCTTTTCGATTCCTCCCACCTTGCCATAGGCGAACAAACCGAGCGCCACGGCGACTGTGATTACCATGCTAAAGGCGGATGAAATCCGTGTTCCGATCCTCAAATTCTTCATATCGCTCCCCTTTCAACCTTGTCTTGCAATGCGCCGGGCAATCTCGGGCGCCTCCGGTCCATCGCGAACCTGGGCCGGATCGGCGGAAGACAGCTCTTCGCCCGGTTGGAACGTCGTATATGGCCGCGTCTCGGTAAAGGCACGAGTTCCGTGTCACTCCTGATAGGGGGCGAAATCCCGGTCCTGGGGATCACCGCCGCCGCGATCGATATCCAACTCGATGCCGGTGCCGGCCGAATTGACGGCGCGCTGCATCTTCGCCAATGAGGCAGCCGTGCTTCGGTCGCCGGCTCTCGCAGCGACCGGCTTCGCGCGCGCATAAGCGCGGCCGGCCGCCTTCCCGGCCTGAGGCTGGCGCGCCTGATGCGTTTCGCCAACTTTGAAGAAGGCGATGGAGGACTCGAGGAACTCGGCTTGAGTGGACAGCTCCTCCGCCGTCGAGGCCATTTCCTCGGAAGCGGCAGCGTTTTGCTGGATTACCTGGTCCAGTTGCTGGATCGCCTTGTTGACCTGGCCGGCGCCGGTATTCTGCTCGGCGCTGGCGGCGGCAATCTCCCGCACCAGTTCCGCCGTTCTCTGAATATCGGGCACCAGCTTGGCCAGCAGCTCACCGGCCCCTTCCGCCGTCTGCACGCCGTCGACGGTGAGCCGGCCGATTTCAGCCGCGGCCACTTGGCTGCGCTCCGCCAGCTTGCGCACTTCCGAGGCGACCACCGCAAATCCCTTGCCGTGTTCGCCGGCGCGGGCCGCTTCGACGGCGGCGTTCAGCGCCAGCAGGTCCGTCTTGCGGGCGATTTCTTCGATAATGCCGATTTTCTCCGCCACTTGTTTCATGGCGCCCACGGTTCGTTCCACCGCGACGCCGCTCAGCCGCGCATCGTCCGCCGCTTTGGCGGCGATCTTATCGGTCTGGCGCGCATTGTCGGCGTTCTGTTGGACGCTGGCCGCCATCTCTTCCATAGCGGCGGTGGTTTCCTCGGCGGAGGACGCCTGCTCGGTCGAGCCCTGCGACAGTTGCTCCGCCGTCGAGCTCATCTCCTCGCTGCCGGAGGCGACATTGGCGGCGGCCGCCGTTACCGCGGAAACCGTCTTGCGCAGATTCGCCAGCATCTTGGTCAGCGCTTGGCCTAAGGTGTCGTTCTCCGACAGCGCCTTGGCCTCAGTAGTGAGGTCGCCCTCGGAGATCCGGACGGCGACGTAAACCGCGTTGTTGAGGTTTTCCACCATCTGCTTCAAGGCCTGCCCCAGAGCGTCCTTCTCCCCAAGCACGGCCGGCTCCACCGTGAGATTGCCCTCCGCGATCGCCAGCGCGACGGCGGCCGCCTTCCGAAGGTTGTCCACCATGCGGTTGATGGCCGCAATCGTCTCTCCCAGTTCATCGCGCGAGAGCACGTCTCCTTTGTGGGTGAGGTCGCCGGTGGCCACTTTGCCGACCAGATCGACCGCCGTAGCGAGCGGCCGAGTGATGCTGCCAGCTACGAAAATGGAGATGCACAGAGCCGCGGCGAGGGCCACGGCCAGTCCGGCCAGTACGCCGGTCTTGGCGGTGGAAACACTGCCTTCGACCTGCTTGCCGGCGTCGTCGGCCTGCGCCTTGTTGTAGGCAACCATCGCCGCGGCCGCCTCTGCGTATCTGCGGTACAGCGGCTTCACCTTCAGGCCGACCACCGCCAGGGCCTCCTCTTTCCGGAGCGCATCGCTCTGCCGCAGTGCTTCGTCCATGGCGTCGGCCAGGGCGGTGCGGGCCGCGCCGGTGGTCTCGAACAGGTCCCGCCCTCTTTCCGAGTCGATCAGCTTTTCATAGTCGGCGCGCTGTTTGGCGTTCTGAGAGCGAATCTCCCGGATATCCGCGCCGAGGCGCTCTTTCTCCGCCTTGTCGGCCGCCAGGACGTGCTGGACGACGAGGTTATATTCCGTGGACACATTGTTTACGATCTGCCCGATTGCGTAAACCGTCGGCAGCGCGTTCCGCGTGATTTCGCTGGCACTTCTGTCGATGCCGCTCAGCCGGTTGTAAGCAAATATACCGAGCGTCATGGCTATCGCAATCACTGCCGCGAAGCCCGCGCCGATCCGTGTTCCGATCTTCCAATTCTTCATTCGATGTCCTGCCTTCCGTTCCGCTAGCCGCGCGGCATGCCGTCAGCCGCCGCCACATTGTGGCGCGGGGCCGCCCCATTGGCGCCCGGCTGCCTCGACCCCCGCCACTTCATCCGGCGAGAAGACCGCGCTGCCGCGAGGAGAGTGACGAAGCCGCCGCCGCGCTTCCCCGTCCCCTGAATGAACTCCGTCCGCCACCGCATGGCAATCCGCGGGGCCGGATCGATGTTGGCCGGTTCGAGTTGGGTGATCTCGGATATTCCCAGCACCTCGCACACCTGGGCCGCCTCGATGGCAGACTCGTTGCCCAGTTTGAACGTCATACACTGCCGCGTCTCGGTAATCGTGGGCATCGTCGCAGCTCACTCTTGATATGGCGCGAAATCCCGGTCCGCGGAGTCGGCGCCGCCGCTGTCGATATCCAGTCGGACGCCGCTCCCGCCGGAGTTCACGGCGCGCTGCATTTTCGCCAGCGAGGCGGCGGCAACTCGGTCGCCGGCTTTCGGGGCAACCGGCTTCGCGTGAACGCGAATACCGGCCGCCTTCCCGGCCTGCGGCTGGCGTACCTGGTGCGTGTCTCCGACCTTGAAGAAGGCGATGGTGGTCTGCAGCACTTCGGCCTGGCCGGACAGTTCCTCCGCCGTCGAGGCCATCTCTTCGGACGCCGCCGCGTTCTGCTGGATCACCTGGTCGAGTTGCTGGATCGCCTTGTTGACCTGGTTGGCGCCGGTGCTTTGTTCGGCGCTGGCAGCGGCAATCTCCCGCACCAGTTCCGCCGTCTTCTGAATATCGGGCACCAGCTTGGCCAGCAGTTCACCGGCTCCTTCCGCCGTTTGCACGCCGTCGACGGTGAGGCGGCTGATCTCGGCCGCGGCGGCCTGGCTGCGTTCGGCCAGCTTGCGCACCTCCGAGGCGACCACCGCAAATCCCTTGCCATGTTCGCCGGCGCGGGCAGCTTCGACCGCGGCGTTCAGCGCCAGCAGGTCCGTCTTGCGGGCGATTTCCTCGATGATGGCGATCTTCTCGGCGACCTGTCTCATCGCAGCGGCGGTCCGCACCACGGCCTCGCCGCTGGAGCGCGCGTCGCCAGCGGCTTTGGAGGCGATCTTGTCGGTCTGGCGCGCGTTGTCGGAGTTCTGGTGGACGCTGGCGGCCATCTCTTCCATGGCGGATGTGGTCTCTTCGGCGGAGGAGGACTGCTCGGTGGCGCCCTGCGAAAGTTGTTCCGCCGTGGAGCTCATTTCTTCGCTCCCGGAGGCTACGTTGGCGGCCGCGGCCGTTACCTCCGACACCGTCTTGCGCAGATTGGCGAGCATCTTGGCCAGCGCTTGGCCGAGGACGTCCTTTTCCGAAAGCGCCTTGGCCTCCACGCTCAGGTCTCCCTCGGAGATCTTCACGGCCACCCGCGCCGCGCCTTTGAGGTTTTCCACCATCTTCCTTTGCGCCTGACCCAGGACGTCCCTTTCCGAAAGCGCCTTGACCTCGACCGCCAAGTCTCCCTCGGAGATCTTCACGGCCACATTGACCGCGCCTTTGAGGTTCTCCACCATCTTCCTTTGCGCCTGCCCGAGGACATCCTTTTCCGACAGCGCCCTGGCCTCCACGCTCAAGTCGCCCTCGGAGATCTTGACGGCCACATTGGCGGCGCCCTGCAGGTTGTCCACCATGGCGTTCATCGCCGCGAGCATGCGGCCGAACTCATCGGTGGAGGTCGCCTCCACGGTGTGAGTGAGGTCCCCTTGCGCGACCCGGTTCACCAGCCCGACGGCCGCCGCCAGCGGACGCGTGATGCTCCGCACGATGAACCATGCGATCAAGACCGCGACAAAAACCGCCGAGCAGATGCCGACCAGCACGCCGATGCGGGCTCCGCTCACCGAGTCCTCGACGCTTTGCGAGTGCTCGTCCGCCGCCGATTTGCTGGTCGAGACCACATTCCCGGCGGCTTCCAGGTAGGCCGCTTCGAGGGACCCGAGCTTCTCATTTGCCAGGTCCGCCGCCTGCTTTTTCGCCGCCGTCGTCCCGATGTGGCTCAGTTTCAACGCCTCGTCGCACACGCCGGCATAGTTGTTGCGAGCGGCCATCAGCGCGTCGAACAGACGGCGCTCCTGATCGGTCGAAAGCAGTTTCTGGTATTCATCCCGAAAGCCCCGGTTGCGAGCGCGCGATTCCTGTATGTCGGCTTCCGCCCGCTCCATCACGCCCTTGTCGGCGGATCCGATATGTTGCAGAACAAGCCCGAACTCTCTCTGAATGCCGTTCTGCACTTGACCGGCAAGATACACGCCGGGAAGAGACTTCTTGGTGGTTTCCGCGGAGACCTTTTCGATTCCTCCCACCTTGCCATAAGCGAACAAACCCAGCGCCACGGCGACTGCAATCACCGCGGCAAAGCCCGCTGCAATCCGCGTTCCGATCCTTACGTTCTTCATTTGCGTTCCCTTCCCAGTCCTTTCTTCCGCCTCACTCCCGATACGGCGCGAAATCCCGGTCCGCGGAGTCGGCGCCGCCGCTGTCGGTGCCCAGCTCGATGCCGGTTCCGGCCGAGTTGACGGCTTGCTGCATTCTCGCCAGCGAGGCGGCGGCAACTCGGTCGCCGGCTTTCGGGGCAACCGGCTTCGCGTGAACGCGAATACCGGCCGCCTTCCCGGCCTGCGGCTGGCGTACCTGGTGCGTGTCTCCGACCTTGAAGAAGGCGATGGTGGTCTGCAGCACTTCGGCCTGGCCGGAC
>PLRS01000007.1 GCA_003164035.1 Bryobacterales bacterium | reverse complement strand
CCCGGCGTGGCAGACCGAGGGTCCGCTCCACAAGATCAGCTCCCGCTACCACGATAGAACGGCGGGAAGAGGCTATTTAGGGCTGGTGTTGTGTTTTCAGTCGGTTAGGAAGAGAAATGGGGCGTGACCGGGTTTTTGAGGGCGATGGGGGGGACTTCCCGCTGACCAAGTAAGAAAGCCGAGACGACTCTCGGCTCTGCAGGCTTGACAGCCTGCGCCACGAGTTAAGTGAACAGGAGCGGCCGGCTAGGACGCCGCCCAGTGCGCGCTCCGCTTAGGCGTTTCGGCGGCCAGCAGGGGCAGCCTGAGGGCGCGGTCCTTGCGCTGGAAAATTTCGGCCAGCATTTCGGGGATTTCGAAGACCGCCGAGTTACGCACCGCCGCGGCGCGTTCGCGATAGCCCCGGTAGCGGACCGGGTCGAGCAGTTCGCGCACGGCGGCGGGCAGATCCGAAAAGCTGCCGACCACCAGGCCCACGCCCTGTTCCCGCACCCAATCGGCGTTGTAGCGTTCGTGGACGAGGGTCCAGGCGTTGCGCTCGACCACCACAGGCAGGCGCATGGCCAGGGCTTCGCTGATCGATCCGGGGCCCGGCTTGCCGATGAAGTAATCGGCCAGCGCCATGAAATGCGGCACCTCGCGGGTGAAGCCCTCCACGCGGAGAGGCATGCCGCGAGGCATGGCGCGCAAGGCGCGGGCCGCTTCCTGGTGCCTGCCGCAGAGCAGGATGAGCTGGGTGGGAAGGCCGGCGGCGTCCAGCACGCGGGCGATTTTCACCATCTCCAGGGAGCCTTCGCCGCCGAATAGCACGACTCCGGTCAGACGCTCCGGATCGAGCCCCAGGCGCTCGCGCTCGCGGCTCCGGTCCAGTGCCCGCGGCTGGTAAAAGCGCGGATTCAAAATCATTCCGGAGGCTTCGAGGACATGCGCGGGGTCGAGTCCCAGCGCGCGTGCCTGCGCCACCGCGCGCCGCGAGCCGCAGATAACGTACTGGCTCTGGCGTTCGAGCCAGAAATGGGGCGGGTAATCGGCAATGTCGGTCAGGACGGTCACCAGCGGCGTGCCCGGGGAAACGCTCTCCAGCGCGGCTTGAAACGCCCGGTTGTAGTGCGGGATCAGCGAAACCACCATGTCCGGGCGGGTTTCGGCCCAGTGCCGGGTCAATACCTTTACTTGCGAACCATGCAGGAGGCGAATCACGGCGTGCATGAGCGGAACCAGTTGCGCGGAACCCACGGTCCAGCCGCGGCGCAGCATGATGTTGTAGATGTCCTGAAACGGGATGCCGGTGGATTTGCGGACGACGTCGATGGAATCGAACAGATCCTGAATCGAGACCATGTGGACGTCCCAGGGGCGCTGCTGGCGTTCGATCACCTCGGCCAGCGCCTGCGCCGCGGCGCGGTGGCCGCCGCCGGAATCGATATAGATGAACTCGATGGCGCGCCTCATCGCCTTCCGCCAGGCGCCCGCCGAGGCGCCGATCGAGCCGTTCGAATGAGTTGCATCGAATTCCCCTGCTACCTGGAGTACCATGCGGACAATTCCCGCACGTTACAGTTTCAAGAAACTTCTGTTTCGACGCCGTCGGGCTGTTGCGGCTTGGCGGGGGCACGACAGACCACGAAAAACGATGGTCTGTCCCACCCTCTCGCCGGCGAAACCTGGCCCACCTCAAATTCCACGACTTCAGGAGTTCCGGCTCTCGACACAGCAGGCGCGAATGCCTGCGCCACGGTGGCTCGCAACCGCGAGAAATGCGGGACGGGCGGGCGGCTCGCGCGGCGAGAACTCTTCATCGCGCGTTTATCCGCCTGAAACCGAAATGGCGCAAACTCAGCCGGAGCCCAAACCATGCAGAGTGACACCAACCCCGGGATTCTCTCTTTTTCCGGAATGTGGGACCAACGGTTGCGTAGCTTTCTGGAACCGGTCGAGCCGGCCGTGGACCGCATTTTCGGCCTGGAAGCGCTGCGTCAGGCCTTCTTGGACGCGCGCCGCGCCGCCCGCCATGGCGACACGGTGGAAGAGCTGTTGCGCTCTTTGGACATCGCCTGGAGGGCGGACCCCGAAGAACTGGCGCGAATCCCGGCCGCCGGCCCGGCGCTGGTGGTAGCCAACCATCCTTTCGGCCTGGTGGAAGGGGCGATCCTATCCACCGTGTTATCCGCCATCCGTCCCGACGTCCGCATTCTGACCAACTCTTTGCTGGCCGGTGTCGACGAGTTACAGCGGCGTTGCATTTTCGTGAATCCGTTCGGCGCCAGCCGCGCCGTGCCCGCCAATGCCCGCGCCCTGCGCGAGGCCAATCACTGGCTGGAAACGGGCGGCATGCTGGCGGTGTTCCCGGCCGGCGAGGTGGCGCACTTCGATTGGCGGAACGGAAGGCTGGCCGATCCGCCATGGAATCCCGCGGTGACGTGGATCGCCCAGCGCGCCGGCGCGTGCGCGGTGCCGGTGTTTTTCGAGGGCGCCAACGGCCTGGGATTCCAACTGGCCGGAGCCATTCATCCCGGCCTCCGCACTGCCAGCCTGCCGCGCGAATTCCTGAACAAGCGAGGCAAAACCATTCGCATGCGCATCGGCCGGCCCGTCTCCGCCGGCGTGCTGCGCGGTTTTGTAACGCCGCGCGAGGCGGTGGACTATCTGCGCTGCCGCACGTACCTGCTCGGGTTCGGGACGAAAGCCTCCACGGGCGTGCCGCGCCTGGTGCGGGACCTGGTACGGGTGCGCCCCGCCGCGCCGCTTGCGGCCCTCGATTCGCCGGAGCGGCTGGCGGAGGAGATCGGCGGACTCGATCCCAGGCGCAAGCTTTTGGAAACCGCCGAATTCGCGGTGTACGCAGCCGGCCGCGAGGAGTTTCCCGGCGTCGTGGAGGAAATCGGCCGCCTGCGGGAGGCGGCCTTTCGCCAGGTGGGCGAGGGGACCGGACGCGCGCGGGACCTGGACCGCTTCGACGGCAATTACACCCACCTGGTGCTTTGGAGCCGCCAGGCGAACGAAGTGGCCGGCGCCTATCGGCTGGGGGCCACCGGCGACATTCTGCCCCGCCGCGGCGTGGGCGGCCTCTATACCAACACCCTGTTTCGTTTCCGCGGGGACCTGTTCGACCGGCTGGGGCCGGCGCTGGAGCTGGGGCGCTCCTTCATCCGACCCGAGTATCAGAAGCAATTCGCTCCCCTGCTGCTGCTGTGGAAGGGCATCGCCGCTTACGTGGCGCGGCGTCCGGAGTGCGCCGTGCTGTTCGGCGCGGTCAGCATCAGCAACGATTACCACGCGGTCTCGCGTCACCTGATCGTCAGATTTCTGGAAGCGCACCGCGCCGCCGAGTTGTCCGACATGGTCAAACCGCGCCGTCCGTACCGCTCCGCGCGCCTGCTGCGCCACACCGGCCAATTGCCGCCCGTGCCCGCCGATCCGGACCGCCTGTCGGAGCTGATCGCCGACCTGGAGCGCGACGGAAAAGGAATCCCGATCCTGCTGCGGCAGTACCTGAAAACCGGCGGCAAACTGCTGGCATTCCATGTGGACCACGCTTTTTCCGACGTGCTCGATGCGCTCATCATGGTGGACTTGCGCGCCGCTCCGGCGCCGGTTCTCGACCGCTACTTCGGTAAATCCGCCGCCGCCCGGTTCCTGGCCTGGCACACCGGCCGGTATCCCGCATCCGAAGGCGGCATACAATGAAGATAGTGGACCTGGTTGCCGGGGGAGGAGCGCAATGACGGAATCCGACAAGGAAAAAGTGGAAGCCGCCGCAGTGACTGGCGTTGGCGCGGGAGTCGGCACGGCCGGCGGGGCGACGGTCGGCGTGCTCGAACTTGCCGCCACCACGGGAACCGTGACGGCACTCTCCGCCGGCGTAGTCATCGGCCTTGGGGCATTGGCCGGCGCCGCGAGCTTCTTCCTCGGTTACCAGGCTTACCGGCGGTTGAAGAAGCCCAAGAGCTAGAAAGTATTGCGGTCAGCCCCGAGTCGGCCGGTATTTCCGCGTCTTGTCTTGCCCTTCGGCAGCCTCTAGTTCTAGCTACGCTAACCCGAATGCCCTCAGAAACGCCGCGGCTATGGCGGCGCCGAGGAAGGGCCCCATGATCGGTACCAGGGCGTATCCCCAGTCCGAGCCGCCCTTACCTGGAATGGGCAGGATGGCATGGGCTAGACGCGGTCCGAAGTCGCGGGCCGGGTTGATGGCATAGCCGGTCGGGCCTCCCAGCGACAGCCCGATGCCCCACACCAGCAGGCCCCAGAGAAACGGCCCATACCCGGCCGGGAGACCCGTTTGAGAAACCGCCTTGGAGCCGAACGTAAGCCCGATGAAGATCAACGCCGCCGTGCCGATGGCCTCGGTCATCAGATTCGGGACCCGGCGGCGAATGGCCGGCGCGGTACAGAAAACACCAAGCTTCAGGTCTTGCTCCGGCGTTTGCCGCCAATGGTCCCAGTACACCAGCCAGACCAGCGCGGCGCCGGCGAATGCGCCCGCTACTTGCGCGGCGACGTAGCCGGGCAGCTTGGAATAATCGCCCGTGGCAATGGCCAGGCCCAGCGTGACCGCCGGGTTGATATGGGCGTCGGGGCTGCCGCACGCCATGGCCGTGAAGATGCCGCACAGCACGGCAAATCCCCAGGCGGTGGCGATGGCCATCCAGCCGGCATTCTCGGCTTTGGATCTATGTAGCAGCACCCCGGCTACCACGCCATCGCCCAACAGAATCAAAATCATCGTTCCCATGAACTCGCCGACTACCGGTGAAGACATAGCTGAAACCTCAGTTGTCAGTTATCGGTTATCCGTTGTCAGTGGCGCGCCGCGGCGCCTGTTACCGACTACTGAAAACTGACAACTGTAAACTTTACTCTTCCCAATCGAACGATCGGGTTACCGCCTTCTTCCAAAAACGATACAGGTGTTCGCGCCGCGCATCGTCCATGGCGGGATTCCAGCGCCGGTCGGCGGCCCAGTGATCCACCAGTTCGTCGGGGCTCGCATAGAAACCAACCGCCAGACCGGCGGCGTAAGAAGCGCCCAGCGCGGTGGTCTCCTGCACCACCGGACGCACTACCGGGCGGGCCAGGATATCGGACTGGAACTGCATCAGCAAGTCGTTGCGAACCATGCCGCCGTCCACGCGTAGAATCTCCAGCGCGGCCCCCGAGTCGCGCTGCATGGCCTCCACCACTTCCCGAACCTGGTAGGCGGTCGCTTCCAGGACCGCCCGCGCGATGTGTCCTTTGTGGACAAAGCGCGTCAGGCCGGCAATCACACCCCGCGCGCTATCCTTCCAATACGGGGCATAAAGGCCGGAAAAGGCCGGCACGAAATAAATGCCGCCGTTGTCCGGCACGGTTTGAGCCAGGGTTTCGATGTCGGAGCTCTTCTCGATCAGGCCAAGGTTGTCGCGGACCCATTGCACCAGCGCGCCGGTAATGGCGACGCTGCCTTCCAGAGCGTAAACCGCCGGCGCGGTGCCGAATCGATAACCCACCGTAGTGATCAGGCCGCTGGTGGATTGGACGGGCTTTTCGCCGGTATTCAGCAGCAGGAAGCAACCTGTGCCATAAGTGTTCTTGGCCGCGCCGGGAGTGAAGCAGACTTGTCCCACCAAGGCAGCCTGTTGATCGCCAAGGTCGCCCGCCACCGGTACGCCGGCGATCGCCGGCAGAGTCGCCTGGCCGTAGACCTCGGAGCTGGAGACGATTTTCGGCAGCATGGCGGCGGGAATGCCGAAATCGTCGAGAATGCCACGATCCCACTCGAACGTCTCCAGGTTCATGAGCTGCGTGCGGCTGGCATTGGTGACGTCGGTGACGTGAACGCCCCCGGTTAGCTTCCAGATCAGAAACGTGTCGATGTTGCCGAACAGCAGCTCTCCGTCTTCAGCCTGCCGCCGCACGCCGGCAACGTTCTCCAGAATCCACCGCAGCTTCAGACCGCTGAAATAAGTCGCCAGCGGCAGGCCGGTTCGGCCGCGATAGCGGTCTTGCCCGCCCCGAGCGGCATATTCGGCCACGGTTGCGGCCACCCGCGTATCCTGCCAGACGATGGCGTTGTAGACGGGTTTGCCGGTCTTGCGGTTCCACACCACGGTGGTCTCACGCTGATTGGTGATCCCGATGGCCGCCAGATCGGTGCGCGACAGCCCGGCCGCGCCCATCGCTTCGCCAATCGTTTCCCCGGTGCGGCGCCAGATTTCTTCCGGGTCGTGCTCCACCCAGCCGGGCTTGGGATAGATCTGCTCGTGCTCCTTCTGAGCCACGCTCACGATTCGCCCCGCGCGGTCGAACACGATAAACCGCGTGCTGGTGGTTCCCTGATCGATCGCTCCTACGTAATTCGGCATTGTGGTCGTTTCCTCCGCGACTGGTTGTGGTGGCCGGACTGGCGGGTTGGGAAAAAAAAGGAGTACGTGGCATTAGGCAGAAGCCTGCGCCACCTGAGCGGATTGTCATCTCACCGCCGGACTTGGGCGCACGTCTGATTTTAACCGCGTTTGTTTCCGGGCGGGGACCGACACCGACGAAGCAGCCGAACCAAAGCGGGCAACCGCCGGCCGAGGTTGTGAAGGGAAGGCCACTGACCAGGGAGAACACTCGAGAGCTTAACCCGTGCCGGACACCGAGCCGGGAGAGCGGGCCAAACGGGCGCAGGTTGGCAACCTGCGGACCGATTGGGGGCGCCCCCTCGGCCAGGTCCAACTGGGCGTCAGCCCGGCCGTGTGCTGCAGGCAAACGCCGGCATGACCGCCGGCCCCACCCTACTGCACCGGCGCCGGATCGACTCTCACCGCGATGTAACCCGACGGCGCTCTCACCGTCTTGTAAGTCACTTTCTCTTCGCAATTCGCATTGGTTTGAGTCCAGGCGCCGTCCGTATACCGGCCCTCGCAAAATGTCGAATTCGCTTCGTCGATCTCGACCCGCGGAACCAGGTCGCGGGAGGTGGCAAACGCAAACAGTTTTGCCGCCGCCGCCCGGCTCATCTTCCGCTCCGATAGCGCTTCCCGTGTCGCCGGGCCCAGGTCCTCCGGACGAAGATTCACGCTGAAGGTAAACCGGGTTCCACCGTATTCGTCGGAAGCCATTGCCGGACCGCTGAACGAATAAGTGACCCGATAGGCGGCCCTGGGGGATTCGTCCCGCACGTAGGGGCAGTAAAGAGAACCGCCCGGTTCCGGAGAGCCTGCCGCGCAGTAGCCCTTATCGCCTGCCGACATTCTGGCCGTCGCGACCTTAATCGCCTTGACGCTTTCAAATTGGATGGACGATAGGTCGGCGCCCGCCGGGATATACGCGGTGTGGGTGAAAGGTTCGAGATTGGTGGTCGCAGCCGCGGCTGCAACCGGCGCGATGGCCGCGTTCGATTTTCCCTCGGCACTGGAAGCCGCTGCCAGGGAGGCGGACGCGATCATTACGAAACAAATTGCCATTGACCGATTTGCGGATTGATTCATTTGGATCCCCTCGTCGATTCAAGTTCATGAATCCTTGACCCAGTGTAAACCAAATTGTAGTATTTGGACCGACAAACTCCGAGTTTCGTCGGAAGGCGGGTATAGTACTATTGGTGCTTATGTTCCAGACCTGCCCATCACCCCAACAGCTTCAATCCGAATTGAACCTGCCTCGACGTCGTGGCCGTACTCGTGATTACCCCTGCGGTCGGCGATGGGGTATTTCCGGCGGCGGTGTAGACGACCGTGTTGGGAATGCCGAAGTTGGCGCGGTTCAGGAGCAGCGCGCGATAGGCGCCGAAGCCGGCGTGAACCACCGTTCTGCTTCTGCCGAACGGATCCCAGGCCAGCCCCACCCGCGGTTCCGGCATGAATCCGGCGCGGTTGGTGGTAAAGGCGGAATTGCCGATCACGGGGTTGGTCTCGATGACGCCGCTCTGGAAAGCGTAATTGGAGGCCCGTCCGTAGGCCTCGTTCCATCCGTTGGAAGATTCGAAGCGGAATCCGATTTTGAGTTCAAGATTGGGGCGCAGCTTAATGGCGTCCTGCACAAACCCCGCGGCTTCCAGCGAGCGCCAACCTAGCTCGGTCGGCGATGGGACCACCGTAAACGTGGCGATGGTTCCCTGCAGAAAGGTCTGCAAACTCGAAAACGACGCCTGCCCGTTCTGATCCTGCGCCAGGCTGTCGTTGGACTGGATGCGCTGCAGCCAGAAACCGGCCTCGATCTGGTGGATGCCGTGCGTCCACACGACATGGTCGTCCACCGTGTAGAGATTGCGCGCCATGGCCAGATTGCTTCCCGCGTTGGTTCCGGCCCCGCTGATCGAAGACGCGCCATTCAGCGCCGTACCGCCGCCGATTACGACCGCGCCAATCGGCCGGCCGGCCACCCACCCCGGCAGGTCCACCCCGCTCACGCCATTGAAGAAAAAGGTGGCGCGCGAGAATCCAACCCGCACCGTATTCAACAGGCTGGGTGTAAGGACATCCTGTTCCTGGGCGCTGGCCACCTGCTCGCGCAGGGTTTCGACGGCGCTCGAAAGCGGATTCACCGAGGGCGTAAAGTCGGCGCTGTCGTCCACCGTGTAGACCGCCGAAAAGGTGTCGCGGCTGGAAATGTTGTAATCGAAGCGCGTGGTGCCGAAATCCTCGCGGATGGTTTGCAGCGGATGGCTGAATGCCTCCCCGATGCCCCCGCCCAGATCCGGACCGTTTTGCGCCGGCCAGAGCGAGAGCAGCGGCGCTACGCCGGCAGCCACTCCCACGTTCGCCAGAGTGCCGCTCGAATTCGGCAACAGGCCCAGGCGGGCGTTGTTATCCGGCACCAGCGTCACGTCGCTGAGCGCAAGATGCTGGCGGAAGCCTTCGTAGTTGCCGAATAGGAACAGCTTGTCCTTCTTCACCGGACCGCCCAGCGCGCCTCCGAATTCGTTGCGGCGGAAGGGCGGAACCGAACCCTGATCGAAAAAATTGCGGGCGTCGAAATCGCTGTTGCGCAAAAACTCGTAAAGCGTCCCATGAAGCTGGTTCGTGCCCGAAGCCGTGACAATGCTAACCTGCCCGCCCGGCCGCTTCCCGTACTCGGCGCCGTAGGTGTCGCTGACCACGTTGAATTCGCGCACCGCATCGACGCCCAGCAACTGGCCGCTGGCGCCGCCCGGCGTCACGTTGATCAGCGATGCGCCGGTGTATTCAATGCCGTTCAGCAGGTACAGATTTTCCTGCGGCCGGCGGCCGGAAACCGAAAACATGTTGCCCAGCGCCGCGTCCGCCGTGCCGACGCCGCCGGAGCGCCCGGAAGTGTAATTGACCACCGAGGGGTTCATCGTCATAAGCAGATCGAAGCTGCGGCCGTTGAGCGGGAGGTCTTTCACCTGGCGCTCGTTCACCAGGCCCGCCGTGGATTCGGTGGATAAGCTCACCGGCGTGGCCGCTTCCTCCACCGTCACCACCTGTTTCAGGTCGCCGACCGGCAGCTCGAAATCGAGATTGACGTGCTGGCCGACCACCAGATCGATCCCGCCTCTGGCCTGCGACACAAACCCTTCTTTCGACACGGTGATCTGGTAGCTGCCGACGGGAATGGAGGGCGCGGCGTAACGGCCGGAGCCGTCGGTAATTAGTTTTCGCTCCGCGCCGGTTTCGGCGTTCTTGATTTCCACCAGTGCGACAGGTAGCGCCCCGCCTGAACTATCTTTGACGACGCCCGAAACCGATCCCCCCACCACCTGCGCGTAGCAGCAGCCCGCGGAAACAAGCAGAATCGTCAGTCGAAGCGCGCTTCCCCTCATAAATACACCCATGTCGATAGGGTATCCGGCGTATGCTGTGATAGTCAAAAATAAACGGCGTTCGAGCCCCATCGGCCCCGCTTAGTTAGGTGGGACGGGCCTCCCGGCCTGTCGTAGCCGCGAAGCGGCTCTTCGAGCTGCCGACAGGCCAGGAGGCCTGTCCCACTGGTAGCATCGGAGTATGTCGAGTCCCTGGCTGAGCGTGCCCCTGGCCGATTATGAAGGGCACATGAAATCGGCCGAAGTCCGGCAGTTGGACGCGCTGTCGAAGCTATTCGCGGCAGCCCTGGAACATTGCCGGCCAGGTTCGGTCGCGGTGCTTGGAATCGCGGGCGGAAACGGCCTGGAAGGGCTTTTGGATGGGCATTTTCAGTGCGTCGCGGCCGGAGCGGCGGCGGCCTTCGGCCTGCGCATGAACAGGATGAAAGGCGGCAGCAGGGCCACCACAAGCGCCATGATGTAAATGACGTCGATGTAGGCCAACGTGGTAGCCTGGCCCTGGATCAATCCCATCACCCGGCCGTAGGCTTCGGCCCTGGGGTGGGCCTGGTTCTGGTGCAGCATATTGTGGCGGAGGGCGGCGGTAAGTTGATCGAAGGCGCGGTTGCCGGATACGGCGCGAGCCACCATGTAGTTCTGGTGCTTTTGCGCCTGGCGGGTGATATAGGTGGTAATCACGGCGATGCCGATGCTGCCCCCGATATTGCGCACAAAGCTGTTCATGGCGGAAATCTGGTTGTTGTTTTCACGCGGAATGCCCAGGTAGGCCAACGTGTTGGAGGGCAGAAAGATGAACGCCAGGCCCATCGCCTGGAAAGTGCGGAGAAGGAAAGCCGTGCGGAAATCCATCTGCAGACTGAGATGCGTGGCGATGAAGTAGAGCGAGGCGGCCGTGCTCCAGAAACCGAAAGCCATCATAATGCGCGGGTCGATGCGGGAAACGAAGAAGCCGGCGATGGGCATCATGAAGAGCATGATCAAACCGCCGCCGGCCAGCGCTTCGCCCGAAAGCTGCGCCGGGTATCCCAGCAGCAATTGCAGGAATTGCGGAATGATGACGGTAGTGCCGAACAGCACGATGCCCAGCACGAAGGTGAAGAGCATGGCGGTGGCGAAATTGCGATGACGGAAGAGGCGCAGGTTCACGATCGGCTCGGGATGGCGCCACTCCCAAAGAATCCAGAGCACGAACGAGTAGACCGCGACCGCCAGAGTCACCACGATCCAGGTGCTGCCGAACCAGTCGTTCTCCTGCCCCTTATCGAGCACCACCTGCAGGCAGCCGACGGCCAATACCAGCAAGCTCAGGCCGATGTAGTCGACGCGCACACGGCCGCGCGCACGCTCCTCGTTCAGATAGGGCGGATCTTCCACTAACCGGTGAGTGAGAAACAGCGAAAGCACGCCGATGGGAACGTTGATGTAGAAAATCCAGCGCCAACTGAAATTGTCGGTGATCCAGCCGCCCAGGGTGGGACCGATGGCCGGCGCCACCACCACGGCCATGCCATAGACCGCGAACGCCATGCCGCGCCGCGCGGGCGGAAAGGTATCCGCCAGAATGGCCTGCTCGCTGGGCTGCAAGCCGCCGCCGCCGGCGCCCTGCAGAATGCGGAAGATCACCAGCACGCCCAGGCTGGGCGCCAGCCCGCACAAAAAACTGCTGCAGGTGAATAGCGCCACGCACATCATATAGAAACGCTTGCGGCCGATCAGGCGCGACAGCCACGCGCTCATCGGCAGCACGATAGCGTTGGACACCAGGTAGCTGGTGAGCACCCAGGTGGCTTCCTGCTCGCTGGCCGAAAGATTGCCCGCGATGTGCGGCAGGGAAACGTTGGCGATGGAGGTGTCGAGCACTTCCATGAACGTCGCCAGCGTAACCGTCAGCGCCACCGCCCACGGGTTATGTTTCGGAATCCAGTCGCTATGGTCGGCCATACGCTACTGCAGCCAGACTTTGGGTTCCACCGACATGCCCGGCCGCAGCCGCTCCAGGGCTTTCTGGTTGGGCTCGAAGCGAATGCGCACGGGCAACCGCTGCACCACCTTGACGTAGTTGCCGGTGGCGTTCTCGGGCGGCAACAGGCTGAGCACGGCGCCGGTCGCTCCGGGCATGCTCTCGACCCTGCCCACTAGCGTTTCGTCCAGGGCGTCGGCCTTGATTTCCACGCGCAGGCCGGGATGCATGCGGCGCAACTGGGTTTCTTTGAAATTGGCCGTAACCCAGAGATCGTCGAGGCGGGTCAGGCTGAACAACTCTTGTCCGGCCTGCACCGTGTTGCCCACTTCCACGTCGCGGCGGCTGACCACGCCGCCGGCCGGAGCGAACACTTTGGTGTAGCTGAGGTCGAGCAGGGCGCGGTCCACGTGGGCGCGCGCCACCTGCGCGGCAGCTTGCCTGGAGGCCAGCATGGCGCGGCTCACGGCCACCTGCCGCGGGGCGTTGCGGTTGGCCTGTTCGAAACGGCTTTGGGCTTCGGCGTGCTGGGCGCGGCGCTGGTCGACGGTCTTCTGGGCAGCCTCGGCGGAGGCGCGCGCGGAATCCACTTGGGCCTGGAGCGCCTTGGCTTGGGCCGTCACCGAATCGTACTGCTCGCGCGGAACTTCGTCTTTATCCACCAGGGCGCGATAACGCGCCACATCGGCCTGGGCTTTGGCATTGTTGGCTTCGGCCTCGCGCAGGCGCGCCTCGGCGGCGGCCAGGTCGCGCTCGGCTCCGGCCACCCCCGCGCTGGTATTCTGCAACTCCGCCTCGCCGGTGGCGATGCTGGTGGCGTTGGAGGTTTCCGTAATCGGAATATTGGGATGCTGCACCTGAATATCGGCCTCGGCCTGCACCACCGAGGCACGGGCTTCTTCGAGCGCCACCTGGTAATCGCGCGGATCGATTTCGGCCATGACCTGTCCCTGGCTAACGGATTGGTTCGCCTCGAAATTCACGACGGTGATGGTGCCCGCGATGCGCGATTCGATCGCTACCAGGTGCCCATCCACCTGGGCGTCGTCGGTGGATTCATAGAGCAGGGAATGGCGCCAGAAGAAAAACCCGCCCACCAGCACGATCAATCCCACCATGAGTGCGATCACGAGCGGCGCGCGACTGCCCTTGGCTTTCGGTGTCGTTTCCGTCTCCGCGGTTGGCATGCTTACGGTCTCCCCATGAACTGCTTGATGTTCCGATCGGTCTCGCCCAGCGCCCGCGCCAGATCGGCTTTGGCGCGATTGTGCGCGTACAGGGCGGAGACCAGGTCCTGCTCGGCCGCGGCCACCGATTCCTGCGCCTGCACCACTTCCACGGTGTCGGCCACGCCGGCGGCAAAGCGGTCGCGCGCCTGGTCCAGGGTTTCGTTGGCCAGATCGCGATTGCTACGCGCCGCGGCGACCTGGGTAGCGGCCGATTCCAAATCGAGAAACGCCGAGCGCACTTCGGCATCGATGCGGCTGCCGATTTCCCGATACTCCGCCCGGCGCTGGCTGAGCACGGCTTCGGCCTGCTCGCGATCGGCCGCTACACGGCCGCCCTGAAACAGCGGCACGCGCACGGAGCCGGTCAGGGTAAAAGTGCCGTGGGAATTCTCCGGCCCGGTGCCGATTACGCCGTAATCGGCGTTGACCGACGCGGTGGGATAGCGCTCCGCTTCCACCGCGCCGCGAGCGGTTTCGGCCGCGCGGACCTGGGCTTCGGCGGCTTTCCGATCGGCGCGGCCGGCGAGAGCGCGTTCGATGGCCTGCTCCACGGTCAGATCGGCCAGCGGGGCGAACACCATGGTGTCGCTAAGAGTGAACGGCTGGCCCGGCGCCAGGCCAATCAACCGCGCCAGGGCGATTTTGCGCTTGGCCAGATCGTTTTCATTGGAGGTCAGCCGCTGTTGATTGGTAATCAGCTCCACCTGGGTGCGGGTGACGTCGATGCGCGCCGCCAGGCCGGAGGCGTGCCGGTCGGTGGCCTGCTGCGCCACGGCCTGCGCCGCCGCGACCTGGGCGCGCGCGACATCCACGCGGGCGGCGGCGGCGAGCACGTCCAGGTAGCCGGTAGTGACGGCGGCGACCACCACGTCGCGCGCGTCGTCGGCCCCAAGCCGGACCGCCTTTTCGGACACCTGGCTGGCGCGCCAGTTGCGCCGGCGCGCTAGGTCGAGAAGCGCCTGCGACACGCCCGCGCGAAGGTCGAAATAATGATACGGGCCGATCACGGAGGGAAAGTTGAAGCTGATCCCGTCGAAGCTGGGCAGCTTGATGGCGCTAAAGCCGAGCGCGGCCAGGTCGCTCTGTTGATCGTCCGCCGCGAGGCCCGCGGTCACGGTCGGGAGCAAATTGCTGCGTTCCTGGTTGGCGATTCCTTGCGCCTGGCGCACGGACGCGCTGGAAGCGAGCATGCTGAGGTTGGCGGACACGCCGCGGCGAATGGCTTCCTCCAGCGACAGGGCGAAGGACGGACCGGGCGCCTGCGACGGGGGAACGGCGCCCGGACTGGCGGCCTGGATGACGCCGCGGCCGGAGAGCGGCAGTTGGGTGGCGCGGGTGGGCTGCGGTCCCGATTCGGGTGGTGCCTGGGCATACAGCAACGCGCCGGCGCACACTGCCAGAGCGGTAACGCGCAATTCGAGTCGCATCTTTTGAGGATCTCCGGTTGGAGGGCCGTCTGTCAAAGCGGACAGGGCCATTGGGATTCTAGGGAATGCGGGCGACCCGGCCGAGCCGCGACCGCAAAGCAGCGGTCTTTGGAGTATTTCATCGCGTTTGCCTGCTACGGCGCGCCGGCACGGCGGCGACTCGCGATCGGCGTATCGGTAGCTTGATTTGAAGGATCGTTCTCGCACTGGGCGGCTGTGAAGACGGAAAGAACGGGCGTCTCGCAGAAAACGCCCGTCCTAGGCGAACCACAGTTTCCAAAGAAGGAACAGCATCCCGGCAGCAAAACCCGCCCCGGCTTGATACTCCTGGTTCACTAGATACAAATGGAAGGAAAAAGGATTCGGACTATTTTGCGGCGCGGGCCGAAGCCGCGGCCAGAGCGCCGGAACTCGAGCGGCGTAGTTCGCGTAGCCTGGAAAAATCTGGCGCAGGTGCTGCTCCTCCAGTTGAATCACGGGAAGGTAAACCAAAACAAATACCACTACGAATAGAATCGCCAGCCACGGGCTGCGCGCGGCGACGGAGAGCCCGGCCGCCACCAGCAGCGTGCCGATGTAGAGCGGATTGCGGGTATGAGCATACGGTCCGCCGGTAGCCAGTTGCCGGTTCTTGGCCAGGCAGCCAGCAGCCCATCCGCGCAGCGCCAGGCCGGCCAGCGACAGCGGCAGGCCGGTCCACAAAGAGCGCGCGGTGGGGTGCGAAAACCAGGCGAACACCAGCACCAGCAGGAATCCGGACGGCACCCGCAGGCGCGCCACCGCGTCGGCGTAAGGCTTGGGGAACCGCGGCATCAAGCGGCAAACCCGAGAGCTTCGCGCAGTGTCTCGAAAACCTGGTCGGGTGAAATGCGGCGCATGCTGTCGTCTATGGTATCGCCACGCTGGTAGCTGGTGACGGCGCCCGCGTCGCGAAGGACGCGCAGGCCGGCGCCGGCCTGGTAAGGGCCGTTGCGCGCCGGATCGGTGGGGCCGAAAATCGCCACGCCAGGCTTCGCCAGCGCGGCCGCCAGGTGCATGGGGCCGCTGTCCACGCCGACGATGGCCGTGGCCCGCCGCGTGGCCCAAATCAACCCCTCCAGCGACGAAACGTGCAGCCCCACTCCCTCGATTGCGGGCACGCTCCCGGCCGATGGGACGTTCCACACCAGCGGCAAGTTCAACTCACGCCGCAAACGCACCGCCAATGCGGCGTAAAACTCCAGCGGCCATTGTTTCCCGCGCCATCCCGCCACCGGCGACGCCAGCACAAAATCGCCAGCCGGCAGTTCCCCTTCCGGCCGTCCCGCGGGCAGCGGGAAATCGCGAAACCTGGTGTTCGTACCGGGCACCGCCGCCGCCAGGTCGAGGCATTGATCCACGCGATGCGCGGCGCTGGAATGAACCGTATCGGAATAAAACAAGTTGGCCGCCCGCTCGCGCACCTGGCAGCGGTCGAAACCGAACAGGCGGCCCGGGCGGGCCAGTTTCGCCACCAGCGCCGATTTCAACAAACCCTGAAAATCCACCGCGCAATGGTACGGCTCCGAGCGCAGTTCGCGCCAGCTTTCGCGAAGCGAAGCCAGGCTGCCGCGCTCGATCATCACCACCCGGTCCAGATAGGGGTTGCCTTCGAGAAGCGGCGCCCACCGCGGCTCTATCGCCCAGGTGATGCGCGCGGCGGGATGGCTGGCCTTCAGCGAACCTACCGCGGGCAAAGCGTGCAGCACGTCGCCCATGGCGCCCAGGCGCACAACCAGCAGCCGAAGTTCAGGCATGGTGTCGGCGGCGGACATTTTCGATCAGCTCATGGCGGCGGCGCAGGTCCGCCGTTTCCAGGTGCGCCACGCGGGAAGGCCGCAACCGGTCGAGCAGCTTGGATGGATCGGAATCTTCCGCTGCCACCACGTAATCCACCGCCCGCAGCGCCGCAACCAATTCCGCCCGCGAACGCTGGGCCAGCAGTTCGCCTTCGAGCGGCAGAACCACCGCGACCAGCGGCCCGGCGCCGGCGAGCGCTTCCAGTTCCACGACGTGCCCGGCCCGCAGCACGTCGAAATACCCGACCGCGACCGTGGGCCCATTCACCCCCAGAGCCGCCAGTGCCTCCGGCGTGACGATCTTGCTGCGAGTATCCATGGAGTGTGCCAGCCGGCGCGCACACGCCAGCTTAGAACCAATGTAGCGCAGGCGGGAAGCGCGCCATCATGTTCCTAATACGTACTCGATGTCCGGCGCAGGATTGCGCTGACTGCTACTGCTTTGGCGGTAGTATCGACGGCGAAAAAAATTCGGTAGCTGCCGACGCGGCGGCGCCAGCGATTGCCTTGGCCTTCCAGCTTGAGGACATCGGCGCTGAAAGGATCGACGGCCATCGAACGGATGGCGGCGGCAACCCGGTCCTGGTCCTTAGCGGGAAACCTTGCGGCTTGCTTTTGTGCCGGCTTTGCGACGGTTACGGTCCACGCCATGGAGAAAATCGGCTAAGGATACAGACTCGCCGCGGGCAATGGCGGCTTCCCCTTTGCGAATCGCCGCCAGTTCGGATTTGGTCGGCTTATAGGTAGCCGGAGTAATTGTGATGGTGCGGGAATTGACCCTAAACTCCAGCCGGTCGCCGGGCTGGATCCCGGCCTGGCGCTGCACGCTGGGCGGCACTACCAACTCGGCCTTATTGCTGACGGTCACAGTCATAGGGCAAGCAATTCAAGTTGCTTCTGCCAGTAGGATAGCAGACGAGCGGAACCCGTGCTCATCAGCGGTTGATGGGGCTGCCGCTGATCACCGCGCCGGCACAAAGCTTCCCGGCAGCTTCAATCACCCGCTCCGCCGTAACCCGCGTCATGCACCGGTGGTCGATGGGGCACTCGCGCAGCAGGCATGGGCTGCACTCGGCGTGCTCCCGGACCACCACCGCGTTCGAGCCGGTCGGTCCGGTGGTTACGTCGTCGGTGGCGCCGAATACCGCTACCGTCGGTACGCCCAGCGCGGAGGCCACGTGCATCGCGCCCGAATCGTTGCACAGAAACAGCCGGCAACAGGCAACCAGGTCGATGAACTCGCCGAGCGTGGTTTCACCCGCCAGGTTGCGCGCGCCGGGAATTCCCCGCGCCACCGTTTCCGCCAACTCCCGCTCTGCCGAGGCACCAAGCACCAACACCGTGCCATCCGCCGGTGCCAGCGCACGGCCGCACTCGGCGAAGCGCTCGCTCATCCACCGTTTGGCGTTCCCGTAGGCCGCGCCCGGGCTGATGCCGATCACCGGCTCGGCGATGCCCAGCGCCGCCAGATGTTCGGCCCCGGAGCGGCGCGCGGTTTCGACGTTCTCCAGCACAATCGATTCGCAGGGCGGAAATCGGTCGATGATCCCCGCCCGGCGCAGCAGTTCCAGGTAATAAAACCGCTCATGCCGCGGAATATCGCCGGGCTCGGGAACGGGAATGGCGCGCGTCAACAACCGGCCGCGGCCATCGCGTCCGTAGCCGATCCGTTCCGGAATACCCGCCAGCCAGGCGATCAGCGCCGCGTCGAAGGCGTTCTGCAGCAGGATGGCGCAATCGAACCTCTCTTCGCGAAGCTGGGAGGCGAAGGCGCGCCGGGCCGCCAGATTGCGCGGCGCCGGATACGGGATTACCCGATCCACGGCGCCTTCGCGGCTGAACAAATCCGCCAGCCCCGGCCGCGCCACCAGCGCCAGTTGCGCGTGCGGCAGCGTATTCCGAATGGCGCGAATGGCCGCGAGCGACATCACCGCGTCGCCCAGCCAGTTGGTGGAGCGGACGCACACCCGCGCTACTGAAGAGGGGTTGAAGTCCACCGCAGCCTCCAGCATATCAAGCAGCCAGACTTCAGCCCCGCCGCGGACATGGTCGCCCCGTTGAAGCGGAAGTTGGCATAGGGTAGAAGTATGGCGTCAGTTGAAGATGTAATTACGGAGCTCAAGAAGCTGCGCCCGGACCAGGTGGACGAGGTGGCTCGGATCATCCATGGCCTTTCACAAGCCGGGTGCGCGGAGGCACCTCCACGTTCTATGGTGTCGGCCCGCGTGGTGGATGAGGCCGTGCAACATGGATGGCCTGCGGAGTTATTCACGGAACTGATTGGGAGCCTGCCGGAGATATTGAGATGAGCAAGGCGTATCACGAAATGACTTCCGCGGAGCGCATTGCTGATCGGATCGCCAGGAATCGGCGAATAGAGGAAGCAACGTTCTCCGGGGTGTCCGGCCTGAGCCTTCAGGGGATTGTTGCGCGCCTGGACGCACACAAACAACGCGCAACCTGCGGCGCGGTAGCAGAGCTCGTCGGCAAGCCGTCGCGCGGTCTCATGAGCGGGCGCGCACGAAAAGCTTCGAGGATTCGTGGATCGTTGCTGGCTACAAACAGCCAAGACTCCCGCCGGGGGTGGCCTACTGGATATTCGAAGAACCAGATTCATCCGGACTGTTACCGCCAAATTCTCGAGGGCGTCGACAATATTATCGATACCGGCGAGGCACTCAAACAGTGGATTAGCGAAAAGGCTCCTAGCTCTCCAGAAACCTCTGCGCAAGCCGTTGTAAACAAAGAGTCGGGTGACGCGAGGTTTCTGACGCCACAGACGATCCCGCCAGGGACCGTCCCCCGCTCCTGAGGTCGTGGTATTGAAGGCGAGCCGGTTTCGGTTCCGGGGTGGCGCATGCCTTGGCTTGCGCACGACGGGCGCATGCGCCGGCGCGGGCAGGCGGAACCGCCTGCCCCACCAAAATGGCTGCGCCTAATTTCATCAGGTCTACGGAATGTCGAGGCGACTTCAGGAGGAAGGGGGACGAACAAGGGTTGAGAAATCAATGAATTTATCGGCGTTGATCGGTGGCTCAAATCGAATTTACGCCACCTATTTCCCGCCCCGCAGCGCCCTTAAATCGATTCCCAGCGCCTGGCACTTCTTATACAAATGGCTGCGCTCCAGGCCCAGCGCCCGCGCCGTGTCGGTCATGCGCTGGTTATGCCGCTTCAGCTCTTCCAGAATCTGCTCCCGTTCGAAGAAGTCCATGCGTTGGGAGAGCGTGCCCGTGGCTGTTTGCGCGTACCCTCCGCCGGCCGTCGCCGGCAGCGCCAGACGCACCGCCGCGGCGTCCACCGGGCCATCGGCCAGCAGCAACAGACGCTCCACCACGTTGCGCAACTCGCGGATGTTGCCGGGCCAGGCGTATCGTTGCAGCTCGGCGATGGCATCCGGCTGAAACGGCTTCGTCTTCCATCCGTTGATCGCGGCGACCTGCGCAGCGAAATGCGCCACCAGGGCGGCAATGTCGTCGGTGCGCTCGCGCAGCGGCGGCAGCAACAGGGGGAAGACGAAGATCCGGTGATACAGATCCTGGCGGAATGCGCCCTTTAGCACCAGCTCTTCCAGGTTGCGGTGGGTGGCCACCACCACGCGCACGTCCACGGCGATGCTGCGGTCGCCGCCGATGCGCTCCACCTGCCGCTCTTCCAGCACGCGTAGAAGCTTCGATTGCATAAGCACCGGCATGTCGCCTACTTCGTCCAGAAACAAAGTGCCGTGATTGGCCTGCTCGAAGCGGCCGATATGCCGCGATACCGCGCCGGTGAAAGAGCCCTTTTCGTGGCCGAACAGCTCGCTTTCGATCAGCTCGGCCGGCACGGCGGCGCAATTCAGGGTGACAAAAGGGCCCCCGCGCCGCGGGCTGTTTTCGTGCAGCGCCCGCGCGATCAGCTCTTTTCCCGTTCCCGTCTCGCCCAGAATGCAGATGCGCGCTTCGCTGGCCGCCACCCGCTCCACCTGCGCCATCACCCGGTGCATGGCCTCGCCCGCATACACGATTTCGTGGCTGCCCACGCGCCGCCGCAGGTCGCGGTTTTCTTCCTCCAGGCGTTTCAGCTTGAGCGTGTTGTCTACCGTCAGCAGCAGCTTGTCGGTGGAAAGCGGCTTCTCCAGAAAATCGGCCGCGCCCAGCCGCGTGGCGCGTACCGCCATTTCGATATTGGCCTGTCCGGAAATCATCACCACCGGCAGCGAGATTCCCAGCCCGCGCACCTCTTCGAGCAGCACCAGCCCGTCCTTGCCGGGCATCACCACGTCGGACATCATCATGTCGAACCGCCGCGTCTGCAGCAATTCGAGCGCCCGCGCCGCGTTGTCGCAAACCGTGGCCTCATGGCCGGCCATGCGGAAGGCCCGCGCCAGCGAGGCCAGCGTATTCTGGTCGTCGTCCACAATCAGCAGATTCGCCATGAATGTCTATCCCGCCCGCTCCCCCAGATCGATCTGAAACGTGGCGCCTTTCCCCGGCGCGCCGGTCACCGAAATACGGCCGTGGTGATCGCTCACCACCGATTGCACGATGGCGAGTCCCAGCCCCGTGCCGTGCGTCTTGGTGGTGTAGTACGGCGTGAACAGGCGCCCGCATTCCTCCGGCGTCAGGCCCTGCCCGGTATCGGCGATCTCGATGCGCAAGCCCGCGCCCAAGCGGCGCGTGCGCACTGTCAGCGTGCCCCCTTGCGGCATGGCGTCGATAGCGTTCAGAATCAGGTTGCGCAGCGCGCGAGTGATCTGTTCCGGGTCGGCCATCACCGCGGGAGCCGCGGGGTCCAGTTCCAATTGGGCCGCGATTCCGGCCTGCGCCAGTTGCGCCTCGAACAGTTTCATGGTCTCGCCGGTCAGCCGGTTGAAATCGAGCGGCTGCATTTCCGGCGCCGGCATTTTGGCGAAGTCGCTGAAGCGCGCCACGATCTGTTTCAGGTTGCCGAGCTCCGCCAGGAGCGTCTGACTGCCCTCGCTAAATACTTCGTCGAATTGCTCCGGGTACTGCGACCGGGCGCGCTGCATGTTCTCCACCGTGATCTGCAGCGGAAACAGCGGATTCTTCAATTCGTGCGCCAGGCGCCGCGCCAACTCGCGCCAGGCCGCGACCCGCTCGGCCTGCACCAGCCGCTCGCGCTGCGCCATCAGTTCCTCGGTCATGCGATTAAAGGCCAGCGCCAGCCGCCCGATCTCGTCGCCGGAGGTCACTTCCACGGTGGTATCCCAGTTGCCCGCGGCCACCGCCGTCGCACTGCGCGCCAGCCGCTCCACCGGGCGGGTGACCCGCGCCGTGGCCCACGCGCCCAACGCCACGCTCATCAGGATGCCGAAACCTGCTACTTCGATGCCGTAGCGCAATTGCTTCGATTCCAGCACCGCCAGGCCGCGCCGTGAACTGCCGATCAGCAGCGCCCCCAGGGCCGCGCCATCGTAACCCGTTAGCGGCAAGGCGTGAAACGATTCCGCCGCCGCGCCCGCGCCGACCACGCGATACCGCTCCCGCTTCCGCGCCAGCGTGTCCTCCACGAGCGCCCGCAATTCCGGGGACCGGGGGCCGGGCCCCAGCATCTGCTCCGGCGCGAATTTCGGATCGAGGCTGCGATACAACAGCGCCCGCATCCCGTCCGGCAGCACCAGCGAGGATAGAAACGCCTGGTCGAGCTGCTGTCCGCCCACCACGAACAGTTTCCGGTCGCCCGCAGTCACCGTGGAAACCGCGGCCAGCGCCAGGGTGAACCTGTCCGGCAATTCGGCGCGCCGCAGGAAAGCGTGGCCCTCGGACCAGTCTCCGTGCTCCAACAGCCAGTCTTCCCGATAGCCGAAACGCGCCGGCCACTCGGCCGACGAGACGATGGAGCCATCCCCGGCCACCAGTTCCAGCAGGTCCAGGCTGTGGGCCGCCGCCAGCGCCCCGGCTTCGCCATAGAACGAGGTGGGGTCGGGCGAGATCGCGATATTCAGAGCGCTGTCGGATTGCCCGATGCCTTCTACCGCGCGCACTACCTCCTGGCTGCGCCGGTCGAATTCTTTGCGGAATTGGGTTACCAATGCGTCGGAACGCGCCGCGTCCATGCGCTCGAATTCGCGCCGCGTGGCTTTCTGCACCAGCAGTTCCACCACCCCTACCGAGGCCACTACCGCGAGGGTGAAAATCAACAGCAGACGGGTGCGAAACGTCATGGCCGGTCGCCTTCCAGCCACACGTTCTCGAACCTCCACTGCCCCAGCGGCGAGATTCCCGCGGCGCCCTTCACCCGCGGCCCGGCGCCGTACACGTCGGGCAGATGAAACAGCGGGACCACGCGAAACCCTTCCAGCATGGCCCGTTCGGCGTTGTACACGGCCTCGATACTCTCCATCCGCGCAGGCGCGGTCAGTCCCAGAGCGGCGGCAATCGCAGCCAACGCCCTGGCCGGGTCGCCGGCGGCGACCTCGACTTCCAGCAGGCGAACGTCACTGGCATTGGTTTGCGTCGCCGTGGTTACCGCCAGGCCGGCATCGCGTGCGTTCAGCGCTACCCGGTCCGCCATGGCGCGAAGGCTTGCATCTTCCACACCCAGCGACAGGTTGCGGCCGCCGGGCGAGGCCGCCGCAACCAGCGCCCGCGCCCTCCCCAGGTCCCTATCCGACGGGAATAGGAACGCGTAGCCGGAAATCCATTGCGGCAGCAGCGCTCCCGAAATTTCACCTTGCTTTTGCAGCAGTACGTTGAGAATCGCGGTGCGGTCCACCGCCAGCGCCAGCCCCTCGCGGATGCGCGCGTCCTCCACGCGCGGGCCGAACGCCAGCGCCACGATTCGGACTGGCGCCGATACCCACATTTTCCGTCCTCCCACGCCGCGCCGCGATTCGCCGGCTCCGAGCTGGATGACGTCTGCCTTGCCCACTTCCAGGTCGATCGATTGCTCGCGCAGCGTACGCCCCATCTGAACCTCGACCGCGTCCACGAACGGGCGCCCGCCAGCAGCGTTATTGTCCGCCGCATAGGATGCCCGCCGCCCAGCTTCCCAGCGGGTGATGGAGAACGCGCCCAGCAAATCCGCCAATCCCGTGCCGCTGTCAGGCGGGTCCACCGATTCGAAGCTCTCCCGTATCTCCACCCGGAGCACGCCTCCGTAGCGCGGCCGCGTAGCCGCCTGCGTGGAGCCCGCCAGGGCGAGGACGATCATCAGTAGGACAGGCCTCCTGGCCTGTCGGCTGTTCGAAGAAGACAGGCCAGGAGGCCTGTCCCACTTATCCGCCGCAAGCCACCGTGAGCACATAGACCACGTAATTCCCCGTTTGCAAGTCGCGCGCCACCGCTACCGCGCTGTCTCCCTTCGCCCACAACGCGGTCACCGGCCCGGGAAAGGCCGCCGCCGGGGTACCCGCCGCCATCGACCCGCCTTTCCAGATATAGGCCTGAATGGCGTCGCTGTCGTTGGCGTCGGAAGATTGAGTCGCCAGCACCTGGTACCCGGTCCCGCAGCGGGTCTCGACCGACGCGATATCGCTGCCCCACCCGGCGATCTCCGCCAGCACGTTGAATCCGCCGTCCACGACTTGCGCTTTCCCGTTGACGAGGGCGAGCAGCCAGACCGGCTGGCGCTGGTCGCCCGCCACCGCCGCCGCCGAATAGAATGGCGCCCCGCTGCGTGTCGCTCCGCTCCCAATGGCGAGGCGGCCGTCGAAGTAGTTCCGCCCGGCCGTGAAATACGCGGACATGCCCACCCCGCCGGCCGATTCCAGGCTCCAGGGGTCCTCACCCGCGCGGCATTCCATGCTTGCCTCCGGTTCGGTCGTGCCGCTGCAGGTCACGCCCGGAAGGAAGGCGCGGAAAGATGTGCCCTGGAAACTCAGATGGCCGCGCAGGTCGCGAGGCCACGGCCGGGAGGACGAAATGCGCAGCAGCCGGCGCTGCTCCCACCGCTCGCCGCGTTTGGCATAAATGCCCACCCCGGATGGCGCCAGCAAAACCATGGCGTCCCCCGGAAAGGCGGCGTCCAGAACCTGCTCCTCCTGCTCCCAAACCGCTTTGCGCTCGATCCAGGCAGCCGAATCGGCGGGTTTCGCGCCGGCGCCGCGCTTCCATGCCGCCATCGCCACTTGCCGCTCATCGCCCTTGCGCAGATCCGCGATCAGAAGGTATTGCGATCCATTTTCGGAGAGCGAGACGCGGGCCTCCACCGTACCGCCCTCGCCCAGCCGCATGCCTGCCTGCCGCAGCGCGGCTTCATAGCCGGTTCGCCCCTGTTCCAGTTGTACCGGACCCAACGAAGAGAGATTGCGAAACGAAACCGCGATGGTGGCGCCCGCGCCCGCAAAAAGCGCTGTCTGCGCCGCCAGTTCGCGCGCGGCACCGGCCGCATCGTCGGCCGCCCAACCCCTCGCCGGAACCAGCATACACGCCGCGGCGAGTACCGCGTGCCAGCCCTTCACGGCTGCGATCATAGCACATCGCGGCGTTGACTCCCGTTAAGCAGACGCAACACCCCGCGCAGGCATCCCCGCGCCAGGTAAAACGATAGCGGCAACGAAACCGCCGCCATCAGGATGCACCCGAGCGTGCTTTCGAGTCCGTTCGACATGAATAAATCCTTCCGAGAACGCAGAAATCGGAAGATAGAAGGTAGCAGGTAGAAGGTAGAAGTCAGCTCGACTTCCTTCTTCCTTCCTCTTCCTTCTTCTTCTCCCTTCAGCCTTCAGCCTTCCAACTTCCTTCCAACTCCCGCCTTCACTGCGTTCCCGCAGCCGCCGTCTCCACCCCGAAAATTGCGTCCAGTTCCGGTGAACGCTGGCCGTATAATTCGACCTCGTCACCCACCGAAACCATCGCGAACAACTCCTCCACGTCCCGATTCCGCATCCGAATGCAGCCGTGCGATGCGTTATGCCCGATCGATGCCGGGGCGTTTGTGCCGTGAATGCCGTAACCCAAAACACTCAGGCCCAGCCAGCGCGTCCCCAGCGGATTGTTCTTTCCCGGACCCACGATCTTTCCCTTGCCGTACCAGGTTGGCTCCGTCAACCGCGTCACGATGGTGTATTTGCCCGCCGGACTGGGCGAGCCCACCGCTCCCACCGCGGTGGGATAAATCCTGACCACTTTGCCCGATTCCAGAATTGCCAGTTTGCAATCCGGAATGCTGACCACGATCCGCCGCGAACCCCTGGCTTGCTCCTGCTGCGCCAAAGCCTCCGCTGTGGCAAACAGCAACGTGCTGGTAAGTGCGGCCATCCTTCTAATCTGCCGTTCTGCAACCCGCGAGAGCATCGTCCGATTCCTCCGTACGATCTCTCTTCTATGCAGTGGCGCGACCAAACCATAACTCGCTGATTTGTTTCACTTTTTTTGTTCGCTGGCCGTGTCAAAACAGACACGCGTGGAAGATCGGCCGCGCCATTTGTACACTTGCGATTCAGGTTCCCCCCCCCCACGTGGAGCGGTGACCGCCTTCGCAGCGTCGCAAAGCCAACTTGCGTTTTCGCAATATTGCGAATAAACTGGGATCGAGTGTCGAAGACCAGAGTTGCCCTCTACCGGGAGGAAGACGGATCATGCCCGTTCATCGAGTGGTTCGACAAGTTACCGGCGAAAGTCCAGGACAAGTGCTTCCTCCGGTTGGAACGATTGGGCGAGATGGGCCACGAACTGCGTCGGCCCGAAGCGGACTTCCTGCGAGACGGCATCTACGAACTGCGAGCCAGCCTGGGAGGCGTTCATCACCGGATCCTGTACTTCTTCCACGGCGCCGTGGCGGCCGTGGTCTCTCACGGTCTTGCGAAAGAGCGGGTGGTCCCGCCGAAAGAGATCGATCGCGCCGTCGAACGCAAGAAGCGGCTTGAGGCGAATCCGGCGAAGCACACTTATGAGGAGGCTTGACCATGCCAGATAACAAAGCAAAGACGCTGAAACCGACCAGCGATGCGGTGGAGATCCTTCACCGCCGTCTCTACGAAGGCAAGCCGGCCCGGCTGAAGAACCTGGAAGAGGCGCGCGCGAATGAAGAGATCGCCCGTAAAATCCAAGAATTGAGGTCAGCGGCGGCCCTCACCCAAACTCAGCTTGCCAAGCTCATAGGCACCACCGCATCGGTCATCTGTCGCCTTGAGGACGTCGATTATGAGGGCCACTCCCTGGCGATGTTGCGCAGGATAGCGGGCGCGTTGAATCAGCGGGTCGAGATCCGTTTTGTACCGATCCGGCGTTCGGCATAGACGACAATCGACAACGCCCTGGTGCGAAACATGCGCACTCCGATCGAGCCGAACCGAATCGCTATGGGGTCGCGTTCAAGTGAGCCGTTTCTCGCTGCCGGTGCGGTTGGAGACGGACCCGATGCGGTCGACTTTAACGCCAGGACTGTGGCGAAGTCCAGTGTGGGCCGAAAGCTGGCAGCTCAGGCCGGCGAACATCCACCCAACGGTTCGGTAACGCGCGCGGTTGCTGGTCCTGCCGGGCGGCGCGCTATTTCGGTCCGCCGATTATGGGCCTATAAGTCTTGCTGAAACCATTCCTTGGATTGGTCACCGTGAAGGTCCCAGTCGATTCCGCCGACAGTTTGATCGATCTGTACTCGTCGGCCGGTTCCAGGTTGGCAATGAAATCGTCCGGCGGATTCGTATCTTTGGTCCCGTTTGCCGAGAAGTGAACCTGCCAGATGTCTTCCAGGCCGGGCGTGGCGCGCAGGACCGGCCAGGTTTGCGGATCGGCGCCTTTCCTCGCGCCATTGCCCACGATCGCTACCCGCGGGTGCACCGCTCCGATCAACTCCGGCGCGATCCCCTTGAACTGGCCGTGCACGTTCACCTGATACACGTCCACCTTCCCCAGCAAGTTGTTGGGGCAAACCAAATCGCGACTGTAGTGCGCTTCCAGGTCTGCCAGGTCTAGCATGCGGAACTTTCCTAAGGTAAACAGCAGACCGACTGAGAGGTTATCTTCCACATCTCTCTCAATCACGGCCTGCCGGGGGTTAGTCGAGCACAGCGGATTTGGCGCGCCCGCACCCTGGAGCGGCTTCCGGATGAACTTCCCCGCTGCCGCCACCACCTCCACATCCACGCCCTTGACCGGAATCTTGTCACCCGGTTTGACTACCGTGTGGCCAACCTTCCGACGAACGGCGTCGTAGGCTCTAAACCGCTCCCGCTGAGAATCCAACCCTCGCGTATACTTTTCATCGGTGATGGCGGTTGAAAACTGAATGTCGCCGTGATCGTAAATATGCCCGATGGGGAACTTAGCCTCCAGCGCCGGAACGTCTCCAATGTGATCGATATCGAAATGCGAGATCAACAGGTAGTCGATCCGCTTCAGACCGGCGGCCTTGACAGCCTCCAGAACTCGATCCGTCGACGCCGGGCGGGCATTGAACGCCGGCCAGCCGACATCGATGAGCAGCGACTCCCCGGAAGGAGAAACAACCAGCAGACACTTGCCCCCCTCGACGTCAACCGTATATACGTCGAGCCTATCGGCGGCCGCGAGGACGGAACCGAGAAACGTCAAAAGCAAACCCACCTTAAGGATTCTCATGCCTTTCCCTTCCCGGACATTCCGGATTTGCGCATCAGTTTAGCACGATATGCGACGGGCGGCGGTTTCACTGCTCCTCCGGCGTTTTGGTTCCTTGTGGCCGCGGGAATTTTGGCGGAATTCCCGACGGCACCCGTAACACCACGCCCTTGCCCCGCTTCTGCTGCCGCCTGCCTCTTGAGCCAAGCCCGGCTTCGGGTCGGGCGGACGCCAAACGGCGACTTTGGTATGTTTCTTAACGCATTGACCAAAAGGCCTTGCATTTGAGTGACGAATGCTGTAGAACCAACTCTGGGGAGCGTCCTAAAGATACAAAGACCTCATCGAAAGATTGCCGATTAAGCAAAAAGGTGAATAACTCGAGGACCCGGCCGGAGGTGTCGATCTTTAGTTAATGATCTTTATCGATGCTGGTGGCTGTGCAGCTACCAAAACCAACAACCACGACCAAGACTGTCTAAGCTGCTAGCGAGGTTGTATGCTTCACCACGTGCGTCGCAGTACCGCGTTCGCTTTTGTTTCGGCCGTCGCGATGGGGCTGGCGATTTTGCCGGACACAGCGCTGTTTGCGCAAATCACAACCGGAACAATCAGGGGGTCAGTCGTTGACCCGGAAGGCGGCTCCGTCCCGGGAGCCAATGTAACCGTTACCAACCAGGCCACTAAGGCCATCAGAACCACGACCACGAGCGACTCCGGACTCTTTACTTTGCCTTCGCTCGAGCCTGGCACATACAACACGAAGGTGGTAAGGACCGGATTTAAGACGTTTGAGAGGGCGGGTGACTCGCTGATCGCCAACCAGGAGCTTTCCTTAGGGACGATTGCCCTGGAAGTCGGCTCGGTGAACCAAACCGTTGAAATCCAGGCTGTGGCCGCCCAAGTCGAAACCTCAAGCTATACAAACTCGGCTACCCTGACGGCTACGGAGCTGAACATGATTGCCGAGCGGGGCCGCGACGTTGTCGACATGCTGCGGTTTTTGCCGGGTGTTGCCCAAACCACGCAGACGGAAGAGCTTGGAGGCTCCGGCGGCCCTCCGGGAACGACCGCTCCGAATATCTCGGGTGCCCGGAACGGGGCCATGGATTTCACCGTGGATGGAGTGGCCGGAAATGACTCGGGCACCGCTTCCGCGCTGGCCAGCTCGATCAACATGGATGCCATCGCCGAAGTCAGCGTCCTGCTGAACAATTATGAAGCGCAATACGGCAGGAATGGGGGCTCCGTTCTATCCACCATCACCAAGTCGGGCACCAATGAATTTCACGGATCGGGGTATTGGTATGTGCGGAACCAGCTATTCAATGCCACCGACTTCCTGGTTAACAGGGCTGGCCTTCCGAAACAGGAATATAAGTTCAATACCGAGGGCGCCACACTCGGGGGCCCGGTCGCTTTGGGAAGGCTGAAAAACCACCTGTATTTCTTCTACTCCTTCGACGACACCCAGTCCACGTTTCCGGCACCCGGCGAGAATACCGTGTACTTTACGATGCCCACCGCCCTGGAACGGATAGGCAATTTTTCTCAATCGGCCACCAAGCCGACCGACTACGAAAGCGGCGCACCCTTCCCTGGCGGCATCATTCCGGCGAGCCGCATCAACTCGAGCACCCAGAACGAGATGAATCTTTTTCCGCTGCCGAACAACCTCAACACGGCGTCAACGGGCGGAGCTTATAATTACGATTTCAACGACACTTTCCACGTACCGAAGCTCAGCACTATGTTTCGAATCGACGCGCCCATTAACCCGAAGGACTCCATGTTTTTCAGAGGTGTCGTCTACCATTCCGACGAGCAGGCGTGGGATACCGGCGCGATCGGCGCCCCCCTTTGGCCGCTCTTCTACGGGCATTATAAGTATACGGACGACTCTATGGCCGTGCACGAAACCCACATCTTCAGTCCCAGCGTTGTGAACGAACTTCTGGGCGCGGTTCGACACAGCACCGAAGGCGGGCCTCCAGTCTATCCGGCGGCATTTAACCAGGTGATGACTCGTTCGGCGGTTGGATTTACGGCTGGCCAGTTCTACCCGGGGGACAACCCATTGGACATTATTCCCGAGGTTACTTCGTTGGCTGGCGTGAGCGACTCGCCGACTCTGACCTACGACTTCCGGCTGATAGAGACGGGCGCAGACACGACTTTCGACATCTCGGATTCGCTCTCCATCGTTCACGGTTCGCATACTTTCAAAGTAGGCACGTATTGGAACCACCGTCGCGAGTTTGAAGGCCCGGAAGGCACCTATGCCGGTGCTTTCGACTTCAGCACCAATGCCACCAACCCGGAGAACAGCGGAAATCCTTTTGCCAACATGATTCTCGGGAACTTCAATACTTACACCGAAGCGGAGTACCATGTCAGCGTGCAGAGCCGGGCCACGGATTGGGACAACTACGTGCAAGACACCTGGAAGGTATCGAAGAAGCTGACGCTCAATTTGGGTGTCCGGGTGGTGTATTACACTCCATTTTCTCAGGACAACCTAAAGGAGTGGAACGCGGCGGATTTGATCCTCTCCCAGTACAGTCCCTCCGAGTCGGCGCGCCTTTACAAGCCTGCGATTATCAACGGCGTCCGCGTGGGATACGACGCGATCAGCGGATCGACCGTGTCCGCGGCCGCGATCGGTGCCTTCGTTCCCGGCACGGGCAGCATCGCCCCGGGTTCAGCCCTTGCATCGAATTATACAGGTCCACGTGGCTTCATCGACCACTCGCCGCCGCGGCCGGAGCCGCGCGTCGGTTTCTCCTATGACCCGTTCGGGAACGGCAAGACTTCGATCCGTGCCGGTTTTGGCATGTTCTACCAGACGCTCACGGACGGAAATATCGGTTTCAACATGGTAGGGGCTCCGCCCAACCAAATCACGTCGCTGGTGTATAACGGCAACGTCAGTACTATGCTGAGCGGCGGTCCCCTGTCGGCGCCGGCCAGCTCCCTAGCTCAGGAGCAGAAGGCCATTACGCCTTATAACATGAACACATCGTTTGGCATCCAGCGGGATATAGGCGGCGGAACGATAGTGGAGGCGCGATGGGTCGGCACCTACGGCCGGCATCTCTGGACTGAGGAAAACCTCAATTTGCTTCCAATGGGCGCTCAATTTCTGCCGCAAAATATCGATCCGACCAGTCCTAGTGGCGCGCCTTATGTCACCAGCCTGCTGGTACCCTACACCGGATACGGGTCCAGCCTCACTTACTTTGCGCCGATGACCTCCTCCAACTACAACGGGCTCCAGGTGACGGCGGATCGGCGGCTTAGTCATGGTCTTTCGTACGGCCTAGCGTATACCTATTCCAAGGTTATGGATTTTGCCGATACTGACCAGGTGATTGGCCAACCGACGTATTTCTCGGCGCAGAGGAACTACGCTCTGGCCGGCTTCGACGCGACCCACGTCTTTGCTTTCCATTACACCTACAATATCCCGGTAGCCGAGAGTTGGAAGGCCATCCCGGCGGCCAAACTGATCGCTTCGAACTGGCAAGTCTCGGGTGTTACCACATTTGCAAGCGGGGAGCCGGTTTCGATTACCTTTTCGATGACCAACGGCGAGAATACTTCGGGTGGGGGCGACCCGCAGAGGGTGAACCTGACTTGCGGCCCGAACTACGGATGGGGCAGTCGCAGCGACAATCAGTTTTTCAATACCTCGTGCGTGCAACTGATGGGAATTGGGCAACCCGGGTCTGCCGATCGAAATCCTATCCGGGGGCCGGGAATCAACAATTGGGACGCGACAATTTTCCGAAACTTTAACCTCGGGAGCGAAAAGCGAGTTCTTACGTTTCGCTGGGAAATGTACAACTTTCTCAACCATGCCCAGTTCAGTGGTGTGAATGCCGCCGCTCTATTCACGCCGGCCGGCGTTCAAAGCAATGCGTCTTTCGGCCAGGTGAATGCGACACGTCCCCCGAGAGTGATGCAAGGCTCGCTCCGGTTCAGGTTCTAACCGGCTTTGGGCCTCTGAAGGCCGGCGGCTCAACTCTATAGGATCAAACGCTGGTTGCCTTCCCGGCGCGTCACCCGGTTGCGGTCCAGGTATTCCAGCAGCGGGATGGCGTATTTGCGAGACACGCCGGTCCACTGCTTGAAATCGGCGACGCTGAAACGGACCGGGCGCCGGTCCGCCAGCATGCGGCACAGGTCCGCGATCGCGGCGGAATGAAAAATCAACTCGGCATCGATGCGCACCAGGCGCTTGTCCTTGACCAGGATTTCGAGCAGCGTGCGCGCCCGCGCCGGCGCCACCCCGCAAGCCGCCAGCACTTCCCCCACCCCCGGCACGGCCAGCGCAGCGGTACGGAATGCGGCCTCGATGGTTTCTCGCGCACGGATTTCTTCGGCGGCCAGCACCGGGGCGCGGCCGCCGAAGCGCGCGATTTCGCCCGCAACCTCCACCCCGGCCGCCCCTGCCAGCACAAGTTCGAACACGCAACTTGGGGCATCGCGCCATCCGCCGGCGCGCAGATCGTGGAGGGGGATCCCGGCCAGCATGGGCTGTTCGCGATGGAAGCGGCGCACGGATTCCACCAGCCGCGCGCTTTCCGCCTCCCGCCAGGCCCGGTCGAGATACCAGTCCCTGGCGTCGCCGGCGGTTTCGAGCGAAGCTTCCCCCGCCGTGACGCGAATTTCCGCGGCGGTCAGCCCGGTGGCCATCACCAGTTGAGAAATGCCCGCGCCGAATGGCGACTCGCGGACCAGCAGGGCCAGGCGCCGGGCTCGATCGGCGCCGGCCAGAATATTCAGGCGCTCCGCGGCACTTTCGCCGCGCCGATATCGGTGGCCGCTGGTATCCACCACAACGCCGCCTCCGATGGTGACCACGGGCGAAAATCGGCGGATGACGAAGGCGTCTCCCGGCAGCAACAGCGCGGCCTCTCGCAACACCAGCCGGGCATAGGAAGTAGCGCCGGGCTCCAGCCTGGCCGCCCCATCGAGCAGGCGCGCTTCAGCCTCGATTTCCGCCGTGCCGGCGTGGAAATGCACCGGCGCCCGATGCTTCAGCGCGGCCGCGCCGGTTAGAAGCCGCAGTCGGCAATCCACCTGGCGCACCGCCTGGAAACGGCCCGGTTCGGAAAGCACCACGCCGCGGCCCAACTGGGCCGCTTCCACGTTGGCCAGGTTCAACGCCGTCCGCTGCCCCGCCACCGCGCGCTCCGCCTTCGACCCGTGAACCTCGACGCCGCGCACGCGCAGCCGCAACCCCAGCGGATATGCCTCCACTTCGTCGCCGGCGCCGATGGATCCCGAAACCAGGGTGCCGGTGACCACGGTTCCGAATCCGCGCACGGCAAAGACGCGGTCGACCGGCAGGCGAAAGTGCCCGCCAGAGTCGCGGGGCGGCACCTGGCCGGCAACCGCGGCCAGCGCCCGGCGCAACTCGTCCAGGCCCGCGCCGGTGACGGAGCTTACCGGTACGATCGGCGCAGCTTCCAGAAACGACCCCGCCACCAGCCCACCCACCTCCTGGCGGCAAACTTCCAGCATCTCGGGCGGAGCCAGGTCCGCCTTGGTGAGCGCCACGACGCCGCGCGGAATGCCCAGCAGGCGGCAGATATCGAAGTGTTCGCGGGTCTGCGGCTGAATCGATTCCACCGCCGAGACCACCAGCAGCACCAGGTCGATGCCGCCCACCCCGGCGAGCATGTTCTTGACGAAACGCTCATGCCCCGGAACGTCCACCAGGCCGATGCGAAGGGCCGGCGGCAGGTCGAGATGCGCGAATCCCAAATCGATGGAGATGCCGCGGCGCTTCTCCTCATCCAGGCGGTCGGTATCGATTCCGGTGAGCGCCCGGACCAGGGCGGTCTTACCATGATCGATGTGTCCGGCTGTGCCGGCGACGACGAATTTCATGAGTGTCGAATCCCATTCTCCCATCGCCGGCGGTACATTAGAGGTAATGGTGATAGGATTGGCCCTCTTGTCGGCTCTGGTAGCCGGCTCGTGGATTTATTGCGTGCTGACGGTTGTGTCGGCGTGGCGTTATCGCAGGGTGGCTCCCCCCGCGCCTCGCGCCCTACCCTCAATTAGTGTGCTCAAACCGCTGGCCGGCATCGACGACGGCCTGGAAGAGAATCTGGTCAGCTTTTTCGAGCAGGATTATCCGGACTTTGAGATCCTGTTTGCCGTGCGCAACGCGGAAGACCCGGCCGCGCCGCTGGCGGAAAAACTAATGGCGCGCTATCCAGCGGTGGCGTCGCGGCTGCTGCTGACCGGCGAGCCGCCCTACGCCAACGCCAAAGTCTACAGCCTGGACCGGATGCTGGCCGCGGCCCGTTACGATCTGATCGTGATGGCGGATAGCGACGTACGCTTCGCGCCGGGGACGCTGGCCGGAATCGCCGCCGAATTCCAGGATCCCACCCTGGGACTGGCCACCTGCCCGTATCGCGCCGTGCCGGGCCGCGGTTTCTGGTCGCGGCTGGAGGCGCTCGGGCTGAATACGGATTTTCTGGGCGGCGTGCTGGTGGCGCGCTGCCTGGACGGCATGAAGTTTGCCATCGGCCCCACCATCGCCGCGCGCCGGGCCACGCTGGCCGCCATCGGCGGGTTCAACGCCGTCAAGGATTACCTGGCGGAAGATTTCGTGATGGGCAAGCTGGCCGCCGAACACGGTTTCGGCGTGCTGCTCTCCAGCCGCGTGATCGAGCATCGCATCGGCTCCCAGCCGTTCGCCAACAATCTGAAACATCGTCTGCGTTGGACGCGCAGCACGCGGCGCTCCCGTCCACGGGGGTACATCGGCCAGGTGTTCACGCACCCGATTCCGCTGGCGTTGCTGCTCGTGGCGGTGCAGCCGTCCTGGTGGCCGCTGGCGGCCGTGACGTGCCTGGCGCGGGCCGCCGCCATTTGGGCCACCGGTATTCTGGTTCTGCGCGATCCGCTGACGCGGCGCTGGTGGTGGCTGACGCCGGCTGGAGACATCGCCAGTTTTCTGGTCTGGCTGGCGGGTTTCCACGGCAAGACCATCCTGTGGCGCGGCCGCAAGTATAATCTGCTGCCGGATGGGCGCTTCGAGTTGCTGCAGGAAGGGTAAGTTAACTCGCTACCGGCTCGACCACGGCCGACATGGAGCCTTTGGAGCGGGCCAGACGCCAATCCGGGCCAAAGGCGTGGATCTGGTCGCGGGCGAATTCGGCTTCGCCCAACTCGCAGACGATCAATACGGTGCGTCCGGTGCGGTCGACTTCCTCGGTGTGCTGCCAGGCCTGTTCCAGGGAAAAGATGAACAACCGCTGCAGCATCTCGATGACGTAATCGTAGGTGTGATCGTTATCGTCCAGCAATACGACCTGGTAGAGCGGGACAGTTCGGTCCTGTTCGGAAACGTCGGTTCCGGGAAACGCCGCGGGTTTTGTCATTGCCGTCGGTCACCGACCAGTATCCGTCAATTCGCGTCACAATGGAAAGCAGGCCTAGTGGGACAGGCCTCCCGGCCTGTCACGACCAACGACATCGCATGCGCCGATCCGTCTACCTCGACTGCCAGGCTACCACGCCAGTCGATCCGCGCGTGCTGGACGCCATGCTGCCATACTTCGGCGAGCGGTTCGGCAATGCGGCCAGCCGCGGGCACCGATTCGGGTGGGAAGCCGAAAAGGCCGTGGACCGGGCGCGGCGGCAGGTGGCGGAATTGGCCGGGGCCGATCCTCGCGAGATCGTGTTCACCAGCGGCGCCACCGAATCCAATAACCTTGCCCTGAAGGGAGCGGCAGAAGCCTATCGCAGCCGTGGCGATCACCTGGTAACGGTCGCGACCGAACATCGCGCCGTCCTCGACCCTTTGCGCCATTTGCAGCGGATGGGATGGCGCGTGACCGTGCTCGACCCGGGCCCGGACGGCCGGCTCGATCCGGACCGGCTGGCGGCGGCGATCGAGCCGACGACCGCGCTGGCCAGCGTGATGCACGCCAATAACGAAATCGGCGTAGTGCAGCCGATCGCCGCCATGGGCGCGCTGTGCCGCGAGCGCGGCGTACTGTTTCATTGCGACGCCGCGCAATCGTTCGGCAAGATTCGGTTCGACGTGGACGCCGCCGCGGTGGACCTGGCCTCGGTGACCGCGCACAAGATTTGCGGACCCAAGGGGGTGGGCGCGCTGTACGTGCGGCGGCGCGAAAGGCGCGTCGAACTGGCGGCCCAAATGGATGGCGGCGGGCACGAGGCCGGCATGCGCTCGGGAACGCTCAACGTCCCCGGAATCGTCGGGTTCGGAGCGGCTTGCGCCATCGCCGGTGACGAAATGGCGGAGGAATCGAAGCGCGTGGCGCGCCTGCGCGACCGGCTGCTGGCGCGGCTTTCCGCGGCGCTCGAGGGCGTGGCCGTGAACGGCTCGCTGGCGTCGCGCCTGCCGGGCAATCTGAATGTGCGCTTTGAAGGAATCGACGCCTCCACACTCGTGACCGCGTTGCCCGACGTGGCGGTCTCGACCGGCTCGGCCTGCTCGTCCGCCACTCCCGAACCGAGCCACGTGCTGCTCGCCATCGGTCTATCCCCAGCCGAGGCGCGCTCGTCGATTCGCTTCGGGCTGGGCCGGTTTCATAGCGAGGACGATATCGATTTCGCGGCGGGGCGGGTGATCGAAGAGGTGACGCGCCTGCGGCAAAGGGCCTTGCGAATCGAACACAAGTGTTCGACAATGGAGGACCTGTAGTGTTCACGGCCAGCTATCCCGCCAGTTTTCTACCCGAGGAGAACGGTAAGGGCTTTCACGTGCGGTTTCCGGATTTGCCCGAAGCGCTCACGGGAGGAGCCGATCCGGACGACACACTTGCCGAGTCCGCCGGCTGTCTGGCCGAAGCCATTGCCGGACGGATCGCCCGAGGCGACCCAATTCCGGCCCCATCCAGACTGAAGCGCGGCCAGTTTTCCGTCGGCGTGCCGCTCTACCTGGCGCCCAAGCTTGCCCTCTATCTGGCCATGCGGGAGGGTGGGTTGAGGAATACGGATCTGTCCAAGCGGCTCGGCGTCAGCGAAACCGTTGTCCGCCGCATGCTTGACCCAAAACACGCTACCAGGCCCGAGAGGATTCAGGCCGCACTGGCGGCGCTCGGCAAACGGATCGTGGTCAGATTCGAGGACGCGGCATAACCGCCGAAGCGAACCGGCGCCAGGAGCGCCGGCCCGATCGGGGATTGATTACTTCGCCTGCTTTAGTTTTTCGCGCTGCTCGCGAAGTACGGCTTTGCGGCTGAGCTTGATTTTGTTGCCTTCGAGCGCCAGCACCTTCACCAGAATCTGGTCGCCTTCCTTCAACTCGTCGCGTACGTCCTTGATGCGGTTTTCGGCGATTTCGCTGATGTGCAGCAGGCCGTCGGTGCCGGGGAAGATCTCGACGAAAGCGCCGAAATCGACCAGCCGCACCACCTTGCCGAGGTAAGTCTTGCCGACTTCGGCCGAAGCGGTGAGGTCGGAGATGATCTGCAGGGCCTTGTTGGCGGAAGCCTCGTCGGCCGATGCCACGTGAATCGTGCCGTCGTCCTCGACGTCGATCTTCACGCCGGTCTGCTCGATGATGCCGCGAATGACTTTGCCGCCCGGTCCGATGACGTCGCGGATTTTATCCTGCGGAATGGTCATGGTGTAGATGCGCGGCGCGTACTGCGACATACTGCTGGAGGGCGCCGCAATCGCCGCGTACATCTTATCCAGGATGAACAACCGGCCGCGCCGGGCCTGCTCCAGCGCTTCCTTCATGATGGCGGTGGTCACGTTGGGGACCTTGATATCCATCTGCAGGCCGGTGATGCCCTCGCGCGTGCCGGCCACCTTGAAGTCCATGTCGCCGTAGTGATCCTCGGCGCCGGCGATATCGGTCAGGATGGCGTAGTCGTCGCCTTCCTTCACCAGGCCCATGGCGACGCCGCCCACGTGCGAGGCGATCGGCACGCCGGCATCCATCAGCGTCAGCGATGCGCCGCAAACCGTGGCCATCGAACTGGAACCGTTGGATTCCAGAATGTCGCTGACCACGCGCAAGGTATAAGGGAATTTCTGCTCGTCGGGAATCAGTGCGCTCAGGGAACGCTCGGCCAGGGCGCCGTGGCCGATTTCGCGCCGGCCCGGCCCCCGCATGAAGCCTACTTCTCCCACGCTGAACGGCGGGAAATTGTAGTGCAGCATGAAGCGCTTGGAGGCTTCGCCGGGCTCGAGCAGCTCGATGCGCTGCTCGTCGTCCTTGGTGCCCAGGGTCAGGGTCACCAGGGCTTGGGTTTCGCCGCGAGTGAACAACGCCGAGCCGTGGGTGCGCGGCAGCACGCCGGTCTCGATCGTGATCTGGCGGATTTCGTCGAAGGCGCGGCCATCCGGACGGCGGCGGCTTTTCAGTATCTCGTCGCGGAAGATGCGCTCCTTCAGGGCGTCGTAGCAATCGCCGGCTTCTTCCCGCTTTTCTTCGGCGAAGCCCTCCAGGGCCTTCTGCCGCAGTGCGTCCACGCGGGCGTAGCTTTCCAGCTTCTCGTATTTCTTGGTATCGAGCGCGTCGGTCAGCTCCACGCGGACGGCCGTTTCGACCGCCGCATAGACTTCCTTGTCAAGCACCGGCGGGTTGAATTCCCGCTTCGTCTTGCCGGTCAATTTCACCAGTTGCCGAATCGCGTCGGCGATCTTCTTGCAGCACTCGTGACCATATTCGATGGCGCCCAGCACCTCGGCTTCGGAAACCTGCTGCGCCCCGGCTTCCACCATCACGATACCCTGTTCGGTGCCGGCCACCACGATATTCAGCTTCGATTCGCGCGATTCGGTGTAGGTCGGATTGGCCACGTACTTGCCATCCTTCAGGCCCACGCGGACCCCGCTCAGAATGTGCGGGAACGGCAGATCGGAAATGGCCAGCGCGGCGGCGGCGCCGCAAATCGCCAGCGTATTGGGGTCCTGTTCGGGATCGGCCGACAGAACCATGGCGATGACCTGGGTTTCGTACAGCAAACCTTCGGGGAAGAGCGGACGAATCGGCCGGTCGATCAGCCGGCTGGTGAGGATTTCTTTTTCAGAGGGACGGCCCTCGCGTTTGATAAAGCCGCCCGGAATCTTTCCGGCGGCGTAAGTATACTCGCGGTAATCGACCGTGAGAGGGAAAAAGCCGGCATTCGCTTTGGGCTTATCGGCCATACAAGCCGATACCAGCACCACGGAATCGCCGGAACGAACGACAACGGCGCCGTTCGCCTGCTTGGCCATCTTACCGGTTTCAAAGGTAATCTTGCGGCCGTCCAGGTCAACTTCAACGGTGTGAAACATTTATTTCTTAAAACCTCCAACCTCGGCCGGCGTGAGGAGTGCATCCCCTCACGGGCCAGTTCATGTTTTGGCCTCCATCGGGAAGCCACCATGAGACTGGAGTTGACAGGGTGGGTTTGCTGCGAGTCCCCGCGCCTCCGGAACTAGCGCCGAATGCCCAAACGCTGCAGGACCGCCTTGTAACAATCCGGGTCCGTATCGCGCAGGTAGGTCAAGAGCCGGCGACGCTTGGCAACCAAGGTCAGCAGCCCTTTGCGGGAACCATGATCCTTGCGGTGCGTCTTGAAGTGCTCCGTCAGCAGCGTGATACGCTGGCTCAACAGTGCAATCTGTACTTCAGGCGACCCTGTATCGGATTTGTGGCGTTGATTGGTGGAAACAACTTGCCGCTTAGCTTCAATCGCCAGTGCCATTCGCTGGGTAAAACTCCTTGTCTTCTCTTTATCTCGTTCTGGTACGCACACAGGATAACACAGATGGCGGGACCGCTGGGGAAGCACGCGGACGCCACGGACGCCGGGGCGTGGTGCGCCGTCCTCGTCTGCAGCGGACTTTCTGCCAAGCTGGCGGACCCGAGCCGTTAGACCTGGCCCGCTTCCAGCAACCGAAGGAGTTGGCGAGCCGTAACGATCGCGGTCGACTTATGGGGCTGCTGGAAGTGCTTGGTGTTCTCGGTCACGATGTAGTCGGCCCTGGTCGCGGCGGCGCATTCGTAGACGCGGTTATCGTCCTCGTGATCGGAGATTTTCAGCCTGCCACGAGGCTTCGCCCTGACGCTCACGGCTTCCAGCAGGCCGCGCAGCTTGGCAATCCGCCGTCGACTGAGATGCCGCAAGCGCTCGTACTCAAACACGCGGTGGTATTCGGCAATCAGAGCGTCGGTCAGGCAGGGCCGGATCCTATCGGCCACTATCAGGTCGAATACCTGGGCGTTCGGGCCTGTAGGCGAGATCACGGCGGATACCAGGACGCTGGTGTCGAGCACCACACGGATCATTTGATGCGGCGCTTATCGGCGGCCTTACCGGCCCGCCGGGCCTCCGCAACGGCAGCGTCGATCTCCCGCGGGGGCATCTTGTCGAGGCCCTTGGCATTGGCTTCCCGCCGCAGTCCGGCCACTGTCTCCGCCAATTCCCGCAGCAGATGCTTCCGGTTCTTTTGCGGGGCGGCGACAGGCGCGGCGTCTACGGCTAGCTGTGGAGTCACTAGGAACCGGCCGCCCTCCACAACGGCGACCTGAAGCAGAGTCCCTTCCACCACCCCGGCTTCCTCCCGCAGGCTCCTGGGGATTACCATCTGACCTTTTCTTTGAAGTCTAACCAAAACTTGAGACATATAGATGCGGCGGCTCTCCCGAGTTTTATTTTATCAAGCCCTTGGGGTGCGACGCGCGGCTGAGGGTCCGCGGCCAGGGACGCGCCGCCGGGATGCCTCTCGAAGCCAGTGGCGTGTACAATGGCGGCATGCGAGTTCCCCTTGCGCTCTTCATACCGTTGGCCGCATTGGCTCAACCTGGAGTTCCGGGTGCAATCCCTCCGCCACTGCGGCAGGCGGCAAGCCTCATCAACGATTTCGGCAACACGCGGCGGTACGCGGCTGAAAACGCCGCAGTCACCCCGCCCGCGGCCGGCGAGCGGCGCGTCGTCTTCATGGGCGATTCCATTACCGACAATATGCACAATACCCAGCGCTTCGGTCCGTTCTTTCCGGGCAAGCCGTACCTGAATCGCGGCATTAGCGGGCAGGTGACCGGACAGATGCTGCTGCGCTTCCACCAGGATGTGATCGCGCTACAGCCGCAAGCGGTGGTGATCTTCGGCGGCACCAACGACATCGGCGGCAACATCGGGCCCGTTCCGTTGGAATCGACCGAGAACAACCTGGCCGCCATGGCCGATATGGCGCGCGCCAACGGGATCAAGGTCGTCATGGCATCGCTGACTTCGGTTTGCGACATTCCGGATAAGCCGCCCATGACGCCCGGAAGGCCGCCCGAAACCATCCGGGTGCTGAACCGCTGGATCAAGGATTTCGCCGCCAACCATGGCCTGGTGTTTCTGGACTACTTCTCGGCGACCGTGGACGACAAGGGATTGTTTCGCGCTGAACTTACCGACGACGGTCTGCATCCAAACGCCAAAGGCTACCAGATCATGAACCCGCTGGCGGAAGCGGCGATTGCACAGGCTCTCGGCAGGTAGCAGGACGTCATCGGAGGTTTCTCATGACGCAGGCTTCCAACCGATTTAGCACCCCGGCCCTGCTCTTCGATCTGGACGGTACGCTGGTGGACAGCGTGTACCAGCACGTGCTCGCCTGGCGCGATGCCCTGGAACGCGCGGGGCTGCCGCTGGCGGTCTGGCTGATCCACCGGCGGATCGGGATGAGCGGCGGGCTGATGGTGAATGCACTCGCGCGCGAAATCGGCCATACCCTGACCGCGGAGGACGGAGTGCGCGTCCAGCAGTTTCACGCGGAAGCCTTCCGCCAGTATGCATCCCAGGTGCGGCCCTTGCCCGGCGCGCGCGAACTGCTGGCCTACCTGGCGAAAACCGGGGTCCCGCACGCCATCGCCACCAGCGGGCGGATCGAGAGCGCGGGACCCACGCTGAAGGCCCTGGGCGTGGGGCCGGATGTGCCGGTGGTCACGCGCGACCAGGTGGGGCACGCCAAGCCGGACCCGGATCTGTTTCTGGCAGCCGCCGATCGGGTGGGCGTGCCCATTGAACACTCGGTGGTGGTGGGCGACAGCATCTGGGACCTGCTGGCGGCAAGGCGGGCGCGCGCGCTCGGCGTCGGATTGATGTCCGGCGGTTACGGCCAGGAGGAACTGGAACGTGCCGGCGCATACCGCGTTTACCAGGACCCGGCGGACCTGCTGGCCCACCTGGACGACGTGGGCGTCCGCGGCACGGGTACATAACCGATCTGGGAATTTCGCAGTTGAGGCCCGGCAACCGCTCCCTTACGGTCGCGGCTCGGTAAGTGACTGCAAACACGCGGTGTCCGTAACCGAGCCGCGACCGTAAGGGAGCGGTTGCCGGGAACTAACTCCCCCAAATCGGTTAAGCACCCTCGCGGCACCGCCTGAGATGTCCGCCTGAAGGTCTTGGCTATAATGACCCGATATGCGGACACTCGCTTTGTTGCTGGCGGCAACCGCGCTCTGGGCGGCGGACGATTTCACCGTGTACGAGCTGCTCGCGCCTTCCACCCACTCCTTCGACATCGTCTACGATGTGACCCAGACGCGGGAGGGCTCGCCGTACTTCTACAATCCCATTCGCCCCGGCTCGGTGGCCACTAACGAAAGAGCCATCGATCTGGCGACGGGCAAACCGCTGGAGCTGGCGACAGTCGACGGCAAGTCCGCCAAAGCGGCGGGAGGAGTGGGGCCGCGCACTGCCGACGACGCGCAATACCTGCGCGTGAAACTGCTCGGTCCCGTTCCCAAAGGCGCCGAGACGCGCATCCGAATCTTCAAGACTTACACCGATCCGGCGTCTTATTACGAGAAGGACGATGGCTTCGTGTTCGACCGTCCGCTCGGGATCAAACGCAACCTCGTGGTCCTGCCCAAAGGCTACGAACTGATCGGCTCGGCATCGCCCGCAATCGTTTCCACCGGCGCGGACGGGCGCATCCGCGCGAGCTTCCTGAACGACCGCGACGATCAGTTGCCGGTGCGCATCGTGGGAAGGAAAGTGAAATGAAGCTACTGTTGCTGATGCTTCCCGCGCTGCTCTGGGCGCAGACGGCATTTCATCGCGCCGAACAGGATCTGGAGATTCGCTATTGGCTGCTCGACCCCGCGGGCCACCAGTTCCGCATCTCGCACGATTTCACCGTGACGCGCGTCGGGCAGAAGTCGGTTCACAGTTTCGTGCGCAAGGGCAGCACCGTCGCCCCCGATTCCAAAATGTTCAACCTGGATAGCGGAGAATCGCTCGCCACTCACCTGGTGACGGGCCAGAGCGTCAACGCGCTGGGCTATTATCCCACTCCCACCGATCCGGACTCGGTGGTGGTCCAGGGCGACCTGCCGAAAGCCGTAGCCGAGGGCGAATCGGTTCGCATCCGCGTCGAGGAAACGTATACCGATCCGGTCGGCTATACCCTGAAGAACGGCGAGCTCGAATGGACGCGCACGCTCGGCCGCCCGTTAAATTATGTAACTCTGCCGGATGGCTGGACTCTCACCAGCGTCAACACTCCCGCCGTTATTACGCTGGACGCGCAGGGACGCACCATGCTCCGCTTCGCCAATATCCGCAACGATCAACTGGCGGTGACGATTCGCGCGAAAAAGCGTTAGGGGCGACGCACTGGCGATGGTGGGGCAGGCGGTTCCGCCTGCCAGCCGATTTTTCACGCCTGCCGCGTGTATTGCCGCTACTTACCGAGCCGCGACCGCCAGGGAGTGCCCTATGGCCCGCGGCGGGCCACCAAAGAGAATGAAGACGCCAATTGTCGGTCCAATGGAATCGATGCCTTGGACCGCGTCTTCAACGGAGCGGTGAAAAAATCACAAGTCGCAGGCGGAACCGCCTGCGCCACCAAAACAAGTGCATCGTTTTCAATATGGGTGGGCGGGTTCGCGAAGGGAAGAGCCGCCTGAAAGGCGGCTGCAGCCATGATTGGCTGCCCCACGGGGTAGCCGCTGGCGCAACCAAACGCGCCGAGATGAGTCCCGGCGTGGCAGACCGAGGGGTCCGCTCCACAAAGAGGTCGTTGCGGCGGGAGTGTGCTGTGATACATGCTCCGATCAGCTATTTAGAAGCGGCGCAATTGTTAGACTGGAAGTACCGCGCCCCGCTTCGGAGGTCTCCCGTGCACCGATTCGTTTGCTTCCTTTCCGCCGTCGCATTTGTGCAAGCCCTTTGGCCGGCTAGCCTGGCGGTCTCGACGTTTTTGAAAGACGGCTTCACTCCCACCGCCATCGCGGCGGACGCGCAGGCCAACGTGTACGTCGCGGGCAGCACCGTCATCGACCCGAAGGCGCAGAGCACGGGCGCGATGGTTGCGAAAGTCGACGGCAAGGTCAGTCAGTATCTTTATCTCACTTATCTCGATAGCGCCGCCAGCGATCGGATCTCAGCCATGACAGTGGATAGCGCCGGCAACGCGTACATCGCGGGCTGGACCGGAAATCCCAATTTCCCCGTAACAGGGGGCGGCGCGCTCGGCACTGCGCCCAAAAGCAGCAGCGACTTGCGATCGTTCGTCGCCAAGCTGAACCCGCAAGGCGCGGTCGTGTTCGCGGTGCTGATCGGCGGGTCGGTCGCCTCCACGGCGAGCGGCATCGCGGTCAACCTGCAAGGGCAGATCCTGGTGAGCGGCGTCGCCAACGCCACCGGATTCCCGGTTACCCAGGGAGCTTACAGCGTCGCGGACTCCACCAACCACTGGTTCCTGATGGAGCTGGACCCGACTGCCAGCAAGACGATTTTCTCCGCGACCGGGATCGGCGGCAGTTCGATCGTGGTGGACGCGGCGGGTAACATTTATCTGGCGGGCAGCAGCACGGGAACCGATTATCCCACCACGGCCGGCGCCTATCAGACCACTTTCGTGCAGGGCTACACCTGCAGCTTTCTGTGCCAGATCGGATACCCCGGCGGATTGCAGCACGTCACCAAGGTGGACGCCGCGGCTTCGAAGCTGATTTACTCGACGGGCCTGAACGCCATCACGGGCGGCGCCGGATCTACCACCAACACCGGCCTGGCGGTGGATGCGGCCGGAAACGCTTATGTCACCGGCACGCTGTCGCAGGCGTCCTATCCATTTACGGTCACGCCGCCGAATATCTATACCGGTTATCTTTCGAAGCTCGATCCTTCGGGCGCGAACTTGTTGTTCTCGATTCCGTTCGGCGGCGCGGGCGTGCAACTGGATTCGGCGGGCGCTGTCTATGCGGGCGGCACGGCGACCAGTGCCACACAGCTTTTTACCCCCGCCCCAAACCCGCCGCCGGGGCTTCCGTCGGTTTTCTCCTGGCTGCCCGCAGCCTGCCTGCCGAACAATATCACCGCCATCAGCGGTGCGTACGAGATCAGGGTCGACCCCGCCACGGGCAATATCGTGGACGGGCAGTGGATCGATGGATCGGCCACCAGCGCTATCGCGATTGTGCTGGCCGGCGGTAAGGTTTGGGCCACGGGCACGGCTGTGGCGCCCGACGTGCCGTTTTCGCCCGGCGTGCTGGCGCCCTTCGCGCCGTTGAGCCTGGGACCAGGATTTCTGCAGGGCGGCTGGCTGGCGGCGGCCGATTTTTCAACCGGCCCCAATACCGGTCCGGCGATTGGGTGCGTGCTGGACGCCGGTAACATGACTCATGTGGGCGGGGTGACGGGCTTCCAGTTGATCTCGATTTTCGGCGCCAATCTGGGGCCGGCCACGGGCGTGGCGGCGCCCGATGGCACCGATACCTCCGTCGCCGGGGTGTCCGCGACCTTCGACGGCGACAACCCCGCCCAACTGCTCTATGTTTCCTCGACACAGATCAACCTGGCCGTGCCGCTGCCGCTGCCCTCGCGCACGGAAACCGCGTGGCCAACCGCGACCGCGATGCAGTTGAACGTAAACGGCACCACCCTCAGCCGCCAGTTTCCGTACCTCTTGACGAACCTGAACCTGTTCGCCAACCTGATGGCCGGGCAGAGCTCGTGCCCTGGCGCCAGCCTCAGCGACCTGGGATATCAACCGGTGGCGACCAATGCCGACGGTACTTTCAACTCGTGCACCAATCCCGCCCCAGCCGGTTCCACGGTATCGTTCTACATGCACGGCATCGGCGCGAACCAACTCGGCTTCCCACCGGTGGGGCAGATCGGGGATTTGACGGCCACGGTCGGGTATTGTTCCGCGCTGGTGACCAGTGCGGCTCTCATCGGCGATTTCGTCTACCAGGTGAATGTGGCCATGCCCGCTTCTCCGTCGGCTTGCACGGGCCAACCCGGAGCCACCCCGGAGTACCAGTTTCCGGTGATCTTCAACTATAACGGGCCGATCGTGAGCGGGGCGATCGTAGGACCGTTCGTCGTACCCCTGCCCGGATCTCTCAGTTTGAGTTTCGCCCCAGGGGAGCCGATGACGATGATGGTGTACGTGGCGCAATAAGAAGTGGGACAGGCCTCCCGGCCTGTCGTGACCGCGAAGCGGCTCTTCCAGCCGGCGACAGGCCAGGAGGCCTGTCCCACTCGGCAACGGAAAGTTGCATTTCCGCCGCGGCCTCGTCATAATCGGTCAAATCATGACCCCACTCAATCGCCGTCTCTTTCTGCAGCGGTCGCTGTCGGCTGCCGCGCTGGCATCGGCTCCATTCCGGCTACCTGCCGATACCGTCGATTGGAAACCGTTCGAAGCCGAGATCGCCAGGCGCCACGATGAAGCTGTCGGGCGGCTCCAGGACTGGATTCGCCAACCCGCGATTGCGGCCGAGAATCGCGGTATGAACGAAGGCTGCGACCTGTTGATGCGCATGCTTCGGGACGCGGGTTTCGATGCGGTCGCGAAGATTCCGACCGGCGGCCATCCCGGAGTGTTCGCCACGCTCGATGCCGGTGCGCCGAAAACGGTCGGCGTTTATTTCATGTACGACGTGAAGCAGGCGGACCCGTCCGAATGGTCGTCACCGCCGTTTGAGGCGCGTCTGGTCGACAGGCCCGGAGTCGGAAAGATCCTGATCGGCCGCGGCGCGGTCAACCAAAAAGGACCGGAAGCGATGTGGCTCGCGGCGTTGCACGCCTTTAAGGGCACGCACCGTAAGCTGCCGGTGAACCTGGTCTTCGTGGCGGAAGGGGAGGAGGAGATCGGCTCGCCCCACTTCCATCAGGTTGTCCATCGGACGGAGGTTCTGGCCGCGCTTCGCAAATGCACCGGCGTCTACATGCCGATGCCGATGCAGACGCTGGACGGAACGGTGACCATCAACCTAGGCGCCAAGGGCGTAGTCGAACTGGAATTGGTGTCGAGCGGCGAGCGGTGGCATCGCGGACCCCTGCAGGACCTGCATTCATCGAACGAGGCTCGCGTGGACAGTCCGGTGTGGCACCTGGTGCAGGCGCTCGCCACGCTGGTCGGTCCGGATGGCCACACGCCGGCTATCGACGGTTACGCCGAAAAGGCCCGCCCGCTGAACGCGGAAGAGAAGGCGCTGATTCGCGAAGCCGCCACCCGTCAAAGCGAAGACGTCGCGAAAAAACAAATGGGCGTGGAACACTGGGTGCACGACGTGGACTGGCTGGAGTCGCTGGAACTGCTGGCTGGCCGGCCGACGGTGAATATCGAAGGACTGGTCTCCGGCTACACCGGGCCGGGCGGCAAGACCATTCTGCCCCATCGCGCGGTGGCGAAACTCGACTTGCGCCTGGTGCCGAACATGACGGCAACCGATTCGCTGGCCGCGCTGAAAGCGCACCTGGCGAAGCGCGGGTTTGGCGACATCGAGGTCAACATGACCGGCGGTTACGATCCGACCACAACGCCGCGGACGTCGAGTTTGATTCAGGCGCAGGCGGCGGTATACCGGCGCAACGGAATCGAGCCCGTCTTCTGGCCCAGGCTGGCGGGGTCGTGGCCCGGTTACGTCTTTACAGGCGAACCGGTGAATCTGCCCGCGGGACATTTCGGATTGGGCCACGGGAACGGCGCTCACGCCCCCGACGAGTACCTGGTCATCGAATCGGCGAATCCGAAGGTGAAGAGTTTCGACGGCGGCGTACGATCGCAGGTAGAGTACCTGTACGAGTTAGCGGCAAGCTGAACCGGGCGAACCCTGACCCAGAGGTGGGACAGACGATCGTCTTTTGTCGTCTGTCAGGCTGTTACGGCCTCGCGAGGGCCCGACAGACTCATCCGGCTGGCGGGCAACGCCGCCACCTTGTGCCCCGGCGAATCGCCCGACGAGACCCGCGCATCCATACAGACTGACAATGACGCGTGTTCCAACGTTGTTTATCGCCCACGGCTCGCCGATGTCGGCTCTGGGCGCCGACCGGCTGGCGGCCGGTTTGCGACAGGTGGGCGAGCGGGTGCGGGGGATGAAAGCGATCCTGGCGATTTCGGCGCATTGGCAGACTCCGGAGCCGGTGCGCATCACCGCCTGGCGCCATGCCGGGCTGGTATACGACTTCGGCGGATTCCCCGACGAACTCTATAGCCTGCAATATCCGGCGCCCGGCGACCCGGCGCTGGCCGAGCACGTTACCGGCCTGTTGCGGGCCAGCGGAATCGACGCCGTGCTCGAGACCCGGCGCGGCCTGGATCATGGTGCTTGGGTACCGTTGCGGCTGGCATGGCCGGATGCCGCCACTCCGGTTTTGGAGCTTTCGCTGCCGGATGCCCCACCCAGCCGGATTCTGGAACTGGGGCGCGCGCTTCGGCCGTTGCGCGACGAAGGAGTGTTACTGCTCGGGACGGGCGGCATCGTGCACAACCTGGGACGGGTACGCTTCGGCGCGGCGGACGACGCGGTGGACGATTGGGCGGCGTCGTTCGACGGTTGGGTTGCCTCCCGCGTGGCCGCCGGGGACGTGGAGAGCCTGTTGCGCTATCGCAGCCTGGCGCCCCACGCAGCCGAAGCGGCGCCAACCACCGAACACTTCGACCCTATTTTTGCGACCTTGGGGTCGGCCTTCGCCGACGAGCCGCCGGTGAACTTGCTCGAAGGTTTCGAGCTGGGAAATCTTTCGCTGCGCAGCTTCGGTTTCGGACTGGACTGACGCTCCCACGCTCGCGATAGCTAGGCCTGGAAAAACCAGGGCGTGTTGCGGTATGATGCTGGTAGCGGGAACCGGGTATGGCGACCCGGCCCCCGCTGACGCTTACCGCCAGCCCTGACGGGTCCAAACGATCAGCGCCGTAAGCCGGCCGATAACGGACCGGAACTTTACCAGCAGAAGGATCATAAGCTGGATCCTCCTTTCCAGCTTCGTGTGGAAGGCCCGGACGCTATCCGGGCTTTCCCATTTGAAGCCTCAAGTAGCTTCTCCTGGAAACCCGCCCAATCCACATTCCACCGGGAAAATCGAAAGCTGTTAATAACGTCGGTCGAAGTCGCGGAATTCGCATGTTCTTTCCCTGGAAAGGCCTTCTGAGGCGCACCGCTGGTACCGGGACCGTTGCTATTGAACCCGGGCTGGCATAGAGTAGTGCGATTGGAGGCACGAATGGCATTCTGTACGAATTGCGGCGCCACGATAAACGGCGCTTTCTGCACGCAGTGCGGCCGCCCGGCCGGCTCCGCGGCTCCCCCATCGCCCGCCGCGGCGCCGGTTCCTCCCGTGGCTGCGGCTCCCCCACCCGCGACGCCGGTTCCTCCAGCGGCTGCCTACCAGCCGCCTCCGATGGCGCAGCCTCCGTTCGCGCCCGCGGTGGCGGCCCAGCGGAAAACCAGCCCCATTGTCTGGGTGCTGGTCATCATTCTAGGCCTATTCGTGCTGGGCGGACTGACGATCGCGGGCTTGGGCTTTTTTGTGGTTCACAAGGTCAGACAGGCGGGGCTCGATCCGGACCTCATGGCGCGCAATCCCGGCCTCGCCATTTCGAAGCTGGTGGCCTCTACCAATCCCGACATCCAAGTGCTGAATACCGACGACGGCGCCGGCACCATCACCGTACGCGACCGGAGAACCGGGAAAGTCACTACGCTAACCTTCGACCAGGCTAGGAACGGTCAGTTCAGCGTGACGGCTCAGGACGACCAGGGCAAGAATGCTACTCTCGATTTCGGCGGTTCGGTCAGGGGCATTCCCGGCTGGGTGCCGTCCTACCCCGGTGGCTCGACGCCCAAATCCACCTTCTCGGCTTCCGCCGGCGACGGCAACGTCAGCGGCAGTTTCACGTTCACGACCACGGACTCGCAGGAACGGGTGTTGAGCTTCTATCAGGACAAATGCAAGGAGCTGGGGCTCAAGACCACCAACATCTCAAGCCCCGGCGGCGGTTCGGTCATTGGCACGGATGACGCCACAAAACGCTCGCTGCTGGTATTTGTGGGGACCGGCTCTCCGGTCACCGTCAGCGTGACTTACGGCCTGAAATAGCGGCCGCCCTCACCGGTGGCCGAGGTACATCAGCCAGCCCAGGCCGAACAGCGCCACCATAAAGCAGGCGAAGGTGTAGATGCCGTATTCCAGACGCTCGCGGTCGTTGCGCTTGGTCACCACGCCCAACACGATGCTGACTAATAAAGCGAACAGGAACGACGCCTCGAAGTGAGACAGGTTCATCTTGGGCATCAGTCTTTCCTCCCGGCCGCGATTTCAAATGCATCCACCATGGCCAGAATGTTGAGCAAACCGGCCGTGACCAGGAACTTGGTCCCGTAATCGTGTACGTGGCCGGCCATGTCCGGCTGGCCGTAACCCAGCCAGGCGCTGAGCAGGTATAGAATACCCGAGCAGGCGTCGCCGATGAATCCGCCCACGTTGATGAGGACGGTCAACAGGTCTCCGGTTTGCGGCTGAAACATGCTGCCGCGCATCATCAGGCCGAGCACGAACATCAGCGTAATGGTGATCCCTAATAATGCGCCGCGGCCCGGGCGCTTGAGCAAAACGTGCCCGCCGCCGGGCACCAGCCAGCCTAGCGCTACCGCCGGCAGCCACTGCCCGATTGGCGGCGGGGCCTGTCGTTGTTCCTTGGTTTGAGCCATACCGTGCTTCTATGAGTTTACCAGCTTGGGAGGGAGCGGCTACGTGACCGGACCGGGATTGAAGGGAGCCATGGCATTGGCCAGGCCCCAGTGCTCGGCCCAGGTCTGGCGTCCGCTGGCGGCCGCAAGGATAAAGCGGAAAAGCTCCCAGCCGACTTCCTCGATGGTGGCTTGGCCGGTGGCGATGCGGCCGGCGTCGAGATCGATCAGATCCGGCCACTTTTCGGCCAGCGCCGTGCGCGAGGAAACCTTTACCACCGGAACCAGCGCCAAGCCGTACGGGCTGCCTTCTCCAGTAGTGAAGACGTGCAGGTTCATGGAGGCAAGTTGGCCGGTGCCGCAGATGAAATCGCTGGCCGGGGTGGCGGCAAAAACCAAGCCCTTGGAGGTTACCTTTTCACCGTGCGACGCGACCGCGCACAGGGCCGTGCTGCCAGCCTTGGCCACCGAGCCCAAGGCCTTTTCGACGATATTGGCCAGGCCGCCGCGCTTGTTGCCGGGGGTGGTGTTGGCGCTGCGGTCGGCGCCTCCCCGGGCGAGATATTCATCGTACCAGCGCATTTCTTGGATCAGAGCGCGGGCCACATCGGGAGTTGCGGCGCGGGGAGTGAGCAGGTGTACGGCGTCGCGCACTTCGGTGATTTCCGAGAACAGCACGGTGGCGCCGGCCCTCACCAGCAGATCGGCGGCGAAACCCACGGCCGGGTTCGCGGTGACGCCGGAGAAGGCGTCGCTGCCGCCGCATTGCAGACCGACCACCAGGTCGGAAGCGGGGCAAGTCGTGCGGCGGCGGCGATTCAAGCGCTCCAGGCGCTTTTCGGCAGCCCTCAGAATCGCCGCCACCATTTCCGAAAAGCCGCGCTCATCCTGCAGGCGGATCACATTCGATGCGTCCAGAATCGGGAGAGACTCGGGGCGCTGGCCCGTCGGCGGCTCCGAGGCGGCAAACAACCGGGCTGGTTGCAGCTTTTCACAGCCCAAACTGACCATCAACGGATCGGCCGCAAGATTGGCGTGCAGAGCGATGTGCCGCAGGGTGCGAATGGGAATCGCCGCGCCGGGTGCGTCGATGGCCACGCCGCAGCCGTAACTATGGGTGACGGCTACGGCCCCGTCCACATTCGGGAAGCGCGGCAGCAACTCTGTCCTGATACGGCCGACGGCGTAGTCGACGGTGGGAGCGACGCACTGCACCGTGGTCCCGATCCCCAGCAGGTTGCGGGTCCCCACGCTGCCATCGGGATTGGCGTAGCCTTCGAAAGTGTAGCCGTCGAGCGGGGGTGGAGCGGCCGGCACGGCTGTGGCCAGCGGCAATTCGTCCAGGGGCCGCGCCGCTGGCATTTCGACCAGTTCTTCCCGCACCCAACTCCCGGGCAAGATGTCGCGACTGGCGTAGCCTATAACCTCTCCGTAACGCAGAATCGGCTCGCCTGCCGCAATCGGCCGCAAGGCTATCTTGTGAGCCTGCGGAATCCGCTCGCGCACGACCAAGCCGCCGGCCTCGGTCGTGCCAGGCGTCAAGCCTTCGGGTTCGACGGCAATAGCAACGTTATCGCGGGGGTTTACGCGAATGTACATGGAAGAGGCGGGCTGCACATGCCCCAGCCCGTATAAGTGTCCCTCCAAAACGCGGAAGGGGCCGGCGAAACGCCTGCCCCTCCAGCCTTCATACTGTTCTTACGCGCCCAAAACCGGCGGCCGAGCGGGTTAGAGCCCGTGCCACTTCCGGTCGAGCGTCACTTCGGGGTCTCTGTGGTGATACCGCCGCCCTGCGCCTTGGCCGCCTTCTTTTCTTCCTTCAGCTTCTTGGTGGCCAGCACTTTCTGCACCCAGCCATCGGCGACCTTGGTCTCCTGCTCGTACTGTTCCTTCGAGTCGGCCAAGTCCGCCCGTTCCCGAATCAGCAGGTTTTCGTAAGCCATCGCATCATCGTACTCGGGATCGATCTCGAGCGCCTTGTCGAGATTCTTCAGCCCGGCGTCGACAATGGCGCCATACTGCTCCTTCAGCGCCGCTTTGACTTTCTTGTCCTTGATGGGACCGGGATCCTCCGGCTTCATGTGCAGCTTGGCACGCTCGGTCCCGAGAGCCGGATACCATTTCGACCAGGCAATAAAGCCCAGGCTATAGTAGGCGTCCTTGTTATTGGGATCGACGGACGCCAGCTTTTCGTACCATTGTTGCGAGTCGTCCAACTTCTTCTCGTTCAGGTAAAGAGACGCAATGGAGGCAATCGCCACGGAGTTCTTAGGATCCGTTTGGAGCACCGTGTTGAACTGATCCATGGCGGCCTTCGCCATTTGCGTATTCTCCGGTGAATCGGCTCCCGGAATGTACTGCTGCATGTACGCCGTCGCCAGATAAAGCCGCGCCGTGACGAACCCGGGATCGAGCTCCACCGCCTGTTTGAAGTGCTCCACCGCTTCCGGGTATTGAGCGCCCTTGAAGGCGGTGACGCCCTGGTTGATCTGATCCCGCGACTTTAGCTGCTTACAGCCCGAGCCCACCAGGGCCAGCGAGCCGACGGCCAGGAACAATGTCAATTTACGCATCTTTCTCTCGAAGCTCCTATTGTCCCAGGTCTTTGAACGGCATCAGTCCGACCTTGTCGATACCTACGCCGTGGGCGATGTCGATCGCCTGAGCTACCCAGACGTATTCCAGAGTGGGATCGCCCTTCACGAAGACCACGCGCTCGGCGCGGGTCTTGAAGATGTCCGCAAGCCGTGGTCCCAGACTGTCCATGTTGGTCGGCTCCGCGTTGATCAACATGGAGTGGTCGCCGTTGATCGTAATTACTACGGTCCGGGTCGAGGACTCGTCCGCTTGCGCCCCGGGCGGCGGTGGTTGCGGCACCAGCGCCTCCAACCCCTTCGGCGTCAGCGGAGTGATGACCATGAAAATAATGATCAGCACGAGCAAGACGTCGATCATGGGTGTCATGTTCATGTCGGACTTCAGACTACCGCCACCGCCAACTGACATTGACATAAAAATCGCTCCTTTTTCTTCCTTCGGCTCCTATTATTGGGCGGCTGGCGGCGCGGTCGAGCCGCCAGCGGCACCGCCACCCGTCACCGCCCGGCCTTTGGCGTCCTGGAGCTGATCGGTCAAAAGCCCCAACTGGTCGACGCCGGCTGCCTGTAGATTCTGGACGACCTGCAAGACAACCTCGTACTTCGCCCGCTGGTCGGCCTTCAGAAAGGCCTGTTTGTCCACGCGGTCGCTCAGCGCGTCCCTCACTTTGGGCGCCAGTTCGTCCGGAGCCACTTTATCGTTGCCCAGGTACGTGCCGCCATCCCGAGTGACCGCGATCAGAACGGCGTCGCTCTTGTCGGCGGCCTGCATCGGAATCGGGTTGCGGGCTTTGACCTTATCCACGTCCTTGCCTTTGGATAACATCGGCGTGATCACCATGAAAATGATGAGCAGCACGAGCATCACGTCCACCATGGGAGTGACGTTGATATCCGCAGCCAAAGGCGGGGCTTTCTGTTTCAGCCCTTCGTTGGTTTTGCGTTCCCGTTGACGTGCCATGTTCTTATCTCCCTTGAACCCGAGAGAAACCCGGGGAGGACTTTGCGCCTCCCCGCGGTTCTTACTCGCCGGATCCCAACTGTTCGCTCGATATCGACCCGCCGGTGCCGCTTACTTGCGGGCCGTGCGCTGCTGGCTGCGTTTCAGGAAGTAGTCGATCAGCTCCGAGCTCGAATTGCCCATCTCGACGTCGAACGCTTCAATTTTGCTGGTGAAGTAGTTGAACGCCCATACGGCGGGCAGAGCGACGAACAGGCCGATAGCGGTGGTGACCAGAGCTTCGGAAATACCGCCGGCCACGGCGCCGAGACCAGTCGACTTGTTCTGGGAAATGCCCTTGAACGCGTTGATGATGCCCACCACCGTTCCGAACAGTCCCACGAAGGGGGCCGTGGAACCGATCGACGCCAAACCGCCGACACCGCGCTTCAATTCGGCGTGCACAATGGCTTCGGAGCGGTCCAAGGCGCGCCGGGAAGCTTCAATCTCTTCACCCGGAATTTCACTCGACACCTGGTGCGCCTGGAACTCCTGTAAGCCCGCTACCACTACCTTTGCCAAATGGCTCTTCTTGTAGCGGTCGCCAATCTTAATTGCTTCATCCAACTTGCCTTCCCGCAATGCGCCCGCCACCAGCGGAGCGAATTGCCGCGACTGTTTCTTAGCCGCGCTGAACGCCAGAAAGCGATCGATCATGACGCCGATCGAGTACGCCGACATGATAAACAGGAGGATGACCACCAGCTTGGCGGGAACTCCCATCTGGGCCCAGAGGTGAACCGGGTCCCAACCTACGGATTCGCCTTCCTGCAGCAGGAACAGCGACATTGCATGCAAATGCGCGAACATTCTTATAATCTCCTGCGAGTTGATTTGGTACTTCTTTTTACCGACGTCCGGCGCACAACGCCGGGTTACTACTGACTCAACGTAAAGTTCACATCAATGGTGGTGGAGACCTCGACCGGCTCTCCGTTCAGGAGTGTAGGACGGTACACCCAGTTCTTCACCGCATCGAGAGCCGCCTGCACCAGCAACGGGTGCCCCCGGACGACTTTCAAATCCTGCACGCGGCCATCTTTACCGATGATCGCCGATAATTCCACCACGCCCGAAATACGCGCCTGCTTGGCAAGCGGCGGGTAGACCGGCCGAACCTGGTTGATCAGGTTGGCGGCCTGGACGTTGCCGCCGACGCGGATTCGCTGCGGAACCACAGCCTTGGGAGGAGGTGGTGGTGGCGGCGGAGCGGCCGCCTGCACCGAATTGATAATGCCACCCAGCACGCCGCCAGCGGCGCCCCCGCCGATACCGCCCGCAATTCCACCGTAAACGCCCGCACCGGCCGAGGCAGGTGGCAGCTCTTCTTCCCGAATGATCGCGATATCTTTTGGAATCGCTTTCGGCGTGATCAGCTTTCCGGCGTCGAACTGCCGCGGAATGACTTTCACGATCTTAGGAACCGCATTCGGCGGAGGAGGAGGCGGTGGAGGCGGCGGTGGAGGCGGCGCCACCAGGAAGCTGCTCAACTGGGCCGCCGGCAGCACATCGAAATACACCATAGGCAGGATCACTGCAACGACGAGGAGGAGGCACTGGATGGTGAAGGAAATCACCACCGTCCACCCCTTATTGGTCTTTCCCGTTGCTACAAAAGTTTGCTCGAACATAGGCGCTTCCTTTCAAAAACTTCTGCGCATTACTTCACCGCCCGAATGGTACTTTTGGACACCGGCCCCGTGCGCGGCGCCGTCGAGGGCGCGGTGGGCGATTTCCCACGCCGGTCGGCGTAGTTATGCCAGAACAGTACGATCGGGCTCGCGATAAACACGGAAGAATACGTCCCGACAATAATGCCACAAACCAGGGCAAAAGAGAACCCGTTCAATACGGGTCCACCGAACAAAAACAGAGCGATCACGGTGAGGAACGTCAATCCCGACGTCATGATGGTCCGGCTCAACGTCTGGTTGACGGCGCGGTTCATCACGGCTTCCAGCGGTTCCCGGCGCGAAAACTTCAGATTCTCGCGAATGCGGTCGAAAATCACGATGGTATCGTTCATCGAGTAGCCTACCAGCGTGAGCAGGGCCGCGATGACCGTCATGGTCATCTCTTTATTGAACAGCGAGAACAACCCGATCGTAATAATGGTGTCGTGGAACACGGCGATGACCGCGCCCAGACCGTAAATCCACTCGAACCGAAAGGCGATGTATACCAGCATGCCACCCAAAGCGTAAAGGGTAGCCAGAATCGCTTTCTGGCGCAACTCCGCCCCCACCTTGGGCCCGACCATCTGGGCTTGCATGATGTGGAACGGCGCCAGGTAAGTCTCCTGCTGTAAGGTGGCGACGACCTGCCCGCTCGCGCCCGGCACGGCCGATAACTGGCCGTAGCTCGCAATCAGGCCGGAATGCTGGGTGTCGCGCCCGCTGAGCAGCGCCGTCACCAGGTCTTCCAGTTGCTGGTCGGTGAGCGGGACGCCGTGCTCGGCCAGGGGCTGCCGCAGGCGGTTGACCAGCGCGTCGTGACCGGCGTTGTTGAAGTCCAGTTTCCCGCTGCCAGGCTGCCCGAAGGTGGCGTACAGTACCTCCATCATGTCCTGGCGATTGACGTTGAGCTGACCTTCTTCCTGCGCTTCCGTACCGATTTGTACGGTATTCTCCGAACCGCTTCCAGTCAAATTCTGAACCGATACCTCGCCCTTAATCTTAGGGCTGGCGGACATGGCGGCACGAATCTTATTCAGTGGAGGCGCGGAGGTGAACTTCACCGTCATCAACACGCCTTCCTTGAAATCGATCCCGTACTTGAGACCACCTTTTGCGGCGATACTACCCAGCCCGGCGGCCGTCAATATCAATGAAGCGATGATGAACGGCCACTTCTTGCCGAGAAAATCGTAGTTGGTTTGCTTAAATAACTCCATTACCCTTGCCGTGCATGGTATCGCTTAAAACAATTGGACACCAGCCCTCCCCATATTGTTCCCGCACACGTTCCCAAACCTGGGAGAAAAGGACCGCCCGGGCCCAGCCTCTCCGGCCGGCCCCCGCGCCGCTCAAATGCTCAACGTGGCCATTCCACGGCGGCCGGACAACTCATAGTCGAAAATGGTCCGCGAAACGAAAACCGCGGTGAAAATATTGGCGATCAACCCGATCGTCAACGTGACCGCGAAACCCTTTACCGGCCCTTCACCGAACAGAAACAGGAATGCGCAGGATACCACCGTGGTGACGTGCGTATCCACAATTGTCCACCATGCTTTGCCAAATCCCGTATCCACCGCCGCCACCACCGACTTGCCGGTCCGCAACTCCTCGCGGATTCTCTCGAAGATGAGCACGTTGGAATCCACCGCCATGCCTATGGTCAAAATCACGCCGGCAATACCGGGCAACGTCAGCGCCGCCGAAAAATACGAGATCGCCGCCAACAGAATGACGGTATTCAGCCCCAGCGCCAGTACCGCATTGATCCCGCTGCGCTTGTAGTAGACGAGCATGACCGCTACCACGGCGATGAGACCAGCCACGCCGGCGGAGAGCCCTTCCCTGATCGAATCGGCGCCCAGCGACGGGCCCACCGAATTCTCTTCCAGGTACTTCACGCTGGCCGGCAAGGAGCCGGAGCGCAGATAGCGGGAAAGATCATCCGCCTCCTCCTCGCTGCCGAGGCCGGTGATCCGGCCCGAATCCTCGATGCGCGCCTCGATGGTGGCAACGCTCACGGCTTGATTATCCAGCACCACGGCCAGCTTGTTGCCGATGTTGGCCTCGGTGAACGTGCCGAACCGCCTGCCCGCCTCGGGCGACAGGGTGAAGCTGGTCTGCCATTTGCGGAAATCGTCCTGGCCGGGACGCGCGTTGCGCATCTCGCTGCCGTTCACTACCGGAGGCCGGCCCACCAGGTACCACTGCACGCCTTCCTGGGCGCCGCGCGGCTTGGCGCGCACCAGCCGGGTGTTCAGCGGCAACACGCCGCCGTGCTGCGCCTGGGCCTCTTCACGGCTGGCAAACGGACCCTCCTTCACCGAGTCGATTTCGAGCACGGCGGCCGTGCCGATCAACTCTTTCACGTGCGCCGGGTCGTCCACGCCGGGCAGTTGCACCAACAGTTCATAGTCGGCGCCGGCCCGCCCGTACTGCTGCACCGAGCTTTCGGCCACGCCCAGCGCGTTGATGCGGTTGTCGATGGTATCGATGGTGCGCTGCACGGTGTCGCGCTTGAGCGCGATCAGGTCCGAAGGCCGCAACCGCATGGTGTAGTCGCTGGAGTTCACCGCCGCCACCACGTAGGTCGGATACTTCTCGTTGACGACGTTGCGAAAATCGCTCGATTGGGTAGCCGGCACGCCCTTGACCGCAATCAGCACGCTGTTGGCGTCCTGGACGGACTGCGGCTCGTTGCGGTCCATGCTCACCCAGGCGATGTTTTGTTTTTTCAGATCGTCCTTGAGCCGTTCCATGGTCAGGTCGGCATCCGCCTTGACGGCGTCTTGCACCTCGACTTCCAGCACCAGGTGGCTGCCGCCCTTCAAGTCCAGCCCCAGCCGGATGTTGTTCTTCAGGTTCTGCGCGAGATCCGCTTTGGATTTGGGCACCCCGACGATCCCGTAAATGCAGATCAGGATGACCGCCGCAATCACCGCGGCCCTCGCCTTCAAATTCGTCTTCATGTCGCTGCCTTAATTCCTACTTTTTTCCTTCAGCCGCCGCCAGGCTCGAAACCGAGCCGCGGGTTACCTGGATCTTGATGTTGTCCGGCTTGACCCGCAGCACCAGAATATCGTTATCGATGGCCACGACGGTGCCGACGATGCCGCCCGAGGTAATCACCACCTGGCCGTTTTCGAGGCTTGCCAGCATCTTCTGCTGCTGCTTCTTCTGGCGCTGCATGGGAAGGAATAAGAGGAAGTAGAAAATACCGAAAATGAGAAGAATCGGAACGATTCCGAGGAATGACGAAGAGCCGGACGGCGCCGTTTGCACGAATAGATTCAGATACACGTTACGACCTATCGAGCGTGAGATGCTAGCGGTCGTCCAGGGACTCCGCGCACGCACACTTCAAGTATTCCAGATATGAATCTGATATTATAGCCTGCCTGATCCCCCTCATGATGTCAAGGTAGCGCCGCAGGTTGTGGCGGGTCGCCAGCGCGGCGTACAGGATTTCCTTGGCCTGGAACAGGTGGCGGAGATAGGCCCGCGAGAAGTTCCGGCAGGTGTAGCAGGAACAGGCTTCATCCACGGGGCGGGGATCGTCCTTGTAGCGGGCGTGCTTGATGATCACCCGGCCCCGGGAGGTGAACAGGCAGCCGTTGCGGGCGTTGCGCGAGGGCAGCACGCAATCCATCATGTCCACGCCGCGGGCCACGTATTCGGGCAGTTCCTCCGGCATGCCGACGCCCATGGCGTAGCGCGGGCGCGCGCGCGGCAGAATGTCCTCGGTGGCTTCCACCATCTCCAGACTCAGGGGGCGGGGTTCGCCCACCGAAAGCCCGCCTACCGCGTAGCCCGCCGCGTCCAGATCGACCAGGGCGCCGGCGCACTCCCGCCGCAAGTCCCGGTACGTACTCCCCTGCACGATCGGAAACAGCGCGTGGGCGGTTTCCATCTCGCCGATGCGCCCTAAATAGTGGTCGTTCGCCTGCCGCGCCCACTTAAGCGTGCGCTGCATGCTGCGGCGCGCCGCCTCGTGGCCCATAGGGTACTCCGGACATTCGTCCAGCGCCATCAGGATATCGCTGCCATACGCCAGTTGCGCATCCACCGTCGAACGCGGGGTGAAGCTGTGAGAGTCGCCATTCAGGTGGCTTTGAAACGTTACGCCTTCCTCGGTGATTTTTCTGAGACCGCTAAGGCTAAATACCTGGTATCCTCCCGAATCCGTCAGGACCGCGTTCGGCCACGCCATGAACCGGTGCAGCCCGCCCAGGTTTTGAATGGTTTCGGGCCCGGGCCGCAGGTATAGATGATAGGTGTTCGCCAGCAAAATCCTCACGCCCAGATCCTCGGCCAGGTCGCGAGGCGACAACCCCTTGACCGTGGCCTGGGTGCCGACGGGCATGAACACCGGCGTCTCAATGGTTCCGTGCGGGGTCGAGAGCAAACCCGCCCGGGCACGGGTGCGCGAACACTCGGCCACCACCTCAAAACGAAAGTCCGGTGTGGGACAGGCCTCCCGGCCTGTCGCCTTTGTGTCTCCCATGGCTTGAGTGGACAGGCCAGGATGCCTGTCCCACATCTTAAAACACCTTCAGCCGCAGGTATTTCCGCGGGTTCTGGCGGAAATCCCGCAGCGTATCGCGCAGCGTCCGCGCCATACCATTCAAATTGTCGTACGCCGCCGAAGTCTCGAGCGCGGGATTGGAATTGACGTCGTCGACGGCGGCGATCCATTGGCCCAGCTTGCGATTCCAGTCGGTATACAGCGCCTCCGAAGCCAATAGCGGTCCGCTCCTCGCCTGGGCAATGCCCTTTCGCAAGTCCGCCACCTGGCTCGCCAGGTTTCGATATTCGGCCTCGTCGCGCAGCAGGTGTCCCGCCGTTCCCTGCCCCTCCTGAATCAGCTCGATACTGTGGTCCAGGGCTTCGAGCGGCTCGGCGATCCGCTGGTAAACATCCCGCCCGTAAATCACTTGTCCCAGCGTTCCGCTGACATCCACGGCGCGCCGCAGCCCCTTTTCGAGCCCCGTCAGGCGGTCCCGCAAGTCGTTGTAGAGATCCTCGCTCAGCACCAGTTGCCCGACCGCGTTCTTTCCGTTCTCGATTTCGCTGAGCACGGCGTCGATTTGGCGCAACTGTGCGTTGAACTGCGCCAGGTCCAGAGTGCGCATCAGATCGGCCTGCTCCTTCAGGCGCAACTCCTGGCCGGGCCGGATGGGGGCGATGCCGGGCCCGCTGGCAATATCGACGAACTTGTCTCCGATCATCGTGTCGGCGCTGATCTGCGCGGTCGAATCGGTGTGGATGGATGGCAATTGCACGCGGTCCACGTTGAGGCTGAGGCGGATCACCCGGTCGAGTTGTTTCGATCCGCTCAGCCCGACCGTCGCCACTCTTCCCACGTCGATGCCATCGACCCGCACCGGGGCGCCCGGTTCCACCCCGGTGGCATCCGGCACGTACAGGTAAATCACCACCCGGCGAGTGAATAGCCCGCCGCCCGACAGCAGGTAGACGAGGGTACCGAGAATCAGCAGCGAAACCAGGGTCACCACCGTGACCCGTAACCTGGCCCACCTCACCAGCCGCATCTGCCGCAACGATGCCATTCACCAGGGATTGTAGCGAAAAAAACCGAAGAGCGTTGTCAGTTATCAGTTGTCAGTTCTCAGCCAAGGCCAAACCGCGCCCTCTGGCGCTGGTGTTGACTGAAAACTGTGAACTGAAAACTGACGGCTGATCGGCGTTAGAATGGAGGCGTCGATTCTTTTTGGAACGAGGTCCTGCGATGGAAACAATTGGATTCCCGGAACTGATGGTCATCCTCGTGGTGGCTCTGCTGCTGTTCGGCGGCAAGAAGATCCCCGAGGTGGCCAAGGGCTTGGGCGAAGGGATCCGGAACTTCAAGCAAGCGTTCAAGGGCGCGCCGGAAACCAAGGAAGTCGAAAAAGTCTGACTCCAGCGCCTTGAAGATTCGAAGCCGCAAGTTTAATGGGCGCTGTTCGCGCCACAAGAGGTATAACCCCGCCATCGACGGCCTCGGCGGCATTAAGGGGGGTTGCCCGCGCTGCACTTTAATGCTTGAGATTTGGGAAGCTTCGCTGCGTATCAACCAGCTCATCCGCCGCTGGAATCCTGGCCATGACGATCTGGAAAGGCCCAAACAGGAAAAACCCTGGTCGGACCCTCGCCAGCTTAGCCTGATTCCGGAATAGGCCCGGCGCCACGCGCCGGCCCCGGCGTCAGGCCTCCCGCAAGACTGGGCAGGACAGAGGATCGCCTTTTTGTCGTCAGCCTGGCTAGCTTGGCCTAAGGGGTGCTTAACCGATCCGGGTTTCGGCGCGGCAACCGCTCCCTTGCGGTCGCGGCTCGGTTACGAACGCCGCGTGTTTTCGGTCACTTACCGAGCCGCGACCGCGAGGGAGCGGTTGCCGGAATGGATTTCCCCAAGATCGGTTAAGCACCCTGGTCTGGTGGTGAGGGGCCCCCCTGTATTCTTGGAAGGAGGCCCAGGCCATGGTCAAATTGCGCAAATTGGAATTGTCCGATCTCGACGCCGTCCACGCCCTGGTCTCCCGAATGGACGTTGTGCGCTACATGCTCCTGCCAGTGTGCTCGCGAGAAGAGAGCGAGGAATTCCTTCGCAGCTCGATCCTCGAGTCTCCCTCGGAACCGTGGAGATCCGTGGTTCGCGCGATCGGCAATTTCCCCAGCGGCGATCTCATTGGCCTCTGCGGCGTGGTAGTGTTGCGGGGCGCCGAGGAGGGCGAGATTTGGTACCTCGTCAACCCCGAATCCTGGGGCAAGGGGGTCGCGACGGACGCGGCCGGGCAACTGCTCGATGTCGCATTCGGAGAACTCGGGCTGCACCGGATCTGGGCCACCTGTCTTCCGGAGAATCCCGCCTCGGCGCGGGTACTGGAAAAGGTAGGCATGCGAAAGGAAGGCTTCCTGGTAGGCAACCTGAAGATCCACGGAGCCTGGAAGAGCAGTTTCCTGTATGCGATACTCGAGTCCGAGCCGCGACCGTGAGGGAGCGGTTGCCGAAGCCATCTCGAAAGTCCCGGACGAATCGAAACGCGCCCGCCGGTAACCGCTTAGAATCCTCATGAAACAACCATGCCAAATCCTGGAGCGCGACGTGGCGCACGCACTCGTGCGTGCCGTGTCGAGACTCTCTCGACACCCGGTCGCGTAGGGTGCGCCGAGCGTCGGCAAAAGTGCGACGCGGCACGCACGAGTGCGTGCGCCACGCCAAAATGGCACAGTTATTTCTTGACGGGCTGCTTAGCGCGCCTCTATCCCCGCTCTCGTGAACGCCCGCAGTACGATCCAGCTTTTTTCGAGCGCGGTAAGCCGCACGCGGTGGCTGAAAACGTCGAAGTTGCCGCGGCGGATGCGCTCCAGCAGGCCGGAATAGATCGCGATCAGCGCCCACAGCGATGGCCGGCTGCGCGGATGAATCAGGTCCAGCAGCGGCGTAGCTTCGTCGTAGTAGGCGCGCGCGCGGTCGGCTTCGAATTGCATCAGCCGCAGGAAGGCTTCCGTGCGATGGCCCTCGCGCAGATCGCTCTCGCCGACCCCGAACCGCCGCAGGTCTTCGGCGGGCAGGTAAATCCGCCCCCGTTCGGCGTCTTCGCGGATGTCGCGGAGGATGTTGGTGAGCTGGAAGGCCACGCCGCACTTTTCCGCCAGCGGCAGCGCCCGTGGCGTATCGAAGCCGAAAATATGAATGATGGTCAGGCCCACCACCGAGGCCACCTGGTAGCAGTAGCCGTAGAGCTGCTCGAAGGTCTCCACCTTCCGCGGCTCCAGGTCCGAAACCACACCGGCGATCATCTCCCGAAAATACGCGGGTGGAATCGAAAACCGCCGCACGGTGTGGTGAAACGCCGGCCAGACCGGGTGCCCGCTGAAACGGCCTTCGAGGGCGTCTTCGAGCTGGGCCCGCCAGTTCTCCAGAGCCGCCCGCGACGCGCCGGCCTCGTCGCTGAGATCGTCCGAGTGCCGCATGAAGGCGTAGATGGCGCACATGGCCTTGCGCTGTTGCCGGCTCAGCAACAGAAAGGAATAATAAAAGTTCTTGGCTTTGCCGCGCGCCACCGAGCGGCAATAGGCATAGGATTCGTCGATCGTCGTCATCACGCGGCTCGCGAAAACGCGGCCCTCGTCAAAGCGCCCACGAGCAAGGTCAGCCGTTCCCCTTTTGAGATCGCCGGCCGGCGCGCCAGGACATTGTAGTCCAGCCGTTCGATCTTGTCCAGCACGCGCAAGCCGCCCCGGCTGAACAGGTCCAGATCGAGCGCCAGCCGCCGGTCCACCATCCCCACCAGCGGCAGACCCTCCATAAACATCGCCCGCGCGCGCTCCACGATTTCCCGCATGACATTGCGAAACGCCGGGGTGTATTGCCGTGTCGCTAGCTCCTCCAGCGAATACCCGTGACGCTCCAATACTTCGAGCGGAATATATACCCTGTCCTTCAATAAATCCACCGTGACATCCTGCCAGAAATTCGCAAGCTGCAGACCTGTGCAGGTGGCGTCGGAAAGCCGCTGCCGTTCCGCGTCCGCGTAGCCGCAAAGATATAGCACCAGCCGGCCCACCGGATTAGCCGAGAAGCGGCAATAAGCCAGCACGTCTTCCCAGGTCCGGTAGCGGGTTACGGTCTGGTCCGCCACGAATGCCCGGATCAGATCGGCAAATGGCTGCTTCGGAATGGAGTGCCGCGCCACCGTATCGCGCAAGGCGACGAACACCGGGTGCGTGGCCCGTCCCGCGTACATCTCGTCGACGAGGCCGCCCCACCACTCGAGCAGCCGCAAGCTTTCCGCCCGGTCTCCGATTTCGTCGCCCAGGTCGTCCGCCCAGCGGCAGTAGGCGTACACGTTGAAGAAATCCTGGTGCAGCCGCTTGGGAAGCAGAAAGCTCACCACGTGAAAGTTTTCGTAATGATGGGTCGCCAGCCAGCGCGTGTAGGCTTGCGCTTCGCCGGGGGAGTACACTTTACCGAGCGCTTCTGGAGAGCGGACGAACTCGGCGGGCGCAAGCGGCGGGGGAAACTTCATGGCAGCATGCCGATCAAAGCGACGAAGAAAAGTAGCCACAGATAAACACAGATGAACACAGATAAAACCTTCCGTCTCTTTATCTGTGTTTATCTGTGTTCATCTGTGGCCTATCTCTTGGTTCTTCGCGGCCCGTTACCCCGTCAGGGAACGATCGCCGTCTTCAGGTGCCCGTTGTGGCTCATCAGGTGGCGCATCACTTCCAGCAGATTGGACAGCGGCTCCTCGCGGTTCACGAAGAACGAGGCCGCGATGTGGCCGTTCGATACCAGGTCCAGAGCTTTGCGAATATAGGCCGGGGTGTGATGGAAGCTGGCTTTGCAGGTGATCTCCGAGTAGTGGAGCAACTGCGTATCCAGGTTCACCGTGGTGTCGTTGGGACAGCCGCCGAAAAAGTTCACCGTGCCGCCGCGCCGCACCATGTTCACCGCCCACTGCCAGGTCTGCGGCTTGCCCACGGCTTCGATGGCGATATCCACGCCCCGCCCGCCGGTCAATCCGCGCACCGTTTTCACCGGATCGCTGGCGTCGTCGCCCACGATCAGTTCGTCGGCTCCCAATGCGGCCGCGCGCTTCAGTTGCGTCTGCCGCCGGCCCACCGCCACAACGCGGCAGCCTGACAGCTTGGCGATCTTCACGAACATCAGCCCGATCGGACCGAGACCGATGATCGTCACTACGTCGCCCGGGCGCGGCAGGGTCTCTTCCCACCCCCGCAGCACGCAGGCCAACGGTTCCAGGAGCGCGGCGTCATGATAACCCACGTGGCGGGGAATCAGATACGTGTTGCGCTCTACGATGCGCGACGGAATGCGGATGTACTCGGCGTAGGCGCCATTATTGAACAACAGGTCTTCGCACAGGTTTTCCAGACCGCGACGGCAAAAATAGCATTGCTCGCAGGGCGCGGAGTTGGCGGACACCACCCGCTGGCCCACGGAGAACCCTTTGACCGCTTCGCCTACCGCTACCACGTCGCCGGCCAACTCGTGGCCGAAAACCGCCGGGGGAACAATCATGCGGGCATGGTATCCACGGCGAAATACCTTGACGTCGGTGCCGCAGGTCAGCGCCACCTTGACGCGAACAAGAATGTCCCCGCTATCGATAGTCGGAACGGCTACCGGCTCTACCTGCAAGTGTTCCTTGCCGTACAGCACGGCAGCCATCATCTGGCTGTTCACTATGACCACCTCTGTGGCTGAACGATTATTTTCAACGATTTAGATCCTGGATGCAATGCCAAATCCATTCCTGAACGGATTTTAACCAAAGGATAACGATGACTGATCAATTCATCCAGCGGCAACTCGCCGCCAAAAAC
>PLRS01000115.1 GCA_003164035.1 Bryobacterales bacterium | reverse complement strand
TATGGAAATGTTATTTTGTTACGAGTCCTAACCGCGTCGGCAACTACCAATGATGGCAACAACTGGTTGACATACAGCCCCTACCCGGCGTGGTCCGTCGCATCCGGATTTCTCATGATTGCCGCCGATGCCACCAACCTGCCGCCCGGAGCCTACTACGGCTCGGTGCAAATTCACGCCCCGCCCGATTCACCGGTGGCCATTACCGTCCCCGTAACCTTCAACGTCACACTCAAGCAGCCGGTCTCTCTACAGCCGGGCTCGCCTCTGGTAGCCTCCATCGTCAATGCAGCATCGCAGACTGTTGGCGCCATTGCCCCTGGCGAAATGGTTTCACTTTTGGGGCTGGAACTTGGACCCCAGTCGCCGGCTTCGTATCAACTGGACGCCGCCGGCAACGTTGCTACCAGCCTCGCCGGCTTGACACAGGTCAATACCGTCGTCCCGTATGAAGTAGCCGGCAAAACGTCGGTCGAAATCGCCGTCGAGATAAACGGAATGCGATTCACCACCGGCGCGCCCGTGGCCGCGTCCGCTCCCGCGGTGTTCACCGCCGACGCCACCGGCCACGGCCAAGCCTCTGCGTACAATTCGGACACCTCTACGAATAGCGCGGCGAACCCCGCGGCACGCGGCTCGGCCATTAGCCTGTTCGCGACCGGCGCCGGCCAGACGGTGCCAGATGGCATCACAGGGCAGATCTCGCAGGGCCAACCAAGCCAGCCGGTTCTCGGCGTCTCCGTCAAAATTGGAAGCACCGCCGCGGTCGTTCAGAGTGTGGCGCCTGTGCCAGGACAGGTCGCCGGCTTGTTCAAGCTTATTGCGATTGTGCCGCCGGCAGTCGCGCCGGGCCCTTCCGTGCCGGTGGTGCTGACGGTTGGTTCCTCGAGCGGCCCTTCCGGTGTCACCATCGCTGTGCAATAGCTGCGATGCTCAATTTGTTTTCTCAGTTCCTTGCAACGTCTGGTATTCGTGTCCGATGCTGGTAGCGGACTCGTACAATTTGTACGAACGGTACATCACTATGGCACGCCTCAACGTCTCGAAATCGCGAGAAGAGTTTCCCGAAATCGTAAACCGCGCCGCCTACGGAAACGAGCGGACGATTGTCTCCCGCCGGGGGAAGGACTTGGCCGCCATCATCCCGATCGAAGATCTCCGCCTGCTGGAGCGCCTGGCCAAGGAGGAAATGGATCGAATCGACCCCGAAGACGCCCGCGCCGCGCTGAAAGAGGCGAAAGAGAAAGGGACCATTTCACTTGAGGACCTCATGCGGGAACTCGGGGACTGAGTCCCGGCCTACCACGTTGAGGCCACTCCCGCCGCCCCGCGGGACATAGTTTCGAAGGGTTCTGATTGGAGAACGCTCCTATCCCCTCTTTTCCCCAAAATCAGCACTCTGGTTCAAGAGGCCGTTTTCCATGATGAAGGGTACGGACGCTGCCATGGACTTGGAAGCTCTTCGACGCTGCGTCGAGAAGGATATTGAGAATTACCGATACAGCGCTTCCGCCAACGCTGTCGGGGCCGCTTGGTCCGACGATACAGTCGAGGCCCAACTCGCCGATCTGCGTGCCGCTCTTATTCTCCCGTATTGGGCTGATGTGGAACTCCGTGATACGCACGAGCAGATCGCAGCCGATCCAGCGATATTGCGGAAGTGCGTTGTCGTCGCCGATGACCTCAAGGGAGCACTTTTGGCATTTGACCCGATCGAGAACGAGTTCCTGCTCGTTGTGAGGCAAAAAGACGCGGTGCTGACCGTCGGAGTACGCGGCGACGCGATCGGCTGTCTTATGGCGCGTTAGGGAAAAGTCGCCGGCGGGAAGGCGCACACATTCCAGCGTTATACAATAACGTTATATGGAAGTGAGATTCACGTGGGATCCGGCGAAGGCCGAAAAGAACCTACGGGTTCACGGAATCTCTTTTGAGACAGCGAAGGAAGTCTTTGGGGATCCGAATCATGTGGCGGCGGAGAACTACTTCGTAGAAGCTGAGGGCGAACAGCGCTATCAGATCATCGGAATGACGGGAAATCTGGGCTTGCTTCTCGTCGTGTTTGTCGACCACAGCGAACCGGATGTCGAAGCGATCCACCTGATCTCGGCACGAAAGGCAGTTGACTATGAAGAAAGCATCTACCAGGACCAATTCCGTTAAGCGGCTCCGCATCAGCAAGGAAACAAGGTTGGCGTACGGGAAGCGGGATCGTGAGCTCGACGGCGATCGGGAAGCGCCGCAGTTGCCTCCTGAGTACTGGAACAATGCCGCGATCGGCAAGTATTACCGCCCGGTGAAGACGCAGATCTCGCTCCGGATAGACAACGAAGTTCTCGACTGGCTCAAATCGCAGGGCGAGGGGCACCTGAGCCGGATCAACGAAATCCTCCGCGAGCGCATGACGCGAGAACGCCAAATGGCTGACAAGTAAGAACCACTTGGCCGGTGACGTTTTGCGGCAGCAACTCGCTACAATGGCTTCAATGCCCGATTTTTCCCAGCCATTTTATCGGATTCAGAAACTGCCGCCGTACGTGTTCGCCGTCATCAACGAGATGCGGGCAAAGGCACGGGCCGCGCAGATCGACGTGATCGATCTGGGGATGGGGAATCCGGACGGCGCTACGCCCAAAGTCGTGGTCAACAAGCTCATTGAGGCCGCGCGCAATCCGCGCAATCACCGGTATTCGCAATCGCGGGGGATTCCGCGGCTGCGGGAAGAGATTGTGCTGCGGTACCAGAACAAGTACGGGGTTGCGCTCGATGCCGAGAAGGAAGCCATCGTCACCATCGGCGCCAAGGACGCGCTGGCCCACCTGTTGTTCGCCACCATCGGACCGGGCGATTCGGTGGTGTCCCCGAATCCCGCCTACCCGATTCACCAGTACGGCGTGCTGATGGCCGAGGGGCAGGCCTACGTGCTGCCGATGCCCGACCCGGCTACCTTCCTCGATGCGCTCGAGACCGTCTACCGGACCGCGCTGCAAAAGCCCAAGCTGATCCTCATCAGCTTCCCCCACAACCCGACGACGGTATGCGTGGAGATGGACTTTATGCAGGAGATCGTGCGCCTGGCGCACCATCACGGCACCATGATCGTTCACGATTTCGCCTACGCCGACCTGGGTTTCGACGGGTACCAGCCGCCCAGCATTCTGCAGGTCGAGGGCGCCAAGGATGTGGCTGTCGAGATTTTCTCCATGTCGAAGAGCTACAACATGGCAGGCTGGCGGGTGGGGTTCTGCCTGGGCAATCCGCGCATGATTGCGGCGCTGGCGCGGATTAAGAGTTACCTCGACTACGGCGTATTCCAGCCGATTCAGATCGCTTCCATCATCGCGTTGCGCGAGTGCGAAGAGGACACCCAGAAGATCCGGTGCATGTATCAGAAGCGCCGAGACGTGCTGGTGAAAGGCCTGACGCAGGCCGGTTGGCCGGTGGAAAAGCCGCGCGGCTCCATGTTTCTTTGGGCGCCGATTCCGGAACGCTTCCGCGCCATGGGCTCGCTGGAATTCTCAAAGCTGGTTCTGGAAAAGGCGCAGGTGGCGGTTTCTCCGGGCATCGGGTTTGGCCCGCTGGGGGAAGGCTACGTCAGGTTCGCCCTGGTGGAGAACGAACAGCGCATCCGGCAGGCGACGCGCTCGATCGGGCAATTTTTGGCTAAGGCGTAGAAAAACTGGGATCCGGTCGCCATCGTTCCCCAAATTACTTAGTACTGTTTGGGGTACTGGCCGTATATTTTGGGGGCGCTGAATAACCGGGACGGGCGTACACTCATGTTGAGGAGCCTGAAATGTCCGTGTGTGCGCGTTTCGGCTCGGCGCTCTTACTGGCGTCGGGAGTAATCGGGACGGGCTATGCCGGCGCCATTACGGTGGATACGACGGCCTATTTGGGCGCCACGTCGATTCAGCCGATTAATTGCAGCACGTCCCAATCGAATACGGGCACAAGTTCCGCCACGGCCACGTCCACCTGCGGCGGCACTCCTTGGCTGCTCAATTCCACGGCGACTGGCAATATTTATTCGGTTCAGGCCGGTATCGGTTCCTTGTTTCCCGTCATCCAAGCCAGCGCCGACGTTGAGGCCGTTTGGAGCCCCCTCCTCAGCGACATAGGCACAGGTTCGGTGGATGCATCTTTCACGGAAAACCTGCTCGTCACCGGAGGTACCGGCTCGGGCGACCTGATTGTCGACTTTTCGCTGACCGGCCAAGGCGGAGAGCAGGGGATTTGGACGGGCGCCACGGCGAGCGCAACCTTTGGCAGCGAAGGTACCTCGACCACCTTCACCGACGACACTTGGTTATGCGGCAACGATGAGGACTGTTCTTTGGCGTTCTACCCGTACCCGCAGAGCTATGGTCCCTCTGAATACGTCACGATTCCGTTCACTTTTGGGGTGCCGTTCAGCTTCAGTGAAGACCTCAGCTTGAACGCCGAGGCAGGCGACAACGGTTCGGCGGGCGTTAGCGCCACGTTGGCGGTATCCGGGTTCTCCATCCTCGATTCCAACGGTGACGTGGATTCCGCTGCTCAGATAGCCGATCCGCCGGACGCGCCGGAACCGGCGTCGCTGATCCTGTGCGCGGGATTGCTGGGGCTGGGAGCGACTGGCGAGTGCGTCCGCCGGCGCAGGGTCGCACACCAGCGCCGCCGGGCGGCGTGACCTCGGCTAGTGCGCCGAATACTGCTGCTGTGGCGGGTTGAGCGGGATTTCGATGGTTTTCTCCGCTTCCTCGACGTCGTAGGTCTTGCCGTAAGTCTGATAGCCCTTGGCGTTGATCTGAATCAGGATTTCGCCTTGCGGGATTTCGGGGACGTTGGCTTCGCCTTCCTGGTTGGTGCGGAGTTCCCAGGTAGTGTTGACGGCGCGGCCGTAGCGCGCCTGGGGATGCTTCGGGTCGGCGTGCCAGCGAACCACCACCTCGGCGCGGTCGATGGGATGGCCGCCCACGGTTTTCACCACAATCCGGAGCTTGACGGTCGGGTCGTCGGCAAGAAGGGCAAGCGTCCCCGCCAGTAGTAGTGCCGCCACTTTCCAGATACGCATATTGAAATTATAGCCCCGGTGGTAGAATAAAAGTGTCAGACCTGCCATTTGAGGCTCAGCAATTGTGGGGGCGCAACGGATTCGACGGGATCGAATCGTGGTGGGGAGGCGTGCCGGGTTCCGAGCTCCCGTAAAACGATCGGAAAACATAACTGCCAACAACACGCAGTTTGCATACGCTGCCTAATTAATTAGGGAGCCGCTCCAGCCGCTGAGCCCGCGCGGCGGTGAGTGAGCGTCATTTTGCGGGATTGGCCAAAGGCTTCGGTCCGGAGCCGGCGGCTGAAATCCAATCGGACTAGCGTGGTGCCGCGCTCGCCGGTTCTGAAGCGCTGACGCGAAACCTTTGAGCCGGATACGCACGTAGTTCTCTTCATGACGGGCTTTCTCGGACGGGGGTTCAACTCCCCCCGCCTCCACCAAAATAGAATCAACAACTTACGGAGCGCTGCTGCCAAGAATCGTCCCAGGCTGATCCAAGTTGATCCCACGAACGATCAGACGTTCTCCTCTGGTGCAGCGCGTCTGTCCTCCCAGAGTTGTCGCATCTCGCGCCCCAAGCCATCGAGGTCGGGATAAATGACGGATTCGGTTATCCCGCAGTCGCGCAACTCCTGCCTCATCTTTGCACGCGCGGTAGCTGCAACGGTGATCACCCTTATATTGGAGTCGGCTTTCTTGAATTCGTCGGCGAGCCAATTAGGCTCCGTACCGAATACGACGAAGCGGCTACGCTGTGCAGCGATACGCTTCGTGATGAGCGGGAAATCCAACGCCAGGGGCGGTCGCGGTATGTTCATCTCCGCGAGTACTTCTTCGTCGGCAGGCAGATAGGCGTCTTCCCAATCATCATCTTCCAGATCCCAAGACGGATGCTTCGCTACGAAGGATTTCCATTCCTGCTGGAGCACTTTGATGTCGGGGAGTTGCCTGAGTTGTTCATTAAACCTGTAGGCTTCGAGCACGTAAACACGAGCGTCGTGGGCGTCGTCCGCCTTGTTACGCAGCGCAAAGTGCAAGGCCATGAGCGCGCCGTCTGACCAGTCGAGCAGGCGCGTTGGGCCGTTGTGATGCTGCATCAGAAAGTATGAGTCCCAATCCCAATCCTCCTCTGATGTCTTTTCATCTGAGCGCACGACGGCGTTGCGCCGGAATTCGTCATAGAGATCGTTTTCGATCTTCAAGAGTTTCCAACAAGGCTTCAGGCACACACCATCGCTCGCGGCCCGATAAAGCTCGGGGCGAAGGAGCGTCTCGCCGTAGTCTTTGCTTTCGCCACGAAACCAAAGCTCCTTGTGCTTGGCCAAGCCCCAGCATTGGCGAATTTCGCCGACGCGCTGAGTGAACGTCCCGAGATTATCGACTTTGTCTTGCGACACGGACATGAAGCACCGCCTGGAATCCCCTGCCTCCTGAGTAACCTCGTGGCCGGGCTTATGCCTTCGGCTTTTCCTCCGCCGTCGATTGATCGCGTCTCACCCAAAAACAGCCGAACAAGGGCACATGGCAGAGGGGGCATTGGCCGTCATACTGGTACTGCATGAGGTCCGGCTCTCCGGGTACCGTTTCTGGCGGGCCGATACTCACTGCCTCAACCTCAGTACTCGGGCAGGTCAAGGTTGGGCACTTCGTAATCGGAACTCGCAGCATGTAAGCATTCTCGCAGAAATGGGCAAGAGCGGCAGGCCTCCTGCCTTTCCCCGCACGCCGCACTGATCCAAATTGATCCCACAAGGCTGGGAACGCTAGCAAAGGCGGTAACGGCGGGCGAACGGAATCAGCAACTTGCTTGCTTTCAATACCTGTATTTCGTTCAACTCCCCCCGCCTCCACCATAATAGAATCAATAGCTTAGCGATTTATCCCTGTGCCAGCGGGCTTTTAGGCCAGCAGCAGCTTTTGTCTCCATTTGCTATAGGTCAATATACCGGTCGACAACCCTGCTCGCTCCGCAACCAGCCGCAGGGCGGCATGTTGACCCGGATCGTTTGTCACAAAGGCGTCGCAAGAGGGTAGGTAGGCTGCCATGAACAGATCCAGTGCCCCGGCCCCATAGGCCGATTGTTCCCCGTCGCTCCTCGCTGTTTATACATTACGCAAATGATTGGTTCGTCGCAATAAATTCCACGGCCTGGTGTTTGAAACTACAATGGTTCCATGGTCAGGAGCCTACGCGAGAGCAAAGCCAGGCTTTCAGAATTAGTAGAAGCTGCCAACAGCGGCGAAGATGTCCTTATCACGGTTCGCGGCAAGATCAAAGCCCGCTTGACAAGGGTTGCGCCTGCGTCCGGGGCCGTCCAGGGGCGCCAATGGGCCAGAGAACTGAAAGCCTTTCAGAAATCGATCGCTGCTAGCGCGGTCCCTGAGATGAGCGCCGGGCAGATTCTGGACGAAATTCGCGCGGACCGGTGCTAGGCCGTGATGTACTGGGACACGTCGGTTAGGGCCGAGTGCGGGCCGGGTGGCGGTTTTGAATGCGCCGGGCAGGAGAAGCCAAGCCATTGCCTCCGCCAGCAGGACTGCATCTGATTTATGCGTCACGCGGGCGGCTTCCGCGCGGTGTGCCGTCGCGCCATCGAACGCGGGATTCGGATGCACGTACGTAACGGAGACCAACGTGGATGTCAGCGCGATTCCCTTCAATCGCTTCCTTGGCCTGCGCGCCGATGGAGCAATTCTCACCCTCCCCGCGGACCCCAATCACCAGAATCATCTAGGGACGATCCATGCCAGCGCTCAGTTCGCGCTCGCTGAGGCGGCTAGCGGGCAGTGGCTGCTCAGCCGCTTCGGCGCTGAGGCCGCCGGCAATCTAGCGGTGGTTCGCCACGCCGACGTCAAATTCCGGAGACCGGCGACTGGCGAATTGACCGCCCAGGCGGAGGCTGCCGCGGAAGAGGCGGAGCGTTTCCTGGATACGCTCTCCCGGCGGGGCCGCGCCGCCATCGAAGTGCGCGTTCGCTTGCTTGACGCCGAAGGCAGCGTGACGCTCGAAGCCTGCTTTGAGTGGTTCGCCCAGCGGGTTCGCGGCTGAACACTGGCGCGCCACACTATCCCTTTCTGGCAACTTTGGCCGCCCGGAGGGCGCAACCAAGAACACCGGCGACAAAGATCGCCGACGCTACGGAGGCGACCTTGTGCCCACGGCTCGCGTGATTCCTGGCTCGGCTGGTTCAGAACGAGAGTTGCAGCACTCCTCCGGCATCGGTGATGTTCGATCCGCCGGGAGAAACGCCGATTGTGTTGCCGGTAGCGACGGCCTGAATGCTCACGCTGTATCCGGTGTTGGGCGCGAGGCCCGCGATCAATACGCTCTGAACACCCGCCGGCGCGGGGAGGGTGGTACCGGCGAAGACGGCGCCGGCGGTCACTGGGAACCAGACTTCGCTGGCGCCGAACCGGGCGCCATCGAATGCGGTTCCGGCGCTGCTCTGCAGGTGAGCCGCAACAGCCATGGGCGCGCCCGGGTTGGCGCCCTGCAATACGTGCAGGAAGCGTGTGTCGAGAGGCAAGGCCGGATCCTGAACCTGATAGATGTACTGGCTCGGTTCCAAATCCGCTATGGGGTTCAGGTTCGCCGCTCCGTTAAAGCTGGTGAGCGACGGATTCAGGGGCAGCAGGGTCTGGATGAAGAGCTGTTGGCCGCTCGGGAGAATCTCGGTTGCGGTGTTGGCTGAGACGACGGGGTTCGTGACCAGGCTCAGATTGAAGCGCTTGAATCCATTGTGCGCGGAGGTCGCGCGATCGTAGACTACGATGTAATCGTCGTTCAGCCAAACGATGGAGCGGGTCGCCTGGGTGATATCGGCGACGGCATCGGCGGGCGTCCAGAAATCGGGTCGGTTGTAGAGGTTGGTCAGATTGCTGGTGGCATAGACGTAACCAGGGCCCGTGCTCATTGTGGTGGTGGGGTCGCCGGCGTTTTCGCCTTCCATCCACTGGCTGCCGTTGGTCCACGCGGGAGCGTCGGTTCCCTGCCAGGCAATGGTGGCGCAGGCCGGGCACCAGTTTTGCAATCCCAGAGTGTTGTGATAGGTCACGGTCGCGCCGTTGCCGCCGCCGCCGTTATCGTAGTTGCTCATCTCCTTGGTGAGCCATTCGCCATTGCGGAACAGCTCGAACTGGCCTCCGTTTCCGTCCTGGTGGTTGATGGAGATCCAACTGGCGCGGTAGTCGAACATGGTTCCCGTGGGAGTCCAATCGCTATGGGCGACGATGCGGCCCGCCGGAGCGTCATAGAAAACGGCGGGGAACGTGGGACGAGGATCGGCAGGCGCCGGCGCCGTGGGGTCGAGCAACAGGTAATACAGCAGATCCTGCGTCACTCCCCAGGTCCATGGGTCGGTCATCCGCGCCAGCAGCCCCGCGGCTCCGTTGGGCATGGCATTCAAAGCGTACCAGCGGCCGGCGTTGACGTGAGTGCTGACCCCTGTTTCCTGGTCGAGCAGACCCAGCAGCGCGAACGGGGCCATCTGGTCCGGAGTCACATAGGTCCGCAACAGGTCGCCATAACCGGCGAACTGAAACAGGGAACCCAGATACGCCTCCGAGGAAAAGACCTTCGCCGTGGGCGTGAGCGACGATAAGTACCCAGTAACATAGCGATCCCAAACCGGGGCGCCGATCATGGCGATTTGCGGGCCGGAGTAAGTCGCATTATTGAAGCCCGAAGTCTGGAGCGCCAGCAGTTGGCCCAGGATGTAGGCGAAAGACTCGCCGTAGAGCATGCCTTCCGGAGGCAAGCCGCCGCTGGCGAGGCCGAAACCGGCCCCCGTGGGATTGTTGGGAACGCCATAGGCTTGAGCCACCACCTGCGGGTCGCCCATCATGGCGAACTCCTCGTAGAGCCATGCGCCGGTTGCGTCGGCTATATAGCTGCGCAGGGTGTTGCAGAGCGCGCCGGGGGCAACGGCTGCGCTCAACGGCGGATCGTCGGCGGGATCGAGAACCAGCGACATCATGGTCAGCAGACGGGCGTGCGCCAGGTAGTAGTTGTTGGACGCCATTCGGTACGGAAGGTTATTGGGCAGCAGCGCGAGACTGTTGACGAGCCCCGGCGTTCCGGGGTTATCGCCGCCGGTGGTCTCGGCCGTCAGGCAATCGCCGGCCCATATCAGGAAGACCTGCCGGATGGTGGCTTTGTCGGCGGCGCTGAGCACGGGGTAGATCCAATCCACAATCAGGGGCCACTCATGGCCGCTGCCGCTGGCGCGGTTGTAAATGGCGAAGGCGGGGTCACGGAACGGCAGGCCGCTGGCGTGGCCCAGCGCCGCCTGGTTCATGGCATACATCAGCAGATTTCTGGCCGCCTGCGCATACTGAGCCCGATTGGCGGGGCTGGGATCGATGAGCGAGTTCAACGCCAGGATGACGGCGTTTTCTTCGCTCAGCATGCCGGTGTAACCCTGGGTGTCGCCGAAATCGGGATAAGGGTTGGCGGGAGTCGGATTGGTTGCGTTCAGCGCCGCGCCCGGAAACGCGAGGCTGTAATTGCCGATCGCGGTAGACAGCGCACCGCTCTGTCCCTGGTAAGCCGGATTGCCCGAAACCGCCCAAGCCTGCAAGTGAGGCAGATCCTGCTGTGTGATCCACAGACGCGGATGCGTCGTCACCGGGAATGGAACCGGCGGAGGCGCGTAGAAGCTGGCGGTGACCGTGGTATTCGCCTGCGGCATGGTGACCGTAGTGGATGGCTGATTGGGGTTGGCCAGACCGGGTCCGGTCCAGACCTGGAAGTACTGTCCGGCCGGAGGAGCGTTGGCGGAGATGGGCACCACCGCACCGGCGGCGTAGTTGCCGCTGCCGGTACCGTTGACCACCGTGAGCGTGTAAGTGGGCTGGCTGAAATCTGCCGTGACTGTGACGGGGGTAGACGGCATGGTGAGGGTGGTCGTCGACGAGCTGGGGCTGGCGACGGTCGCGCCGGTCCAGCCGAGGAAGCTCTGTCCCGCGGGCGGATTATTCGCGACGATGGTGACGACCGCGCCGGCGACGTAGTTGCCGCTTCCCTGACCGCCTACAACGGTCAACGCATAGGTGGGTCCGGCGGCGTAATTGGCCGTCACCGTAGCGTTGGCGGCGGGCATGGTCAACGTGGTGGTGGTAGCGTTGGCGTTGGACACGCTGGCGCCTGTCCAGCCCGCGAACGACTCTCCCGCGGGAGGCGCATTCGCACCGATCGTCACGGTCGTACCCGCCGTGTAGGATCCGCTGCCGGTTCCATTGACGACGGTCAACGTATAAGTCGGCGGTCCGGACACCGGGACCGTCACCGCATTGCTGATGGTTCCGGAACTATGTACCGTGAACGTGGCGGACGCGGTTCCAGGCGCGGTATAAACGCTGGTTGTCAGAGTGTTGGCCGAGGGGTGCTGGGTCACATACTGCACGCCGCTGTCCCATATAAGGGAACTCGAGGTAAAGCCGGTACCGGTGACGGTCACAGCGATGGTTCCAGTGGGCAGCGGGTTCGGGGATACGGAAGTGATCGTCAGCCCGGCCGCGCCGGTGAATTGAGCCGTGACGGTAGTGTTGGCGGCCGGCATGGTCAGCGTGGTGGTGGCGGAACCGGAGTTGGCCACGGCAGCTCCCGACCATCCTTGGAACTGCTGCCCCGACGGCACGGTAGCGGCGATGTTCACGACGGTACCGGCGGCATAGTTGCCGCTGCCCGTCCCGTTCACGACGGTGAGAGCATATGTCGCCCGCGCGGCGCTCCCGACCGGCACGACAATCGCATTGCTGATTGTCCCGGAGCCATGTACCGTGAACGTGGCGGACGCAGCCCCGGGCGCGGTATAGACGGTCGTGGTGAGGGTGGTGGCCGAGGGCTGCTGGGTCACATACTGCACGCCGCTGTCCCAGATGAGAGAACTCGACGTGAAGCCGGTACCGGTGAGTGTGACCGCGACGGTGCCGGGCGGCAGAGGATTGGGCGAAACCGAGGTAATAACCGGCGGCGGCGGCGCGACGGTGACATAGACGCTGGCCGAATACTTGCCGCCGTTGGTGCCGGTGGCAACCGCCGTAATCGACTGCGGATTCTGCGCCGGAATAGCGGTGGGCGCGCTGTACAGACCACCTGTCAGACCGGTCGAGATGGTGCCGGTGGTGGCGCTGCCTCCCTGCACCGACGCCACCTCCCACTTTACGCTCGCGATCATAAAGCCATTGGCCGCGGCGGTGAACTGCAGCGTGGCGCCAACGGTGACGGATGGATCGCCCGATGGCGTTACGCTCAGGCTCTGCGCGAATCCGAGCGAACCGCCGATCGACAGGGCGGTGGCCAATCGCAACCAGCGAGACAGGCTGGTTGAGCGAGAGGGTGTGACGTGCGCCCTCCCGGCGACATTTGTACCCACGTTCTTGGTGCGCTCCATTGTCGTGCCTCCGTTCTGTGGCTTAACTTATCGTCCGTCGACGGGCTCGCCAATAGTGATATTCGCGAGACTGCTCCGTTTTAGGGCTATAAAAGGGAGTGTCCGCGGTTCTTGCCCTACGCGGATCCCCATTTTGGTCTCTACCTGGTAATGCGGAAAAAGGAAGCCATATTGGAGTTGGCGGCTCATTTTCCTCCGAGCCGGTGCTATAAATACCCTCATGGACAGATTCGTTGCCACCGTTCTACTGATGGGCTCGGCCGGAGTGCTGGCGGGGCAACCGGCGCAGAGCGACGCGGGCCGGCAGCAGCTCGAGTACGCGCGTTCGCACTACACCAAGTTCGACTATCGCATTCCGATGCGCGACGGCGTCAAGCTGTTTACATCCGTGTACGTCCCCAAGGATACGAGCCATTCTTACCCGATCATGATGCAGCGCACGCCGTACTCGGTGGCGCCGTACGGGATCGACAATTACCGGCCGGTGCTGGGGCCGTCGGAGCTATTCACCAAGGAAGGGTTCATCTTCGTCTACCAGGACGTGCGCGGGCGCTATCTTTCTGAAGGCACCTTTATCGATGTGCCGGTGCATCGCACTCACCTGAGCGGGAAGGAGAGCGACGAGAGCACGGATACCTACGACACCATCGACTGGCTGGTGAAGAATGTCGCCAACAACAACGGGAAGGTCGGAATCTGGGGAATCTCCTACCCCGGCTTTTACGCGGCATTCAGCCTGATCGATTCGCACCCGGCGCTGGCGGCTGTGTCGCCCCAGGCTCCCATGGGCGACGTCGGCAACGGCGACGACGCTTACCACAACGGCGCCTTTTATCTGGCCGCCAATTTCGGTTTCTACGTTGGCTTCAAACCGCGCGGCGAGCCCCAGCGGCCGCGGCGCGGCGCTCCGTTCGATTTCGGCACCGAAGATCAGTATGCGTTTTATCTCGCCATGGGGCCGCTCGCGAACGCCAACGAACTCTATCTCCACAAGAACAACGTCTACTGGGACGACCTGTTGAAGCACCCGAACTACGACGCCTTCTGGCAGGCGCGCGCCGAAGCGCCGCACATGAAGAACGTGAAGCCGGCGGTGCTCTGGGTGGGCGGATGGTTCGACGCAGAGGACCTTTCGGGGCCGCTGAAGCTCTTCTACGCCACCGAACGAAACGGGCCGCCGCCCGCCGACACATTGGTGATGGGGCCGTGGTCCCATGGCGGCTGGTCGCGCGGGGACGGAGACAAACTGGGCAACCTGACCTTCGCCTCCAGGACGGGCGAGTTTTTCCGCGAGCACATCGAGCTCGAGTTCTTCCTGAAAAATCTGAAAGGCAAGGGCGACGACATGCCGAAAGCCTGGGTATTTGAAACCGGGCGGAACGAGTGGATTCGCCACGACGCCTGGCCGCCGGCTGGTTCGAACGAACGGGCGCTGTATTTCGGCCCGGGCGGAAGCTTGTCGTTTACCGCACCGGCGGGCACGAGCGGCTTCGACGAATATACCAGCGACCCCGCCAAGCCCGTCCCGGTGATCGGCGAGATCGGGGAAGGCATGGCGGGCGATTATATGACTTACGATCAGCGGTTTGCCTCGCGGCGGACGGACGTTCTGACGTATCAATCGGAGCCGCTCGAAAAAGACGTCACCGTGGCCGGCCCGATCCGGCCCGCGTTACGCGTCTCCACCACCGGCACCGACTCGGATTTCGACGTGAAGCTGATCGACGTATACCCCGACGATTACCCCGATCCGCAACCGAATCCGGCCCACCTCCACATGGGCGGCTACCAGCAGATGGTTCGCGGCGAGCCGTTCCGCGGCAAATTCCGCGCGAGCTTCGAAAAGCCCGAGCCATTCACACCGGGTACGCCCGCCAGAATCGAATTTACGATGCCCGACGTTTGCCACGTGTTCCGCACCGGCCACCGAATCATGGTGCAGATCCAAAGCTCCTGGTTCCCGTTGACCGATCGAAACCCGCAAGCGTTCACGGATATTCCGACGGCCAAGGCGGCGGATTTCCGGAAGGCCACCGAGCGTGTGTATTGGGGCGGACCGGAGGGTTCGAAGATTCAGATCAGGGTGGTGGAATAGCCTGGTGGGACAGACGATCGCTTTTTTGTCGTCTGTCGCGCGGTTGCCCGCGGGAAGCCTGACAGACGACAGAGAACGATCGTCTGTCCCACCGGGAACCGCTACTATAAGAGTGGCGCACGGCGAGGAGGATTTATGGGCTTGACCTTATCTTTCGATGGCGGTTGCCAACCAAAGCGACCCGCGGCGGGCGGAAACAGTGGAGTTCCTGATCGATTCCGGCGCGGCTTATTCCGTCGTCCCTCAAGCGATCCTAGAGCGTCTCGCGCCAGTGCCGGAGCAGACCTTCCGCCTCGCGAGCGGGCAGACCATCAAGCGTCAAACCGCGGGCGCGCTGTTTAAGTTTGGGAACAAGGCGGGCGTCGCCGCGGTGATCTTCGGCGAAGAGAGCGATAGCACGCTGCTTGGCGCCCAAACGCTGGAATCGCTGGCCCTGGCGCTCGATCCGATCCGGCGGGAATTGCTGCCCTTGCCGATGATGCTGGCGTTCTTGCCGTCAGTCGCCGAAGAGTAGGGGGGGCGGGATCGGTTCGTCAGTCTCCGCCGCGGCTGCGGTTGAGCGCTGATCCGAATCGTGGGACAAGACCCTATAACATGCCCGACGACTTGAAATACGTGCCCGTCGAGCCGCACGACCGGGCGACGCTGTTGTATCGGTTTGCGAGCACCGACCCCGAGGAAGTGGCCGGAGCCCTCTACAGCGCGACACGACTCGATCCCGACTGGAAGTGGGTTCAGGGTTGGTGCCTGACGCTTCTGAAATCCGTTCATGTAGAAGTGCGATGGGCCGCGGCCACCTGACTTGGTGACCTTGCGATGTTTCACAAGCGCCTCGATCTTGACCTTGTCCTTCCGGCCATGCATGAAGCGGCTGGCGACCCAGCCATAGGTTCACCCGTACAAGACAGCCTGTCGTACATAAAGCAGTTCGTCAGGGTGCAGTAGTGGCTGTGAGCGCTCGTGCCCGACAGACGACAGAAATACGATCGTCTGTCCCACCGGGGAACGTGGGCTCGAAAGCCGGCGCTGCCGGCACGGAGGCCCGCGCCACGGGAATTCTTGTATCATGGTGAATCCCATGAAAACCGCCCTCATACTGCTCTTCGCTGCCGTGGCCGTTTCGGCGCAAAACACCACGCCTACTATTGCCGCGCGCACTGCCGCTTTCCGGAAGATTCCCGGCTACTTCCCGCTGTATTGGGACGAAAAAGCGGGCAAGATGTGGCTCGAGATCGACAAATTCGATACCGGGTTTCTGTACGTCGATTCCATGCCGGCCGGGATGGGGTCGAACGACCTGGGCCTGGACCGCGGCCAGTTGGGCGGCTCGCGCATCGTCAGATTCATGCGCAGCGGGCCAAAGGTGCTGATGATCGAGCCCAACTATCGTTTTCGCGCCATCGATGGCAGCCCGGAAGAGCGGCGCTCGGTGGAGGAATCGTTCGCGCAATCGGTGCTATGGGGTTTTGAAGTTGCCGCCGAAGAAGGCGGCCGCGCGTTGGTGGATGCGACGCAATTCTTCCTGCGCGACGCCCATCACATTCCGCAATCGATTCAGCGCGCGCAGCCCATTGGCGGCGGAAGGGCCGGCGGCGGAAGGGGAGAAGGCGGCGGTGGAGCGCTGTACCATCTCGACCCCAGCCGCTGCGCTTTCTACCTGGAGAACACCAAGGGTTTCCCCAGGAACACCGAAGTCGAGACCATTCTGACCTTCACCGGCGACAATCCCAACGAGTTTGTGCGCGACGTGACGCCATCGCCCGACGCCGTCACCGTCCGCGAGCACCATTCCTTCGTCGAGCTGCCGGGCCCAGGCTATAAGCCGCGCGCCTTCGACCCGCGCGCCGGTTACATCGGGATGACGTACGCCGATTTCATCGCTCCCCTGGGCGACCGGTACATCAAGCACCTCATCATACGCCACCGTTTGCAGAAGAAGGACCCGAGCGCGGCCATCAGCGACCCGGTCGCGCCCATCGTTTATTATCTGGACCGCGGCGCGCCGGAGCCGATCCGTTCCGCCTTGCTCGAGGGCGGCAACTGGTGGAACCAGGCGTTTGAAGCCGCCGGTTTCAGCAATGCCTTTCGGGTGGAACTGATGCCGCCGGGGATGGACCCCATGGACGTGCGCTACAACGTGATCCAGTGGGTACACCGTTATACTCGCGGCTGGTCCTACGGCGAGGCCATCACCGACCCGCGCACCGGCGAGATCATCAAGGGCCAGGTCACGCTGGGCTCGCTGCGCGGGCGCCAGGACTACCTGATTTTCGAGAGCCTGCTGGCACCGTATGAGGAGGGCAAGCCGGTTCCACCGGAAATGGAGCGCGCGGTGCTGGCGCGGCTGCGGCAGCTTGCCGCGCATGAAGTGGGCCACACGCTGGGGCTGGTCCATAACTACGCCGCCAGCATCAACAATCGCGCCAGCGTGATGGATTATCCGCCGCCCACGGTGAAGCTCTCACCTTCGGGAGCGGTCGACTTATCCGACGCCTATGCGGTGGGTATCGGCGCCTGGGACAAGGTCGCCATCGAATATGGGTACAGCGAGTTCCCGGCCGGCGCCGACGAGCCGAAGCTGCTGGACGGTATCATGAGCCGCGCCATCAAGGACGGCCTGTTGTTCATCAGCGACGCCGATGCGCGGCCCGAAGGGAGCGCCCATCCGCAAGCCCATCTTTGGGATTCCGGCTCGAACGCCGTGGACGAACTGAACCGCCTGATGCAGGTGCGCGCCAAGGCGCTGGCGCAGTTCTCCGCCAAAAACATTCGCGTGGGCGACCCCATGAGCATGCTGGAAGACGCGCTGGTGCCCGTATATCTGCTGCACCGCTATCAGGCCGAGGCCGCTTCCAAAGTGGTGGGCGGGCTGTACTATACCTACGCGTTGCGCGGCGACGGCCAGAAGATGGTTGAGCGCGTTCCGGGCGCCGAACAGAGGCGGGCGTTGGACGCGCTGCTCGGCACCATCCGTCCGGATGCCTTGACTTTGCCGGACGGGATTCTGGCGTTGATTCCGCCGCAGGCGCATGGCTATCAACGCACGCGCGAGGACTTCCAGGACCGCACCGGGCTGACGTTCGACCCGGTAGGCGCGGCCGAATCCGCCGCCGGCATGACCATCGGCCTGCTGCTGAACGCCGAACGCGCCGCCCGCCTGGTGGAGCATCACGCGGAGGACGCCACCCAGCCCTCGCTCGACGAGGTGATCGACCGGCTGGTGGGCGCGACCTTCAAAGCGGCGCCCGCCGGCGGATTGCCCGGGCAGGTGCAGCGCGCCACCGACGCGGTGCTGCTGTACCACCTAATGCAGCTTTCGAACAACGAATCGGCTCCCGCGCAAGTTCGCGCCACCGCCGCCGGCAAGCTTAGCCAGTTGCGCGACTGGGCCGCGGCCCAAGCACCCGCCGATGCCAGCCTGAAGGCGTTCTTCCAGTACAGTGCCGCCCAGGTGAAGCGCTTCGAAACCGACCCCAAACAGATCGGATTGCCACGTCCTCCAGTTCCGCCGCCCGGCATGCCCATCGGCGACGACCAACCCGATTATGTGGTTTGGTAGGGGGTTTATCGCACGAAAAAACCTTAAACCACCGTCAAAACGCCCCGGATTTTCCGCCTTACAGGATATGGCGGTTATTTCGGAGGCACTGCCGCCGGAGCCACCGTGTAATGACGCTACAAAGAGAGCGCGCTAGCGGGAACTTCCAAACAGGGGCGGGACCGGTGATCCAGTGTCAGGATCACCGGCCCGTTGGTCTTTCGCCGCGGCTGAGACCCTCGTCCTCCGCCCGCCACCCACGCACGATTCGGATGAAAACAACCCGCGCGCGCCGCCCTGTCGGATTCATACCGACCCTCAGGCGTGAGTCTTCACCTGGTAAAACACCGAACGCAGGTGCCGCTTGGATTCAAACTGCGGGCAGATTCCATTAAGCGATTCCATGGCGCCGATCACCAGGTAGCCCTCCGGCTCCAGCGCCCGTTCCAACCGGCCGAACAGCGAGATGCGGTCCCGCTCGCTGAAGTAGATCGCCACATTGCGGCAGAAGATGACGTCGAATCGTCCCAGTGCGGAGAAGTCCGCCATCAGGTTCAGTTTCTTGAAAGAGGCCATGGCGCGGATTTCATCGCGAATCTGCCACCCGCCGGCGGCGGGAGCGAAGTACCGGGTCCGCTGGGCTTCGCTCAGGCCGCGAGCGATCTCGACCTGGTTGAACAGCCCGCGGCTGGCCCGGGCCACGGCATCGTCGGAAATATCCGTGCCCATCAGGCGGACGCCATAGCGGTCCGGGTCGCCGAGCAGTTCTTTGAGAAGGATCGCGATACTGTAGAGTTCCTGGCCGGTGGAACAGGCGGCGCTCCAGATCCGGATGCGCGCCGCGCCGGTCCGCGCCCGGCGATCGATCAGTTCCGGAACGATTTTATGGCGCAGCAAATCGAAGGGTGCGGTGTCGCGAAAGAACAATGTCTCATTGGTAGTGATGGCGTCGACGATGCGGCGCTCCAGCGCCCGGCTGGAATCGGACTTTGCCCGCAGCAACAGGCCGCCATAGCTGCCGCAGCCGGTTTCCTCGACCAGGCCGGCCAGACGGTTTTCGATCAGATATCCCTTGGACTCGTCCAGCACGATGGCGCACAGAGAGTACACATACTGGGACAGACTCTTGTGTTCTTCGGGCTGGAGGCGGATCACGCTCTGACCCCTCGCACCGCCCGGACAATGGCCGCGCCGATGGTCTCCAGAGGCGCCACGGTATCGACCACCCCGGCTTTAATGGCTTCTTTCGGCATCCCGAAAACCACGCAACTGGCTTCGTCCTGCGCGATCGAAAAACAGCCGCTCCGCTTCAGCATGCGCAGGCCGTCGGTCCCGTCGCTGCCCATCCCGGTGAGAATGGCGGCGACCGATCGGCCGGGAAAATGCAGCGCCGCGGAGCGGAACAGATAATCCACGGCTGGCTTGCAGCCGTTCTCGGGAGGATCGTCGGTAATGCGCAGGATGATTTCTCCCTTGCTGCCCGCGGCCAATTTCATCTGCCTGCCGCCCGGCGCTATATAGGCGCAATTGGACTGCGCCGCTTCCCCATCCTGGGCCTCTTTGACCCGAACGGCGCTCTTTTTGTCCAGGCTGGCCGCCAGCGGCTGGGTGAACATGGGCGGCATGTGCTGGACGATGAATACCGGCGCGCCCAGATTGGCGGGCAGCGCCGGCACCAACTCGGCCAATGCGCCGGGACCGCCCGTGGACACCCCGATCAACACCAACGGCGAGCCCTTAACGCGCAGCCCGAGCGAAGGCCGCGGGAGTGCGGCAGCCGGCGCCGGCGAGATAGCCTCCGGCACGGCCCGCAACGCATCGCCGCGCAGGATCGCGCGGACTTCGCGGCGCCGCTCGAAGGCCCCGATCATCGCCGCCAGGCGGGTGCGCAAGTGGCCGAGGTTCCCGGCTACATCGCTTCCCTCGGGTTTGGTCAGGAAATCGAAGGCCCCCAACTCCAGCGCGCGCACGGTCATCTCTCCGCCCCGCACCGTCAGAGAACTGAGCATGATGACACCGGTCTTTATGCCGGCCGCGTTGATGGCCGCCAGGACTTCGATCCCGTTCATTTCCGGCATTTCGATATCGAGCGTCACCAGGTCGGGCTGCAGCGCGGCGATGCGCGCCATAGCCAACCTGCCGTTGGAGGCGGTGCCGACCACCTCCACACCCGGCACTCCTTTCAACGCATCGGAAACGATGCGCCGGAACACGACGGTATCATCCACCACCAGGACTCTCATGCTCATGGCTTCGTCTCCACCCGCGGCGGCATCACACACTCCCTTCCACCAGCATCCGGCCCGCATCGAGCGGCGGGACCGCCGGGCCGCGCGCTCGCCACACCGCCCGGAAGAAGCGCGCCCGCTCCCCGCTTCGCGTTAGCCGGAGGCGGCTGCCAGCGCGGCGCTCCACCGTTGCCCTCGGCGTCACCGCGCCACGCCGCCGTTGGAGATCCGGAATCGCGCCACTGTCGATTGAAGCTGCTCGGCCACCCCCGACAGCCCCGTGGCGCTGGCCTTTATCTCTTCGCTGCCGTCGGCTATCTGGCCCGCCGCCCGGTCGACGCCCACAATCTCCTTGGCAATTTCTGCGGTCGCCTCCGAGGTCTCCGACACCCGTTTATTTGCGTCCCCTACCCCGATCGACGCCTCCGCGATATTTCGGGCGATGTCCTTGGTAACGGTGGACTGTTCCTCGATGGCCGCCGCGATGGAAGCTACGATCTCGCTGACCTCGCGAATCACCTGCGTGACCTTGCCGATTTCGGCGATCCCACCGGCGGTCGACGATTGCACACCCGCGATCCGGCCCTTGATGTCCTCGGTGGCGGCGGCGGTCTGCTTGGCCAGTTCCTTGATCTCGTTGGCCACCACGGCAAACCCCTTGCCGGCCGAACCGGCGCGGGCCGCCTCGATAGTGGCGTTGAGCGCCAGCAGGTTTGTCTGCGACGAAATCTCGGTGATGGTTTCGGTGACTTTGCCGATTTGCTGCGCCGCCGCGCCCAACTGGTTCATCTGCTCCCCGATGCGGGCGGCCTGGAGGGTGGCCTCTTCGGTGATGCGGCGCGCTTTCTCCGAGTTGCCGGCGATCTCGCCGATGGTCGAGGTCATTTGCTCGGTGGCGGAGGCCACGCTCGTCAGGTTGGCTGTGGTCTGCTCCATTCCGGCTGCCACGGACCCGACGTTGGCGGTCATCTGCTCGGCTGCGGCGGCCACCGAATGGGCCTTCTGGGAAGCCTCCCGTGAACTGTCTGACATCTGGCCCGAATTGGCGGACAATTGCGCCGACGAGGAGGACACCACATGCATGCCGTCGGTTATGTCCTTAAGGACTTCGCGCAAGCTGGTGGACATGGCCTGAATCGCCTTGGAAAGCAGGCCGACTTCGTCGGCGCGCCCCAGGTACTCGGTCGGCACATCGCGCGAAACATCGCCGCGGGCGACCTCATCCAGGTGGGCAACCGCCACGCTGAGCGGTTTGCCGATGCTGCGGGCGACCGCCACGCCCAAGAGCGTGGAAATCGTCAAGGCCAGGAGCGAAAGTATCGCCGCGGGAATGGGCATACTGCGCTGGAGCGCACTGGCATGCTCCTTTCGTTTATCCAGGCGGGGTTGCTGCCAATTCAAATAATCCGTGAGCGCATGATCGAGCGGACCGATGCTCGGGATGCTCTCCTGCCGGTACAGGGCGTTGGCCTCGGCGTTTTTCCCGGCCTGCCCCAGCTCCAGCACGCGGGTGTTCGTGGCGAGCCAACCCGAACCCACCTTTACGAGTTCCCCAAGCAGTTTCTGGCCTTCCGGATTGGTTTCACGCGTCTTCAGGTCGCTGAGCAGGGACTGACAGTCCTTGGCCAGAGCCGCTTGGTTTGCCCGGTCCCCGCCGCTATCGACTCCGTGGCACTGCGCACAGTGCCGGCTCATGGTGATGTGGCAGACAATCGAGTTGACCCGCCCCAGACTGCTGGCAACGCGCTGCGCGCTCATCATCTTGTCGGCCTCGGCCTGCTCCTGAACGACCGCGTTCGAGATGGCGCTCAGTGCCCATAAGCTGAGGACTCCCAGGCACACAATGGGTCCGATTCCGCTGCCTACGAGGAGGGCCAGCTTCTTTCCGATCTTCAAGTTCGCGAGCATTTTCGCATTTTCCTCTCCTTTTTGCCCGACTTGGGCCAAGCTACCTGTCAGCCACGGACCCACCGGCCCACTTTGCCGCGGTGAGTGAGCCTTCCGGAGCACCTCCGGATTGATCCTCAAGGAGTTGGCTCCGCCCGCGTTTGGAGTCCTCCAGCGTGATTTTACGGCTATCGAGTTGCCGCACGGACGGCGTGCAGGGACCAGAGCGCCAGGGCGGCCAGGCAGACAACCATGAGGACACTGCCGCGCTGCAACATGCCGACCTTTCTACCTATTCTGACGTTGGCGAGCTTCGTCATCTCAATTCCTCTCTTCTCCCCGAGGCGATTACCCTTTCCATCCTGCGCCATCGACCGGGATTTGGGCCGGTAGCGGCAGTTCCGTGCCCCGGCTTGCGGGAGATTTTCGCGTCCGCGAATCGTTTCATCGTCATTTCTCGGTTTTTAGAATCTGGCCAGCGTCGAGCAGCGCGATCACCCGGCCGCGGGCGCGGTATATTCCCTGGAAGAACCGGGCCTGCCCCCAGCTCACGTTGGCCGGCGGCGGCTGCCAATGGCGGCGTTCCACCTCTACCACCTCGTCTACCCGGTCCACCAGCAAGCCGATGAATTCGTTGCGGTCTTCCACGATGAAAATGCGGCTGTCGGCGCCCGCTACGGTCCTGGGAAATCCGAGCCGCAAGCCGAGGTCGACGATGGTGACGATTTTGCCGCGCAGGTTGACGATGCCGAGGACCTCTTCCGGGGCATAACGCACCGGTGTCACCGGGCCAAGCCGAATCACCTCCTGCACCCCGGCGGCGTCCAGGGCGCAAAGCGCGTCGCGCACGAAAAAAGTCGCCAGCAGGACCGTCTGCCCGCCCTGCGCCGTCAGCGTTTGGGACATCATCTCCTCCCAGCCTCAGACCTTGAACCGCTCCACGGCGGTCTGCAGTTGTTCGGCCACCCTGGACAGTTCCGTGGCGCTGATCTTTACCTGTTCGCTGCCGTCGGCCATCTGTCCGGCCGCCTGGTCGACGCCGACGATCTCCTTGGCGATCTCCCTGGTGGCCTGCGAGGTTTCCGCCACGCGCTGGTTGGCATCGCGGACACCGGTCGATGCCTCGGCGATGTTGCGCGCGATGTCTTTGGTAACGGTGGACTGTTCCTCGATGGCCGCCGCAATCGAAGCGACGATATCGCTGACCTCGCGAATCACCTGCGTGACTTTGCCGATTTCGGCGATTCCGCCGGCAGTCGACGCCTGCACGCCCGCGATCCTGCCTTTGATGTCTTCGGTGGCGGCGGCGGTCTGCTTGGCCAGTTCCTTGATCTCGTTGGCGACCACGGCAAACCCCTTGCCGGCCGAACCGGCGCGGGCCGCCTCGATGGTGGCGTTGAGGGCCAGCAGATTGGTTTGCGACGAAATCTCGGTGATGGTTTCGGTAACCTTGCCGATCTGCTGCGCCGCCGCGCCCAACTGGTCCATCTGTTCGCTAATACGAACGGCCTGGCGAGTGGCTTCTTCGGTAATGCGGCGCGCCTTCTCCGAGTTGCCGGCGATCTCGCCGATGGTCGCCGTCATCTGCTCGGTGGCGGTGGCGACGCTGCTCAGATTAGTGGAAGTCTGCTCCATTCCCGCCGCCACCGACACAACGTTGGCGGTCATCTGTTCGGCGGCGGCGGCGACGGCGTGCGCCTTGCCCGAGGCCTGCCGCGAGCCGTCCGACATCTGTCCCGAATTGGAAGACAGTTCGGTCGACGAGGAAGACACCACGTGAATCCCGGAGGTGATGCCCTGAAGGACGTCCCGCAGGCTGGAGGACATGGTCTGCATGTGCTTGGTGAGCAATCCAATCTCGTCCCCGCGCTCCAAATTGGCGCGCGGCACCTCGCGCGACAGGTCTCCTCCGGCAATCAGGTCCAGGTGGGCGACCGCGGCGTTGAGCGGCGTGGTGATGCTCCTGGTGAGCAGCGTACCCATGACCCCTGCCGAGGCGAGGGAGACAAGGCCCAGCGCAATCACGATTAAAGAAAGCCGCGACGTCACCGAGCCACGCTCCAGGTTGATTTCGTCCAGGCATTTCTGGCGGTAGGTCAGATACTCCGCGACAGCCGACTTCACGGTTTCGAAGCTAGCCAGGGATTCGTCTCTAACCTTGGCCTCGCCGAGCCGTTTGCCCGCCTTTGCCGCCTCCATGATGCGGTCGTTTACCCCCCGCCATGGCACGATGGCCCCTTCGATGCTGTTCAGATGGCGCTTGTCTTCTTCGGTAACCGCGTTGGCTTTCATGTCCTCAAAAGCCGCCGCGTAGTCCTTCCGAACGGCCAACACGTCCTCGACATCCCGGTCTACCTGTCTGGACGTCACCAGGCTGGTCATGCGCAGCGCGAGTTCCGACAGGCCGGCATCGACTTTCATGGCGACGTTCATCTTGCGCGATTCCTGCTGCGCGCTCCCCACCGCCGAATTGATCGCGCTCACTGCCCAGAGCGCCAGCCCCGCGAGCAACACAGCTTGGAGGACACCGCCCCCTAATCCCAGCGCGAGTTTCTTCCCCATCTTGATATCCGACAATTTGTTCATCCTGATTCCCCCGTTCTTCCCGAGAAGCATTTCTCCGCGGGCGCACCGCTCGACTTTCGGCGAACCACTTTGCGAATGCTCTCCGTTAGCTCGTCCTTATTGAGCTTGATTTGATACTCATCCACGCCGGCAGCCATGCCGCGGGCGATTTCTTCCTCTCCAGCCAGGGAAGACAGCGCGATCACGGGCAGCTTGGCGAAGCGCGGATCGGCGCGAATCTGCCGGGTCAACGCCAGCCCGTCCAGGCGCGGCATCTCGATGTCGGTAGCCACCAGGTCCACTTCACCGGCATGATGGTCGAGGATTTCCCACGCCGCCTGGCCGTCTTCCGCCGCCAGCACGCGACAACCGACCGCTTCCACCAGGCGCTGGATCTGGCCGCGGAAGAACTCCGAATCGTCGGCCACCAGCACCGTCGGGGCGTTGCCCGGCGTATCCCGGAACGCCGCCGCCGCGGGCTCCGCTTCCGGCCGCACCGCGCCAGCCAACTCGAAGATGTCCAACAGCAGGATGGTAGAATCCTTGAGCACCGCCGACCCCCCGATGCCGCGCTGCCGTAAGGTGACCGAGTCGATCGTCAGCGACGCCTCCACCATGTCCAGCGGTTCGGCGGCCAACAGTCCCAGCGGGCGGCCCAGCCTTTCGAAGACAATCACCACCCACTGCTGCTGGTCGGTAAGCTCGCCGACCGCGGCGGTATCGCGAAGGCTCACCAGCGGCAGGCTGGCGCCGCGATATTGCATGGTGCGGCGTCCGCCGAGGTGCTCGATTTGCGCGGAGCGGACCCTTTCGATGCGCGATACCTGCTCGATGGGCACCGCGCAAGTTTCGCCGGGGGCGTTGTGAAACACGAGCAGCGAATGCAGCTCGGCGCCCGAAACGCTCTCCTCCACCCGTTGCCGCGAGGCGGCTTTCGCCGTGCCGGCGGTCAGGTTCATGCGCGCGGCCAGGCCCGCGACATCCAGAATCACGGCCACGCGCCCGTCTCCGAGAATGGTGGCGCCGGCGTATTCGTGCAGCCCTTTCAGATGCCTGCCGAGCGGTTTCACCACGATTTCCACCGTGTCGTGCAATTCCTCCACTACCAGCCCATATTCGAAGGAGCCGGTATCCACCAGGACCACGTTCAGGGCACGGGAAGCGTTCTCCGGACGCGGCACTCCCAAAATGTCCGCCAGGTGGAGCAGCGGCACCAGGCGGTCGCGCACGTTGAGAACCCGGGCATCGCCCACCCGATCGGTGCGGTCGGCCAGTTGCCCCGCCGGAATACGGATCAACTCGCCCACGCTCACCTGCGGAATGGCAAAACGCTCACCGCCGTCCGACACCAGCAGGGAGGGGATGATGGCCAGCGTCAGCGGCAGCTTGATGCGGAAGTGGGAGCCCCTGCCGGAGGCGGAGTCGATTTCGATTTTGCCTCCCAGCCGGTCCAGGTTGGTCTTGACCACGTCCATGCCGACGCCGCGCCCCGATACGTCGCTCAGCTTTTCGGCGGTGGAGACGCCGGGCAGGAAAATGAGCGCCATCTTCTCGCGCTCCGACATGCTCTGCGCTTGCTCGCGCGTAACCAGGCCCTTCGAGACCGACGATGCCGCGATCTTCTCGGCCGCCAAGCCCTGGCCGTCGTCGGAGATTTCGATGACCACCTGGCCGGCCTGGTGCGAGGCTCCCAGGGTAACCGTTCCGGTGGCGGGCTTTCGGGCGGCGGCCCGCTGGGCGGGCGGCTCGATGCCGTGATCCACCGCATTGCGCACCATGTGGGTGAGTGGGTCGCTCAGCCCCTCGAGGATGGTTTTGTCGATCTCGACGTCGCCGCCGTCGAGCTTGAGCTGCACGTCCTTTCCCAAGTCTCGCGCCAGATCGCGCACCAGCCGCGGAAACTTCGTGAACAGAGCGCCGACCGGCTGCATACGGGTCTGCGTCACCACTTCCTGCAGTTCCGAGGTCACCAGGCTCACCCGTTGCGCGCCGGTGCGAATGCCCCGATCGTCCCGGCGGGAAAGCGACTCGTTCAATTGGTTGCGGCTGAGCACGAGCTCGCCGGCCAGGGTCATGAGCGAATCGAGCAGGGTCACGTTCAGACGAATGGTGGTCTCGCCGGCGGGAACCGGCGCGGCGGGCGCGGGTTTGCCGGCGTTCTCGACCGGGGCGGCTTCGGGGACGGCGCAATCCTGCGCTTCAGGGGCGGCGGCCGCAGGCGCCGCCACCGGCTCGGCGACCGGAACGGGCGACGGTTCGGCCAAGGGCCGGATGGCGCCGTTCTTCTCGATCAACCGCACACGCTCCGGCGGTACGTCCACCACGCCGGCGAGCATGTCAGGCTCCAGCACGGTGGCATACAGCACCTCCAGCATCAACTGATTGGAGGGCTGGTCGTCGAGTGTCCCGGCCGAGTCCAGGTCGAACACCGTCTCGAGAATCGTGCCGCACTTGATGAGGTCCTTGAAAACTACCCAGGGAGTTTTGCCCCGCCGCTCGATGTCGTGAATCAGGTCGTATTCGATCAGGTAAATGTATTTGCCGCGCCGGCGCGCCTGGCTCAGATCGAACGCCGACACTTGAATGTGTTTGTTGGCCTCGGGCACCTCGACCGCGACCAGCTCGGAAAGAGAGTTCTTCTCGCTCGCAGGCAGACTTCCCGCCGCCAGCGAGGTGAGCGCCAGGACAAACTCGCTAATGTCGGCCTGGTTACTTTGCCGGTGGCTGCAAATCAGTTCGCGCAGCTTATCGAAGGCCAGCAGGAGAATGCTGACCACCTCCGGCGTCGGCACGGTCCGCCGGGACCGGATCAAGTCCAGGGCGTTCTCGGTTTTGTGAGCCAATTCCCGGATCTTGACCAACTCGAAGAAGCCGGCCCCGCCCTTGATCGAATGCGCCGCCCGAAACACACGGTTCACCAGTTGCTCGTCGATCTGGGCGCCGCCCTGTTCCATGGCCAGCAGGTCCGTCTCGATCGTGGCCAGGTGCTCGCGGCATTCAGCCAAATAATCGTGTACCAGTTCGTCGTCGGGGTTCGGTTCGCTCATCTTGTCCCTCAGTTTCCGGACACGCTGAAATGCTGGTGCATGCGCATGGTTTGGAACAGCTCCAGGATTTCCGCGGAGGCGTGAACGACAGCCAGCCGGCCGCCGACCTTTCGGAGGGAGTTGTGTGCCGAGATCAGCAGACCGATCCCGCTGGAATCGACCATCTGAACGCCAGTCAAATCGACCACCAGTTCCCGGACGCCGTCCTGGACGATGCCGCGCATTTTCGACCGCAGCGCGGCGACCGAGGCGGCTACGATGTTGTCTCCCGCCAGCCGGATTACGGCTTTGTCTTCTTCCCGTGTAACCGCTATCATCGATGTTTTCCTCAGCACAAACGTTTGACGATCGCCACCACATTGCCCCGGTCGTTGTATCGGACGTGATTGGCATACTTACGCAAGATTCCGATACCCCGGCCGGAACAGTCCGTCAACGCGGCCGGATGGCTCCAAGCCGCGCGCCAATCGAAACCGTCGCCATCGTCCTCCACGGCGATGAGCAGGCGGCGGCCCTTCAGCCGTAAAACGCAGCGGACCAGCCTGCGCGGATCGGCGTGACAGCCGTGCAACACGGCGTTGGTCAACGCCTCGCGTACCAGCAGCTCGGCGGTGAACCAGCTCCCACCATGCGGCAGCGCGCTCTGTTGGCGCCGGAATTCGACGAAAAACTCCTCAATAGCCTGCAGGCTTGCCGGCAGCGCCGTCCGCATCGCGCACTCCACCCGGGCCGGATGGGTCACTGACCGACCTCCGCGGCCAGCAACAACAGATCGTCCTCCACGTCCTGGTCCGGAGGGCGCAATTCGGCCACAATCCTGGCGGCCGATTCGCCGAGCGGCGTGGCCCGATGCCGAACGCAGGCATCCACCAGCCGCTCCAGGCCCTGGCGCCGCCCGCCGCCCGCCGAAGACTCGATCAGGCCGTCGGTGTACATGAAGAAGCGGTCGCCCTTCGATACACGCAGATCCTGGCGGCGAAGAATGGCCGCGCCGAACACTCCCAGCGGATCGCTGGCCAGCTCCACGGTTCGCGGCACTCCATTGCGGGTCACCAGGATCAGCGGAGGGTGCCCCGCGCCGATCACGGTGAGCTGGTGGGTCTGCGGGTTCATCCGGGCGTAGCATGCCGTAAGATAGCGTTCCTCGCCCAGCATCTGGCCCATTACCGAATCCACGGCGCGCATGGTGTCCTCGGGCGAGAAGACCGGCCCGGCGTACTGGCGCAGCAGGGCCTTTACGGCCGAAGTGAGGAAGGCGGCGCTCACCCCGTGGCCGCTGATGTCCGCCACAAAGTAGCCGAAGATGCCGGCACCCAGCGGAACGACGTCGTAGAAATCGCCGCCGGCCTCTTCGAGCGGCTTGTAGTGTACCGCGAAGCGCGCCTCCGGGTAGTCGTCGGGGCGCACCAGAATGGCCTGTTGGGCGTCGCGCAACTGCTCCAGCCGCACCCGATGCTGCCCGACCAAAGCGCGATTGGTTTCGCGGATGCGGAGATGCACTCTGACGCGTGCCAGGACTTCCTCGCCGTGCACGGGTTTCGCGATATAGTCCACGCCGCCGATCTTCAGGCCCGTGACCTTGCTCTTGACGTCGTCCAGAGCGGAGAGAAAGATGATGGGAATGTCGGCGGTGAGCGGGTCCGATTTCAACTGGGAGCAGGTTTCGAAGCCGGTTTCACCCGGCATCAGCACGTCCAGCAGAATGAGGTCCGGCTGTTGGGCGCGGCTCAGGCCGCGAGCGGTGGGGCCGTCGCCGGCAGCCAGGGTGCGGAAGCCCTCGGCCTCCAGGATGCTCGCGACCAACTCCAGGTTGGTGGGCGTGTCGTCGACGACGAGAATGGTTGGCGGATCCATCGCGGCGCGCTTTTGCTCGCCCGGCAAGTCGGATTGCCTGGACATCTCGAGGCCGGAGATAGGGCTGGTAGATTCGTCCGCCAGGTTCATCACTGTATCTATCGGCAGACCCTCGGCAATGCTTTACTATCCTCCGATAAGTTGTAACCGGCGATGAGCTCCGATAAAGAAACCAAAGGATTTATCGGTTTTGTTGGAGACGGCTGTGGTTTAAGTTTTCGCGTCTTCCGGGCGAGCGGCTAAACCAGGCCCAAGAACTTGGGGGAATGGCCGGGGAAAACTCCGGCCGCCGAGGGAGTGCGCAGGTGCCGCACCACGATTTCACCCAGAACGTCGCGAAAATCGGTGGTGAGGGCCAGGTCGCGGCCTTCATAGAGCTGGCCCTGTTCGAGACCGGGCCATTGGCCGTAGACCTTGCCGCCCTTGATGCCGCCGCCCATCGCGAACATGCAGTTGGCGTGTCCGTGGTCGGTGCCGCGGTTGCCGTTTTCGCGCGCGGTGCGGCCGAATTCGGACATGGTCACCAGGGCGATGTCGGCCATGCGGTCGCCCATGTCGGTCCAGAAGGAGGAAAGCGCCTGGCCGAATTGAGCGAGCAGGCTGGCGAGCTGGCCTTGGGAAGCGCGTGGGCCGGTTTCGTTGACGTGGTGGTCCCAACCACCGATATCGGCAAATGCCATTTCCAGGCCCACCTCGGCCTTGATCAACTGGGCGATCTGCTTCAGGCTATCGCCGAAGGGGCAGCGCGGGTAATCGGCACCGCCGGCGGGCGAGTAGGGTTGTTTCCGGATGGCCTGCAGCATGGAAACGGCCTCAAAAGTCTCCCGGCCGGTGGACTGCATAGCCGGGTCGGTTGCCGATGCGTACATTTGCTCGAGTTGTTGGGCGGCTTCGGCGTCGCGGACTTGAAAGTCGGCCAGGTTCTGCAGCGAAATGGCCGACTGGCCGCCACGCAGGGCACGTGGCAGGGTTGCGCCGATGGCGACTGCGCGCACGGGAGAGACCTTGCCTGCGGCTCCGGGCAAGGCGCGGTTCATCCACCCACTGGCGGTGGCCTTCAGGCCGGGCGTGCCCGATTCCATATAATCCTGGGCGTCGAAATGGGAGCGGGTGGGATCGGGCGAACCGACCGCGTCCACGATGGCCAGGTGCTGCCGGTCGAAGAGCGGTTTCAAGAGCGCAAGCGAAGGATGGAGGCCGAAAAAACCATCCAGGTCGACGGCCGCGTCCGGGCTGCCCGCCGACGGCCGGGGCACGGCGATGGTGGGGCGCATCCGGTAGTAGGCCTTCTCGCCATGCGGCACCACCACGTTGAGACCGTCGGCCGCTCCCCGCTGAAACACGGCCACCAGGATTTTCTTGCGCGGTGCGGGGGCCCCCGAGGCGTATAGCGCCCGTTCGAGCCACAGCGGGGCTGTGCCGGCCCCAACCATTGCCAGTGCCGAGTTGCGAAGAAAAATGCGGCGATCGATCATTGCCATATCCCCCAAGTGCATACCCATGTCACGGAACCCGATAAAAGTCTCCGGCAAAACCGCTTCCCGATGGCCGCGGCTCGGTAAAACCGCTAATGTTTCTGAAAGTCCGGCGATCCCAACCGAATGCCTTGGCCAGGAGTTCCGGGCGAGGCGTTGTCGGCTACGTCCACCTTTACCCCTGGCAGGCGATCGCCTGCCAGTTGCAGGGCGAAATTCATGCGCGCGACGAGGCCCGCGGTATTGATCCACTCGGTGCTTGAGTTGGAATAGCCGGTTGGTTCCATTTTTCGGTAGAGCGGCTGGCCCATCCGCGCCACCTGGTTGACCAGGGCGAAGGCGAAATCGACCTTGCCGCCAGCGGCGCGAACCGCGCTGACCGCCATTTCAAGCGGAGATTTCATTTTCGAGCGATAGGCGCCCACGCTCCAGAATTCCCCGGAGTGCAGCATGGTTTCAAGCACCTGGCGAATGTCGCCATCGGTCTTCAGAAAGGTATCGGCCATGCGGTCCACCAGGGCCTGGGGCGGATCGTCGGCCACGAAGCGCTGCGCCAGTTGGCGCGAAACCAAGTGCGCGGTAGCGGGCCGGCGGGCCAGAATATCCAGCACCTTCTCGCCATCGAGCACGCCGCCGCCGGGAGGAATTACGACGCCCAGCACCAGCTTTTCGCCGTCATCGTGCCTACGCGCGTCAAAGAAGAAGGGGCCGCCGAGAAGCGGCCGGTCGATCGTCCAGCCGGTAAAGCAGCGGGCCACTTCGGTGACGTCCTTCTGGGTGTAGCCGCCATTGACGCCGAGCGTATGCAGTTCCATCAGCTCGCGGGCGTAGTTTTCGTTCAAGCCGCGGCGAGCCTGGGGCCGGCCCTGACGAACGTCCGGTCCGGCGGATTGCCAGTTATCCAGGTAGAACAGCATGGCGGGGCTCTTGGCGGTAGCTTCGAGCAGATCGCGGAACTTGCCCAGGACGTGGGGACGGATGGCATCGCGCTCGTACCCGGTCACCAGGTACCGGTCGGCGCCTTTGTCCAGATATACGTTGAAGTGGTTGAACCAGAAGTCGTCGAGAAGTTCCGCCAACTGGCGCTCGTTATAGATGGCGCGCAGCAGCTTGGCTTCAGACAGGTCGAGGGCCACCACGCGCGCCGGGCCGTCGGCCATTTCGAGCTTGCGCCGAAGCGAGGGCGGTGCGGCGGCGAACAAGGCGCGGCGCATTCCCTGCCCCATGGCCACGATGGCTTCATCCCGCTTGATGGCAGGCAACGCGTCAAAGGCAGCCAGCCGCTCCTCGGGCGTACCGGTGGCGAGGGAACGGACCTGGTCCGGGTTCAGCAGGTCCGCCAGCGTTTTCGGCTGCGGCGCGTTGGGGTCGGCCGCCGCGCCATCCTGTACCCGCCCCTGGTCTTTCGACGCCATCCTGGCGACCAGGATGCGCATTTCGGGGTCGGTGGGAAAGGAAATCCGGCCGCTCAACATTTGCCGCGCCACTTGCGGGGACGGATAATCGCGAACCAACTGAGAGCTGGAAAGATCGAGCGTATCGAGGTAACGCAGCTTATCGGCCATTACTGGGTTTTCCGGAATACTCTCGGGATGGAGTTGCGCTTCGATCCACTTTTCCAGCCCCATTGCGCCTACGCGCTCGACGTCGCCGGGACGGGGCCCGTAGGTCAGGCGGTTCAACGCCTGCCGGATCCTGTCGGCCGGGGCGATCCGGGCCAGAAACGCCCGCGGCTGGGGGGCGGACTTCGATGTGCCCCAAGCCTCCAGCGCCGGGAGCCCAGCCACAATCGACGCGGAAACCAGCGCCAGAACCGCGGAAGGACGCATTCCAGAACCCTCTCATGAATAATAACTCCCGCCGGGAATAGGAGTCGCGGCGCGATTTCGTAAATGTCCGTAAACCGGCCCCGAACGGCGCCTGCTACGCTGGTTGCGGGAGGGGTGCGGCGTGGCGAACGAACAGACGGCTACTCTGGGCGGCGGCTGTTTTTGGTGTCTGGAAGCCGTTTACCAGGAAATGGAAGGCGTTCTCAAAGTGGTTTCCGGTTACATGGGCGGACATGTGACGAATCCTACTTATCAACAGGTGTGCAGCGGGGCGACGGGTCACGTGGAAGTGACCCAGGTGACTTTCGACGCCAAGACGGTGTCGTACGAAGAGGTCCTGGAAGTTTTCTTCGCCATTCACGATCCCACTTCGCGGGACCGGCAAGGCGACGACTCCGGCTCGCAATATCGCTCCGTCATCTTCTATCACGACGAGGCGCAACGAGCCGCGGCGGAGACCGCCATCTCGACGCTGACGGCCGAGCGCGTCTACTCCCTACCCATCGTCACCGAGGTGCGCCCGGCGGTTACCTTCTACGCCGCCGAGGACTATCACCAGCAATACTTCACCAACCACCCCAATCAGCCTTATTGCGCCTTCGTGGTATCGCCCAAGGTGCAGAAGTTTCGCCGCAAGTTTGCCGCGCGCCTGCGGCAGGGAGCCTGAACCGATGCGGGTAGCGATATTATCGGACATCCACGATAACGTATGGAAACTGGCGGCGGCGCTCGAAGTCGCGCGGGGTGCCGACGCGCTGCTGTGCCTGGGCGATCTGTGCTCGCCCTTCGTGGTGCACCAGTTGGGCGGCGGCTTTGCCGGGCCGATTCATATCCTGTTCGGCAACAACGACGGCGACCCGTTCCGCATCGCCGCCAACGCGCGCCGGTACCCGCACATCGCCATCCATGCCGAATGGTTTCGCACTGAATTCGGCGGCCGCAGTTTCGCAGCCAATCATTACGACAACATCGGGCGCGCCGTGGCCGCCGGGGGCCAGTTCGACGTGGTGTGTTTCGGCCACAACCACCGCTACGAAATCACGCCGACGGGGAAGACGCTGGCTATCAATCCGGGCCCGATCATGGGCGCGGCGTTTGCGGCCGACGGTTCCCGTACGGATGTTGCCTCGACCCTGGCGATCTACGATACCGTGAGCGGGCAGGCCGAACGCGTGGAGGTGTAGAGATACAAGCGTTGCCAGCGGCCAAACGCCCGCCGCAGCCCTTTTATTGGGAGATCACCGAGAGGAAGGCGTCGCTGTATCCGCCCTGGTAGGAAGCCTGATACGCCGAGCCGCTGATGGGAAAGCTACCGCCGGTAGAGCCGCCCACATACACGCGCCCATCTGCCCCCACCACGATGCCGTAAGCGTAGTTATTCGTCGCCGCGCCCAGGAAGGTGGACCAGACGATTGCCGCGCTGCCGGCGACGTGCGGCTTGATCTTAGTGACGAAAACATCGGTACCGCCGCCCCAAGTGCCTTGAATCGCGCCGGCGGTCACGGGGAAATCCTGGGAAATGGTGTAGCCGGTAACATATATATAGCCGGAGGGGTCGGTTGTGACGGCGTATCCTACTTCCGCGTCCGAACCGCCCAGATAGGTCGAATATAAGAGGAACTTGGAATTGGTATAGTTCAGCACGGACACGAAAACGTCGCTGTTGCCCGCGTAAGCCGGCTGTGCCGCATCGGCCGTAACCGGAAAGTTGGAGGACAGGGTATAACCGGTGACCACGATATCTCCGGCCGAATCGAGCGTCAGGCCGCGCGCCATATCGTTCTCGGCGCCACCGAGATAGCTGGTATAGAGCAGCGAAGCGGTACCCACCTGGGTCAGATCCATCACTCCGACCACCACGTCAAAAGCGCCCGCTAGTTTGGGTTGGTATTGATTGCCCGCCGCGGGGAACGTGGTGGAATCGCTGCTGCAGGCGAAATACACCAGGCCGTTCTTATCGACCGCGATGCCGCGGCCGTCGTCCACTAACTCGCCGCCCATGTAGGTGCCGTAGGTCAAGGTTCCGCTGGTGGGACTGATTTGCGCGATATAAGCGTCTTCCGGGCCGTCGATGGCGGTGGCGTAGGCATTGGCGGTAACCGGCCAATCGGTGGAGGCGGTGGTGCCCACCACGTACACATTGCCGCTGGAATCGTACGCCACGCCATTGGCACTCTCCGAGCCGGTGGTGCCGCCCAGCAGCGAAGAAAAGACCAGTCCCGAAGTGCCGCTCAGGGTGGGATTGAACACCAGCACAAAAGCGTCCGTAAAGCTGGTTCCCCCGACGGTATCGAACGCATTGGCGGTAAGCGGAAAGGTGCTGGATTTAGTGGTGCCGACCACGTACATATTCTCGGAGGAATCGACGGCCATGGCCAGCGGAATGTCGTCGTAAACGCCGCCGATGTAAGTCAGGTAAGTGACGCCATAGCCGCTGCCCGCGGCGTTGCCGATCACCGCCAGGAAGATATCCAGCTCGCCTGCGTTGGCGGTGGCGTAGGCGGAACTGCTGGCCACCAGGTCGGAGGTACCGGTGGCACCGGCGACATAGAGATTACCCTGGTTATCGGTCTGAACGGCGGTAATGTAATCGGTCAACGCGCCGCCCATATAGGTGGAGTAGGCCAACACCGGGTCCACCACCAGGGTCCGCGCCGGGTCGTAGCGATCGAGACGCAGCCCCACCGTATGGCGGCCCAGCAGCACGTAACCGCCCCGGATTTCGGTGCGGGCCGCGCCGGCCGGGTCCCGCTGATAGATCACCGGCCGCATCTCCACCACGGTGCCCTCGCCGCCGTTGA
>PLRS01000087.1 GCA_003164035.1 Bryobacterales bacterium | reverse complement strand
TTGCCGCTCTGCGGGGCGGGCAATTTTGCCCGCAGCCGCCTTTTTAGGCGGCTCTTCCCCTCGCGCACCTGCCCACCTATTTCGTGGACACTACTCCAGTGGCGGGGTGAGGATGGCTACAGGACGATGGACATTTTCGCGGGTTCCGGCCTCACAAAAATGCACAAGAATGCCCAACGCGGTGGTGATTGGTTTTCTCAACACCTGGAAAACGCCGGACGCGGTCGCGAGTTCCGGGGCTCAATCCATGCACAGAATTGCACAAAGCGGCCGCAACATCCGACAGCCGGGGACGCTTCCCGAACGAAACCACCGCCGTAACCCATTGCAAACGCAGGGGCAAGGCGCAGGGCGCAGGAAAGGGCGCGGGGACAGGAGGGCGCGGGGACATTCCACGCTGACGCCGCGCGATAATGGGAGCGATGCAAAACATTTTGCCGGTGGCGTGTTTTTTGGCCGGGTTCCTGCTCGCCTGGCTGGTTTTGCGCGGGCGTGCCAAGGAAGCCGAGGCCAGCCTGCGGGAGCTTTCGGCCGACGCCGCCGCGCGGCACCACCGGGCTCTGGACGACGTGCTGGCGCCGGTGAAGGTGTCACTGGAAAAGGTGGATGCGCGCATGCACGAGCTCGAAAAGGCCCGCATCGGCGCCTATGCCGCGCTCGAGGAGCAGGTGCGCGGGCTGGCGCAAACCCAGTCGCAGTTGCGATCCGAAACCGGCCGGCTGGTGGCGGCGCTGCGCACGCCTGCGGCCCGCGGCAACTGGGGCGAAGTGCAACTGCGGCGCGTGGTGGAGATGGCCGGCATGCTGGAGCACTGCGATTTCCTCACCCAGGCAGTGGTAGCCGGCGAGGAAGGCCGCATTCGTCCCGACCTCGTCGTTCGCCTGCCCGGCGGCAAAACCGTAGTGGTGGATGCCAAGACGCCGCTCGAGGCTTACCTGCGCGCGGTGGAAGCTACCGGCGAGGCTGCCCGGAAGACCTGCCTGGCCGACCACGCCCGCCAGGTGCGCGCTCACCTCAGCGCGCTGGGCCGCAAATCCTACTGGGAGCAGTTCGACTCCGCGCCGGAATTCGCCGTGCTCTTCCTGCCCGGCGAATGTTTCTTCAGCGCGGCCCTGGAGGCCGATCCGTCCCTGATCGAATTCGGCGCCGGGCAGAACATCGTGCTCGCCACACCGACCACCCTGATCGCTTTGCTGCGCGCGGTGGCTTACGGCTGGCGGCAGGAGAAACTGGCCGAAAACGCCGCCGAAATCAGCGCCCTCGGCAAGGAGCTGTATAAGCGCCTTTCGGATATGGGCGAGCACTGGGTCCGTGCCGGCAAGGGTCTGGAGCGCGCGGTGGAAGCTTACAACAGTGCCGTGGGTTCCTTCGAAAGCAGGGTGATGGTGACCGCCCGCAAATTCGCCGACCTCAAAACCGCTCCGCTGGGCGTCGAGATCCCGCCGCTGGAGCCGGTGGAAAAATCCGTGCGGAGCATCGGGCTCTCGGGAAGAAGCGAGGAAGAAACTCAAATCATAGCCGCCGATGAACGCGGATGAACGCCGATAAGAAAGGGCAAGTCCTATCTGCGTCTATCTGCGTTCATCGGCGGCTATATTTCTTGTCACTGCCCGAGCGGGCTGCGAATCACTTTGTAACCGGAGGGGATCTGAAACATGGAGGCGGGCGGCGCCACTGGAGTGCACTTGCAAATGCAGGTACGCACGCCAAAACTGCCTATCGTTCGCGTGAGCACCGGCATTTGCAGCTTGGTGCTGGTCCACACTTCCCAACTCGTAATGGACGGCGGCTTGAGCGCATCGAGGACCGGGAAGACGTAACGCATGCCTTCCACTTCCAGACCCTGGATGAGATCCTTGCCGAGGGCGACCACGTTCGGGGCGTTCGGAGGGGCGGGCAGGGCCGGAACCTGGGGCATTCCGGGGATGCCCGGCAGCGGCGGCTCCGGCGGAATCCGTATATCGCTCAGGATGCGTGCCTCCATGGCCAGGTGGTCCAGAATGATTCGCTCTCCGGCGGTGGGATCGGTGATGATGGAGATCTTCCCGAGATCGACGCGCAGCTTGCCTTCGGCCGTCTGATACCGCTGGATGAGAGATTCCAGCGGCTGCGCGCCGGGCAGGGCGCCCACCGTGGTCTGAACGCATTCGGCGCAGGCCGCGACCACCGTTTGCTGGGATGGTACGGGATCCACGATATTACTTTACCGCAGCGGCGCCGGTTCCAAGAGTCACCACTTCTAACTCGACCGGCGGCGCGATGGCATTCATGTCCGGGTCGTAATAGGCGTAGACTTTCGAAGCGAAGGTCCGCGCGCGGATGGGATACTTGGCGCGCAGGCGGAACTTTAGCGCGATGGAATCGCCGGGCGCGAAGCTATCGAAATAGAGGATGGCTTGGGTAGCCGTCATGTTGAACTTCTCCATGCGGCCGCTTTTCAAGCCTGCGCTCTTCTCCTGATAGGTCTGCAGGTCTTCGCTGAGCAGATCGAATCCGGGCGGAATGCCCAGGTCGACCATCACCATGTTGGCCGAGCGGCCCAGGTTGTTCTTGATGGTCGCGGTAGCGGTGGCGACGTCGTCCTGGGCCAGGCGGGTGCGGTCGTAGGATATGTCGATGGAGAGCGGCTCATGCGGCGGCTGTTCCTTCCATGGCACGAAGTAGCGCCCCGCCACCTGGTAAGCCAATCCGCCGGTGCCGCTGAAACGGACTTCCACGGAATTGGCGCCGCGCTGGTTGACGCCCTTGAATACGAACTGGTGGAGCAGGTCGTTGTTGTCGGCCGTTAGCGCCAGCCTCTCCACCACCTTGCCGTTGAGCGAAAGCTCGACGGTGCCGCGCACGTCGGCCGCTCCCTTTTCGGTGGAGAGCAGCACGGCGCGCAGGGCCATGATGGTGGCCTGGGTGCTGCCCCACGCGCCGGTGGCGTCCTTCTTCGACGCGATATAGGCGAGCGCTTTGCGCGTGGTATCGGATGCCTGGCCCCACTTGAGCAGCGCCTGAGTAGCCAAGCCGGTGGTTTCCACCGCGGCGCTGGCGCCGGTGGCATAGACGCCGGTTTCTTCGGCTGTCCACCAGGCCTGGTCGCCTTTCTCGGTGCGCGCGGCCACGAGCTGCTCCATGGCTTGCCGGGTGAAATCAGGTTCTTTGCCGTAATCGGCGGCGAAGTTGGCCACCACGGCCAGCGTGTAGGTATCCGCGCGGCCGCTCGTGTGCGCGGCGATGTACTGGCGCGCCTTTTCCACGGCCGGACCGCGGTAGCCAGTATTTTCGAGCGACCAGGCGATGTAGGCGGTGATGCGCAGCACGTCCGAGTTATAGCGGTTGGTGGCGCCTTCGTTGATGAAACCGGTATCGGGCTTCCAGCTTCCGTCCGGCTGCTGCTGCGCGGACAGCCATTGCTGGGTGCGCTGAATCAGCTTCGGGTCCACGTCGTGCACCTGCGACATGTCGTAGAATTCCATCAGGCCGTAGGATGTGAGGATCTTATTGGCCGGCGCCTGTCCGAACCAGGAAAAGCCGCCGCCCGACACTTCGAAAGTCAGCAGCCGCTGATAGCCATTGGCGATGAAGCCCTCCGCCTTGGCGTGCACTTCCGGCGCCAGCTTCCTGGTGCGCTTCATGTAATCGAGCGCGAGCACGTTAGGATAAGTGCTCGAGGAAGTCTGCTCGAAACAGCCGTACGGCATGCGCAGAATGGCGTCCATGCCTTCGATCACCTGGCTGAGCGGCCCGGGATAGAGGCGTACCAGAACCGCGCTGGCGTCGGGGATGGCCGTGGCGGGGAAAGTCACTTCGTGGTGAATCTCGTTTTCCAGGCGGCCGTTGAACACCACGCTCTGTTCGCGCCCGTTGGGCACCACCTCGATCTCGCGTACCACGATATCGGCGCGACGAGCTCCCATGCGAGCGGCCAGGGTGAGCTTGAATTTGCCGATGCGATTGGCTTGAATACGGAACTGGGAGCCGCCGGTGCGGCCGGCTTCGACGGGTAGCGTTTTCGCCGCCGTGTCGCCGGAAAGCGAGAACCAGTCGGCGGCTTCGAGCTTGAGATCGACATCGCCGCGCGCGCCCGAGTAATTGTAGACGGCCACCGGGATCGACACGTTATCACCCTGGGTGAGTGTGACAGGGAGATCCAGATCGACGAAGAAATCCTGGAAGACTTTGATGCCGGCGGTGCCGCTGCCCAAAGCGCCGCGCACGGTGGATGCCATCATCGCCATGCGCCAGGTGGTAATGGAATCGGCCAGCGGAATCGAAATGCTGGCGATTCCGTGGCCATCGGTGACGATTTCCGGGTTGATGTAGAGCGCTTCGGGGAAGTAAGAACGAACGCGCGGCGCGGGGGCGGCGCCAGTGACGGTAACCATGTTGGCGCCTGCCGTGACTGTGACGCTCTCCGTCATCGCCATCGGGGCCGGCAGGATTCTCGCCGCATCGAACTGGCCCACGCCGAAGCCGCCGCCCGAGCCCGCTCCAAAGCCACCGGCGGGTGCAGCGGGTGCTGGCGGAGGTGCTGCCATAGGGACGCCACCGACAATCCCGCCGAGCACGCCTCCGACCGCCTCACCATTCAGCATCAACTGTCTGCCGGGGCCGGCCATCTGCACGTTTCCGCCCACGCGGATCCTCTGCGGCAGCGCGTTCACTACCGCGACCAGCGTTACCGGGGCCTCTTTGCTCAGCACTACCGAAAGCCCCGCGTGGTCACGTTCCTTTAGCGAGAGCCGCCGCGAAAGCGTCTCGCTGGGGGCGATGACTTTCACTTCGTATTTGCCCTCGGGTACGCCCGAAAGCTGAAATTGCCCGTCGGCGTTTGACTGGGCTGAGCGTTGCTGTCCGTTGGCCAGATCGCGAATCTCGATACGGACCCCTTCCATGGCGCCGCCCGCGCGGTCCGTCACGGTTCCGGAGATTTCCGCACGGCCGTTGAATGCGCCGCGATCCGGTTCGATGCCGGCCACGATGGAACTTGGGCCGGAGCTCGGTTGGCCCACGATTTTGCGGCTGCGGACTTCCAGATATGTGTACACGTCGTCGCCCGTGCGGAATTGCTTGTCGGGTCCCGCACTGTCCACCAGATACGTCGGATTTTGCCAGCCCTGTATGCGGGTTATCGCCAGGTTGGTGCCCCAGGCGTCGCGAAAACCGGTCTTGCCTAGGTCGCCGCCGTTGTTGGCATCGTACTGGCGCGCGAGGTTGTCCGACTCGCGTCGCAGCTTCTCTTCCAGCGCTGTCCGATAGCGCACTAAATAGGGCCCAAACTGCGCCATCGGCACGGCCTGTCCCACGTCGGTCCGATACTGGTTCGGGTTCACCATCTCGGTGGCGGCGAACAATGCCTGCGCGGCGCGGTCGTTCTCTTCGGCCGGCCTGTGCGCGGTGTTCACCACGTCCGGCATGCCGATGGAATGAATTTCATAGCGCGGCTTCATGGCCTCCTGTTCCAGGTAGAAGAACACCTTGGCAAAGCCAGGCTGCTTTTCCGCCAGCGCGAAGACGGCCTCGTCCACCACCTCCAGCCCCAGCGCGGCCTCGACGCCTTCGCCGCGCGCGTTGGTCACATGGAATTGAATGCGCGCGTCTTCGCCCGGCTTGTGGACGGGCGCGTCCAGGGTGGTTTCGATTTTGAGCTCGTCGGCCGGCTCCACGAACGCCATGCGATGGTCGGCCACCGGGATCGCGTTTCGCCCGAAAAGATATGCGTTGCAATCGATGGTGCCGGCCAGCTCCGGCGTAGCGGTGAGTTCCAGTTCGGCCTGGCCGTTAACCAGGTCCACGTCGCGAGTGAGCACGGTCTGCCGGTCCTTCACCACGTCGATGTATGCCGTGCCCTGTTTCTTGGTGGAATAAATCTTCAGCTCAATGCGGTCGCCGGCGCGATATACGGCGCGGTCGGTGCGCAGGAGGATCTGGTCCGCGCCGGGCTTGGCGGAAAGCGGCACCGAGCGGGACGCGTGGTTTCCCTCCTTGTCGGTGGCTTCAATGCGCAGCGTGGCGGCCGCGGCTGTGCCGCGCACATGAACTACGCCCACTCCGGTGGCATCGGTGGCGACGGTTTGCTCGGCGGCGCCGGGGAAATCAATCTTCAATTCCGCCGGCGCCGGTTTGCCGTCCGCGTAGGAGGTTACCAGGAACACCTGGTTGTCGAGGCCCGGAATTAACGAGCCACCCTCCGGAACCGCCGTGATCAAGAGCGGAGATTCGCTTACCGTGATAGGTTCGCCGCGCTGCTCGCTGTGCCCAGTAGAATCCTTCACTGTCGCTTCAATCAGCACGCGCGCCGCGCCACCCGCCAGCGGACGGCCGGTGAAATACTCCGGCAGCTTGATGTCGAAACTATAGGCACCCTCGGCGTCCGTCTTGCCTGCGACCGAACCGGCCTCGAATTCGGCCACGTCCATGCCGGTGGCTTTCACTGTGATCTCGGCGCGATCCACCGGCTGGCCGAAGAAATAGTTGGCGCGGACCGTGCCGGTGACATGATCGCCGGGGCGATAGCCGTGCTTCGCCTGGCCGTCCCGCGCCGCGAAATCCAGCGCCACTTTGAATTTCGGCAGCACGTAGCGCTCCACGTTGAAAGCAAGCTCGGCAGTGTTTCGCGGGTTCGCCGCGTCTCCCATCAGGGCGCGCAGATGGTAAGCGCCCAGGTTGACTTCGTCGGCCAGGCTAAATTCCGCCGACGCAATTCCGAACTTATCGGTTCGTGTGATTTTCTTGAATACCTTGTTGCCGCGCGGGTCTTCCACTTCGAGGGTAAGCGGACGGTTGGCGGCGGCGTCATGATGGGCGCGGTCGAGAGCCAACGCACGTACGTGGATGGTCTGGCTGGGTTGATAGATGGGCTTCTCAGTAGTGAGAAGAATGGAAGCTTTGTCCTCGATCTGAACCGGCTGGGTAACATCCATCGAACCTATGGGAGTATCCACCAGGTAGCGCAGCGAGTGAGTGCCGGTCAATCCGGAGGGAAACTGTAACCGCGCTTCCACCGTGCCGCGCCGATTCAGGGAACCGCTGAATAACAGACCGGGAGTTTGGTTCGCTTCGGGCATCTCGATGCGCAGTGCGCCGCTTGTCACTGCGACGTTGTTGGCATCGGTCACGATCACTCGCACCGCGGCCGGCGCGCCCGCGATATAGGAATTCTGCGCCAGCACGTGGACGACGGGGCGGCGAAGAATCTGAGAGATCGATTGGGTGTCTTCCAGCGCGGTGTCCCTTTCGCCTGAATAGACGAGCCGGTAGCGCAGCCGGTGCCACACCAGGTCATCCACAGTCAATGGCTGTTCGGGTGTCAGCTCGGCCTGCCAGCGGTCGCCGGCGCCGGCTACAGTGACCTGGCGTTGCTTGCGTGCCACGACCCGGTCCTCGGGGTCGAGAATCTCCACGGTCAGTTGACCCTCGCCCTTCCGCAGTCCACGGTACGGGATATCGACTCGCAAGATACCGCGCGAGTAAGTGGCGGCGAGTGACTCGTTATTGGCCGCGCCAAGGTTCTGGAAAGACTCAAGCAGGGCGGCCGAGGCGAGAATCAGAGCCGCGGCAGATACAGTGAGCCACAATCTCGACAACCGGGTAACTTCCGCATACGTCTTCATGAATGATCTCCGTCAACCTAACGCCGGCAAATGCTTGCCCGGCACGCACGGCCCAGAAAAGCGCCAGCACTTACCGGGCCGCGGCCAGGAGCGGTTCCCAAGCCTACGCGGAATTGGACTCCGGTATAGGCCGAATAGTTCCGCGGGAGCCGGTAACGCGTCACAGGGGATATGCCGTCTGTGCGCGGTTCCTTTCAGGGGGGAGCGAGAAAGCGGCAAGAAGGCTTTCCGGGTGTAGGGCAGGGTCGAAAACGCGCTGGGACGAGTCCCGGCGTAGCAGACTGAGAGTCCGCTTCACAATTTTCATGAGCTTGCGAGGGCCAAAGGCCCCGAGACGACAAACCACAAAAGGCGATGGTCTGCCCCACGGAACAGTAGCCGCGGTCAGAAGAGTCCACGCCGCAGAGCGGCGGCTGGCGAGCTTGCGACAATAAAGGTTCCGATGTCGGATCTCTTCGGCAATCTGCAGCCACTCTACAACCCGATCGGTTTTGGCGCGTCCGATTTTATCCTGCTGGCCTGGACGGTACTGCTGGTGCTGCTGCTGGTGGCGGGGTTGCGGTTCCAGGCGCGGCTTGGCGGGTTCGCGGCGCGCACGCGCCGGACGATGCTGGCGATGGGTGCGCTGCCGGTGGTTCTCAGGCTGGCGATGCTGGGGCAGGCGCCGGTGCCCGCCCCGCGCACGCCGGACGATTTCGCCTACCTGCTCTCTGGCGACACGCTGGCGCACTTTCGCCTGGCCAACCCGCCGCACCCAATGCACCGCTTTTTCGAAACGAATTTCGTGCTGCAGGAGCCGAGCTACAGCTCGATTTACCCGCTGGGGCAGGGAATCGCGTTAGCTTTCGGCCAGTTCGTTTTCGGGGACCCGTGGGTGGGCGTGCTGCTGGCCGCCGGGTTATTCTCGGCCCTTTGCTATTGGATGCTGCGCGGCTGGATGAGCCCCGGATGGGCGCTGGCGGGCGGGCTGATGACGGTGATGGTGTTCGGGCCGCTCGGGTATTGGATGAACACGTACTGGGGCGGGTCGCTGGCCGCTGCCGGCGGTTGCCTGATCTTCGGCGCGTTGCCCCGGCTCAAGCTAAGCGGCCGCGGGCGCGATGCGGCGCTGCTGGGACTGGGGTTTGGGGTGGAGTGGCTCACGCGGCCTTTCGAGTCGCTGCTGTTGGCGGCGTCGGTGGCTTTGTATTTGCTGGTGCAGGCAGTTCCGAGGCACGGGCAGGCGGAACCGCCCGCCCCACCGCGGAGGGCGCGCATCGCCGGGATCGTATTGCTCGCGGCCCTTCCCGCGCTCGGGCTCTCCTTGCTGCAAAACCGGCAAGTGACTGGCAGTTGGACCACTCTTCCCTACCAATTGAGCCAGAGGCAATACGGCATCCCGACCACGTTCACATTTCAAGCCGTCCCCGTTCCGAGCCGCCCGCTGACCCAGGAACAGAGAGTCGATTACGACATGCAGTCGGACGTGCATGGCTTTCAGGCCGAATCGGTGCCGGCATTTGCCCAACGGTTGGCGGCGCGTGTGCGATTTTTGCGTTTCTTCTTTCCCGTGCCGCTGCTGCTGGTGCTGCCGCTGTTTCTCTTTTGCCTGAGGCAGCGACGGAACCTGTGGCTGTTGGTGTCGCTGGCAATCCTCGGCCTGGGTACAAACTTCTATCCTTACTTCTATCCGCACTACGTGGCCGGCGCTGCGTGTTTGATTGTGCTGGCCGGCCTGATCGCGCTGGAACGGCTCTACCGATGGAGCGAGCCCGCGGCCCGCCTGGTTGTGTCGCTATGTGGCGTGCAGTTTCTGTTTTGGTATGGGCTGCACCTGGCGGCCGGGTGGGGGCCGGCGCTGGCGCTCACCGACCGGTACGAGAGCTGGGATTTCGTCAATCATGGCGATCCCGAAGGCCGGGCCGCAATCGAGCGAACGCTCGCCGAGGCGCCGGGCAAGCAATTGGTGTTCGTGCGCTATTGGCCTCTGCATCGCCTCGATCAGTGGGTGTTCAACGCCGCCGATATCGACGCTTCGCGCGTGGTGCGGGCGCTCGATCTGGGGCCGGCGGAAGACCGGAAGCTGCAGCAATATTATCCCGGCCGGACCGCATGGCTGCTGGAGCCGGACGCGTACCCGGTACGGCTAACCCGCTACGAACCACCGCCGGAGCCCGCCGCGCCGCAACCGGGAGCGCCGCCGTTTCCCAAGGGTAAGTCGCCGTTTGAAGAGGTGCCGCGCGAGTAGCGGAGAGCTACCTTATGGTCCGGTCGATCAGCGGGTGCGTCGTTCGCTCGATGGAGGAATCGGCGGGGAGCAGGTCTTCGGGCGGCGGCGCGCTGCGCATTTCCCGCGGCAGCAGCGTGCGCCTGGCCAGCAGCCAACCGGAGAGATGCACCTCGCCCGGGGCGGCGGGAATATGCAGCGTCGCGGTGAGATGGTGCGTGCCGGAGGCCAGGGTTGTCGAGAACCAGTGCCACGCGCCATGGCCTCCGTTTTCGAGTGCCAGCGGGACGGGCTTGCCATTATCCAGCACTTCGCCTTTCACGCCGTTGATTTCCTCGGCCGGCTCCAGCAGAAAGGCGGCTTTGCTCTCGCCGAAATCGGCGGGCAGCTCCACGGTGGCATCCAGGAAAATGGTGCGAGCGGCGCCGGCCGCACCGGTTACCGCGATCGCGGGCGCGGCAAAGGTGGGCGCGGCAGGGCGCTCAGAATAAATCTGCAGCCCGGCCTGCGTCACCGCGAACCGGTTGCCCTCAAGCTCGGTCTGGGAAGGCAGGGGCGGATGCAACTCGACCACCATCTGCTCATAGGCGCCTAAATCGAAGCTGAGCGTATCGCCGAATTTCACCATGCCGCGCTCCAGTTTACGGTAAGGATAAAGCACCTCGGCGACCATTGGCTGGCCGAACGGAACGAAGCCTTCTTCCGCGCCGATGCGGAGCCGGGCCGTGCGCGGGCGAACGAAAGGATTGCGTAGAGTCGCGATCGAGCGCGTGGCTGAAGAGTGCACGTAGCCGTAGGGTTCGCGCGCGGCCGGATCGCCCAGCACGAGCGTGGAATTGTCGAGCAGCGGATGGACGTTGGCTTCGGCCCAGCGAATGGTGTTGCCGAGCGCGTCCATCTCGGCCGGGGAAAGAATGTCGGGCGAGATGTAAAGCTCGTACATCATGTTGCCGACGCTGAAGTAATGGACCACTTCGTCGCGCCAGTCGTCGAGCGATTCTTTGCCGCCGCCGAGCATGTTGTACTTGCCCTTGATGATGCCGTGGGTCATGAGTGAGGAAATGGGGAACTGCGCGCGGTGAGTGACGAAATCGTCGTAGAGCACCGAATCCTTGTAGCTGACGGCGGATTGGCGCGGGGCGAGAGTGGGGACCGTGGGCAGGTAGCCGGAGTCTTCGCCTCCCATCCACACCGTATCGGCCCAGCGCAGCCACCACGGGCTCAGCCAGATGCTGGTGGTGATATTGAGGAAGACTTTCGGATCCTGGCCGCGCAAGCGTTCCAGCATTGCGATGAGAGAGCGCGCCACGGCGGCATCGGCGTAAATGCCGGTGGGATGGCCGTGGTTCTCGGCATTGCAACTGAACGAGACGCCGTCCAGCTTGAAATAGTTCACGCCGTACTGCTTCTGGTAGCGGGCCATGGTGTCGGAGAGCAGGCGGCCGTAGTGGTCGCCGGCGATACAAAGATACTGGCCGTTGGTGGTGACCTCCATGCCTTCCTGGCGGCCGGTCCCAATGCGCACCTCGCGCTGGTCGTAGCCGCCAATGGGGCCGAACCAGAGGCCGAGACCGCTCGAAATACCGGCCAGAGAGGTGGCGAGATCGTGGAAACCGCCGGGGAATCGCCGCGGGTCGATTGCCCAGAGATGGTGCATATCGTCCCAGCCATCGTCCAGCACGAACGAATCGAGGTGCAGACCGTATTTGTCGAGCAGCAGCTTTTGGAAGTCGGCTACGCGCCCGAGCGTATTGTCGTGATTCATGGCCAGCCGCTGCAGGTCATACCAGGAGTTGTAGAGCAGGTAGGGCCGCACGGGCGCCGCGCGCATGCTCTCGACATAAGCCAGAAATTGGGAATGCACCGCGCCTTCGGCCGCCACGCCAATCACCGCCGATTCGCTGGTGTAGCCGCCTTCGGGAATGTCCTGACCGATGGTGTAGGCGAGCGAAACCGCACCGCCTTCGGCACGATTTGCGCCGGTGGGATATTCCAGACCGAGAAACAGATCGCCGTTGAACAAAGGCTGGCCGTAGCCGCCGAGAGAGAAGCGCGGCAGGCCCCAATCGTTGCTGGCCACGGCGATGGAATCGATGAAGTATGTCCCGTGCTCGGGTTTTGAAATGCGCACGCGCTGGCGGGTGAAGAAATCGTTGGGGGCGATTTCATAGATGAGATCGATGGCGGGTAACACGTCGTGCCGCGCCTCGAGTTGGAGTACGAAACGCTTGCCGCCGCCGGCGAGATCTACCACCCGGTGCCCGGCCACGCGCATTCGCGAAGCGGTAACGAGCACTGGATTCTCGGTGCCGAAATCGTAACCGACGTGCTCGGCGATGAGGCGGATCTCGAATTCGTTTCCTCCGAGGACGTATTCGCGGCCGGAAATCTTGTTGCGCAAAGAAACGGTGCCGATGGCGCCGTCGGCGTAAGAGATGACGCGCTCGAGCGAATCGTTGCCGATCGCGATAGTGGCGCCCTGGTCGTGCACGTAAGCCGGGCCGGCCAGCGCGGAAGCGGCGCACAGCGCGGCGGCAAGAAGAAGTCCCGGCACTGGCTGGGAGTTTCGACGTTCCTGTGGGAAGCCGAGTGGAAATGGCCGAGTTCCGGATGCAGGGCAGACCACAAACAACGAGGGTCTGCCCCACGGCGATGCAGGGACTCGATCCTCGGGTGGAAGGCTGCGGCACATGGTTTTCATTGGAAGTGTACCGGCTGCGTCAGCGCGCCGTTGCCGGCCGAATCCCAGACGGCGAAGCGCACCCACTTCTTCCCGGCCGGATTGAAGGGTATGTGGAAGCGATGGCTCGAGAGCGGAGCCATGCCAACCAGCGATATCGGCTCGGAATGGGTGCTGGTGCCGTCGCCCCAAACCAGCTCGGCGAATTCCGGCGGGAAAGTCCACTCCGCCTCGGCATCGTAGAAGGACCGTGGGCCTGAGCCCTGAATGCCCCAATCGCGGAACAGCACTTCGCCCGAAGTGACGAAGTAGCGGCCGGCGCGCATGGGTTCCAGCACCGGCGCCCAGCTCTCGCCGAAGCGCGGCACCCGGTCGAGCTTGACGTAGTTGACAACCAGTTGAGGGTAGGTTTCGTCTTCGGGGTACTTCATATAAGTGTCGCCCTCGGCGATCATGAACTTCGGCCCGCTCCAGTTGTTCATGTCGTCGAACAGGCCCAGGCAGCGGGCTTCGCAAATGCGCTTTTCGGAGAGATCCACCGGCAGGGATTGGAAAGACCCTCCCAGGAAATGGTCGTCATTGAAGAAGTCGGTCGCGCGGGTGGCGTCGGGATAGCCGGCGGAGCCTTTGGCGCGGGGATGGGTCTGCCAGACCAGGCCGTTCTCGTCGCGCAGCAGTTGCAACTCGGTTGCAGCGGAAGTGGTATGGTACACCTTGCCGAACGGCTCCATGGTTTCCGCATACGGTTGGGCCGGCGGATTCGCGGGCTTGCGCAGGTGGGTGAAATAGACCGGTTTGGGGAAGGTGAACATGTAGTGGCCGCCGAAGTTGGCGTCGGGCTCTTCGCTCGGAATCAGCAGAAAGCCCTTGTCGGAAAAGCGCCGGCAGCTTTCGAAGTAGACCTTCTGTTCGTTGAGGCGGATGGCGCCGGTGTCGGTGGGATGGGAATCGCTATGGAAATCGGCGAGGATGGCGATCTTGACGCCGAGGGCGCGGAAGACACCGACCCAGGAAGGCTGCTGGTCGAGAGTTCCGGCATCGGTCGCGAGCTCATTGAGGTGAAAGTGGAAGTGGCTCACCAGCACCTGAAAGCCTGGCACCTCCTTATATATATCGTCGTGGGTATAGCGGAGAACGTTTTCGGCGGTGGTACGGCTGCTGGCGGGGCTGAGGTAGAAATACACCGGCATGCGCTGCCAGGTGCCGGGAGGAGCGTTGTAAAGGGCGAAGTTGTCGATTTCGCCGCGCGATTCGGCCACGCGCCGCTTCCAAACTTCGTCGGAAACGCCGAGCGGCTTATAGCCTTCCTCGCGGTCGGGCTGGCGAACGCCGAGGGCGAAGGAGGTGTCGCTGTCCTTGCGGTAATAATCGTAACCCAGATTGGTTTCGATTTCGCGCGCCCAGAAAAACTTGTGGGATGGCGGCAGAACGCCCAGCGAGCCGCCGCCCGCTTCGAGAATGGCCAGGCGGTTGCGCGCGCGAATGCCGACCGGGTCACTGTTCACGGCGCCGCCGAAGGAATATTCCTGCCATGCGCGGGCCGGGTCGCGCCACACCACGCGGGTTTCCGGAGCGAGCGCGAAGCCTTTCAATCCGCCGATGTATTTGAAGGCCACCGAGGGCTCATCGGTTTTGGCAATCGCTTCCTGGCGTAGCAGGTTGGAGCCGCGATAGGCGGTGAACAGCAGGCGGCCCTGGAAGATGCCGAGGTCGACGCCGTCGAAGCCGATTTCGAGGCGCGCTCCAACGGTTGCGACCTGACAAGCGGTGGAATGGAAGCTGGCCCAGGCGCGGCGGATTTCAGCGGCCGCGCGCGGCAGGTCCATGCTGCCGCCCGGACGACCGGGAACCATCAAGGGCGCGTCCCAGAAGGCATTCCATTTTTCCCGGTCCACCACCTCGGGGGTGAAGGCGATGCCGAGCTCGCGCATCGGCGCCATCTGCTGTTCGGAGAGGCGGCGCCTGCCGCTGGTGACCTGGAACTCCGGAGTCAGGTCGCGGCCCAACACGGTCCATTTTCCCTGGGCGGAGCGCGCCCGAAGCTCGCGCACCACGGGCTGGCCCCCGCTGGCGGCAAAGGTGGCTCGCAGCTCCTCGCCGCGCTCGCCGAGCCAGGCGATTTCGACTCCGCCACCGGCGCGAGCGGCGTTCAAGCCGGGCTGAGCCTTGTAGGCCGTCCAATCGCAAGCCAGTTCCTGAGCGGCCGCTTGAGTGGCCAAGATTATCGTCGCGATACACAAAACCGAAAGGCGCATGGTCTCCTCTATTGAGCGCTGGCCCGTTCCATTTTCTACCTCCCGGCTTTCCGCAGCAGCATTCCGCGGACAGCGGCGAAAATACGTTCCACGGCGGGACGGCGGTAGGCCCAGCGTTCGTCGGGCTCGGGCGGGTTCACCACCATGGTGGCATTGGCCTCGAACAGCAGCAGGTCGCCGGCCGGGCTCAAGGCGAAATCGATGCCGGCATAGTCCAGGCCCAGCGCGGCTTGAATCTGTTCCAGCGCGGCCATGGCGCGCGGCCCCAGCACGCCGGGCATATTTTCCAGGAACTCCGCGTCTTCGGCGCGATGCTCGGGGCGTTCGGCCATCTCGGCGGTGAAGTAGTGAATCTTCCAGTGGCTCGAAATCGCCAGGTGCAATGGATAGAGACGCCCGTCGATCATCATGACGCGGTACTTGCGGACTTTGCCGTCGGCGCCGCGGGAATCGAGATACTGGATGGCGGTCAACTCGGCGCCGGGCAACCCGGCCACGGCTTCGGCCATGGCTTCGGCGCGGTCGACCAGCACAAAATGCCGGCCGGTGTGAAATCCGGGCGTGCGCAGCAGCAGCGGAAAGCGCAGGCCGTGCCGCGCCAGAGTAGTTTCCGCATCCGCCGCGATCAACAGCTCCCGGGCCAGAGTGACCGTGGCCGGGGCGATCACTCCGCGCAGGCGTGAGAGGCGCTCGGCATTGTCGGCCCTTCCGGTGGCCATCACCGCCGCTGGCGCATTCAGCATGGGCGCGCCCGTCAGTGCCGCAACCGATTGCGCCGCCACCAGCGCTTCGGCCGCCAGGTCGGCATCGCCGATGGCGTTGAATACCAGTTGATGCCGCGGCAGCGGCTGGCGGAAATCGTAGAATTCGGGCACCACCACGGTAGTCTGGAACACGCGATCGTCCAGAAAATTACGCGTGGGGATGTTGCCGCCCACCGCCGAGATCAGCAGCAGCAGCGCCACCGGGGGCCCCTCGCCGCGATACGGCATGGGGAGTACGGCGCGGCCTTCGAAACCTTTGCGGCGGTGCCAGGCCGCACCTTCGGCGTCGCCCATCTCAGCCAGCACGTAGGAGAGCCCCTGGTGCGCCTCCGGGTAGCCCGGAGCACAACCCAAAGCCGCCTCGTAATGTTCGCGGGCTGGCCCTGTCTCGCCGCTTTCAAAGAGTACATTGGCCAGGTTGACGTGGCTCATGGCGTCGCCGGGATGGCGCGCCACGGCTTCGGTATACGCCGTGCGTGCCGCGCTTCGATAACCGGTCGAATGCAGCAGGGTGCCCAGGTTGTTGAGCGCCAGGCGGTCGGAGGGGGCCCGCGCCAATATCTCCAGGCAGGCGTTGCGGGCCTCCAGCGTGCGGCCCAGTTCGGTCAGCAGGCGGGCACGGTCGAGCTGCAAAACGATCGCCCCCGGCTCGTCCGCAATCTGCGTTTCCAGGGCGCGCAAGGCGACTTCGCGCGCCTGGCGTGGCGGCCAATCGGTGGCGACGCCGCTGGTAGCCGCGGTGCTGCGTGCCACCCGGTCCCGCAGCCCGCGGCCCAAAGCGACCGTCCGCTCCACCAGCGCGTCCAGGTCGGCCGGCCCGGTGCGGTGGTTGACGATGGCCGCGCGAATCGCCAGCTTCCCGCCCACCACTGTAGTTGAGGGCGCCGCCACGCCGGATTCCTGCAGCTCCACCGCGATGCGCGCATTCACGCGGTGCGCTTCCTCCGCCCGGTAGCGGAAACAGACCACGTTCAACTCCACCGGCGCCGCCAGCTCCAGCTCGGGCGCCCCCGCGATGCGGCTTTCCAGGTACCGAGCCAGCTCGCAAGTGCGTTCGATCGAGGCGCCTATCGCCGCCGCGCCGTAGACCTTCAACGTGAACCAGGTCTTCAGGGCGCGAAAGCCGCGCGAAAGATCGGGTCCGTAGTCGCACGGCCAGAACGATCCGGCCGCGAGGCCCTGCGCTTCCCGCCTCAAATACGGCGCCGAGGTGGCGAACGTCCGCCGATGCAGCACGCCGTCGCGCACCAGCACGAAGCCCGCGTCGTAGGGCACTTGCCCCCACTTGTGAAAGTCGAAGGCCAGCGAATCGGCGCGCTCGATGCCCTTCAACCGGGGCGCCAGGCTCGGCGCCAGCATGGCCAGGGCACCACAAGCGCCGTCCACGTGAAACCACAAGCCCTCGGCGCGGGCGAGCGCGGCCAGCGCATCCAGGTCGTCGATCGCGCCCGTGTCCACCGTTCCCGCCGTGCCAACTAGAAGGAAGGGCGTAAGGCCGGCGCGCCGGTCCGCGTCAATGGCCGCGCCGAGAGCGCCCAGGTCGATCCGGTAGCGGCCATCCACCGCGATCCGGCGCAGCGCATCGCTGCCGATGCCGGCGATGTCGAGCGCTCTGGCAATACAGCCGTGCACCGCCGCCGAGGCATATGCCGCCAGCCGCTTGCCGCCAGCCGCAACCCCCGCGCAGCGCGCTTCAAAGCCCAGCTCGGTATCCCGCGCCACCAGCACCCCGACCAGGTTCGCCATCGAAGCGCCCGTCACAAACAGCCCGGTGGCGCTCTCGGGAAAACCGAACAGCCCGCGCATCCAGCCCGCCACCTGGCGCTCGACTTCAATCGGAATATGGTCGCGCCCTCCCAGGTTGGCGTTCAAGCCCGCCGAAAGCATTTCCGCCACCACACCAACCGGCGTGCCCGCTCCGTGTACCCATCCCAGAAACCCGGGATGCACGTTGCCGGCCGCGTATGGCAACACGTAGCGCATGAATTCTTCGTGAACCGCGGCCAGCTCCGATGGCTCGGCCGGAAGCTCGCCGCGAAAACGCTCGCGCACCGCCGCCGGAATCGGCCGCCAGACGGGATGATCGCGTATGTCTTCGAGATAGTCCAGAATGTCGTCCAGCATGCCATGCGCCGTGGCTCGAAACGCGGCCCAATCGGCCGGATCGAGGGTGGCGTCAGGTTCTCGCCGCGGAGGTTCGGTGCCCATCTATTCAATAGTAGCCGGGCGGCGCCGGACAGCGGACGATTCCGCGTCACTCAAGCCGCGCCCAAGGGCAAGTGTAGTAACGCGAGACGCGTTCGCCGACGGCTCGGCAGTGGGTTTCGCACGCCAAGTCTCACCCTCAGCGTGAATTGCGGTTCGAATCCTACCTGGGGAGCCATACGTTTTGGCTATAAACTTGCCTTCCCGTCCTGCTGGACAGCAGCCTTCGCCGCACGGCGGATATCCCCAACATTTCAAAGGTATTTGCGGGAGCCAACCTCTCCGGTTGGAGAGGCGGCTTTGTGGGGGTGCGCGCTCAACCCCCAGGGTTCAGCCCGGACCCCAAGTTTTCGCTTGCGAACTCTCCGGTTTCTCCGGTTGACAGGTTGCGTTTGTTGACGGCCCCGTCCAACGCGGGGGGCCAAACGGTGCTTTTCAAACTGGGTACTTTCATGGCCGCTGTGAGGCGGCAATGCAATGGTGCACGCAACGACCACAGGATCCCAGCGGACTCAGCGCGCGTCCGTTCTGCATCAGGGTCCGGATCGGAAGCACTTCTTGGCTTCAGCGATTAGAGTGGGCACACGGCTGCGCAAAGTAATATCATGAGCTTTCGGTCCCATTCTCAATTAGATGCAGAGACCGCAGCCGACCTATGGCCAAGCTCGAAGATCTCACGCGCGGCGCCGCCGTCAAGGGAATCCTACCGGATTGCCTCGTCACGGTAATTGACGTCAAGTGGTACGGTTCGGCGGCCATCGAGCTCACCTACAAAGACCCCTCCGGAAAGCCAAGCGTCGTCCTCCTTTACCGGGATCGCGAGCCGACACTGGAAATCGGCGAGGCCGGTAGGCCGTGGAGTTTCGACGGCGACGGGAAGCTGTTCCGCCTGGTCTCTGAGGCGCACCGGATCAACCTCGCTCATCTGTTTGACCCGCTCCTCGCCATCCACACCTCGATGGTGGACCCGTTGCCGCATCAGATCACCGCTGTCTACGGCGAGATGCTGCCGCGGCAACCGCTCCGTTTTCTCCTGGCGGATGACCCGGGCGCCGGCAAGACGATCATGGCCGGTCTGCTCATCAAGGAACTGCTGATCCGGGGCGACCTGCACCGCTGCATGATCGTGTGCCCCGGCAATCTCGCCGAGCAGTGGCAGGATGAACTGTACCAACGGTTCCAGCTTCCCTTTGAAATCCTGACGAACGACAAGCTCGAATCGGCGCGCACCGGCAACTGGTTCGCCGAGAATCCCATGGCAATTTGCCGCCTGGACAAATTGAGCCGCAACGAGGATGTCCAGGCGAAACTGGCCAACACCGACTGGGACCTGGTGGTTTGCGACGAAGCCCACAAGATGTCGGCCACCTTCTTTGGCAGCGAGGTCAAGTACACCAAGCGCTACCGCCTCGGCCAACTTCTCGGCCAGCTCACGCGGCATCTGCTGCTGATGACAGCGACGCCGCATAACGGCAAGCCGGAGGATTTTCAGCTTTTCCTCGCGCTGCTCGACAGCGACCGTTTCGAAGGCCGGTCGCGCGACGGCGTGCACACCGTGGACGCCTCTGACCTGATGCGCCGACTGGTGAAGGAGCAACTGCTCAAGTTCGACGGGACGCCGCTGTTCCCCGAGCGGCGGGCATACACGGTCGGCTATAAGCTCTCCGATGCCGAAGCCACTCTGTACAAGAGCGTTACCGATTACGTTCGCGAGGAATTCAACCGGGCCGACGCGCTGGAGAACGAAGGCCGTAAAGGAACGGTCGGATTCGCACTGACCATTCTGCAACGACGGCTGGCGTCGTCGCCCGAGGCGATCCTGCAATCCCTGCGGCGCCGCCGAGAACGGCTCGAGCGTCGGCTGCGCGAAGAACAGATTCTCAAACGCGGAGCGGCTCTTCAGGACGACGACCAGCGCCTGCCCGGTCTCACCGACGAGGACATCGACGATCTGGACGACGCGCCCGACGCAGAGGTCGAAGAGACCGAAGAGGCCGTCGTCGATCAGGCGACGGCGGCGCGCACGATCGCGGAACTCCAAGCCGAGATCGAGATCCTGAAGAACCTGGAAGCGTTGGCTCTGAAGGTCCGCCGCAGCGGAACGGACAAGAAGTGGGAGGAGTTATCATCGCTCCTCCAGAACCACGCCGAGATGTTCGATGCGCAGGGCCACCGNNTACCTGACCGAGCGGCTCCGCGCGCTCCTCGGCGCTCCCGAGGCACTCGTCATTGTTCATGGCGGGATGGGCCGAGAGGAACGCACTAAGGCCCAGGAGGCGTTCAAACAGGACAAGGACGTTCTCATCCTGCTGGCCACCGACGCCGCCGGCGAGGGCATCAACCTACAGCGCGCGCACCTGATGGTCAACTATGACCTGCCGTGGAACCCGAACCGTTTAGAGCAGCGGTTCGGCCGCATTCACCGCATTGGGCAGACCGAGGTTTGCCATCTCTGGAATCTGCTGGCGGAAGAGACTCGCGAGGGCGACGTTTACAAGCGCCTCCTCGAAAAGATTGAGTTGGAGCGGGAGGCCCTTGGTGGTGGGGTCTTCGATATCCTGGGTCAACTGTTCCGCGAACAACGGCTTCGCGATCTCCTCATCGAGGCGATCCGGTACGGTGACCGGCCCGAGGTCAAGGCTCGCCTCCATCAGATCGTCGACAACCTGACCGACCGCAAACACTGTCAGGAGCTTCTGGAAGAGCGCGCGCTGGCCAACGACAGCATGGATGCTTCTCAGGTCCAGAGGATCAGGGAGGATATGGAGCGCGCCGAAGCGCGGCGCCTGCAGCCGCACTTCATCGAGTCGTTCTTCCTGGAGGCCTTCCGGATTCTGGGCGGTTCCATCAAGGAGCGGGAGCCGCGCCGCTTCGAAATCACCCACGTGCCCGCCCTGATTCGCCAGCGGGACCGGCTCATCGGTACCGGCGAGCCCGTCCTGGGTAAGTACGAACGGATCACCTTCGAGAAGTCCCTCTGCGCGGTTCCGGGCCAACCGCTGGCCACCTTCGTCTGTCCGGGCCAGCCACTCCTGGGCGCAACCATCGATCTCATCCTGGAACGGAATCGGGACCTCCTGAAGCGCGGCGCGGTCCTGGTAGACCCCGACGACGACGGTGAAGCAGTCCGCGCGCTTTTCTACCTGGAGCACACCATCCAGGACGGCCGCACCGACAAGGCCGGCAACCGCCGAGTGGCCTCCCGGCAACTTCAGTTCGTGGAGACAGATTCCATGGGCTCCACCAGGAACGCCGGATACGCCCCTTACCTTGATTATCGGCCGGTGACGCCGGACGAGCACACCCGTCTGGCCGCGACCTTCGAGTCTCAAGCGTGGCTCAAGAGCGACCTGGAATCGGTGGTGGTTGGCCACGCGATTGCGAATCTCGTTCCGATCCACCTCGACGAAGTTCGAAATCGCCGCGAGGACTTGGTGACAAGGACCATGGCGGCGGTCAAGGATCGGCTGACGAAAGAAATCACGTATTGGGATCACCGAGCCAACCAGCTTAAGGACCAGGAACTGGCCGGCAAGACGAACGCCAAGATCAATTCCGGAAAGGCCCGCCAGCGCGCCGATGAGTTGCAAGCCCGCCTTCAGCGACGAATGTCGGAACTCGAACTCGAACGCCAGATTTCGCCTCTGCCGCCGGTTGCTATCGGCGGATCACTGGTCGTCCCCATAGGGCTTCTCCGCAGGCTGCTCCCGTCTCCCGCTCAGCCAAGTTGTGCCACCACCGATGCCGTGTCGGCGGAGGCCCGAAAGCAGATGGAGTTACTTGCAATGCAGATGGTCATGGAAGCCGAGAAGAGGCTTGGCAACGAACCGCGGGACGTAAGCGGCGAGAAGTGCGGGTATGACATTGAATCGAAGGTCCTGTCGGACGGCAAACTGCGGTTCATTGAGGTGAAGGGCAGGGTCGCCGGCGCCATCACGGTGACCGTCACACGGAATGAAATCCTCACGGCGCTAAACAAGCCGGACGACTTCATCCTGGCCATCGGCCAAGTGGAGGATGGGCGACAGAAGCTGGTCTACATCCGCCAACCGTTCCGGCAGGAGCCCGATTTCGCGGTGGAGAGTATCAACTACAATCTGGCAGACCTTCTTAAGCTGGGAGAGGCCACCAGTTGAGCGCTCACCAAGGCCTGTTGGCACGGACTGTACAAGGAGGCCATATGCAAGATGGAGATCTCGCATCTAAGTTCACCTGGGTGTATGGCCCCATGGGACCGTTGACCGCGCCATGCACAGCCGAAGGTCACAATGACCAACTGACGAGGTCTAGCCAATGAAGGCGCCCATCCTAAAGACTCATAAGATCGGCGTCCTCCGCGATCCTCTCCTGCACGATCACAAGTTCGCGATTCCGAAACTGCAACGCAACTTTGTCTGGGATGCCGGGCGCGCAGCCAAACTGCTCGATAGCATCTATTACCAGATGCCAATCGGCTCCCTGTTCCTCTGGGCGATGGACCACAAGTCGGCAAACCTGATCCAGCAGTCGACCGGTGTCCTGCCACCCTTCAATCCCAAGAACAAGACCATCTTATTCGTAATCGACGGACAGCAACGGCTCTCCGTGATCTATCAGGCGTTCAAGGCCGAAAGAAGGGAGAATGACGCCGGGCGGGAGATTGACTTTGGCCGGATCTGCTTCGTTGTCAAGCCCGATGCGGAAACCGGGGACACGCGCCGGATCGTCCATAGGAAGCCTATCGACAAGGAATACGTACCGCTCAGCCACATTCTGGATCCCCACTGGAGGAAAAAGATGCCCAGCCAGGCCCAGTGGTTCTTGAAACTGGCAGAGGATTGCAGGAATCGGTTTCTGAACTACCCGATCCCGGTTGTTACGGTTGATTCGGCGACAATCGACGAAATTGCCGAAGTGTTCATGCGGCTCAATTCCCAGGGGATGAAGATCACCTCCGCGGATCGCGCGGTTGCCCTGATGGGTCGAATCGATGTCCGAGTCATGGCGGAGCAGATCCGCCATGAGATTCGCGAAATGGACTTCCAGCTGAAGACAATTGATCCAATCCTGATGGGGTTCGGCCTAGTCACGGAACCGCCAGGGCCGGAAGGCGATCCGCCGAAACTGGAGGCCATGGCGCGGCGCTGGTCGAAACGGATAGAGAGCAGCGAGGCAGGTCGCAAGGAGTTCACCAATCAGTGGAGCCGCTACAAGAAAGCCTTCTTCTCCGCGTTCAACTATCTGCAAAATCGGTTTCCTGTCTACGATGAGTCCTACCTGCCCTCGTTGAACATGCTGGCCACGCTCTCTGTCTTCTTTTTTCACCATCCCGGCATGCCCAATGCCCGGCAAGCGGCTGAGATCCGCAAGTGGTTCTGGGCAACGGGCTTGGCCAAGCGGTACAGCGGCGCCGGCTACCACCGCCATCTTGCCTCGGATGCTACGTTATTTGAGGCGATCGCAAGCGGGAAGAGAAAGTTCTTCAAGCTGGACGAACTTCTGGATCCAGTCGTCGATATTCAGGCCGAAGAATATCAGGCGGGCTCGGCACGGACGCGCACCTTCTTCTGCCTCCTGGCTCACCTCAAGCCCCGATTCTTGGATAACGGCGAACCAGTCTTCCAGGAAGGAAAGGCGATCGGTTACCCGGATCAAAAGCAGAGGCATCATATCTTCCCGCGGGCGCAACTGGCGGCACACCTGCCTGCTCGTGTCTACAATAGCCTCTGCAACATCTGTTTTCTCGTCGCCAGAGACCACGGACCCATTGGGATGCGCGTCCCCCGCAACTACCTGCCGGACTACTTCGGAGGCGGCCGTGCGCAATTCAAGCGTGTGATGAAAAGCCACCTGATCCCAGTCGGCGAAGATAGCGGAGTCTGGGAAGTCGGCGTGGTGAAGGGTTTCAAGAAGTTCCGGCAACAGAGGCTGAAACTGATTTGCGCCGAGTTTGAAAGGGTCGCGGGCATGAAATTGTTTAGAAGAAACTGACTGCGGGCATGACGACACAATCCAATCCGGAGTGCCTACTGGAAGTCTCCCGCGCCGAAATGGTGCTGGCGGTGAAGACCGTCGCCCGTGCGATCGGCAATCGCCGCGGTGGGGCGAGGCTGAGATTTGAGGATGCCCGCCTGGTTATTGAGGTTGAAGGTACCGTGGCGGAGGTGCCGGCCAACGGCTCTTGGCCGCTCCCAATATATGTGCGCGGAACTTGGGTGCGAATGCTGGCAAAGCGGATGCCCGCTGGAGACCCGATTCACCTGCGGGTCGAGGCCGGCAGACTACACGCGAATCGATATTCGGAGTCGTGCTCGTTGGTTCCGATCGAGCCTCCTCTGCCCGCCGAGCCGAGCCGCGAGCGTTTTCAAGCGTCGCCGGTCATCGACGATAATATCTCGATTGCCGAGGCTGCCAGAATCCTGAAGCCGCTGTTCGTCAAGCAGTCAGATCTCGAAGCGGTGGTTGTTGAAGCGCGCGCAAGAGGGACACCCTCATGGTCTGAGGAAGAGAAGAGAATGATCGCGATCATTGCGAAGGCCTGGGTGCTGCTGGCGCCGATGGGCGTGGAAACGTCCGACATTCGCCGACTGGTGAACAATGCCGTGCGGAACGCGTGGAAGTGAACCGAAGAGACATGAAGAAGAAACTGATCGAAGTCGCGTTGCCGCTGGAGGCGATCAATAAGGAGTCGGCGCGGGAAAAATCGATCCGGCATGGACACCCGTCGACGTTGCATCTCTGGTGGGCGCGGCGGCCCCTGGCGGCGTGCAGGGCGGTCTTGTTTGCTTCGCTGGTCGATGACCCGTCGAGTCTCCCCGAGCAGTTTCCGACCGAGGCCGACCAGGACAAGGAGCGGCAACGGCTTTTTCGGTTGATGGAAGAGTTGGTGAAGTGGGACAACTCGAACAACCCGACGGTCTTGAAAGCTGCCCACGTCGAGATCATGAAGTCCACTGGCGGTCACCCGCCTCCAATTTACGATCCCTTCTGCGGTGGCGGGTCAATTCCGCTCGAAGCGCAAAGACTTGGGCTAGAGGCACACGGCAGCGACCTGAACCCGGTCGCGGTCCTCATCACGAAGGCTCTCATCGAGATCCCGCCCAAGTTCGCCGGTGAGCCGCCCGTGAATCCCGCCGCAAAGAGGAAGATGACCGGGAGGGGCATGTGGGCCGGTGCCCGCGGATTAGCCGATGATGTTCGCTATTACGGCCAGTGGATGCGCGACCGCGCGTTCGAGCGAATCGGACACCTTTATCCCGATGTAACGCTGCCGAAGGAACAGGGTGGCGGTAGAGCCACAGTCATCGCTTGGCTATGGACCCGCACAGTCCTCTGTCCAAATCCAGCGTGCGGCGCTCGGATGCCACTTGTGCGCTCCTTTGTGCTTTCTGCCAGACCGGATAGGAAGGCGTGGATCGAGCCAGCCATCGACCATTCGGCCAAGACAATAACATTCGAAGTGAAGAGTGGCTCGGGCGAGCCGCCTGTTCCTCCGAAAGCTGGCCGGGGGGCGAAATTCAGGTGCTTGATCTGCCAGCAAGTTGCTCCTGAGCAACACATCAAAACGGAAGGATCTGCCGGTCGCATGGGTCAGCAGCTAATGGCAGTGGTAGCCGAGGGGCGCAGCGGCCGAGTCTATGTTTCGCCTTCACGAGAACAGCTCTCCACGGCAGAGGGAGCTAAACCAGATACCGGTCCTGAACAAGAACTTGCCAACGATCCACGCAACTTTTGGTGCATTCCATACGGACTCCGTCGCTTCCGCGATCTGTTTACGCCTCGGCAGCTGGTGGCGATGACAACCTTCAGTAACCTCGTCACAGAAGCCCGTGAACAGGCAGTCGCTGATGGTGCCATCCCAGGCCGCGCAGACGCAATCGCAATGTACTTGGCGTTCGCCGTTGACAAGACGTCGGACCGCAATACATCCCTTTGCGCCTGGGAGCCCAACATGGATCGAATGCGCGGCACCTTCGGGCGGCAGGCGCTCCCCATGGTATGGGACTACGGTGAGACCAACCCGTTTGCCGGTGCCAGCGGTGATTTATTTGGTTGTGTCGAATCGCTATGTGAGGCGCTCGAAGTGTTGAGCTCACCGACGCCCGGAGTAGTACGGCAACTGGATGCGACGTCAATCCCAATGGACGGCCCGCGCATGGTGTTTTCGACCGACCCACCCTACTACGACAACATTGGCTACGCGGACCTTTCCGATTTCTTCTATGTCTGGTTACGACGGAGCATCGGAACGGCCTTCCCTGATATCTGCAGCACTCTTCTCGTTCCTAAGAAACAGGAACTGGTCGCCACTCCTTACAGATTCGGCGGGAGCAAGGAGCAGGCGCAGGAGTTTTTCCAGGAGGGCTTCGCCAAGGCCTTTGTCCGAATGCGTCAAGCCCAGCATCAGGACTATCCGCTTACAATCTTCTATGCCTTTAAGCAATCCGAATCTGACCGAGACGGAGAGGACGGTACCCAATCACTGGCATCAACTGGTTGGGAGACGATGCTGGAGGGCCTGCTTAGAGCCGAGTTCCACGTGACCGGGACGTGGCCAATGCGCAGCGAATTGCAGACCAGAAATATCAGTAGGGGGACCAATGCGCTAGCTTCCTCGATAATTCTTGTCTGCCATCCACGTTCAGAGGCTGCGCCGATCACCACCCGCAAGGACTTTCTCTCCTCGCTCAAGAAGGAGCTTCCGCGCGCATTGCGCAACCTTCAGAAAGGCAACATTGCGCCCGTTGATCTCGCGCAGGCAGCAATCGGGCCAGGAATGGCGGTCTTTTCGCGGTATAAGAAGGTTCTCGAAACAGACGGATCGCCGATGCGAGTGCGGACTGCACTGGCGCTAATCAATCAGGGCCTCGACGAGGTGCTCTCCGAATTGGAGAGCGAGTTCGACCCCGACACGCGATGGGCGCTCGCCTGGTTCGAGCAGCACGAGTTCGGCGAGGGCCTGTACGGAGAGGCCGAAGTGCTGGCTACCGCGAAGGCGCTCAGCATCTCGCACCTCGCGGAAGCGGGCATTCTCCACTCCCGCGCCGGCAAGGTCCGGCTCCTGCGCCGGGAGGAGCTTCCTGAAGACTGGGACCCATCTGCAATTGACCGTCTCACGGTTTGGGAAGTCACCCAACACTTGATCCGGCGCCTCGACCAGAAGGGCGAGAAGGAAACAGCGAATCTGAAAGCGAAGATCGGCGGTATGGCCGAGATCGCCCGAGATCTCGCCTACCGGCTCTACACGCTCTGTGAGCGCAAGGGCTGGGCGGAAGAGGCGGGCTATTACAACAGCCTCGTGGTCGCGTGGCCATCCATGGCGTCGGAAGCATTTGAGCTGAGGTAGGAGACAGTCGAAATACCATGGCCATCACGAATAGCGAACGAGTCGGCAAGGCTCTGGACATCCTGAAGGATGGATTGCGCCCCTACGTGGAGCGCGAGTTGAGGGCGACATATAAGGACCGGTGGTTGGAAACGGCCAAGCCGAGTTTTCCTGACTGGCAGCAGCCTGGCAAGGACGGCAAAGGGCTGAATTGGGATAGTCAGGCCATCCTCCAGGTGATGTGTGACCTGTGGAACGATTGCTTCAAGAAGATCCTCGGCCCTTCGGAGCGGAACCTGGCGTTTGAACTCCGCGACGTGCGGAACAAGTGGGCCCACCAGAAGGCCTTCTCGACGGACGACGCCTACCGCGCCATCGACAGCATTTCGCGATTGCTGGCGGCGGTCTCGGCGGAACAGGTCGAGGCGGTGGAACAGATGAAGGCCGAGATCCTGCGCGTCAAGTTCGAGGAACAACTCAGGACTCAGAAGCGGAAGGAATCGAGCATCGCGGTGGAAGGCAAGCCCGCGACAGGTCTCCGTCCGTGGCGTGAGATCGTGACGCCACACCCGGATGTGGCCTCCGGCCGCTACCAGCAGGCCGAGTTCGCCGCCGATCTCTGGCAGGTCTATCTGCGTGAGGGCTCAGACGAGTACAAGGACCCCATCGAGTTTTTCCGCCGAACGTTCATCACGGAAGGCTTGCAGAAGCTGCTCGCCAATGCGCTCCAGCGGCTTGCCGGAAATGGCGGCGACCCGGTGGTGGAGTTGCAGACCAACTTCGGCGGCGGCAAAACGCACTCGATGCTGGCGCTGTGGCATCTGTTTGCCGGCGTACCTGCAGGACAACTGCCGGGCCTGGAGACGGTGACGCAGATGGCTGGCGTTTCTCAGCCGCCCAAGGTCCGGCGCGCCGTTCTCGTCGGCAACCGGATGTCTCCGGCAGATATTCATACGAAGCCTGACGGTACGGTGGTCCGCACGCTGTGGGGCGAACTGGCGTGGCAACTGGGTGGCAAAGAGGGCTATGCGATGGTGCGCAGCGCGGATGAGAAGGCCGTCAGCCCCGGCGACTCGCTGCGCCTGCTCTTCAATAAGTATTCGCCGTGCCTGATCTTGATCGATGAATGGGTTGCCTATGCGCGGCAACTCTACAACAAGTCGGACCTGCCCGCCGGTGATTTTGACGCGCACTTTACCTTCGCGCAGACGCTGAGTGAGTCGGCGAAGCTGGCCGACAAGACCCTGCTGGTGGTGAGCATCCCGGCATCACAGAACGAGATCGGCGGCGAGGGCGGCATGGCCGCACTGGAGCGCCTGAAGAACGTCATCGAACGAGTTGAGACGTCATGGCGACCGGCGAGCGCTGAGGAAGGCTTCGAGATCGTCCGGCGGCGCCTGTTCCAGCCGATCACCGACCCTGAATTGTTCACCGCGCGGGATGCGGTGGTGAAGGCGTTCGCGGACGAGTATCGCAAGTTCGCGCAGGAGTTCCCTTCCGAGGCAGGGAAGGCCGAGTATGAACGCCGGATGAAGGCGGCGTATCCGATCCACCCGGAACTGTTCGACCGGCTGTACAACGACTGGTCGACTCTCGATAAGTTCCAGCGCACTCGCGGCGTGTTGCGCCTGATGTCGGCGGTGATTCATGCGCTATGGGAGCGCGAGGACAAGGGGCTCATGATCCTGCCGGCAAGCGTGCCGGTGGACGCACCCGCCGTCCAGAGCGAGTTGACGCGCTACCTGCCGCCGGTCTGGGACCCGATCATCGAGAAGGATATCGACGGGCCGAACTCGCTGCCCCTGAGAATTGACCGCGAGAACCCGATGCTCGGACGGTATTCCGCGGCGCGCCGGGTGGCGCGCACGCTGTATCTTGGTTCCGCCCCGACTCAGGACGCCACGAAGAAAGGCCTGGAAGACCGCCAGATCAAGCTGGGCTGCGTCCAACCAGGCGAGACATCCGGGACCTTTGGAGATGCGTTGCGGAAGCTGGCCGACCAGGCCACGTACCTCTACGTGGATGGGAGCCGCTACTGGTACGCCACGCAGCCCAGCGTGAACCGGCTGGCCGAGGAACGCGCCGAACGGTATCACCCGGAGGACGTGACGGAGGAGATCCGGCGCCGGCTGGCGGAAGAGGCGAAGCACCGTGGGGACTTCTCCAAGGTTCATTCGTGCCCGGCTGGTTCCAGTGATGTAGTGGATGAGCCCGAGGCGAAATTGGTCATCCTGAGTCCGGACTATCCGCACAGCGCAAAGACGGATTCGAGTGCGGGCCGGCAATCGGCGGCTGAAATCCTCAATCGAGGTTCGGCGGGCCGGAACTGCGGCAACATGTTGGTCTTCCTGGCAGCCGACAAAACCCGATTGGTGGACCTCGACAAGGCAGTCCGCTCTTACCTCGCCTGGCAGTCCATCGAGAAGGAAAAGGTCGCTCTGAACCTAACGCCATTCCAGGCCAATCAGGTGGAGCAGCGGTTGACGAGTTCCGATCAGGCAGTGAAGGGGAGAATTCCGGAGACGTATGTCTGGCTGCTGGTGGCTGGGCAGAAGCGGCCGGAGGCTGGCCAGGCATTCCCCGCGGTCGAATGGCAGGAGTTCCGGCTTCAGGGGCAGGAGTGGCTGGCGGAGCGCGCCTCGAAGAAGCTGAAGAACGACGGGCTGCTGATCACCGGTATGGCCGGCGCGGTGCTGCGGTTCGAAATCGACCAGGTGCCGCTGTGGCGCGGGAACCACGTCGGCGTGAAGCTGTTGGTGGATGACTTCGCCAAGTACCTCTATCTGCCGCGCGTCAAGAACGCCCAGGTGATTCTGGACGCGATCCAGGATGGCGTAGGCCGGCTCACCTGGTCGCAAGACACCTTCGCCTACGCGGACTACTACGACGCCACCGCCGACCGCTACCGCGGCCTTGAGGCCGGGCGCCGGCCGACTGTTCAGATGACCGCTAACAGCGTGGTGGTAAAGCCTGACGTTGCCGCCGCCCAGATCGAGAAGGACTCCGCACCACCACCGTCGACAGGGACAGGTTCCGGCGCTGGTGAAAGTCCTGGCGCCGGGGCCGGCACAACGGGCAGCGGTACCGCTGGAACAGGAGCAGGGGCGGGCAAGGGGGCCGGCGTTGGTGAAGCGAAGCCGAAAGCGCCGGTGCTGCGCCGCTTCCACGGGTCGGCCAAGATCGACGCCACCCGCCTCTCCCGCGACGTCGACGTGATCGCCAGTTCCGTGGTACAGCACCTCGCTGGGCTGCTGGACGCCAAGGTGACCATCACAGTGGAGATCGAGGTCGAAATCCCCTCCGGCGCGCCGGACAACGTGGTCCGCACCGTCACGGAGAATTGCAGGACGCTAAAATTCGAAAGTTCGGGCTTCGAGGAAAGCTGATGACGGCGGACGAGAGTCCAACGGTACAACGAGTGGATACTCAACGGTGAAGCGCGTGCTCAACGACGGACGGAGACCGACCCGGCAGCAGGGTGCCCACTCTCCGTCTGTTCAGCCGTTCTTGAAGTGGCCAGGTGGAAAGCGTTGGCTAGTTCCAGAGCTGCTCAAGATCATTGAGGAACACGAGTATGTCACCTACCGGGAGCCATTTCTGGGCGGCGGCGCGTTGTTTTTTGCTCTCCGGCCAAAGCGGTCGGTGCTGTCGGACATCAACTCCGACCTGATCAACACGTACCGCCAAGTCAAAAACAGGGCATCCACATTGCTCGAACAACTCCGGCCTCTACCCATAAACCAGGTGACTTACGACGGCCTTCGGGAATGTTGTCCTAAATCGCCACTCCAAAGAGCAGTCCGGTTTCTCTATCTGAATCGAACAGCTTTTGGCGGCATGTATCGGCTCAATAAGCTGGGCGAGTTCAATGTACCCTTCGGAGGAGGGGAGCGCACCACGGCCCCTCTTTGGCAGTACGATCTCATCACATCGTCGGCACGGGCTCTGCGCGGCGCCAAGTTGCTTACCGTGGACTTCGAAGTGGCCCTCTCCGACGCAAGGAAAGGCGACTTGGTGTATTGCGATCCGACGTACACAGTGGCGCATAACAACAACGGCTTTATCCGTTATAACGAGAGGAATTTCTCTTGGGAGGATCAGAAACGGCTTTCGCGCAGCTGTCATTCAGCAGCAGGACGCGGCGCGCTCGTCATTGTGAGTAACGCATACCACAGGGAAGTCCTCGATTTGTTCGCGCCTCCGCAGCACATCGCAGTAGCGCGATCTAGCCGTCTGTGTCCTGATGTTACGCACCGCCGATCCGTTGACGAGTACCTGTTCGTCTTCCCTCCGAGAGAAGGAGATAAGGCCAAGCGCCATGATCGAGGACGAGTTCATGAAAAGTGAATTCCTCATCGTGGCCAAGTGCCTGATGGAGACAGAGAGAAAGCCAATGTCTCCCCGCGATCTGGTGGACCTGGGGCAGAAGCGTCAACTGTTTTCAGACAACGTTGCCGGCAAGACGCCATACCAGACCATGAAATCTAAGCTCAGCGTGCATGTTCGTCGATTTGGCGAGGCATCGCCGTTTGTGCGCACGGCGCCCGGACACTTCTACCTGAGAGCACTCCTCAACGGCGGTGAGACACCGTTCGACGCCAAACCCATTCGGCCTCCAAGAAGCAGGGAGAAGGTGCTCGTCTATCGTACATCCGAACTGGATTCCATAACGACGTGGCAGGGAGTTCAGACGACATGGAAAAGAACGGCTAGAAGTATTTTCACCCGTCTAAGGCCCCATTACATCCCTCGCTTTGATGTGGAGCAGGACAATAACTTCACGCAGATTCTCACTTATGTTCTTGTCAGCCGCGGTGACGCTCTCCTCGCCTACCGCAGAGGCACTTACAACAGGGTGGACAAGTTCCTTCAAGGCGCTTCCTGTATTGGTTTTGGCGGCCATGTTGTCGAAACAGATCTAGATCTCTTTAACGAAGAAACGATGGGGATTTACGAATGCGCCGCACGTGAACTGATGGAAGAACTGCGCCTTCCGAAGGCGGACATCCAGCGGATCAAACAGCATGAGGGCATCGAGATCGTCGGAATCATCAATGACGATTCTTCCGACGTTGGACGCCGGCATCTGGCTTTCGTCATGCGGTACGAGGTGAGTCAGGACCCGAGTTGGAATCAGCCAGAGCGCGGAGAGAAGGCCATCACGCAATTACGGTGGATATCGGCACGAGAGTCGGGATGGGTCTGGTTGTGGAACTTTGAGTACTGGTCCCAGCTGTGTCTTCGGGAATTCGCCCCTCCGTTGGTCCACGTCCGACCCGCCTATCGGCTCCTCCGGCGGTCGCCTCTCAAGCCACCTCATATCCTTCTGGTCATCGGACCAGTCGGAAGTGGCAAGACCCTTGCCACCGAGGTACTTAAGGAGGAATTTGGCTATGTAGAGATCAATACGGGTGAAGTTGTGGCGCAACTTTTGGGCGTTCCGCCAGTTCCGAAAACCCCGCGCCATGAATTCCAGGAGGAGGCATGGAAGTTCATCAGTACTGCCTCAGGTCCCGAAAGCCTCGCTCGGCGACTCCTGGAAATCGCGCGGGATCACAACGGGCCAAGAATCCTCATCGATGGTCTCCGCCAACGGGCGACTCTCGACCGCCTCAAGAGCTTGGCGGGCGACAGGAGAATCGGCATCATCTTCGTCCATACGCCAGCGGACCAAGCCTATTCCTTCTATGCAAGCCGGATTGCTCAAGGGGCATCGATGAGTGATTTTCTTGCGACCCGCAGTGCCGAGGTGGAAGGCGAGGTAGAAAGCCTGATATCGAGCGCCGACGCGGTTCTCTACAACTGGACTGGGCGCCCCCAATATCGCGAGACAATTAAGGCATTGATGGATGAGCTTGGGACATCGGAGGTTCCTGGAAGATGAGCGGCGGTTATGACGACGGCTACCGAGACTGTCCATGCTTTTGGGGTACTGAGCCCGGGAGCCTCGTAAAAGTGCTGTGCAATCACGTTGGATCAGTTCGTGGGTTCGCCGTTCTGGATGCCGGTTGCGGAGAAGGCAAGAACGCGGCTTTCCTGGCTGCCGGTGGGGCCGTCGTTGATGCGTTCGACGTTTCTGTTCTCGCGATCCAGAATGGGCGGAGGCACTTTGCGGATCAGGTCGGTATCCGGTGGAGAGTCGGAGATATTCGGGATTCTGGCCTACCCCAGAGACACTATGATGTGGTGATCGCATACGGACTCCTTCACTGTCTGCCATCCGCCGCTGAACTTCGCGATGTCATTACTCGCCTGCAAAACGCCACGCGACCTTCCGGCTATAACGTGATTTGCACGTTCAACGACCGTCGCCAGGAGCTTCAGGCGCATCCGGGCTTTTCACCGACTCTTCTTTCACATGCCGACTACGTAGCCGCGTACGCCTCGTGGGAAATACTAAAAGAATCAGATTTGGATCTAACCGAACGCCACCCACACAACAACCTGGAGCACACGCATTCGATGACTCGTATTCTGGCTCGGAAGGTTTCGCTATGACCGCACCACTCGAACTACGAACACTTTATAGAGATGGGCGGCTACTGCCCTTCGTGGGCGCTGGAGTTTCTGCATCCGTCGAATGGGGCGTTGACCAAAAGGAGCGTGGGCCAGCATGGGCAGAACTCGTGGACCGGGCGGCTTTTGAGCTAGGATTCCAGAAAGCCGATTTGATCAGAGCCAGAGGCACGGATCTTCAAATCCTCGAGTATTTCAAACTCAAGTTCAGTGGTCATACAAGACTAACAAATTGGCTCCTGTTGAACATGAAGCCGCCGGATGAGGCAATCCGTAACTCATCAATTCACAATGAACTGGTCCAGATGCGGGCATGTAGCATTATTTACACTACTAACTTCGATGACTTTATCGAGAGAAGCTTTGACCTGAACGGAAGGAAGCACAAGGCCGTGGCCATTGAGGAGCACATGCGACCGCAGCCGGATACCACGGAAATCATCAAGTTCCACGGAGATTGGAACCATCCGGACCGGATGGTATTGACAGAGTCAGACTACGAACGCCGAATGGAATTTAAGGAGGCCATGGATCTTAGACTGTGGAGCGATTTATTGAATCGATCCATACTGTTCCTTGGTTACAGCTTCCGCGATCCGAACGTTGCGTACCTGTTTCGGCAGGTGAAAGAGCGATTTGCCAACCTCCCGAACACGAACACTGGGCGCCGAGCCTACATCGTTGTCCAGGATCCATCGCACTTCGAGCGGCGTCTATTTCAGGAGCGCAACATTGAGGTAATACCTATAGACGGTAGAGGACGCACCCATGCGGTTGCAGAGATACTTAACGACATCCGGAGTTGATGATGGCTACAAATAATAGAATCAGAGTCGTTTACGTGACGAGCAGTAAGTTTAAGAAGGAAGAAAACGACGCTTTCCTTCGAGAGTGCACCCTCTCTGATGGAAGAAGAATCAATGACGTCTTCGAGTTCGACATTCGACCTGTGCCGATCCAGGAGATTCTCAATGTGGACCTCGCCGTGATGGTTTCCGCAGAAGTGGTCTCCGCGTACAGCCAGCTCAAAGTTCCGTGTATCGTTGAGCACGCTGGGCTGGTTTTCTCGGAATATGCTGACAGGTCCTACCCAGGCGGCCTGACGAAGCCAATGTGGGACACGCTCCGAGATGGCTTTGTAGAAGAGACGAGATCCGCCGGAAGGAGCGCTATCGCGCGTGCGGTCGTTGCCTACTGCGACGGCAAGCAGGTCCAGACTTTTGTGGGTGAGCGCGCGGGCAAGATAGCGGACCGGCCCCGTGGTGGCCGCCAGTTCTATTGGGACACCGTGTTCATACCGGAGGATTCGGCAGGGCGGAGCCAGGGCCTGACCTATGCCGAGATTGTTGAAAACGCAAACCTTGGTTTAGCGTACAAAATGCGCGAGTTGTCGCAGTCCTCGGCGGCAATGAAGGCCTTTCTAGAGTATCGTTTACAGGCCGGCGAGCCGGAGCTGTGGCGGTGATCGGTCGCGCAAACCAATTCGTGTCAGGGCTGGGATCGGAGGGGCAGCAGGCCGTCCTACGTCCGAGGTCGGCGGGCCAAAAGAGGTTGCCGCTTCGCCGGACCGGCATTGACGACGATAATGGGCCCAGCAGACACCGGGTACCATTGGACGCGTCTCGCATTCCCAGTGGCAGCCAGGACTGCACGGCCCGCTGGAGATCGGCTGAAAAGCTCGTGTGTTGTCGTGGCATCCCACTGCTCCGGTTGGCGCCCGAATACCGTGAGAATATATGGATATGAAAGAGACTGCCTATTCGCCAGTCGTCCAAGTGCACCAATCCGTGGCTCCAGGGGCAATCGAGAGCACGTGCGAGTTTTGCCTCGAACTGGACGGTGCGCCTGACACCAGGTTTCATTCCATCTACGGCGCAAAACACGACAGAATTGTTGCTCGGAGGAACAGAATTGTAGCAATGCCCACGCTTGGTCAGCTGTTCGTGGGCAGTCTACTCATCCTGCCCGACTTCCATTGCGAGACTGTGGCCCAATTGCGACCGGATGAGCGGCAGGATCTGTTGGACCTCGTTAACTTGATGAAAGAGAGGGTTCGGAGTTTCGGGTTTCCGCTGACCGTTGAGCACGGCGCTCGGCAAGGCTCCGGAAGTGGCTGTGGCATCTACCATGCGCACTTCCACCTCATCCCGTTGCCGGAACATCTCCACTTTGGGGAACTGCTGGCAGATGCTGCGAAACCGGTCTCTTCACTTGACGAAGCCCTAGATGCCGCCGCAGACCTCCCGGCATATATTGTGTGCCAGGATACATGGGGCTCAGTGGCGCTTGCCGATCCGTTCTCCTCGTCTCCCAACCTGTTCGCCTCGCAATATGTCCGAAAGCGGCTGGCAGCGCGATTTGGATTGTGCGAGGAATGGGATTGGCGGTCCTACCATGAGCCCGAAGCCAAATTGCTAGAGACCCTATCGATCTTTGGTGCCAACAATGTTCCTCTCAGCTGATGACATCGCGGAGAGGGTGGCTGCGGGCCTTGTCCTATGTGATCCGTTCGACCCACGGTTGCTGAAACCGGCAAGCTACGTCCTCCGTCTGGGGCCTCGTTTTGGAGTGCTCGGGCCGGGAAGTGAGCCGATTCGTATTTGGTCGGAAAAGGCAGGACATGATCGCCTTACCTTCATCGAAGCCACAGAAACATTCGTCTTAGAACCGAATGTTTTTGTGTTGGCTACGACCCTAGAGTCCGTCGCCCTTCCCGAAGATTTGGTTGGCTTCCTATCAGGGTTGTCACACCTTGCAAGAATCGGATTGTCAATTCACCTTGACGCTGCCATCGTCAGCCCGACGTTCGGCCGCGGCTGTGCGACACGGATTACACTGGAACTTTCGTCACATAATCCTGCGCCACTCGTTTTGCAGGTGGGTATGCCGATTTGTCACCTCGCCCTAGCGACAACCACCAGACGCTCACCGACCAATCTGCGCCTGGATCTTCAAAGGAGCATTTATGAAGGGCTGCCGTCGCCAACGGGCACACTTCTGTACGAAGAGTTCAACCAGATCATTGGCCGAAAGCCAGATCATGGCCTCACAAGACAACATGGTGAACCGAAGTGACAGAAATGGCGTTTCCTGTTGCCGGCGTCCCTGAGCTTGAAATCGAGCACGACATAATTGACCCAGCTGCGCTCCTGGCTATTCGTCACGCCGCGATGGCACTTCTATCTGAGATGAAGCCCGATCGCGGTGAAGAGCCTGCAGCCCTGTGCGAGGCCGTTTGGCCGGCATACATGATCAAGGACACCAAACCTCACCCCCGCCTGGTTCTGGTGCCCCTCAGTCGCTTGGGCGGAAGTCCGGGGTTCAGCGGGAGCCACGTGATGATCGGTTATTTCATCGACGGATCCGCCGAATCCCCCATTCATCCTTCGCGAGCAATGGTGCTGAAAATTGGCCGCTCCGCGACCCCTGACCAGGATGTCCTTTGCATTGAAAACTCGAACGCGCGCCTCCTTCGGCCCTTCGTGGGTTATCATCGCGAGTCGTTCGCCATACCGTTATGGCTACATGAATCACACGGTTTCCGATTGCTCTGGTCGCCATTTGCATCGGGTGAATGGACTCTCCAGTCAGTGCGCGGTGCCGACAGCACGCGCCTCAACCTACGGGTAAGGGACCTCTGGGGACTTATGGGCGATCTGCCAGTTGACTCGTCGAACGGCGACGAGGTCTTCACGACGATAGAACGCATCTATCGGCTCCTCACTCCGCTCCATCGACGGGGAGGCACAGCGAAAAGGGAGAGCCGACAATTGGTGCAAGAGTACAAATGGTATTTGCGGGATTTCGACAATTCCTGGGGAAAGGACTGGGCCGGCGTCTGGGCGGGCGAAAGCGAGCCGAACGTGGTGGAGTTTGGCACACATTACAAGAATCCTTTATGGGTACTTGACCAGTTGAAGAGTCTCGGCTGCGGGCTATACTGCGGCGCCATCCATGGCGATCTTCACCCTAAGAACATAGTGTTTTCCGAGAACAGCGTACCTCAGAGTATTGATTTTGGCTGGACAAGTAATGACAGTCATATTGCAAAAGACTTTGTTCTGCTGGAATGCAACCTTCGGTTCGTGCTATTGAGACCCGACGTTAGCTCTCTTGATTTGACAGCGTTCACATCGTGGCTGAAGTATGACCAGTCTTCTCCAGCGTTTGTCAATTCGCACCTGTCGGCCATGGCGAAAGCGATCACGCTCCTTCGGCGCGAGGCCCAATCGATGTTCCCGCCTGACACCGATTGGAACATCGAATACATTGTCCCCCTCTTTCTCGTTGCGCTTGGTCTCTTGAAGCATCTGAAGAACTATCGCAATCAAATAGCTGCGCGCTTGACAGTCTTGGAACTTGCGACGCTGATTGCGAAGGAGGTCCTCACACGGTGAGCATTCCGCATGGCGCGGTTCCGGGAAAAAACAAAGAGCCAGGTCGTACGCTGCGAGACCTAGGCGAGTTCAGATTGCTTAACGAGTTGGTACTGCCAACCGTAGGCTCAGTCTTGGGCGACGATTGTGCCGTCCTTGATATCCCCGCCGGAGTCCGGCAGTTCGTGGTTACTACTGATGCGGCTCCGCGGCCTCTCATTTTTTCGTTGGGAGTCGAGGACTTCTGGGCATGGGGTTGGTACTCGGTGTTGATTAATGCCAGCGACGTGGCTGCGGCCGGTGCATCCCCGCTGGCGTTCACCAGCTCCGTTGAAGCTCCTGATACCTTCCAGGTAGACGCGCTACGAGAGTTCTTCGATGGCATGACATCGGCTTGTCACTACTTCAATCTGATGAACGCCGGCGGGAACTTAAGACAAGCACCAAGGTTCGCATGCCACGGCACTGCCATCGGCACTCTACCGCCAGGAGAGAGCGCACTGAATCGGCGCGAGTGTGCACCGGGCGACGCAGTCTTTGTCATCGGTCATTGCGGGCTCTTTATTTCGGCGTTCTTGAATGCAAGGAGTTGCGGTATTCTAACTCTCGCGCCGGATGACAGAGACCGATTGGCCAAACCAGTCGCTCAGAACCGCGAGATGAGTACACTTCGAAGCCGGCATCTAGTGACTTCCGCCAGTGACAATTCTGATGGTCTGCTGGGTGCTATGTGGAACATAGCCGAAAGGTCCGGCTGTGGATTTGAGCTTAATTTGGACGAACTTCGGATTCCGGAAATCGTCTCGAGTACGGCGACGGCAAATGACTTCGATCCCTTAAATCTCCTTTTCTGTTGGGGTGATTGGAATGTTGTGATCACGGTTGCTTCCTCCTCGATTGAGGAGTTTCTCGTAACGACGCGCGCCGAAGGCATTTCCGCTATGAGACTCGGCCATGCTATTGCCGGCCCCGCCCACCTTGCTGCTGTGACCCGGGGGAAGCGGTACGAACTGGCGTTGTTGCGCAACGAGAATTTCACGCGTTCCTCATACAATGCTGATGTTTCGGACCAACTCAAGTTCATGCTTCAAACGCCACTCCTTAAGAGGCAACTCCCCACAGATTCTCTGCTCTCAACCTGTGCCGACGAAATGCCGCCTGAATAAGGTGCTTTTTCCGCTGCGGGGCAGGTCCGGCACGGGGCCTTCCCCAAGACTGTCCGACCGTCTTCGCTAAACGTTACAGTTTGCCTCGAAACGAGCAGCGCTGAAGTGCGTAGTGCAGCGTGTCCCGAGGCGCCGAGACTGCGATACTGCACTGCTGGAATTCGGTGACTGAATGGGGCGCGGCCGAGGGCAGTGGGCGGTAAGGTGCGCATCCGATGGCCATCCACCTGCGGCACGAACAATTCTGAAAATCTTCAACCTCGCGCGGGTATTAGTTGACAGGGGCGCGGACGCGCCCCGGAATACCAGACAGCGGGCAGGCCGCCAAGCGGGACTCGTTGTGGGTGCTGGACATCGATTCACGCCACCACAACCAGCAGTCGGCGGCCGCTTCTCCGTCCTCACCCACACCATCCTCGCCAGCGCCGCGCCATTGGAGACGAGCGCATGCAACTCGGCGAGAGAAACGAAGTTGACGATGCTACCAGCGAGATCGCAGCGCTGCTGGCCACGGCGTATCAGCGGTACGCCAAACTCCGGCTCGTCCGGACGGGGCTGGCGGCGCTGCCGTCAACAGAAGGCCTTGATAACACAGGGGAACCGAGCCCTCATGTACTGACGTTGACAGGCCGGAGAGGCCACAGAAAGGAGTCAGCACAGGAATGAGGAAAGAAAAGAAGCTGCCGGCGATATCGGATTTGCCGAGACTCAGCGCGCCGCAGTTGCAGGCCACGCATCAGGAGATGTTCGGCGCGAAGCACCCAATTGCGAATTGCCAGTACCTGCGGCGGAAGATCGCCTGGCACCTGCAGGCGTCGAAGGAGGGCGGACTGCCGGAGTCCGTCAGGCAATATGCCTTCGCGATCGCCCGCGGGGCGGAACTGCGGGTTCGCATTGCCGAGAACCTGTCGAGACGGCAGACCGCGATCCCGCTGGAGCAGTCCGTGATGACAGCGGTGGTGCAAACGCGGGATGCCCGGCTGCCCATGCCGGGGAGCCTGGTCGTGAAGAAGTACAAGGACCGCACTCTGGTGGTGAAGGTCCTCGACAACGGTTTCGAATACGAGGGCCGCCGGTTTACATCACTCAGCACCATCGCCGCCGAGATCACGGGCACACGCTGGAATGGCTTCGCGTTTTTCGGGTTGGACAGGGAGGTGCGGCGTGCGTCCTGAAAAACGCCAGAAGGAGAACGGAAACGGGAACGGCTCCGCAGGGCTTACCTCCACCCGCTGTGCCATCTACACGCGGAAGTCGACGGAGGAGGGCCTCGAACAGTCTTTCAACACGCTCGACGCTCAGCGCGATGCCGGGGAGTCCTTCATCA